>NZ_CAMPHI010000017.1 GCF_946885955.1 uncultured Pseudomonas sp.
GGGTGGGGCTCGTAGCTGGCGCCGCCGCAGTTGGTGGATGGGTGAAGCGTCATCCACCCTACGAGGTCGGGTCTTGGGGGCAGACATAGATGAAATTCGCGAGCGCTCCCCGGGATTGTCTTCAGGGCCTAGCTGAAGAGCGGTGTTTTCATCGGGCTGATGCTTTCGCTCAGCTCCCGCAGCAAACCGGCGACCTGCGCTGCGTTCATGCTGAACGGGTCGAAGCGGTCGCTGCCCGAGTACTTCAGGAACAGCTCGCGGTTGGCGTGTTTGGCCCCGGCCCAACCCATGCTCCAGCTGCCGTATTGGCGGACGTCGATCTCGCTGTAGTCGAGGATGGTCAGGTCTTTGTGCCGGGTGTCCTCACTCAGGCCCATATACAAGGCATTCACCGCTTCGCGCGGACCTTCCAGGGCTTGCAGGAAAATATCCGCGTTGCAACAGAGGATGCCCGACAGGCCCTTGGCGGGGTTATTGCGCTGCGAGCTGTCGAGGATGACACGCAGCAATTCGGCGGAGACCGAATGACTGGCGCGGCTGGCATAGGTGAGGCGAACGAGCATGGGGTTTTCCTCGCTGAGGCGCCTTTGGGCGCAAAAATTTACCATTTATGTGCTTAATGCATAAGTCTTGTATAACTAATGGTAAATAATTCAGCAACCCGTGGCTGTAACAAAAGCACCTGAGCATTCTCTATAGTGACAATCAGCCAGCGCTGCACTCGTCCACGAGTGCCCGCACAATCAGGAGTCAGCCGTGCACGCGATGCTTCCTCTGCTCGACCAACTGGCCTTTCCGGCAATCCGCCGTGGCATGCTGGAAGCGTTGCAGATCAACCTGACCTACCGCTGCAACCAGCGTTGCCTGCATTGCCACGTCAACGCCGGGCCGACGCGCACCGAGGCGATGACCGACGAGAGCCTGGCGCTGTTGCACCAGGTGATCGACGCCCACCCGGTACACACCCTGGACCTGACCGGCGGCGCGCCCGAGATGCACCCGCGTTTTCGCGAAATCGTCCGGCACGCGCGGCGCGAGGGGCTGCGGGTAATCGACCGTTGCAACCTGACCATTCTCAGCGAGCCGGGTTATGAAGACCTGGCACAGTTTCTCGCCGAACAGGGCGTCGAGGTTACCGCTTCGTTGCCCTGTTACTCGCGCGATAACGTCGACAAACAACGCGGCGACGGCGTGTTCGACGCCAGCATAAAAGGCCTGCAACAGCTCAACGCCCTGGGGTACGGTCAGGAAGGCAGCGGTTTGCTGCTGAATCTGGTGTACAACCCGCAAGGCCCGAGCCTGCCGCCGCCGCAAGTCGCGCTGGAGGCCGATTACAAGCGCCACCTGCTGGAAGATTTTGGCATCCGCTTCAACCATCTGCTGTGCATCACCAACCAGCCGATCGCGCGCTTTGGCAGCACCCTGGTCAGCAAGGGCCAGTTCAACGGTTATATGCAGCTGCTACGTGACAGCTACCGCCCGGAAAACCTCGCGCCGCTGATGTGCCGCAGCCTGGTCAGCGTCGACTGGCAGGGCTACCTGTACGACTGTGACTTCAATCAGATGCTCGACCTGCCGCTGGACTTGCAGGGCCAGTTGATCGGCCGCGAGCGTGCGCATTTACGCGACCTGCTCGACGCTAGCCTGAACGGCAACCCGATCGTCACCCGCGACCATTGCTTCGCCTGTACCGCCGGGCAGGGCTCCAGTTGTGGCGGCGCGCTGAATGACTAACCCCGTAGGGTGCGCGATGCGCACCAACGCTGGTACTGAACTATTGGTGCGCGCGGCGCACCCTACGATGAACCCCAGCTTACGCCCTGTTCAATAAGGAGTTTCCATGCAACTCACCAGTCTGACCGGGCTGTTTTTCTGGGGCTTTCTCGTGGTCTACGGTGCGCTGATGCTTGCGTTTTCGCCGCGCGCCGTGACCATCGGTGGCTTCTTCAATGGCGAAGACGACCAGGGCCGCAGCGCGGCGCCCTGGTTGCTGACTTCGAGCATCTTTATCAGCTGGATCTTCGCCAAGTCGGTGACCAACGCCGCCAACCTCGGCGCCAGCTATGGCCTGGTCGGCGGCCTGGCCTATGCCATGTATTGGCTGTCGATTCCGTTGACCGGCTTCGTCATCTACCGCCTGCGTCGGCGCTTCGCCGCCACCGGGCTGGTGAGCTTCTTGAGCAGCCATTACGGCCGCGGCGCGGCTTTGGCGTTTTCCGCGGCGATCCTGATTCGCCTGTTCAACGAGGTGTGGAGCAACACCGCGGTGGTCGGCGGTTATTACGGCGACGCCGGCAGCGTCGAATTTATTGCCTCGGCGCTGTTGTTCACCGCCGTCACCCTGGCCTATAGCCTGCGCGGCGGCTTGCGCAGCTCGATCCTCACCGACGCGGCGCAGGCGGCGATTTTCGTCGTGGCGCTGGTCTGGGTGCTCGGCCTGGTGTTGCCGCAGCATTCGCCGGCCGAGCTGGCCAGCACCAGCAACTGGGCGCTGAATGCCGGGGTCGACCTGCTGCTGGTCGCCGGTCTGCAAGCCTTCAGCTATGGCTTTCACGATCCGGTTTTGACCGACCGCGGCTTTATCAGCGAAGAGAAGACCATGCGCCGCTCGTTCCTGATCGCCGGCGTGCTGGGCTTTATCGCCATCCTCGCCTTCAGCCTGATCGGCGTGCATGCGCAACTCACAGGCCTGGCTGCTTCGGACAACGTACCGGCGGCGCTGGCCAAGACCCTGGGCATCGGCGCGCTGCTGGTGATGACGGTGGTGATGGTCTCGGCGGCCGGTTCGACCCTGGACTCGACCTTCTCCAGCCTGGCCAAACTGGCCGGGCGCGAACTGCCCAAGCTGGCCGGCCGCGACCTCGGCCAGAAAGCCATAGGCGTGGGCATGGCGGTGATGGTGCTGTTCGCCCTGTTCGGCAACCTGCCGATGATCGCCGGCACCGACATTCTCAAGGCCACCACCATCAGCGGCACCATGGTCATCGGCCTGGCGCCGGTGTTTATTCTGCATGGCCTGACCACGCCGACCCGATTGGGCTTTCACCTGAGTTTCTGGATCGGCCTGGGTCTGGGCGTGGCGCTGACCCTGGGCTGGATTCCGCAGAGCTGGGCCATCGGCGACGGCAAGTACGCGCTGTTGCTCGGTACCAACCTGTATGGCCTGGGATTGTGCGTACTCGGCTACCTGATTCCAGGCTGGCTGCGGAGGGGCGCCTGATGCTGCTTGGCGTCGTAGGGTGCGCTGTGCGCACCAGGCTTCTGCCTGCTGAGTTGGTGCGCACGGCGCACCCTACCTCTGTTTGGCTGGGGGCTAAAGCCTGATGCGCGCCGGCCGCGATTGCCCGCTGGACTACCGCCTGGCACAGGATGCCTTTAGCGCTGAGCCGCTCTTCGAGTGCGACGCCCTCTATGTGGTCGGCGGCCTCTATGGCAATCGCCAGGCCCTGGCCGCAGTGGACAAGCGTTTGGCCGCCGAGCCGGGCGCGCGCGTCGTGTTTAACGGCGATGCGCATTGGTTCGACCGCGACCCGGAAATCTTCCAGGCCATCGAGCAGGGCTTGAGTCGCCACCTGGCGCTGCGCGGCAATGTCGAAACCGAACTCGGCCGCGCGGCTGATAGCGGTGCCGGTTGCGGCTGCGCCTATCCGCCGACGGTGGAGGAAGCCGTGGTCGAGCGCTCCAATGCGATCCAGGCCGAGTTGAACGAAACCCTGAAGCAGTTGCCGGGGCTGGCCGAACGCCTGGCGGCGCGACCGGCCACCGCGCTGGTCAGTGTTGGCGGTCGGCGCGTGGCGATCAGCCATGGTGACGAGCAGTCCCTGGCCGGCTGGAGCTGTTCCCGCGAAGCCCTCGGTAACACAGAGCGCCAACAGCAGCTCGATCAGTGGTTGATGACCCATCGGCTGAGCGTATTGGCCAGCAGCCATACTTGCGCCGCCGTGGCGTTGAACCTTCGCCATGGTGCGTTGATCAATAACGGCGCGGCCGGCATGCCGAACTTCGCCGGTGGCCGTTACGGCCTGCTCAGCCGCATCGCCACCACGCCCCATGCCGCCGCGCTGTATCGCTGCGAGCGCGACGGGCTGTATATCGAGGCGCTGCCGTTGAATTACGACCATGCTGGTTTTCTCGCCGATTTCGACCGTCAGTGGCCGGCCGGCAGTCCGGCGGCGTTGTCCTACCGTTCCCGTATTCTCGGGGGCTGCGCGGATCGTCCGCAGCAAGCCCTGCTGGCCGGCTTCAGCCTGTGCCAAAGCCTGTGCGCGCTGGAGGCGCTAAGCCAATGAATAGCCGCAAAATCGCCTTGCTGGGGTTGATCCTGGCGCTACTCGGCAGTTTCTTCGTCTTCGACATCGGCCAGTACCTCAACCTGGAAGCGCTCAAGGCGCAGCAGGCGGCGTTGAATGCCGATGTTGCGGCGCAGCCCTGGCTGGCGGCCGGGGTGTTCTTCCTCGCCTATGTCGCGGTCACCGCGTTGTCGCTGCCCGGCGCGGCGCTGATGACGCTGCTGGCCGGCGCGCTGTTCGGCCTGCTCGAAGGCTTTGTGCTGGTGTCCTTCGCGTCCACCCTGGGCGCGACCCTGGCGATGCTCAGCAGCCGCTTTCTGCTGCGTGACTGGGTGCAGACGCGCTTCGGCCAGCGCCTGGCCGCGATCGACGCCGGGGTCGAACGCGAAGGCGCGTTCTACCTGTTCGCCCTGCGTCTGGTGCCGGTGGTGCCGTTCTTCCTGATCAACCTGGCGATGGGCCTGACCCGGCTGCCGCTGCGCACCTACTGGTGGGTCAGCCAACTGGGCATGCTGCCGGGCACCCTGGTCTACGTGAACGCCGGGCGCGAGCTGGGCCAGCTCGATTCACTGGCGGGGATTCTTTCGCCGGGCCTGCTCGGCGCCTTCGTCCTGCTCGGGGTGTTCCCGCTGGTCGCGCGCAAGCTGCTGGAGATGATCAAGGCGCGGCGGGTGTATGCCGGCTGGCACAAGCCGCGAACCTTCGATCGCAACCTGCTGGTGATCGGCGCAGGCGCCGGGGGCCTGGTCAGCGCCTATATCGCCGCGGCGGTCAAAGCCAAGGTCAGCCTGATCGAAAAACACCAGATGGGCGGCGACTGCCTGAACACCGGCTGCGTGCCGTCCAAGGCGTTGCTGCGCTCGGCCAAGCTGGCCAACGAATTGAAGAAGGGCCCGGCCCTGGGTTTCACCGGCGTCGCTGGCGAGGTGGATTTCCCCGCGGTGATGCAGCGCATCCAGCGGGTGATCGCCGATATCGAGCCGCATGATTCGGTGCAGCGCTATACCGACCTGGGCGTCGAGGTGATCCAGGGCGAGGCGAAAATCCTTTCGCCCTGGACCGTGGAGGTGAACGGCCAGGCGCTGACCAGCCGCAACCTGATCATTGCCGCCGGCGCCCGCCCGCTGGTGCCGAAAATCCCCGGCCTGGAGCAGATGCGCGGCTACACCTCGGACACCATCTGGAGCCTGCGCGAACAACCGCGCTGGCTGCTGGTGCTCGGTGGCGGGCCGATCGGTTGCGAACTGGCCCAGGCCTTTCAGCGCCTCGGCAGCCAGGTGATCCAGGTCGAGTTGGCTGAGCGCCTGCTGCCGCGCGAGGATGCCGACGCCAGCGAGCTGGTGCTCGCCAGCCTGCGCGCCGACGGCGTGGATGTGCGCCTGCAGCACAGGGCCGAGCGCTTCGAGCTGGTCAACGGCGAGCAGCGCATGGTGGCGCGTCGTGTCGATACCGGCGAGGAGGTGACGATCGCCTTCGATTGCCTGCTGCTGGCGCTCGGCCGGGTGGCCAACGTCAAGGGCTACGGCGTCGAGGAGCTGGGCCTGACCCTGCGCGCCAACGGCACCCTGGAAACCGACGAATACCTGGCCACGCGCTTCCCCAATATCTACGCCGTGGGCGATGTTACCGGCCCCTACCAGTTCACCCATTTCGCCGCGCATCAGGCCTGGTATGCGGCGGTCAACGCGCTGTTCGCTCCGTTCAAGCGCTTCAAGGCCGACTATCGGGTGATCCCCGCGTGCACCTTCACCGACCCCGAGGTAGCGCGGGTCGGCCTCTCCGAAGGTGAGGCCAGGGCGCAGAACATCGCCTTTGAAGTGACCCGCTACGGCATCGACGACCTTGACCGGGCGATTGCCGACGAGGCCGCCCATGGCTATGTGAAGGTGCTGACCGTGCCGGGCAAGGACCGGATTCTCGGCGCGACCATCGTCGGTGAGCACGCCGGAGAACTGCTCGCCGAATACGTCCTGGCGATGAAGCATGGGCTGGGCCTGAACAAGATTCTCGGCACCATCCACAGTTATCCGACCATGGCCGAAGCGAACAAGTACGCGGCTGGCGAGTGGAAGCGCGCTCATGCTCCCCAGGGCTTGCTGCGTCTGGTCGAGCGTTTCCATGCCTGGCGCAGAAGCTGATGCGCGGCCTATTGATCGCATTGCTGCTGGCGGCGCCACTGGCGCATGCCGGTGACAACCAGCTCGCGCCCTGGACCTCCGGCCCGCCCGCGGGTGAATGGTCGGTGCCCTGGCGCCTGGCGGATATCCCCAAACTCAAGCCATCGGCGCGCAGTCTGGTCGAGCAGGGTGGCCGCCAGGTGCTGCATATCCAGGCTGACGCGGCGGCCGGTGGCCTGCTGCATCCGCTCGACCTGCCGGGCGATCGGCCCTGGCAGCTGAGCTGGCAATGGCGCACCGAGCGCAAGCTGGACAAGGCGCGCTTCGCCACCCGCGACGGCGATGACTATGCGGCGCGGGTCTATGTGCTGCTCGATTACCCGCTCGACACGCTGTCGTTCCTCACCCGGCAGAAGCTGCGCCTGGCGCGCACCTTCTTCGACCCGGACCTGCCTGCGGCGACCCTCAGCTATGTCTGGGACAACCGCCAGGCGCCCGGCAGCCACGCTCGCAGCGCCTACACCGAGACCGTCGAGATGTTGGTGCTGCGCGGTCCCGAGGCACCGCTCGGGCAGTGGCTGACGGAACACCGCGACCTGCGTGCGGACGCCATTGCCGCTTTCGGCAGCGCGCCGCGGCGGGTTCTCGGCGTGGTCTTCGCCGCCGACAGCGACAATACCGGCGAACGCGCCGAGAGCTATTTCGCCGAGCCGCAGTTGGTCGAAGCTCGTTAGCAGGTCGTTTTCACGAGGCGGCAGGTTTTTATCCGCTGCGCGGTCGTGAGGCTCTGCAATTTCGTAGCCCGGATGCAATCCGGGAATGTTGCCAGCCGCACAAGCGTTCCCGGATTTCATCCGGGCTACAAGAGCGCATTGTCAGAGTCCGTAGGGTGCGCCGCGCGCACCGGGCCTATCAGATCTCGCGCATCTCGAAATCGCCCTTGCTCACCCCGCAGTCGGGACACAGCCAATCGTCCGGTACCTCGCTCCAGGGCGTGCCGGCGGCGATGCCTTCGTCCGGCCAGCCCTGGGCTTCGTCGTAGATCAGGCCGCAGACGATACAGATCCAGGTTTTCATACGGTTACCTCGCGGGTCAGCGGATGCAGGTGGCGGTCGAAGTCAGCCAGCGATGGCATCGTCAGCGTGGGCAGGTGTTCCAGGTCCAGCAGATGATCGCGGTACTCATCGAGTAGCTGTTGGCGCGCCGTCGCGTCGATATAGGGCACGTGATAGGCGGAGAACGGCGGCAGCACGGCGAACCCGGTGTAGGCCAGGGTGCCGCGCAGCAAGGGTCGCAGCATCAGCTGCAACTCGCCATGTACCGCGTCTTCGTCGGCGAACATATGTGCCTGGCCGCCGAGGGTGAAGCTCAGCAGCGCGCGCTTGCCGACCAGCCCGCCGCGATCATAGAAGCGCCGGCCGCCATAGCAGGCGCCGGAAACCAGCACCCGGTCGACCCAGCCCTTGAGCATCGCCGGCAGCGAGCACCAGTACAGCGGAAAGTTGAGGATCAGCAGGTCGGCCCAGAGCAGCTTGTCCAGCTCGGCGGCGATGTCCGCAGCCAGCGCCTGGCGTTCGTGGCCATGGCGTTGCTCGAGGGCATAGACCAGATAGTCGGGGTCGTTGCGTTCGAGGAAATCGGCGGCCGAGGCCAGCGGGTTCCAGTTCATGGCATAGAGGTCGGAGCACTGCACGACGTGCCCGGCGCCGCGCAGGGTAGCCAGCGCCAGGTCCTTCATGGCGCTGCAGAACGACTGTGGTTCGGGGTGGGCGTGGACGATCAATACATTCATCGGCTTATCGCATGGCGGAAGAGGAAGGGCGCGGCAGCGACGCCGCGCCCGCATTCAGGCGGCCTGGGTCTGCGCCGCCGGCTGCGGTTCGCTGACCCGGGTCCAGCGGTTGGCGCGGGCGAAGGTGCCGAAGTCGTTGAAGCGCACGCCCATCTCGCGCATCACCTGGTGCGCCAGCGGCGCGGTCAGCTGGCGAATGTAGAACGGCTCCTTGACCACGAAATGGTGGATCGCATGGGTGCTGCCGAAGTTGCAGCAGAACGCCTGTAACGGCCACAGCCACCAGGGGTTGAGCACCTGGGTCTGCTGGATCACGTTGCCCGGCTCGACATCGCCGTAGTAATGCATGTTGGAACTGACGAAGTGCAGGCAGAAGGTGCGCAGCACGTTGGGGCCGACCAGCACCACCACGGCGATATTCACCACGCCCATCACCTGCAGCGTGGTCGCCGACCAGGCGATCGGTGCACCGACGGCGCCAGCGACCAAGTCGAGCAGGTGAAAACCGAGGAACAGGTACCAGGTGCTCCAGTTGAGCAATGCCAGCGGCGCGTAGACGCGCAGGGTGCGCCAGAGGATCGCGCGTTTGTGCGCCCAGCTTTTCGCCCGCAGCATGCGGATCAGCGAGGACATCACGTTGTCGCCGACCATCAGTAGGCGCGCCAGGCCCCAGGGTTCGCCGTTGGTGATGGCGCGCTCCTCCATGTCCGCTTCGCTGCCGGAGACCTTGTGGTGGTTGAGGTGCAGGTGGCGGCGAATCCACGGGTTGATGGTGCTCGGCCGCGCCAGCCAGACCAGCGCCAGCATCAGGTTGTGCGGCACCCGGCGCTTGCGGAAGTACATCGAGTGCAGCAGGTCGTGCTCCAGCTCATGGGTCAGCGAGGCGAAGAAGGCATTCAGCAGCAGGCAACCCCACCATGCCAGGTAACCGCCGAGATAGAGCGCCGCGGAGCCGATCATGGCAGCCAGGGAAAAGCCCAGAATAGTCGCGCCGAGAGCGTCCTGATGCTGCAGAATAGGGTAGCGCTGGCGCAGTTCGGCGCCATGGGTCATCACCGTCTGGCGAATGTGCGCGGTTCGTTGCGCGTCATTCAGCGTGGCAACACTTGCGGGGGTAAGGGACATGCCTACATCCTCTTGTACGTGGACAATGACGTCACTGTGCCGCGCCGGCCGCCATCGCGCCCGACCGAGCACGCCAACCTGTTGACCGGACACGCCAACCCGCATGACTGCCGAACCCACCACCCTGGCCAGCTGGACCCGCGCCCTGCGCAAGCAGCTTGATGCCCTTGGCCTGGACAGCGCCGCGCTGTGCCGTCAGGCCGGGCTCGAACCGGCGCTGCTGGATACGCCCAACGCGCGCTGCCCGCTGTCGGCCACCACCCGGTTGTGGCAGCTGGCGGTGGCCGCCAGCGGCGATCCGGCGCTGGGCCTGAGCACTTCGCAATACGTCAGTGCGACCACCTTCCATGCCCTCGGCTACGCGCTGAACGCCAGCAGCAGCCTGCGCGAAGTGTTCGAGCGCATCGTTCGCTACCACCGTGTGGTCAGCGATGTGCTGGAGCTGGAGTTGCGCGAAGTGGGCGATACCTATGAATTCCGTTTTCATGCGCCCGCGGGCGGCCCGCCGCCGGCGCCCGAGGCGTTGGATGCGTTCGCCGCGATCTATGTGCGCAGCTGCCGCAACCGCCTGGGCCGCGATTTCGCCCCGCTGGCGCTGTACCTGCAACGTCCGCAGCCGGCCGATCCGCAGCCCTGGCATGCGGTGTTCCGCGCGCCGCTGTATTTCGCCGCGGCGGAAAACCTGCTGCGCTTTTCGCGCGCGGCACTGGACCAGTACCTGGACGACGGCAACCCGGAACTGGCCGAACTCAACGAGGCGATGCTCGAACGCAATCTCGCGCAATTGCAGGCGGCGACCTGGGCGCAGAAGGTGCGTAGCTGTCTGCAGGCGCAGTTGCCGGATGGCGAACCTTCGGCCGAACGCGTCGCCCAGAGCCTGCACCTGAGCCTGCGCAGCCTGCAGCGTCACCTGGCCGACGAGGGCGTGCGCTACGATAACCTGCTGGCCGATACCCGCCACAGCCTGGCCTTGCAACACATGCGCGATCCACGTTGTTCGATCAGCGAAATCGCCTACCTGCTCGGCTTCGCCGACACCAGCAGCTTCAGCCGCGCCTTTAAACGCTGGACCGGCCTGGCCCCCAGTCAATACCGCGAAGGACTCGCACAACCATGAATCACTACGACCTGCTATTGATCGGTGCCGGCCATGCGCATCTGGGCGTGTTGCGCCGCTGGGCGATGTTCGAGCGCCCGCCGGGGCGCATCGGCATCCTCAGCCCGAGCCCGGCCGCCTGGTATTCCGGGATGCTGCCAGGCCTGCTGGCCGGGCGCTTCCGCGCCCGGGACTGCCAGGTCGAACTGCAGCCGCTGTGTCGTGCGGCCAAGGTCGAGTTGCTGTTCGGCGAAGCCGAGGCCCTGTCCGCCGCGCAGCAACTGTTGCTGCTGGCCGATGGCCGCACGCTGAGTGCCGATTGGCTGTCGCTGAATGTCGGCGGCGAGGTCGCTGATCTAGCGCAGCAGGGCGCGGCCATGCAGGTGCTGGCGGTAAAGCCGTTCTCGAAGTTTCTCGCCGGCTGGCAACGCTGGCAGCTTTCGCCGCAACCGCTGGCGATTCTCGGCGGCGGTGCGGCCGGGGTCGAGTTGGCGCTGGCCATCGCCGGGCAGGTGCCGGCGCTTGCCCTGTTCTGCGGAGGGGCGTTGCTTGACGGACTGGGCGCCGGTTTGCGCATGCGCGCCCTTGGTCATCTGCGCCAACGCGGGGTGCAGGTGCGTGAGCACTGTCCGATCAGCCGGATCGAGGACGATTGCCTGATCAGCGGCGTGGAGCCGGTCTGGCGCGGCCCGCGCCTGCTCCTCGCCAGTGGTACCCAGGCCCTGCCCTGGCTCTCTCACAGCGGCCTGGACTGCGATTCGCGGGGTTTCGTGTCCATCGCCGCAACCCTGCAAAGCCGCAGCCATTCGCATATCTTCGCCGTCGGCGACTGCGCCAGCCTGCCGGGGGCGCGCAAGAGCGGGGTGTATTCGGTGCGCCAGGCCCCGGTGCTTGCGGCCAATCTCAACGCGGCGCTGCGGCGTTTGTCGCTGCGGCCTTATCAGCCGCAACGGCAAAGCCTGGCGTTGCTGGCCACCGGCGACGGCGGCGCCCTGTTCAGCTGGCGCGACCTCAGCGCCGGCGGGCGCTTGTTCGGGCGCTGGAAGGATTATCTCGACCAGGGTTTTATTCAGCGCCACCGTCAGCTGGGTTAAGGCGCTCGGCCAGGGCTAATTGCGCGGTGGATTAAGACCAAAGTGCCATGGTCCGCGGACATCTTCGATGTTCGAATCCATAACGTTTCTGAGCCGTCCCCCCCGTTTCTCCGCAGCTGCCGCTGGTCCGCCCGGCTCACGGCTCGGCATTAAGTGCTTTACTGGGGGTAAAACAGATTCTGTCATCGTCCCGGCGCCAAGCTTTCCACTGCCAATAAGAAGAGTTCGAGGTTTGCGTTATGCGAGTTGCCTTTATCCGCCACCCGATGGCTTTTGCATTGCACGCGTTGGGGCTCGTCGCCTTGATGGTGGTGCACCGGCAATTCGACATGCCTTTGCTGGTGACCATCGTCTCCGTGCTGCTATTGGCCTTGTGGCCCTGGCTCGGCCCCTGGCAGCGTCGTGACGAGGAGATGCGGGCCGCGGATGAATCCACGCCCAGCCTCAGCCGGTTGACCCAGAGCCTATCCGAGCACACTTGCCATAACGCCTTGTCCGCGGCGCAGGTGGCCGATTCGGTCAAGCGCCTGGCGGAAAAGGTGCAATCGCAATTGCTCGCCACCGAGCAGATCAGCCAGAGCGCGGAGGCCATCACCCATACCGAACAGGACAACGCCCAGCGCGCCCAGCAAACCCTGGAGGCGGCGCAGACCGTGCGCCATACCAGCGAGGAAGGCCAGCAGGCGCTGCAGCAGGCGATCGGCCGCATGCAGCAGTTGAGCGCGCAGACCGCCGCCAGCCGCGAACTGATCGATGGCCTGAGCACGCGTACCGAACA
Organism: uncultured Pseudomonas sp.; assembly: GCF_946885955.1. Next base: position 12,293 of record NZ_CAMPHI010000017.1, read on the forward strand.
GATCGAGCAGGTCACCCAGGTGATTCAATCGATCGCCAGCCAGACCAACCTGCTGGCGCTCAATGCGGCCATCGAAGCGGCGCGCGCCGGCGAGCTGGGACGCGGTTTCGCGGTGGTCGCCGACGAGGTGCGCAACCTGGCCGGGCGCACCGCCAGCGCCACCGAGGAAGTCGGCCAGATGGTCAGCGATATCCGCCAGCAAAGCATGGCCGTGGTGGCGCATATCCAGCAGCAGGCCAGCGAGCTGGACCAGGCGGCCACCCAGGTCGAACAGGCGGGCGTGTTCCTGCATGACATCGCCGAATTGGCGGTGGATGTCGACAACCAGGTGGAACAGATCAGCGCCGGCACGGCGAGCAATCACGACCGCTTGACCAGCCTGTCGGTGGCGGTGAGCCAGTTGCGCAGCGACGTGCACATCAGCGAAGGCCAGACCCGCCAACTGGGGCTGGCCGCCGAACAGCTGGTCGGCCAGGCCGAGACGGTCAGCGAGCAACTCGCCGAGGTCGGCCTGGACGAGTATCACCAGCGCATCTATGACCTCGCCCGCGAAGGCGCGGCGGCGATCGCGGCGCGCTTCGAAGCGGACATCGCCGCCGGCCGGATCACCCTGGCCGATCTGTTCGACCGCAATTACCAGCCGATCCCCAACAGCTTTCCGACCAAGTACAAGACCCGTTTCGACAGCTATGCCGATCAGGTTCTGCCGGCTATTCAGGAGCCCCTGCTCAAGCGCCACGAGGGCCTGGTGTTCGCCATCGTCACCACGCCGGAAGGTTATGTGCCGACCCACAACAATGCCTTCAACCACCCGGCAACCGGCGACCGTGCGGTGGACACCGCGAAAAGCCGTGGCAAGCGCCTGTTCAACGACCGTACCGGCATCCGCTGCGGCAGCCATCAGAAGCCGCTGCTGCTGCAGACCTACATGCGCGATACCGGCGAATTGATGCACGACCTCTCGGTGCCCATCCACGTGCAAGGCCGGCACTGGGGCGGCATGCGCATGGGCTACAAGCCGGAGCCCGAGCATTAAGAACGGCTGACGAGGGCGGCGTTCCCGCTCCCGGATTGCGCTGCGCTTATCGGGGCTACAGATAAGGCCGCGCGGCTTCGCAGGTTTCGTAGCCCGGATGTCATCCGGGAAAATTGTGTGTCCGACCAAGGCCCCGGATTGACTCCGGGCTACGGGCGCGGGGTCTTCAGGCCCGACCTTCCAGCCGCGCCTTCAACCGGCTCATGCCCTGCTCGGCGCGCCTTTGCAGGGTGCGCCGCGCCAGTGGCAGGAGCAAATGGCGAACCCAGGGGCTCTGGCTGCGGCTGAGCATACGCCAGTCGATGGCCGTCTGTTGCGGGCCCAATTCGGTGAAACGCACTTCCATACGCGGCAACAGCGGCGGGAAGCGGCCTTCGGTGATAAACAGCTGGTTGGCGGCGACTTCCTTCACCGTGATCATGATCTGCCTCTGGCCGCGCAACGGGATGACCACCGTTTCGCGGTATTGCTTACCCACCTCGCCATGAGCCAGTTCGTTGCTCGAGGTAATGGCGATGACCTTGGGGAACCACTCGGAGAAGCGTTCCATATTGGCCACCAGGGCAAACGCTTGATCCGCGCTACAGTCGACAACGGTGTTGCTCTGGACGATCAGATGCATGGGTTTGGGGCTCTCTTATTATTGGAAGGTTGTCGGAAGGCTTGGCAAGCCTAGCAGGCTGTCGAGAAACCACTCAGGTGACTGGTACACCGTTATGGAACGTACGTCTCATATTAGTCGTTCGCTTGCCCCGCGTTCCGCTCCAGAATGCGGTTTTATGGCTCTGCATGAGTTGTTTCCACGGCCGGCTAGGCGATAAGACGCGGCCTGCCGAGCAGGCGTTCCGTAAATGTTTAGCTGGCCCGCAACCAAGCATCTGAAAAATCGTATTTAAGCCATGCGATCGCCTGTGCGAGCCTGCTGCTATGAGTTTGACATCAGCGTTCTCGCCATTGCCGCACTGCCTGTCCCGGCAGCCCGAGCACCGTCGCCCGGGTTCGGCCCGAGGTTCTGCGACACTTCCGGAAATCCTCGCCTTCTGGGCGCTTTGGCATTGCCGCCATGCGCGCCCACCGGACACCTTCGCCGCTTCGCGTTAGCCGAGCCGCCGCTGCCCCTGGCAGCCCTTTTCCGTTGATTGTGTTTACGCGCCCGTGCCGATTCGCCGCACGGCGCTAACGAGAGCCTTATGTCATTCGCCCCAGTGCAGCACGCCGAGGATTTCCTCGCGCGTCACCCCGATATCGAACTGTTCGAATTGTTTATCCTCGACGCCAACGGCGTGCCGCGCGGCAAGCTGTTGCACCGCGACGAGCTGCTCGCCGTCTATCAGAGCGGCCGGCCGCTGCCCAGCACCATTCTCGGCCTGAGCATCAACGGCGACGATGTCGAGGATTCCGGGCTGGTCTGGGACGTCGGCGATATCGACTGTCGCGCCTACCCCTTGGCCGGCAGCCTGGTGCCGATGCCCTGGCGGCAGATCCCCACCGCCGCGGTGCAGGTCTGCATGCACCCCAGCGAAGGCATGCCGGCGACGGTGGCCGACCCGCGGCATCTGCTGGTGCAGGTGATCGATGGGCTCAAGGCCGAGGGATACCACCCGGTGATGGCTTGCGAGCTGGAGTTCTATCTGCTCGATCAGCAGCGCGACGGCGACGGCCGCCCGCAACCGGCCCTCGACCGCGACGGCGGGCGGCCGCGCAGCACCCAGGTGTACGGGCTGCGCGAGCTGGAGCAGATCGAACCCTTCCTCGCCGACCTCTATGCGGCTTGCAAGCTGCAGGGCATTCCGGCGCGCACGGCAATCTCCGAATACGCACCGGGCCAGGTGGAAATCACCCTGGAGCACGGCGACGCGCTCGTCGCCATGGACCAGGCCGTACGCTACAAGCGCCTGGTCAAGGGCGTCGCGCACAAGCACGGGATGCAGGCCTGCTTTATGGCCAAGCCGTTCGACCACCTGGCCGGCACCGGTATGCACATGCACGTCAGCCTGGCGGATGCGGCCGGTGACAACCTGTTTGCCAGCAGCGAGCCGGCCGGCACGCCGCTACTGCGCCAGGCCGTCGGCGGCATGTTGGCGAGCCTGCTCGATTCGCTGCTGCTGTTCTGCCCCAACGCCAACTCCTACCGGCGCTTCCAGGCCAACAGCTATGCACCCCTGGCGCCGACCTGGGGTATCGACAACCGCACCGTCAGCCTGCGCGTACCGGGCGGGCCGGCCCACACTCGGCACATCGAACACCGCATCTGTGGTGCCGACGCCAACCCCTATCTGGCTGCTGCGGCGATTCTCGCCGGCATCCATCGCGGCATCCGCGAACAGCTCGATCCGGGCGCACCGATCGAGGGCAACGGCTATGCCCAGGCCAAGGAAGTGCTACCCACCGACTGGCTGACCTCGATCCAGGCGCTGGAGCGCTCCGACTGGGCGCGCGAAGCCCTGGGGCAGAAATTCCTCAAGGTGTACCTGGCGATCAAGCGCAGCGAATACCGCCAGTTCATGGCCGAGGTCGGCGAGCAGGACTGGCGCTGGTACCTGAGCAACGCCTGACATTCGTAGGGTGCGCCGCGCGCACCGACCGTATCCCTGGTGCGCACGGCGCACCCTACCGCGACAAGCGTCGTGAGGATTCCGCAATGAACGCCATCAGCCAACCCGTAGTCCCCGCAGCCGAACGCTGCCCGTCCTACTACAGCGCCACCCTCAACGAGGAGACCGCCTACCCGACGCTGCAAGGCCGGGTCAGCGTCGACGTGGTGATCATCGGCGGCGGCTTTACCAGCGTCGCCTCCGCGGTGGAGCTGGCCGAACGCGGCCTGAAAGTCGCCATCGTCGAAGCCAACAAGATCGGCTGGGGCGCCACCGGGCGTAATGGCGGCCAGGTCACCGGCAGCCTCTCGGGTGACGAGGCGATGCGCAAGCAGATGCGCAACAGCCTGGGCGAGGAGGTCGACGACTTTATCTGGCACCTGCGCTGGCGCGGCCACCAGATCATCAAACAGCGGGTGGCGAAATACGCCATCGAGTGCGACCTCAAGCACGGCCACCTGCACGCGGCGATGAAACCGGCACATATGCACGAGCTGGAAGCCGCCTACGCCGAGGCCGAACGTCGGGGCATGGGCGATGAGGTGACCTTGCTCGACGCTGCCGGAGTGCGCAGCCACCTGGCCAGCGACCTGTACTGCGGCGCCCTGAAGAACAGCCGCAATATGCACCTGCACCCGCTCAACCTGTGCATCGGCGAAGCCCGCGCCGCGCATGGCCTGGGTGCGCTGATCTTCGAGCACTCGCCGGTGCTGGAAATTATCCATGGCGCGAGCCCCGCGGTGGTGACGGCGCAAGGGCGGATCGACGCCAAGCAGGTGCTGTTGGCCGGCGATGTCTATCACAAGCTGGAACCGAAAAAGCTCAAGGGCATGATCTTTCCGGCCATGGGCGGCATCGTCACCACCCAGCCGTTGGGCGAGCTGGCCACCGAGATCAATCCGCAGGACCTGGCGGTCTACGATTGCCGTTTCGTCCTCGACTACTACCGCCTGACCGCTGACAAGCGCCTGCTGTTCGGCGGCGGCTGCAACTACTCGGGGCGCGATTCGCGGGACATCGCCGCGGAACTGCGCCCCGGTATCGAGCGCACCTTCCCCCAGCTCAAGGGCGTGGCCATCGACTTCCAGTGGAGCTGCGCCATGGGCATCGTGGTCAACCGCATTCCACAGCTGGGCAAGCTCTCGGACAACGTCTGGTACTGCCAGGGCTACTCCGGCCACGGCATCGCCACCACCCATATCATGGGCGAGATCATGGCCGAGGCCATGACCGGCACGTTGCAACAGTTCGACACCTTCGCCGCCTGCAAGCAGATCAAGGTGCCGCTGGGCGACGTGTTCGGCAATCCGATGCTGGCGGCCGGCATGTGGTACTACGGTCTGCTGGAAAAGCTGCGTTAAGTAGACTTGATGGCCTGCCGTAGGGTGCGCCGCGCGCACCGGCGGGTTGTCTTGGGCGCGATGCTCGGTGCGCACAGCGCACCCTACGCGGAGGCGGCCTGGTGCAGGCGGTCGAGGTCGAGGATTTCGATTTCGCCGTAGGTCAGGCGCAGGACGCCCTGGGTTTCCAGCTCCTTGAGGATCTGGTTGGTGGTCTGCCGGGAGATCGCCAGCATCAGCGCCAGCTGTTCCTGGGCCAGGTGGATCACCCGCCGCGGCTCGCCCTCACCGTAATTGTCGACGATCAGCAGCAGGCGTCGCGCCAGGCGCGGTGCGGCGGGGAGCAGGCTCATTTCTTCCAGGGCGATAAAGGCCAGGCGCAGCTTCTGGCTCATCAGCAGGGCGAAGTCGCGCCAATAGCACGGTTGCTGCTCGAGCAGGGCGAGTATCCGCACCTGGGGGACGTGCAGCAGGGTGCAGGCCTCCTCGGCGAACGCATCGTGGGTGCGTGGCTGGCCGTCGAACAGCGAAATCTCGCCGAACCAGTAAGGCGCCTCGACCAGCAACAGCAAGGCCTCCTTGCCGCCGGGACCGACCGCGCCGACGCGCATGCTGCCGTCGATCACCGCATACAGGCCGCTGGGCTTGTCGCCACGGCGGAACAGCACCTGGCCCGCGTCCAGGCGCAGCATCTGCGCGGCCTCCAGCAGGGCGCGCTGCAGGGCCTCGGGCAGGTTGGCGAACCAGTGGCCCTGGCTGAGGCGGGCGCGATGAGCCGCGGCGTCGTTCAGGTGGTTTTTCTGCATGCTCGCTCCCTATTGTCGGCTAGCTGACAGAGCCGGGCGGGGCGTCGCGGCGATGCTCGCACCTTGCCCTGCTCGAGGATCAGCACCATGAAAACCCTAGTCGATCACCTGGCGCAATACGCCGCCTATCACCGCGAGGCGCGGAATATCTTCAGCCATTTCATCGGTATTCCGCTGATCGTGCTGGCGGTGGCGGTGTTGCTTTCGCGCCCCGCGGTCGAGGCGTTCGGCCTGTGGCTATCGCCGGCAACCCTGACGGCCATGGCGGCGGCAGGCTTCTACCTACGCCTGGACCTGCGCTTCGGCCTGGCGATGAGCCTGTTGCTGGCGCTCAGCCTGTGGGCTGGGGCGCTGTTGGCGATGCAATCGACGGCGTTGTGGCTGGCCAGTGGCGTCGGCTTGTTCGTCGGCGGTTGGGTGATCCAGTTCGTCGGCCACTATTACGAAGGGCGCAAACCGGCATTCGTCGATGATCTGATGGGGCTGGCCATAGGGCCGCTGTTCGTGGTCGCCGAAGCGGCCTTTCTGTTGGGCCTGCGCAAGGATGTCGAACAGGCGATCGTCAGCCGCGTCGGGCCGACCCGTAGCGGCGAGCGGCAACACGCCGCCTGAGCCAAGGCGCAGGTCGGCGGGGCAGGCTTACATGGCCAGCCACTGTTCAGTGAAGGAACGGGTATGGCGGTACACGGTGATGGGGGCGAACGGCCGGCCGGACACGCTTTGCAGGGTATTGCTCTGGCTGTTGAGATCGCTCAGGGCCGATTTCAGGTAGCCCCAGCGCGCCAGCAAGGAGCTGATTTCCGGGTCCGCCTTGGCGTGCAGCGGTGCCAGTTGGGCGTCTATCGCCGGGATAAGCTTGCGTTCGTCCTGGCCGAGGTAGGTGTCCGGCAGCTCGCGGGCGATCTCGAAGCTGCCGAAGTAGGAGCGGCTGAGGTATTGCACCGCCAGGTATTCGAGCTCGGCCGCCACTTCGCTGTCATCGGTCGGCGCCAACTGGCGGGCCTCCTGTAGCACGGCGAGCAGTGCCTTGCTCAATTCCTCCGGGTAGCGCCAGGGCATGTCTTCTTCCTTGGGGCCGAAGGACACACCGCGGCGAATCTGCACCACCAACTCGAGATGGGCATTGCGCAACGCATCGCTGCTTTGCGGCAAACGCTGCATGGCGGCGGCGAGGGTCTGCAAATCTGTTTCCAGGGCGCTCTGGTGTTTCTTTTGGAAACCCTCGCCACGTAACAACATGAGGCTGCCGGTGACCCTGCTGGCGTACACCTGTATCTGTTCCTGGGGGCTGACGGCTTCAGCGAAGGCTATCGGTGCAATACTCCCCAGTAGGCCGATAGTCCAAACTAAAAGCTTATAAATCAGTGGCTTGGAACGCATTCAGGAGTGCTCCTTATTGTTTTTTTAAGCCGCGCGGAGGGCTGTTGGCAGGTGCGCAGGCCTGTCGCTTAGGTTACTGCACTGCCGCTCTGTCCGAGATTACTCTTAAGAGTGATTTATTAGGCATACGTCACAGCACGGGGCTGGTCAGCGCCTGGGAAATCTGTTTGCCAGGCGACCTGCATTCCGCCACTCAGCCTTTGCGCCACACGCTCGCCAGCCAAGGTTGCTGCTCGTGGGGCAGGCCGGCCGGGCGGTAGTAATGCTCCAACTCGACGAAGCCGGCGGCGTTGAGCAGGGTGCGCCAATTGGCCAGGTCGTAGTAGGCGCCATAGCGCTCGCCGTTCCAGCCCTCCTGGTTGTCGCCACGCGGGTTGGAGCTGAACAGCACGCCGCCGGGCTTCAAGCTGGCATGCAGCTGACCCAGCACAACTGGCAACGCCTGGCTGGGAATATGGAAGAGCACGGCGTTGGCGAAGATGCCGTCGAAACGCTCGGGCGGCAGGTCGAGGGCGAGAAAATCCTGCAGCCACACCTCGCAATTACTGTCGCTACGGGCCATTTCGACGAAGCGTGGGCAGCCGTCGAGACCGGTGGCCTGGTGGCCGAGGGCGCTGAAGGTGCGCAGGTCGCGACCCGGGCCGCAGCCGAAGTCGAGAATTCGCAGCGGCGCCGGCGCCTCGATATGCCGCAGCAATGCGGCGATATTCTGGCTGACGTCGTGGTCGCGGGTGCCTTCGCGGAAGTCCTCGGCGCAGGTCTGGTAGTGGGCCAGGGTCAGGGTGCTGATCCTGGCGAGGTCGTCTGGGGTGAGCGGCATGAGTCGGGTCCTGGAGGCTTTGCGCCTATTAAACCGTGAAACCCGGGGCAATGCCGACGCCTGTGAAAACGTCGGCGGTTTTCCCCGCAGGCCGCTAGCGGGGCGCGCTCACAGGCCCAGGTCGCTGAGCCCCGGGTGCGTATCCGGGCGCCTTCCCTGGGGCCAATGGAATAGCCGCTGTTCCTCGCTGATCGCCAGGTCGTTGATGCTGGCATGGCGCTCGCGCATCAGCCCCTGCTCATCGAACTCCCAGTTTTCGTTGCCGTAGGAGCGCCACCACTGGCCGTCGGCATCGTGCCATTCGTAGGCGAAGCGCACGGCGATGCGGTTGTCGGTGAAGGCCCAGAGTTCCTTGATCAGGCGGTATTCCTGCTCGCGCTGCCATTTGCCGGTGAGAAAGGTACGGATCTGCTCGCGGCCCCGGGGAAACTCGTTGCGGTTACGCCAGCGGCTGTCCTCGGTATAGGCCAGGGCGACGCGTTCGGGATCGCGGCTGTTCCAGCCGTCTTCGGCCATGCGGACTTTCTGCACGGCGCTTTCATGGTTAAAGGGCGGCAGCGGTGGGCGGGGTTGTGACTGGCTCATATGGGCTCCAGGGTGACTGTTCAAGGGTGGCTTAAAGGTCCAGCACCAGCGGTTGTTGGCCGGCACTGTCACTGGCCGGCACCGCACAGCAAATCAGTACGCTGTCGGCGGCGGGTGATTCGGCGGGTGGTATGGGGTAGTGCACCTGGCCGCTGAGCAGACGCGTCGCACAGGTGCCGCAAGAGCCGCCGCGGCAGCTGAACTCTGGCGTCAGGCCGCGGCTCTCGGCCAATTGCAGCAGGCTGCCGCTGTCCGGCGTCCAGCGTGCCTCCTTGGCCGAACGCTGGAACAGCACCGGCACCGGGCTGGTTGCAGCGGGCGCCTGTACCAATGCGTGGCTGCCCTGGTCCGCCAGGCGGCGCAGGCTGGAGGGGCCGAACGTCTCGGCATGAATGCGAGCGTCGCCGATATTCAGGCTGCGCAGGTCATCGTACAGCGACTGGGTGAAGCCGCTGGGCCCGCACAGGTAGAAGTCGAAATCGTCGAACGGCAACAGGCTCTTGAGCAGTGCGATGTCGATACGTCCGTCCAGCTCGAAGTCTTCGCCCGCCCGCGCATGGGCTTCGGGCTGGCTGAGCAGACGCAGCGCGTGGATCGGCTCGCCACCGCGTTGCAGCAGCTCGATCAACTCCTTGCTGAATGCCAGGTCGGCCAGGGTTCGGGCGCTCTGGATAAACCATACGCGGCGTGCGCGGCGCAGGCGCTGGTTCTGGTAGAGGGTCTCGCGCAGCATCGCCAGTAACGGGGTCACTCCGACCCCGGCGGCCAGCAGTACCAGCGGCCGGCGCTGCTCGGTATCCAGGGTGAAGCGGCCCTGGGGCGCGCGCGCTTCGAGCAGGCTGCCGACGCCGATCTGCTCGTGCAGGTAGGTCGATGCCAGGCCCTCGCGTTTGACGCTGATGCGCAAAAAGCCATCGGAGGGTGCGCTGCTCAAACTGTAGGTACGGATCAGTGTCTGGCCGTCGATGCGCAGGCGCAGCGGCAGATGCTGGCCGGCCTGGAACAGCGGCAGGCCGGCGCCATCGGCCGGCTCCAGGTACAACGAGCGGATGCTGGCGCTTTCCTCGACCAGGCGCGTGACTCGCAGCGGTCGCCATTGTTCGCGCAGCGCCTCGGCGGCCTGGCGCGCCGCGGCCTCGGCCCAGTTGCCGGTGAGCAGGCTGTTCGGCGAGTAACCCTCGAATCGCCAGCGCAGGGCCAGGGCCGCCGGGCGGCGGACCAGGCGCTCGACCTGCAACTGCCAGAGGCGCTCGGCGCCCTGAAAGGTCGCGATCTGCGGGCCGTCGAGAATCAGCTCGGTGCGGCCGGACAGTTGCAGCAGCTCGCCGCTGGTGAAGTCGATGAACAGTAAACCGGCGCGCGGGTTGAGCAGCAGGTTGCCGAGGGTGTTGAAGTGCAGGTTGCCGGCGAAATCCGGCAGGGTCAGGCAATCGCCCTCGACCCTTACGAAGCCGGCCTGGCCGCCGCGGTGGGAAACGTCCACCGAGCGGCTGCCATCCGGCTGGTCGATATAGCTGGCGACGAAGCAGGTATCGGCGCTGGCGATCAGCGCTCGCGCGGCGTCGTCCAGCCCATTCTTCTGCTCGGCCGCGGGGCGTGTGGCACTCGATTGGCCCTGGCCGCCGTCGGGCTGGCGCAGCTGGATATATTGCGGGCAATTGCCGAAGGCCTGTTCGACGGCGATGGACGTACCGCGTTCGTCGAATTGGCGGATATGGCCGTTCAAACGGTTGCGTCGGCGAGTGTGCAGCTCGATGCCAAGCAGACCGATCGCCGCGCCCGCGGATAATCCCGCCGCAGCTGGATCCTCGGCCTGAAAAGGACTGTCGAGTTGCAACAGGCGGGGATCTGGCGAATGGGCGAAGCCCGGCGCACCCTCGAGAATGCCGGCCCAGGGCCGCCCCTCGGCATCCACGCTGGCGAACAGGATGAAGGGCAGCTGGCGGTAAAAGTCGCGGTGCTGCTCGGGCATGTGGTCGCGGATCACCTTGCGGCCGAACGCCTCCATCCGCTCGGCCACACCGGCGCGTTGCTGCAATTGTCTTTCGCCGGCATGCCAGGGCGACGCAGGGGATTCGACAGGGGGCATGGCGAGGGCTCCATGGGGTGGCGGAAAGCCGGATGGGCGACGGGCCATCCGGCACTGATGCCCGGCTTCAGGCGCTTTGCAGGCCGACGGCGGTGCGAGCCATCGGCACGAAACCGGGCAGCGCCTCGATACGCGCCAGCCAGGCACGCACATTCGGGTAATCGGCGAGGGATACATTGCCTTCCGGCGCGTGGGCGATATAGGTATAGCCGGCCACGTCGGCCAGCGTCGGCTGGTTGCCGGCGAGGTAGGCGCTGTTGGCCAGCTCCTGCTCGACCACCCGCAGCAGGGCATGGGAATTGGCGATGGTTTCCTCGGCGTTATAAGGCGCGCCGAATACCGTGATCAGCCGCGCCCTGGCCGGCCCCGAGGCGATCTGCCCGGCGGCGACCGATAACCAGCGCTGCACCTTGGCGGCGCCAAGCGGGTCGCTCGGCAGCCAGTTGCCGTTGCCGTACTTCTGCGCCAGGTACACCAGAATCGCGTTGGAATCGCTGACCAGGGTGCCGTTGTCGTCGATCACCGGCACCTGGCCGAAGACGTTGATGGCGAGAAACTCAGGCTGCTTGTGTGCGCCGTTGGCCAGGTCGACGAATACCAATTCGGTCGGTAAGCCGAGCAACGACAGCAGCAGCTCGACGCGATGGGCGTGGCCGGACAACGGGTGGCGGAATAGTTTGATCGGGTTCTGCGACATGGTGAGGCTCCAGTGCGGATGGAAGGATTCAGCGGCGGCTTTGGCGGGATGCCGGGTGAGGCGCGCTGATGGGAGTCATGGTCTTCCTAAGCGGGAATCTACAGAATCACCACAAATGGCAATCCTTTGTTTCATCCGCTGCAATAAAGCTGCGGTGTTTATCTTGGCGAAGGACTCGACACCCGTGGCGGCCGTCGAGCCCATGCGGCTTACAGGGTGTTAGCGGCCTTGTCCTTGATCAGCGGCCAGTTGGCTTCGGCTTTCAGCAGGTTGCCCGGCACGTCTTCGCTCCACATCTTGAACACCTCGGCGTTGACGTTGAGGTATAGCTTGCCGTCGACCACCTTGAATTGGCTCGGGTCGACATCGAGCTTCTTGCCCAGGGCCGCGCCCATGGCGCAGTAACCGCCGTATTGCGGTGCGTACATGGCCGGGTTGGCCTGGAAAAGCTGCATGTTCTCTGCGGAGGCAAAATAGTAGGTCGCGCCATCGTGTTTGACGGCGAAACGCTTATCGCCCTGGGTCGGCATGCCCTTGGTGAAATAGGCCACGCTGTCGTAGCCATTGAGGATCACCGCTTCGGCATTGAGGTTGACCGCTGCGGTAGAGTTTTCATCGAAGGCATAGCTGCTGGTGGCGCTAAGCAGCGCACCGGCACCGAAGGCCAGGGCGACGGCGAGGGTGCTGGCGGTGAAGGCTTTTTTCAGATTCATGCTGGGATTTCCTTGGCAACGCTAATCGGGGCTGTCGTCGAAACCGAATACGTTCGACGTGATGCCACTCTAGGTCTGCACGAATCGAAGAAGAACGGCCGCTCTCGACAAGGATCTATTGCTGAAAATGGAATGACGCGCGCACACTCGCACCACGCGCACAGGAGCCGTTCGATGGATAGATTCCAGGAAATGCAGGTGTTTCTCGCCGTCGCCGAAGAGCAGGGTTTCGCCGCCGCCGCGCGCCGCCTGAATATGTCGCCGCCCAGCGTGACCCGCGCCGTCGCCGCCTTGGAAGAGCGTATAGGCACCCTGCTACTGGCCCGCACCACGCGCAGCGTGCATATCACCGAAGCGGGCCAGCGCTATGTGGAAGATTGCCGACGCATCCTCGCCGAGCTGGAGGAAGCCGAAGAGTCCGCCGCCGGCAGCCATGCCATCGCCCGCGGCCAGCTGACCCTGACCGCGCCTGTGCTGTTCGGCGAACTCTTTGTCACTCCGGTAGTGGTCGATTACCTCGAGCAGCACCCGGCGGTGAGCATCAAGGCGTTGCTGGTCGACCGGGTGGTGAGCATGGTCGACGAAGGCATCGACGTCGCCGTGCGCATCGGCAACCTACCCGATAGTGGTCTGCACAGTGTGAAAGTCGGCGAGGTGCGGCGGGTGGTCTGCGCCTCGCCGGCCTATCTGAATCAACACGGCCGGCCGCAACACCCGGATCAGCTGAGCGAGGCCAGAGTGGTCGAAGCGGCGAGCAGCAGCCTGGTCAGCGACTGGCGTTTCGCCGGCCCCGAGGGCTCGCTGAGCGTGCGTCCTGAGCCACGTCTGGTGGTCACCGCGAACCAGGCGGCGATCAATGCCGCCTGCCTCGGTTGGGGGCTGACCCGGGTTCTGTCCTATCAGGTGGCGGGCAAGGTCGCGGCCGGCGAGCTGGAGATAGTGCTGGAGCCTTTCGAGCTACCGCCGCTGCCGATCCATGTGGTCTACCAGGGCGGGCGCAAGGTGCCGGCCAAGGTGCGCACCTTCGTCGATTTCTGCGCCGGGCGGCTGGGCCAGGACCTGGCGCTCAACCCCTCAGGCAAGGCCTGAGGCCGTGGATCGCCACCATGAAATGCGCGTGTTTCAGGCCGTGGTCGCCGATCTGAGCCTGGCCGCCGCCGCGCGCGGCTTGCAGCTCTCCGCACCGACCGTGACCCGCGCCATCGCCGCCCTGGAACAGCGCCTGGGCGTGGCCTTGCTCGAACGCAGCACCCGCGGCGTGACCCTGACCGCCGCGGGCGAGCGCTTCGCCAACGACTGCCGACGGATTCTGCAGGAGGTCGATGAAGCCGAGGCGTCGGCCAGCGGCCTGCATGCCCAACCGCGCGGCCAGCTCAAACTGGCCATGCCGCTGCTGTTCGGCCAGCAATTGCTGACGCCGATTTTGCTCGACTACCTGAGCGCCTACCCAGAGGTGCAGATAGTCGCCGCTTACCTCGATCGCCCAACCAACCTGCATGAAGAGGGCGTGGATGTCGCCGTGCAGGTTGGCAACCTGCCCGACTCCTCCTTGTTCGCCCTTAAGGTCGGCAGCATTCGCCGGGTGGTCTGCGCCAGCCCGGCCTATCTCGCTGAGTGCGGCGTTCCCGAGCAGCCCGGCGATCTGGCCCGGCATCGCCTGGTGCACTCCAGCGCCGACGCGCGCCTGCCCGAATGGCGCTTCCAGCAACAGAACGGACCGCTCACTATTTCCTTTCGTCCGCGCCTGAGCTGCGCCACCAACCAGGCGGCGATTGCCGCCGCCTGCCGCGATGCCGGGTTGATCCGCTGCATGAGTTATCAGGTGCATGAACTTTTCGAACAGGGCCGTTTGCGCCGCGTGCTGGGCGACTTCGAACAGCCGACGCTGCCGGTGCATATCGTCTACCGCGAAGGCCGCAGGGCTGCCGCCCGGGTGCGCAGCTTCGTCGACTTCGCCGTCGCCCGTCTGCGTGAGCATCCGGCGCTGCGTTGACCAAGAGCAAAAAATGCCGCGCACTTGGTCAAGTGCGCGACAAAGATGCTGCCGAGATTGGTTTGTGGCGGTTGGTTGTCAGGCGTGCCGCTCAGCCTGACTGCGTTCGGCACCGCCTTCGACGACTTGCAGGGCCTGCTTGCTGTGTAATTGCCGCTGGTGCTCGAAACTGCGTTCACTACCATTTTCGGCCACTTCTGGTGTGGCGACGGCATGCTGTTCGCGAGCCTGTTGCTGTACGCGCTCGCTGCCATTCTCTGCCAGCCGTAGGTCTTGGCTCGCCTGCAGTTGACCGGCGCCGATGGCTGCGAGCAGTGCCAGGGTATGAATCAGGTGGCGATTGTTAAAAAGGGTTTTCATGGTGATTTTCCTCAAGTAGTTGCCGTTTCCGGCGTTGAGGTAAGTATCTCAATCGCCAGTCTTGGGAAGAATCACCATATTTGTTAGTTAACTATTTTCAGAATTGGAATTATCTGGCGCATCCTATTGAGGTTGCGCCAGGGTGGACGCGAACCGCCGGTTAAAGAAACCAGCGGTACTCCCGCGCACTCAGCTCGTTCATAAAGGCCAGGTGATCCTGGCGTTTGTTCTCGCAATAGACCATCACGAACTCGCTGCCCAGGCCCTGGTTGACTACCGGGTGATCACGCATCGCGGCCACCGCACCGAGCATGTCCTGGGGGAAATCGATGCCGCTCTGGCGGTCCTGGTTGAGCGGTGCGATCGGTTCGCGCTGGGCATCCAGGCCATGCTCCAGGCCGACGAGGATTGCCGCCAGCACCAGGTAAGGGTTGGCGTCGGCGCCGGCCAGACGGTGTTCGATGCGCAGGTTGCGGCCGTCCGATTCGGGAATGCGGATGCAGGCGTCGCGGTCCTCGAAGCCCCAGCTGGCGCGGCTGGCGGCGTTGACCATGGCGCCGTAGCGGCGGAACGCGTTGTGGTTGGCGGCGAAGATCGGCATGCAGTGCGGCAGCAACTCCAGGCAGCCGGCGACGGCGTGACGCAACGGTCGTTGCTCGTCGGCGGCCAGCAGGTTGTTGCCGGCTTCGTCGTACAGGCTGACGTGCACGTGCATGCCGCTGCCGGGGGCGTTCAGGTAGGGTTTGCTCATAAAGCTGGCGCGCTGCCCGTGCTTGAGCGCCACGCCGCGCGTGCTGCGGCAGAACAGCGCGGCCCAGTCGGCGGCGCGCAAGCCGTCGTCGCAATGGCCGAAGTTGATTTCGAACTGGCCGGGGCCGAGCTCGGCGGTGATCACATTGGCGTCCACACCCTGTTCCCTGGCGGCATCGACTATCTCGTGGAGCAGCGGGGAAAAGCGTGACAGCCGCTCTATATGCATGTTCGGCTGGTCGTCGGCGTCGCCGCACAGCGCGTCGCGGGGGAAGCGCGGCAGGCCGTCCTGGAGTGTCCGGTCGAACAGATAGAACTCCAGCTCGAACGCGACCACGGGGCGGATGCCGCGTTGTTGCAGGCGCGTCAGCACCCGTGCCAGCACCTCGCGCGGCTCGAATTCGATGGGAGCGGCGGTGCCATCCGAGCTGATCAGCATCTGCCCCAGCGGCTGCGCTTCCCAGCGCACCGGCTTGAGCGTGCCGGGAATCAGCCGCCGCGGGGCATCCGGGTCGCCATCGCCAAAGCAGTAGTCGCCGATCGGGTACAGGCCACCCTGTACGCCCAGCAGCACGCAGTTCTGCGGCAGTTTCAGGGGGCTGCCTGCGGCGACCTTTTCGAGCATGTCGATGGGGTAGCGCTTGCCGTAGAAATGCCCGGGAATGTCCAGGCTGATCAGGTCGACGTAGCCGACCTCGGGGTGCGCGGCGCGAAAGGCGCGCACCTCGTCGAGCAGGGCGTTTTGGATTCTTGTGGTTGTCATGGTGCATGTCCTACGAGTACGGGTCAGCGAAATACCCACAGCACTCGCGTTGGTTGATCGGTCAGGTTGGCGTAGCGGAACTGGCTGTGTGCGGGCAATTGAAAGCTGTCGTTGGCGCCGAGGGTGACGGGCTCCACGGCATCGTCGAGCCAGATGCTCAGCTCGCCCTCGAGGACGAAACCGCCCTGTTCGGAGCTGTCGTCCAGATGCCCCTCGCCGCTGCTGGCGCCGGGCTCCAGGTGGCTTTCGAGCATGGAGAAACCGGCGGACATGCTCGGCGACACCAGCACGTCGGTGATACCGCTGGCGTAATACAGCGTGCGCCGTTCGCCGGGGCGGGTGACCCAGCGCAACGCGCGCGGTTTGCTCAGGCTGTAGAAATAAGTGGTCGGCACGCCGAGGGTTTCGCTGATCGCCGTGAGGTCGGCGACGGTCGGCCGCGACAGGCCGCGTTCGACCTGGGAAAGAAAACCCACGGAGCGGCCGATGCGCTCGGCCAGTTCACCGAGGGTGAGGTTCTTATGCTTGCGCAGGTCGCGGATCAGAATCGCCAGACCTTCGACTTCTTCCTGCATATCCATGCTGTTTCCTTGCCTCGAATTTATGGCGAGTTCATCGCTGTTGTAGGTTGGCGTTGAGCGCAGCGATACCCAACATGTGGGTTCGCTTCACGTAGCCCGGATGCAATCCGGGAGCGGTTTTATCAGGCGCCAGATTTCCCCGGATTTCATCCGGGCTACAAATGCCGACGCTGGGTTGAGCCCTCCTGTCAGATCAGATCACGCAGCCGATACCAGGCCTTGCCCGCCGCTTCCAACGGTGCGGCCAATAGCGAACCGCCGGGGAAGCGCGGGTTGTCGATGGCCTGGTAGAGCGCGAGCAAGTCGTCGTCGCCGAGTATCGCGTCGCTTACCGCGCGGGCGCCGGCCAGGGTCGGCAGCACGCCGTGGCCGGAAAAGCCCTGCAGCCAGTAACGCTGACCTTGGCGGCCGATATCCGGAGTACGCTTCATGCTCACGTCGATATGCCCGCCCCAGCCGTATTCCAGCTCGACCCCACGCAGTTGCGGAAACACCCGCTCAAGATACGGCCGGGTCGCCGCTTTGACGTCCTTGGGAATACCGCCGAGGTAAGTGCAGCCGCCGCCGAATAGCAGGCGATGGTCCGGGGTGACGCGGAAATAGTCAGGGACGAACTGGTTGTCGATCACGCAGCTGTTCTGCGGCAGCAGCGACTGCGCCAACTCCGGGTCGAGCGGCGCGGTGGCGACCTGATAGGAGCCCACCGGCAGCAGGCGATTGGACAGGCGGGTGTCGAGGCGATCGATATAGGCATTGCAGGCCAGCACCAGCACTTCGCTATGTACCTCGCCCTGTTCGGTACGGGCGACGAAGCCGTCGGCGTGTTCGCGGTAATCGAGCACCTGGCTCTGTTCGAAGATTTGTCCGCCGGCGCGCTCGATGGCGGTGGCCAGGCCCTGGGCCAGCTTCAACGGGTTGAGGTGCGCCCCACGCGCGTCGAAGAGGGCCGCCTGATAGCGCGGACTGGCGATCCACTGCGGCAATTCCTCGCGCTCGATCATACGCAGGTGCGGATAACCCAGCTGCCGTTCGGCATGGCGCTGGGCCTCGCGCAGTTGCCCGACCCGGCGCTGTTGCACGGCGGCCCACAGGCTGCCGCTGCGGTAGTCGATAGCGAAGCCATGCCGCTGCGGCAACGCCTGCATTTCCTCGGCGGCCCAGCACATGCTGTCCCACAGCCGGCGGCTGCGTTCCGCACCCAGGGCTTTTTCCAGCGGCGGCATATCGCAGGACCAGCCGAGCAGCGCCTGACCGCCATTGCGCCCGGAAGCCGCCCAGGCCACGCGGCTGGCTTCCAGCACTATCACGCGCTTGCCGGCCAGGGCCAGGCGCAATGCGGTGTGCAGGCCGCTGAAGCCGGCGCCGATGACCAACACCTCGGTGTGCAGACTGCCTTGCAAGGTGGGGCGCAGGGGGATCGGATCGGGGAAGGTGCGCGCGTAATAGGTGGCGATATGTTGAGCGGATTGCTTGAACATGACGCGGCTCATGAAATTTATGAAAATAATTTCATGAAAAGATACGCCATAAATTTCACGCAGCCAAGCGCCGATCTTTCACTGAACCTGGTTACGACCGCTGTTTTTTGCCCTGTAGAGTGCCCGATCGGCCATTTCCAGCAAGGCATCGGCGCTGGCTGGCGCGTTCTCGGTCGAGGCGATGCCAGCGCTCAGGGTCACGGTGAACTCGTTGGCGTCGGCGATGAACTGCAGTTCGGCGAAGCGTTGACGGATTTCGTCGAGCACCCGCAGCGCCTGTTCCGCCGTACAGTCGGGCAGCACCACGAGAAATTCCTCGCCACCGTAGCGGCCGAGGCTGTCGATGCGCCGCAGGCGTTGGCGCAGCAGATTGGCCAGGGCGCGGATCACGTTGTCGCCGGCGGCATGGCCGTAGTGGTCGTTGACCTTCTTGAAGAAGTCGATATCCAGCATCGCCACGCTGGCCGGCTTGCCGGAGCGTTGCGCGCGCTCCAGTTCGATACCGACCTGCTCCTTGATATCGGCGTGCTTGAGCAGGCCGGTGAGGCTGTCGCGCGACAGCGCATCGCTGAGCAGGCGGGCGCGCTGGGCACGGGAGAACACCGTGGTGACCAGGGCATTGTCGGAAATCGGTTTGGTGACGAAATCGTCGCCGGCCTTGATCAGCGCGCTCATCTGCTGGGCGATCCCGGTTTCCGCCGACAGGTAGATGATCGGCACCCGTAGCCAGTCGTCGTTGAAACGGATGATCTGCGCCAGCTCGGGGCCGGTGCAGTCCGGCATGTTGACGTCGAGCAGCACCACTTCGGGGTTGAAGCTGCGCATGCGGGTGAAAATCTCTGCCGGGTCGTGGAGCATTTCCACGTGCATATTGGCGTCGCGCAGGATCAGGCTGTAGCGGCACGCCAGTTCGCGGTCGTCGTCGATGATCAGCACGCGGTAGGGCTCGCCCTGCTGCTGGGCGAAGCAGCGTTCGAGGCGGTTCTCCAGTTGGGGAATGTCCACCGGTTTGACGAAGTAGCCCTGGGCGCCGACGCGCACCGCCTCGAGCTGCGTGGCGAAATCGTCGAGGGTGGTGATCACCAGCAGCGGCAGGGGATGTTCCAGCTTCTTTTGCAGGGCGGCAGCGTATTCGAGCCCGCTCTGCTGTTCGTCCGGCAGGTTGACGTCGACGATCAGCGCATCGGGATGATGGCGCTGCATCGCCGCGTCGAGGTCGGCGATGTGGCTGAAATGCTCGGCGTGGTAGCCGAAATTATTTAACGTCAGGCGCATGTTCTCGCCGATCGCCAGTTGGTCTTCGAGGATATAGATGCGTCGGGCGCTGGCGCCTGGCGCCAGCGCCTTGGGCTTCTTTGTCGGTTTTACGGGGTTTTCCGGCGTTTCGCTGTCGAACTGCAACTGCGCCAATTGCTCCAGACCGAGGCAGAAATTCTCCAGGCTCTGTTGTTCTTGCTGCAGCGCCTGTAACCAGCTTTCGGCCTGCTGCTCCAGCTCGCGGGCGCGCTGGCCGAGCTTGCCCAGGCCGAAGGTGCCGGCCGCTCCCGCGAGTTTGTGCAACTGATCGCGCAGTTTCAGTAACTGGCTGACGCGTGCGGCCGACTCGCTGCTGTGCAGCAGGGTCTGGCCGTCCTGCGCCAGCTGCGGTAGCTCCTGGCGCAGGCGTGCGGCGAAGTCCTCGCTGAGCTTGTTCAGGTGGCGTTGCAGTTCTTCGTTGATCGGCAAGCGGTCACTCATGCATCCGGCTCCAGATTTGCCGAACCTGGGCGGCCAGCTGCATCGGGTCGAAAGGTTTGATGATCACATCGTGGGCGCCCAGCTCGCGGTAGTGCGCGACTTCGGCCGGCTGTACCTTGGCGGTCATGAAGGCCACGGGCACCTGGCCAAGATCCACCAGCTGCCTGATTTTTGCCAGGGTCTGCGGCCCGTCCATATCGGGCATCATCACGTCCAACAGGATGAAGTCCGGGGCGAAACCCTGAATCTGGTCAAGCGCGTCCTGACCCGAGGCGCAGCTGAGTACGCGAAAGCCCCCCACGACCTCGAGCGCCACCTTGGCCACGGCCTGGATCGAAAGGTCGTCCTCGACATGCAGGATGCGGGTCAGTTCAGGCATGGCTCGTTCCAGATGATAGGTGAAGGGTTCAAGAGATTATTCCCGATCCAGGGTAGTCAGCTCGAACCAGAATGTCGCGCCCTGGCCGGCAATCGAGTCGAAGCCAATATGTCCGTCCATCCGTTCGATGATCTCCTTGCTGATCGCCAGGCCCAGGCCAGTGCCGCCTTTTTGTCGGGTATCGGTGGCGTCGGCCTGGGAAAACTTGCTGAAGATCTGCGACTGAAAGGCTTCCGGCACACCGGGGCCGTGATCGTGCACGCTGACCCTGACGCGTTCGCCGACGGTCTGCAGGCTGATCTCCACAGGTTTACCGGGCGGCGAGAACTTTGCCGCATTCGATAACAGGTTGGCCAACACCTGGGCCAGACGTTGCCGGTCGACCCGCACACGCACCTGCGCAGGGTTTGGCTGCAACAGCAGGCTCACCTGGTGTTCGCTGGCGTAGGGCTGGTTCTGTTCGATCGCCTGTTCGACCAGCGGCAGCAGTGCCTCGGGCTGCAGGTCGAAGAGCATCTTGCCGGCCACCAGCTTTTCCATGTCGAGCAGGTCGTTGATCAGCAGGTTGAGGCGCTTGCTGTTGTCTTCGGCGATTTGCAGCATCTTGCCCATCGCCGCGGGCGCCTCGCCCAGCGCGCCGCCATTGATCAGGCCGAGGGAGCCGGCGATGGCGGTTAGCGGGGTGCGCAACTCGTGGCTGACGGTAGAGACGAATTCGTTCTTCATGCGTTCGATGCGCTTGCGTTCGTCGATATCGCGAATCACCGCGATGAAGCGCTGCTCGCCCTGGTGGCTGATTTGCGACACCGCCAGTTCCATGGCGAATACTTCGCCGTTGCTGCGCAACGCGTTCAGCTCACGCACCTGGCCGATGATGGTCGAGGAGCCGCCGGCCAGGTAACGCGCGAGATAGCCGTCGTGGGCCGAACGGTTGGGCTCGGGCATCAGCAGGCTGACGTTGCGTCCGGCTACCTGGTCATGGCTGTAACCGAACAGCTGCTCGGCGGCGCGGTTGAAGGTCTCGATGCGGCCCTGCTTATCAATGGTGATGATGGCGTCGAGGATATTGTCGAGCACGGTGCGCAGGTAATGTTCGCGCTCGCGGATCGCGCGCTCGGTGGCGATGCGTTCGCTGAAGTCCTGGATCTGCGCGATGAAGTGCAGGGGCTTACCGGCACTGTCGCGCAGCAGCGATACGCTTTGCAGCACCCAGATCACCCGACCGAGCTTGTCGAGGAAGCGCTTTTCGATCTGATAGCCACTGATGCGTCCTGCCAGCAGGGCGGCCAGATTGTCCAGATCGCTTTCCAGGTCGTCGCTATGGGTAATGGTCTGGAAGCTGCTTCTCAGCAGTTCGTGGCGGCTGTAGCCGAGCATCCGGCAGAGTTCGTCGTTGACCTCCTGCCAGCGGCCTTCCGGGCTGATCAGCGCCATGCCCTGAGGCGCGGTGTTGAACGCGTTGCTGAACAATTCCTGGCTGAGCCTGATTTCGTCCTCGAACTGCTTACGTTCGCTGATATCCCAGATGAATCCGTTCAACCACAGCAGTTTTCCGTCGCTGTCGTACTCGCCGCGGCCTTTTTCCCGTACCCAGACGCTGTGGCCGTCGGCGTGGATCAGCCGGTAGGTCAGCTCGTAGCTTTGCTGTTTGGCCAGTTGTACCTGGCTGCCGTAAGTGATGGCCTGGTCATCGGGGTGGATGATGCTGGCGAAGCTGCGCACGCTGTTGTCGATGAAATCGCTGGCCGGGTAGCCGGTCAGCGAGGCGATCTCGGCGCTGACGTAGACCATGCTCCAATCGCGGTCGTCGTGGCAGCGATAGACCACGCCGGGCAGGTTGGCGACCATGCCGCGGAAGCGGCTTTCGCTGCGTTGCAGGGCTCGGGTGGCCTGGTGCAGTTCGCTGATATCGGCGGCGATACCCAGATAACCGGTGATCGCACCGTTACCGTCGCGGATGGCATTGACCGTCAGGTTGACCCTGCGCTGTTCGCCATTCTTGCGCACGTAGGTCCATTGGCGAGTTTCCTGCTCGCCGTTGCGCGGGTTGTAGATAAATACTTCGAAGCCGTCGACCGGCCGGCCCGCGAGAATGCTGAGTTCTTTACCGCGGGCCTCGATTTCTTCGGCCAGGTGCAGGTTCACGGGGCTGCACCGGCCGATCAGCTCGCTGGCCGAGTAGCCGAGCAGTTGTTCCGCACCGGAGTTGAACAGGCTGATCAGGCCGTCGCTGTCGGTGGCGATGATCGACACGCCGGTGGCCGCATCCAGTACCGCCTGGAGAAAGGCGCGGGCGTTGCGTACCTGTTCTTCCTGGTGTTTGGTTTCGCTGATATCGGTGTGGGTGCCATACATCAGCAGCGGTTGCCCGTCAGCGGTGCGGCTTTCCAGGTAGCCGCGGTCGTGTATCCAGACCCAATGGCCGTGCTTGTGGCGTACCCGGATCTGGCAGTCGTAATACGCCAGCTTGCCGCGGAAGTGGCGCTTGATCAGCGCCTTGGCCATGGCGGCATCTTCTGGGTGCATCATCTTCAGCCAGGTGCGCACGTCGAGGGGCGCGAGTTCCTCCAGGGTATAGCCGGTGATTTCGCTCCAGCGTCGGTTGAAGACGATGGCGCCGCTGATCACGTTCCACTCCCAGGTGCCGACATGAGTGCCTTCGATGATGCTGGTCAGGCGCTGGCGTTGCGACTTGAGCTCTGCCTGGGCTTCGGCTTGCTCGGTGATGTCCTGCACTGTGCCGACCAGACGGGTCATCCGGCCCTGTTCGTCGGCCTGCAGGCGCGCCAGCGCATGCACCCAGCGCACCGTGCCGTCGCGGCGCAGGATGCGGTGGGTCACGTCGTATTTGCCGCCATTGCGCACACGCGCCTCGCTGGCTTCGACCAGCGCCAGGTCATCGGGGTGCACGACCTGTTTCAGGCGTTCGACGCTTGGGCTGAACTGCTGCGGGTCGTAGCCGAAAATCTCGCACAGGGTGGCCGAGCAGAACTGCTCGCCGGTTTCGCTATTGGACTCCCAGTGGCCCAAACGGGCGATTTGCTGCGCCTCGTCGAGGCGTTCGAGCAAGGCTTGCCGGGCCAGCTCCTGCTGCTGGCGTTCCAGGGTGGCGCCAACCCAGCGGGCAAACAGGCGCAAAAACTCGTGATCCGCCTCATCGAAGGGCTGCGCCCGGGTGTCGGACGCGGAAAAGCTCAGGGTGCCAAAGCGTTGGCCGCCGACCCACAGGGCGATGCCGATATAGGTCTCCAGGGCGAATGAGGCGTAGCAGGGGTGCGAGGCATATTGGCCGGTGCGCATATGATCGATGGCCAATACGTCATCGCTGCGCAGGGTCAGGCTGCAATAGGTGTCGTTCAGCGCAAAGCGCTGGCCGTCGTGCAGGCCCTGCGGCGAGACCTGCACCAGCACGCGGTAGTCGTTAGCCTCGATCTTGCTGATGATGGCTATCGGCACCTGGTAGAAGTCGGCGCCCAGGCGTAGCGCCTGGCGCAACTGTTCCTGGCTGCTCAGTTTCGGCAGTGCGGCGATTTCGTTGAGTGCGCGCAATGCCGCTTCCAGGCGCCACTGGCGGTGTTGGGTCGCCTGGCTGAGGGCGTCGCGGCGCAGGGCATTGATCAGTTGGCCGAGGGTGGCGAGCAGCGGTTGCAGCTGCTCGATCAGCGCTTGCGCATAGCCATCGGCGCAATTGCCCAGACCGAGCATGCCGACCATCTCGCCCTGGGCATGGATCGGCAGGCCGGCGAAGGCGTGCAACCTCGGATGGCCGGGCGGCAGGCCGCTACCGTAGGGGGCGTTCATCGGGTCATTGTCGAGCAATGGCACGCCGCTGCGGATGACCTGACCGAATAGCGTATCGAGGTTGCGAAATTCGATGCCGACCGGGACCTGCTCGGCGAAGAAGCGCATGCTGGCGGCATCCCCGGCGGT
Organism: uncultured Pseudomonas sp.; assembly: GCF_946885955.1. Next base: position 36,324 of record NZ_CAMPHI010000017.1, read on the forward strand.
GTAGCTGATGGCATAGGTGTGCAGATAACGAGCGCCTTGCTCGTCATAGAGAACCTCGCCGATAAAGCCGAACTGGCTGGCGGTCAGTTCGAGGATGCGTTTGAGCAGGGCATCGAAGGCGACGCGCTGGTTCTGTGCATTGATATAGGCCGCCTGGGCGGCTGCGATCACCGCCAGCAGCTGCCGCGATTGCTCGCTCTGCCGATGCTTGTCCTGCAGGGCGAGGTGGTGCTGGCGCATCAGCTGTTGGCTGCTGTGTCGGGTCGCCAGCAACAACAGCACCAGCAGGGTTTCCGCACCGAGCCAGGCCAGCAACCATTTGCCCAGCAGCCAGCGCTGCTCGCGTTGATGGCTGAAGTACGGGTCGCTGATGTCGCGCCAGGTCAGCGCCATGGCGCTGGGTTGGGTAGCGATGGCATCAGCCGAGATGTAGCTTGGCAGCGGTATCTGGTTCAGCAGATAAGTGCGCCCCTGATCTTCGAGCAGTGTGAGGGTATTGCCCTCGGCCGGGTCGGGCAGCTTATGCAGGGCCTGCCAGTTCTGTACCTGCGGGCGTGAAGATGACTCCAGATACCAGTTGTTGGTGTCACCCAGGCCGCGCAGCAGCTCGCCACCGGCGTTCGCTGAAACGTTACCGCGTTTGAGGCGCAGGGCGATGCCGGCATCCAGCTCGCGGTCCAGTTGACTCAGGTTGTTGTGGATGTCCACCTGCGCTTCGATCGCGCCGATCGCCAGCAGATCGTCGGAGCCCAAGCCCTCGATCAGCAGCGGAGCGATCGCATGCATGGCCAGGCTCTTGCTACCCAGCCCGGCCTTGATTTGCCGGGTTTGCAGCGCCTCGTGCAGGATCGCCTGCTGCGCATCCGGGCGGTCGCCGTACCATTCGGGCTGGTGGACCCGCAGCAACACCTCGGCGCTTGGCGCCAGGTGCACATAGAGATCGAAGGGATGGCTGTCCTGCAGGGCGCGCCAGCGGATCGCCAAACGGGTATAGAGCTGATTGCGAGCGGCGCTCAGGGCCTGGCTGTCGGCACCGCCGTGGATTTTCGCCACGTAGGCCTGGCGCACCAACTCGACCACCGAGGGGTCGGCGGCGATGCTTTGCGCGAGTAGCTGGGCCTCGTCCTGCAAGCCGAGTTGGGCACTTTGCAGTGCCAGCTGTTGCGACTCGTGCTGCTTGGCGAGTTGTAACTGCCAGAGCGCTTCACGTTCCCGCAGGGCGAAACCACCCAGGGCGGCGAAGAATAGTGCCAAGCCCAGGCTGCCGAGCCCGACTATCCAGCGAATGGTGGCGTTTTTGCGCCCGTCGTTCATCGAGTCGATGTCCTAAGTGCCTGATGCCGGGTCTTGCTGCCCGTGATGACCGGCGATGGCCGGGCGGGCCGGAACGGGACACGTCATTGGCAATCCTGGCTCTGCTCGGTATGCGGTCTGGTAGCCAATTCTTTGTTGGCCGGCGGTTGCGGCCGGCCGAACAGGTAGCCTTGGCCGAAGTCGCAGCCGTGCTCGCGCAAAAACGCCAGTTGTTCCGGCTGTTCGATCCCTTCGGCCAGCACCTTCAGGTTCAAGTTGTGGCCCAGGGCAATCACCGCGCAGGTGATCGCCGCGTCATCGCTGTCATGCGGCAGGCCGCGGACGAAACTCTGGTCCAGCTTGAGCTTGTGCACTGGCAGACGCTTCAAGCGCGCCAATGAGCTATAGCCGGTACCGAAGTCGTCGATGGCCAGCCGGATGCCCAGTTCGCACAGGCGCCCGAGTAGCAGGAGGGCGGCATCCGGATCGGCCATGACCGCGCTTTCGGTGACTTCCAGCTCCAGGTGTGCGGGGTCCATGCCGGTATCTGCCAATACCTGGGCCACTTGTTGATCCAGCGTGCCTTTGCCGAACAGGCGGCTGGACACATTCACTGCGACGAAGCGCGGCGCCTGCGGCTGGCTTCGCCAGCGCACCATCTGCCAACAAGCCTGTTCCAATACCCAGATATCGATCGCGCCGATCAGGCCGCTGTCCTCGGCGATGGGGATGAACTCGCCGGGCGGAACCAGGCCACGTTGCGGGTGCTGCCAGCGTACCAGCGCTTCGACGCCGATCATGCTGCCGCTGGCCAGGTCGTGCAGCGGTTGGTAGTAAACCCGCAACTCGTCATTTTCTAGGGCATGGTGCAAAGCGCTGACCAACTCGATGCGCAGACGCGCTGACTCGGTCAGTTCCTGGGTATAGAACGCATAGCCTTCGCGGCCGTTGTTCTTGGCCTTGGATAAGGCCGAGTCGGCATTGCGCATCACCTGTTCCAGGTTCACCGCATCGCCGGGGAACAAGCTGATGCCGATGCTGGCGCTCATGAAGAACTCATGGCGGTCGAGGTTGAACGGCGCCGCCAAACAGTTCAGCAGTTGCTGGGCCAGGGACGCCGCCTGGGTCGCATTCAGGCAGTGTTCGCAGAGCAGGCCGAACTCGTCGCCGCCCAGGCGCGCCAGGGTCATGCCCTCGTTCATCTGGGTTTTCAGGCGCTCGCCAACGGCCTTGAGCAGCAGGTCGCCGATGTTGTGGCCGAGGCTTTCGTTGATGTGCTTGAAGTGATCCAGGTCGATCAACAGCACTGCGCCTTGCTGTTCGGATTGCGCGCGCTTGAGGGCATTCTCGACCCGCTCGGTGAACAGCAGGCGGTTGGGCAGGTCGCTCAGCGGGTCGTGGTGCGCGAGGTGGTCCAGTTCGTTCTGCGAGCGTTTCAAGGCGCTGATATCGGAGAACACCGCGACGTAGTGGCTGATTTCGCCCTGTTCGTCGAGAATGCTGCGGATGCACTGCCACTGCGGATAGATTTCGCCGCTCTTGCGCCGGTTCCAGATCTCCCCGCTCCAGGTGCCGCGGGTTTCCAGGGCATGCCACATGCGCTGGTAAAACTCGTGATCGTGACGTCCCGAACTTAGAAAGCGCGGCTGCAAGCCTCGTATTTCCTCGAGGTCGTAGCCGGTGATGCGGGTGAACGCCGGGTTGATGTGGACGGTGTTCAGGTCGCGGTCGGTGACCAGCACGCCATCCTGGGTCGCGTCGAATACGGCCGCAGCCTGGCGCAGGCTTTCTTCGTCGGCGCGGCGTTGGGTGATATCGCTGGCGGTGCCGATAAAACGTTCGGGTCGGCCCTGCTGATCCACGACCAGGCGCCCGAGCGATAGCACCCAGCGGTACTCGCCGTTGCTGTGGCGCATGCGGTAGGCGGCCTGGAAAGGGCGCTGATCGGCGTTCGCCAGCAGCTCGGCGGCGTGCTGCTGAACTTGCGCGAGGTCGTCCGGGTGCAAATGACCGAGCCAGCGTTGGCGCGTATCGCCCAGCTCCGCCACGCTCATCCCGAGCAAGGCGCGGTAGCCCTCGGAAAAGAACACCCGATTGCTCTGCAGGTGCCAATCCCATAAACCTTCCTGGGCGCTTTCCAGGGCCAGGTTGAGACGCGCTTCGCTGTCGCTCAGGGCTTTGCGCGTGCGTGCGTGGGTACTTTGATGGCGCCACAGGATCAGATATAGCAGGACGCTGCTGAGCAAAACGAAGCCCAGGCCCTTGAATAACTGCAGGTGCTCGAATTGTTCGTAGGGTAAATCGAGGGCGACGAGCGCTCGATCGCTGAGCAGCACCCATAATCCAGCCACCAGCGTAAAGCTCAAAGTCAGACGCGTGGCGCCTTGGCGAATGCTCATGAAGCGACCTGGCTCCTTGTCGTGTTGCCCGGGTGTCCGTCGGATAGTGCTAGCGGAGGCGCAATAGGCTTTAGTATAGATGCCGCTGCGTGCGATACAGGGATATACCAAAGGATATCCGGCAGGCCGTTGAAAAAACTGGGCGAATCAGGGCTCGTATGCAAGGCGTCGAGCCCCGCGCCATCCCCAGCGCCGGGTCGCCTGCGTCGGTAGTATTTCAATCGCCTGCTGGCCTTCGGGAAATTACAGGGAGGATCAGTGCCGAGCAGTCCGCATCATTCTTAGCAAGAGGCAAACAGCACCATGTGGTACAACGGATTTCTAGATTTATCGGTCTGGCAGTTGCTGGCAACGATCCTGATATTGACGCACGTGACCATCGTCAGCGTGACCGTGTATCTGCACCGTTATTCTGCCCATCGTGCCCTGGAATTGCATCCAGCGCTCAAGCATTTCTTCCGTTTCTGGCTGTGGTTGACCACCGGGCAGAACACCCGTGAGTGGACGGCCATCCACCGCAAGCATCACGCCAAGTGCGAAACCGTGGACGACCCGCATAGCCCGGTGATCAAGGGCCTAGGCACCGTTCTGCGCACCGGTGCGGAACTTTACGCCGAAGAGGCGAAGAATCCGGACACCCTGCGTATCTACGGCAAGAACTGCCCGGAAGACTGGATCGAGCGCAACCTCTATTCGCGCTTTACCTTCGGCGGTATCGCGCTGATGGCGGTGGTCGATCTGGCGCTGTTCGGCGTGATCGGCATCACCGTCTGGGCGATCCAGATGATGTGGATTCCGGTCTGGGCCGCCGGCGTGATCAACGGCCTCGGCCATGCCGTCGGTTACCGCAACTTCGAGTGCCGGGACGCGGCGACCAACCTGCTGCCCTGGGGCATCCTGATCGGCGGCGAGGAGCTGCACAATAACCACCATACCTATCCCAACTCGGCCAAGCTGTCGGTGCGTAAGTGGGAGTTCGACATGGGCTGGTTGTGGATCAAGCTTTTCAGCTTCTGCGGTCTGGCCAAGGTGCAGCGTGTGGCGCCGATCGCCCACCGCGTCGCCGGCAAGCGCAGTCTGGATATGGACACCGCCATGGCGATCCTCAACAACCGTTTCCAGATCATGGCGCAGTACCGCAAGCTGGTGATCGCGCCACTGGTCAAGCAGGAGCTGGCGAAAGTCGATACCTCGATGCGCCACCAGTTCCACCGCGCCAAACGTCTGCTGGCCCGCGAGCCGAGCCTGCTGCAGGACAACCAGCAACAGCGTATCGACGCCATGCTGGCGCAGAGTCAGGCACTCAAGGTGATCTACGAGAAGCGTCTGGCCTTGCAGCATATCTGGGTGAAGACCAGTGCCAACGGCCACGACATGCTCGAAGCGATCAAGCAATGGGTGCATGAGGCCGAAGCCAGCGGAATCCAGTCGCTACGCGATTTCGCCGAGCAGCTGAAAACCTACTCGCTACGCCCCACAGCCATGGCCTGATCGCGGCAACCCGTCGGACATAAAAAAGCCGCGCCCGATTCGCAATGAATCGGGCGCGGCTTTTTTTGACGTATACGTCAGACGCTGAGAATCCAGTCGTAATCGACTATCAGCGGCGCGTGCTGCGAGAAGCGCGGTTGCCTCGGCATGCGCGCACTGCGCACGCTGCGGCGCATGCCCGGCGTCAGCAGCTGGTAATCGAAGCGATAACCGAGGTTGAGCAACTCGGCCTGTTCGCTGTCCGGCCACCAACTGAACTGCTCGCCTTCGCGGCTGACCTCACGCAGGGCATCGACGTAACCCATGGTACCTATCACTTCGTCCAGCCAGGCGCGCTCGGGCGCGAGGAAACCGGGCGATTGCTGGCAGTCGCGCCAATTCTTCACATCCTGCTTCTGGTGCGCCACGTAGAGCGAGCCGCAGTAGATATATTCGCGCCGCTTGCGCCGCTGTTTGTCCAAATAGTGGGTGAAGTCGTCCATGAACTTGAATTTCTGATTCAAACCCTCGTCACCGCTCTGCCCGGATGGCAAAAGCAGCGTGGCAATACTCACCTTGTCGAAATCGGCCTGCAGGTAACGCCCATAGCGATCGGCCATTTCAAAGCCGAGTCCACTGATTACCGCCTTGGGTTGCAACCGCGAATAGAGGGCCACGCCACCTTGGCTTGGCACTTCAGCATCGCAGGCATAGAGGAAATAGCCATCCAGTTGGAGGGCTTGGTCGTCCAGATCAAAGGCGGAGGCGCGGGTGTCTTGCAGGCAGATCACGTCGGCATTCTGTGCTTGCAGCCAACTGAGCAAACCACGCTCGACTGCAGCCTGAATGCCATTCACGTTCACACTGATGATCCGCATAAATGGCCCCCAAAAACACGTGCGTGTATGATACCCGAGCTGGTCTACATTAGCGAAATTGCTAGGCGCTGTTGCCTGAGATAGTCGCTCGGCGCGCATGCGTGCCGGGCATAGGTAAGCACGAAGCGCGAGGTTTGTCGTTCGGATAAGTGTCGAGCGGGCCGGCGCAGCTCGCGCGTGACCCTGTCCGGGTGGGCCGATTACCTTAGGCGAACAGTGCTATCCTCCAAGCTGTCCGGGGCTTTCAATGCAAGCGTATCAACGCGAATTCATCCGTTTTGCCATCGAGCGCGGCGTGCTGCGTTTTGGTCAATTCACCCTCAAGTCGGGGCGCACCAGCCCCTACTTTTTCAATGCCGGGCTGTTTGATAGCGGTTTGGCGCTCGCCCAGCTCGGACGTTTCTACGCCGCGGCGGTAGTCGACAGCGGTATCGATTTCGATGTGCTGTTCGGTCCGGCGTATAAGGGCATACCACTGGCGGCCACCACCGCGGTGGCGCTGGCCGAGCATCATCAGCGCGATGTGCCCTGGTGTTTCAATCGCAAGGAAGCCAAGGATCATGGCGAAGGCGGCACCCTGGTCGGCGCGCCGCTGGCCGGTCGGGTACTGATCGTCGATGACGTGATTACCGCGGGTACGGCGATTCGCGAAGTGATGCAGATCATCCAGGCGCAGGGCGCGCAGGCCGCCGGCGTATTGATCGCGCTGAACCGCCAGGAGCGAGGGCAGGGCGAGTTATCGGCTATTCAGGAAGTCGAGCGTGACTTCGGTATGCCGGTCGTAAGTATTGTGTCGCTCGAACAGGTGCTTGAGTATCTGGCGGGCGATGCGGAACTCAAGCAGTATCTGCCGGCGGTGCAAGCGTACCGCGCGGAGTACGGAATCTAGCCGCAGGCTGAGGTAGCACCTTGATGCGCAAACCGGTACTGATAAGTTGTTCGTTGTCGCTCGGCCTGTTGCTCTCCTTGGCGGCGGGCGCTACCGAGTTGTATCGCTATACCGACGACAAGGGCATCACGGTGCTGAGCCGGCAAGGCGTGCCGCCGGAGTTCATTGCCGGCGGCTATGAGGTGCTCAGCGAGCAGGGCCGGGTAATCAAGGTAATCCCGCCGGCGCCGAGCGCCGAGGAGATGAAGGAAATTCTCGCGGAGAAGGCTCGCGCCGGTTCCGATGCGCAGCTCGTTCGTCTATACAGCCGCCCAGAGGACATCGATCGTGCGCTCGCGCGCAAGTTGGCCGAGCTGGATGCCCTGATCGGGGTGGCGCACAGCAACCTGCAATCGTCGCGTCTGCAGCAGTCCAATCTGCAAAGCCAGGCCGCCGACTACGAGCGCGCCGGGCGAACGGTGCCGCCGCAGTTGCTGACCCAGATCGAGAATCAGAAGGCCGAGCAGGAGCGTCTGCAGGCGACTATCGAGCGCTATAAAGCCGCTCGTGAAGCCGCCGAGGCCAGCTTCGCCGCCGACCGCGCCCGGCTCGAGGTCCTGCTGCAACGGCGCGGCCAGTGAGCGTCAATGGTCGCCGGACGGCCCGAGGGTAAGCGGGCCACCGGCTGACGGCCGGGATCAGTGGCGCTTGCGATTGCAGATCAGGGTGCCGACGCCGCTGTCGGTGAATATCTCCAGCAGTACCGCATTGGGTACCCGGCCGTCGATGATGTGCGCGCTGATTACCCCGCCTTGCACGGCTTCCAGGGCGCAACGAATCTTCGGCAACATGCCGCCATAGATGGTGCCGTCGGCGATCAGGCCATCGACCTGTTCGGTGGTCAGGCCGGTCAACACTTCACCCTGCTTATCCATCAGGCCGGCGATGTTGGTCAGCAGCATCAGCTTTTCGGCTTTCAGCGCTTCGGCGACCTTGCCGGCCACCAGGTCGGCGTTGATGTTGTAGGACTCGCCGTCCGGGCCGACGCCGATAGGCGCGATCACCGGAATGAAGTCCCCCTTGACCAGCATGTTCAACAGGTCGGTATTGACCCCGGTGACTTCGCCGACGTGGCCGATGTCGATGATTTCCGGAGTGGTCATCTCCGGGGTCTGGCGGCTTACGGTGAGCTTCTTGGCGCGGATCAGTTTGGCATCCTTGCCGGTCAGGCCGATGGCGCTGCCGCCGTGCTGGTTGATCAGGTTGACGATGCTCTTGTTGACCTGGCCGCCGAGGACCATTTCCACCACATCCATGGTGGCGGTATCGGTGACGCGCATGCCGTCGATAAAGTGGCTTTCGATCGACAGGCGCTTGAGCAGGTCGCCAATCTGCGGGCCGCCGCCATGCACCACCACCGGGTTGATACCCACTGCTTTCATCAACACGATGTCGCGGGCGAAGCCTTGCTTGAGTTCTTCGCTTTCCATGGCGTTACCGCCGTACTTGATCACCAGCGTCTTGCCAACGAAGCGGCGGATATACGGCAGGGCTTCGGACAGCACCTTGGCGACGTTGGTGGCGGCATCACGTTCGAGGGTCATGCAAGGCTCCAATAACAACTAATCGATCAGAATGGCAGGTTGATGTCAGGGGCGACGCTATACAGCTGGGCGCGGAACACTTCCTTGATGCGCTCCAGTTCTTCCTGGGTTTCGGCTTCGAAGCGCAGCACCAGCACCGGCGTGGTATTGGAGGCGCGCACCAGGCCCCAGCCCTTAGGGTAGTCGACGCGCACGCCGTCCAGGGTGGTGAGGTTGGCGTCGCCCCAGTGGCCGTCGCGTTGCAGGCGGTCGATGATGCTGAACTTGCTCGCATCGGTGACCTGGATATTAATTTCCGGGGTACTGACGTCGTCGGGAAAGGCGTTGAATACCTGTTCGGCGCTGCGTTTGTCCTGGCTGAGGATTTCCAGCAGGCGGGCGGCGCTGTAGATGCCGTCGTCGAAGCCGAACCAGCGTTCCTTGAAGAAGATATGCCCGCTCATTTCGCCGGCTAGCAAAGCGCCGGTTTCCTTCATCTTCTTCTTGATCAGCGAGTGGCCGGTCTTCCACATCACCGGGCGGCCGCCGTAGCCGCTGATCAAGGGGGTCAGGCGGCGGGTGCATTTGACGTCAAAGATGATGTCGGCGCCGGGGTTGCGTGCCACCACATCCTTGGCGAACAGCATCAGCAAACGATCCGGGTAGACCACGTTGCCGGTGTTGGTCACTACGCCGACGCGGTCGCCGTCGCCGTCGAAGGCCAGGCCCAGATCGGCGTTTTCGCTTTTCACCTTGGCGATCAGGTCGACCAGGTTTTCCAGCTTGCCGGGATCGGGATGGTGGTTGGGGAAGGTTCCGTCGACCTCGCAGAACAGCGGGATGACCTTGCAACCCAGGGCTTCGATCAATTGCGGGGCAATCACCCCGGCGGCGCCGTTGCCGCAGTCGACCACCACCTTCATCTGCTTGGCCATGGCGATGTCGTCGCGGATCTGCTTGAAGTAGCGCGGCAATACATCGACCTGTTCGACGGTGCCGACGCCGCTGGCCAGATCGTTGTTATCGATGCGCGCTTTCAGCGCCTGGATCTGCTCGTTGGCCAGGGTGTCGCCGGCGATGACGATCTTGAAACCGTTGTAATCCGGTGGGTTATGGCTGCCGGTGAGCATCACCGCGGACTTGCCGGCGAGGATGTGCCCGGCGTAATAGACCACCGGGGTCGGCACCATGCCGACGTCGCTGACGTTGCAGCCGCAGTCGAGCAGGCCCTGGATCAGCTGTTGCACCAGTTCGGGGCCGGACAGGCGGCCGTCGCGGCCGACGGCGACATTCGGCTCGCCTTGGGCGAGGCTCTGCGAGCCGATCGCGCGGCCGATCCAGTAGGCGGTTTCCGCCGTCAGGCTGCTGCCGACGATGCCGCGGATGTCATAGGCACGAAAAATCTCCGCCGGAAGTGCGGGGGCCTTCGGGGCGATCTGCTGGGTACTCATCATAGGGGGCTGCTCCAATCCCAGGAGATCCTGGTCTTCGTCAAGAATGTCGATATCGAGGATATCGGTGTCTTGAAAAAGCGGGTCGAGCAACTCCACCGCAGGTTCGGGTTCGCTCGGTGCGGCGGGCGCTGGACCTGCTTTTCCGCTGGGGCTTGCCGTTGACGAAGGCTGGGAGGTGCGGCGTGGCATTCGTGCCAGGCTCTGGCCCAGGCCATCGAGCGCAGGCAGGCTCAGGCTGAAGGGTTGGACGGCTTTACCCGCCGAGAGTTCTTTGACCATATGCGCCAATTGCAGGGCATCGCGCCGCAACTGCCGTTGCAAGCCGTTTTGCACCAGGTACATGCCTACCAATCCGCCGACCAGAACGATCGCGGCGGCCAGGCAGAGGAGGATCGGCGACAGGGCTGCTTCATGCAGCGCAGGCCCGGCGCTAAAGGTTAATTGCCAGTTGGGGTTGCCGCTGTCGAAGCTTTGTCCGGCGCCCTCGCCCTGACCGCGCTGCAGCAGTATCTGCGGATTGCCTTTGTCGAAGGTCTGTTGCAACTGCAGGTGGCCGACACCCGCTGGCAGGGTGGGTAGGCCGGTCAGTAGTCGGTTGAGGTCGACCGCCAGCAGCAGGGTGCCTTGTACCGGCTGGTCATCGGTCTGACGTAGCGGTGCGGCGCTGTAGACCAGCCAGCGCTGGCCGATCTTGTAAGCCTCCACCGCTGGCGAACCGCCCGCTTCGGTGCGGCGCAGCATATCCAGTGCGGCGAAATTCATCGGCGCCGGGCGGCCCATGTCCTGGATGGCTTGGCCACGGCCATTGAGATGCGCATCGACCACGCCGTCCCAATACTGCAGGCTGCGTTCGGCGGCGCGGATCTGGTTGATATCCTCGCTCTGCAGCGCTTCGATCAGCTGCGGATTGCGCGCGGCGCTGTGAGTGTCTTCGACCAGTTGCTGCAGGGCGCCTTGCAGGGCTGCGGCTTGGCCGCTGCCCCAGGCATGCACGAGTTGTTGCTGCTGGTGCTGGGCGCTGCTGTTCAGGCCGAACCACAGCAGGCCGCTGGCCAACAGTACGCCGACTATTGCCGCGAGCAGGCCGGGTAACAAGGCATTAGCCGTATGCCGCTTGGTACTCGGGGCGCCGGTGGAGGTATTGCCAGGTGGCGTGGCTGCTGCGTCCTTGGTCGCGCGCTTGAAGAGTTTCATCGAGCGTCTCCTGGGCAATCCGTTATAGAAAGGTAAGGCACTCAGTGGCTGCCGGAATGGCCGAAGCCGCCGCCGCCGCGCTGGCTCTGATCGAACTCGTCGACCAGCTCGAAATGCGCCTGCACCACCGGCACCAGCACCAATTGCGCGATGCGTTCGCCAATGGCCATGCTGAAAGCGCTCTGGCCGCGATTCCAGCAGGACACCATCAGTTCGCCCTGGTAGTCCGAGTCGATCAGGCCGACCAGGTTGCCGAGGACGATGCCGTGCTTATGGCCGAGCCCGGAGCGCGGCAGGATCAGCGCGGCCAGGCCCGGGTCGGCGATGTGGATCGACAGGCCGGTGGGGATCAGTACGGTTTGCCCCGGCTCCAGCAGCAGGTCTTCCTGGAGCATGGCGCGCAAGTCGAGGCCAGCGGAGCCGGGTGTGGCGTATTGCGGCAGGGGGAATTCGCTGCCCAGGCGGGGGTCGAGAATCTTGGCTTGTAACGCGTGCATATCAGGCTCTGTGGTCGATGAATGGAGGCATCAGGCGCGCGGCAGACGCTCGGCGATCAGCGCAACCAACTGGCGGGCAATCTTGCCCTTGCTGGTCTGCTCGAAACTGCTCTGTTGCAACTCGCGGTCGATGATGGTGATGGCGTTTTCCTCGCTATTGAAGCCAATCGTTGGGTTGGCCACATCGTTGGCGACGATCAGGTCGAGGTTCTTGTCCTTGAGTTTGCGCGATGCGTACTCCAGGAGGTTTTCGGTTTCGGCGGCGAAGCCAACGCTGAACGGGCGGTCGGCGCGTCCGGCCAAGGTGGCGAGAATATCCGGGTTGCGCACCATTTGCAGGAGCAAACCGTCACCGCTGCTCGGGTCTTTCTTCAATTTGTGCTGGGCGACCACTTCCGGGCGGTAATCGGCGACTGCGGCGGCGGCGATCAGCAGGTCGCAGGGCATCGCGGCTTCGCAGGCGGCGAGCATGTCGCGGGCGCTGATCACGTTGATGCGGGTTACCCGGTCCGGGGTCGGCAAGTGCACCGGGCCGCTGATCAGGGTCACCCTGGCACCGGCTTCGGCGGCGGCTTCGGCGAGGGCGAAACCCATTTTGCCGGAGCTGTGGTTGGTGATGTAGCGCACCGGGTCGATGTTTTCCTGGGTCGGCCCGGCGGTGATCAGCACGTGTTTGCCGGTCAACGCCTGGCCCTGGAAGCAGTCGGCGGCGCATTGCGCCAGTTGTTCGGCTTCGAGCATGCGCCCTGGGCCCACGTCGCCGCAGGCCTGGCTGCCGGCGGCCGGGCCGAATAGGCGCAGGCCACGTTGGCTCAGCAGTGCGGCGTTGGCCTGGGTCGCCGGGTCACGCCACATCGCCTGGTTCATCGCCGGCGCCAGCGCTACCGGAGCGTCGGTGGCCAGCACCAGGGTGGTCAGCAGATCGTCGGCGGTGCCTTGGGCCAGGCGCGCCATCAGATCGGCGGTGGCTGGTGCGATCAGCACCAGGTCGGCCCAGCGCGCCAGTTCGATATGACCCATGGCGGCTTCGGCGCCGGGGTCGAGCAGGTCCAGGTGCACCGGATTGCCGGACAATGCCTGCAGCGTCAGAGGGGTGATGAATTCGCGACCGCCCTTGGTCATCACCACATGCACTTCTGCGCCCTGATCGCGTAGACGACGGATCAACTCGGCACTTTTGTACGCAGCAATTCCGCCGCCCACGCCAAGAACGATGCGCTTTCGATAGAGCCGCTGCATAGGCCTGCCTATTATCCAAGATGAATGCGTGCGCGCCTCCCGGGCCGGTCGCAGCGCAAAAGTTGCGCTACGATAGCACAGCGCAAGCACTCAAGCAGCGCAGCAAGGCGTGCGCCAGGCCAGGGCTGCAGGCATTACCGAGGCTTGCTCGAGGAGTGCGAAGCAGCGGCGCAGGCGCTGCGCCATTAACGGTAATAAAGCATGGCCACGGCAAGGGTTTGCCGAACCTGAGACTATCGATACACAAGGAGGTGGTATGAGTATTCGCGATTGGCCCGCCGCGGAGCGTCCGCGGGAGAAGCTGCTGGCCCAGGGCGCCGTCAGCCTGACCGACGCCGAATTGCTGGCGATTTTTCTACGTACCGGGGTGGCCGGGCAAAGCGCGGTGGATCTGGCGCGGCACCTGCTGGGCGACTTCGGCAGCTTGCGCGCCTTGTTGCAGGCTGACTTGACGTCCTTCAGTCAGCGTCTCGGCCTGGGTCCGGCGAAGTTCGCCCAACTGCAGGCCGTGCTGGAAATGGCGCGCCGCCATCTGGCCGAGCAGCTGCGCCGCGATTCGGCGCTGGAAAGCCCGCAGGCGGTGCGCGATTACCTGAAAGCGCTGCTGCGTCATGAGCCACACGAGGTCTTCGGCTGCCTGTTTCTCGATGCCAAGCACCGGGTGCTGGCATTCGAGGCGCTGTTCCACGGCTCCATCGACAGCGCTAGCGTCTACCCGCGTCAGGTGGTCAAACGCGCCCTGGCGCATAACGCCGCGGCACTGATCCTGACCCACAACCACCCCTCCGGCGTAGCCGAACCCAGTCAAGCCGACCGGGTGCTGACCCGGCGCCTGAAAGAAGCCCTGGAGCTGGTCGACGTGCGGGTGCTCGACCACTTTATCGTCGGCGATGGGGAGCCGTTATCGATGGCCGAATACGGCTGGCTGTAACCATCAGCCCTCGCCAACAAATCGCGCCCAGAGTTTATCGCGCACCGCGCTGTGTTTTTCCGGGAGGGCTTCCAGGGCGTGCAGGCGGCGCTTGGTCTCGCCATCCGGGTAGAGACCGGGCTGGTTGCGCAATTGCTTATCGAGAAATTCATAGGAATCGGCGTTGCCGTTGGGGTAAAGGGTTTCCGCGGTAATCAGCGCGGCGACCTCGGGCTGCATCAGGTAATTGATAAAACGATGCGCAAGATCGGCGCGGCGCGCGCTGCTGGGGATCACCAGGTTGTCGATGAATAGCACCGAACCTTCATCGGGCACCAGGAAGCGTACCGGTTGACCGGCGTCCGCTGCCGCCAGGGCATCGCCAACCCAGGCCATGGCCACACACAGGCGACCGTTGGCCAGGTCCTCGATATAGCGCTCGCTGTCGACGTAGCGCAGGTTGGGCCTCAATTCGTCGAGTATTGCGCCAGCGCGTTCGATCCGGCTCGGCGCGCTGCGTACCAGGCTGCGACCCTGGTAGTTGAGCAGTATCGATAGCGTTTCGTCCGGCGCGTCCAGCACGCTGACGCCGCAGCTGGCCAGGCGCGTGCTCTGTTCGGCCTCGAACAGCAGGCTCCAGCTGTTCGGCAAGGGGCCGCCGAACGCCGCCTCGGCCTGCGGTGTGTTGATTGCCAGGCCCACCGCGCCCCACAGATAGGGCACCGCGTAACGGTTGCCGGAGTCGACCGCGGCCAGCTTGCTCAGCAGCTGAATATCCAGATGGGAGCGGTTGGGTAGCAAAGCGAAGTCCAGCGGTTGTAGCTGGCCGTTCTTGATCAGGCGCGGCAAGTCGTTATGTGAGGGCACGGCGATGTCGAAGGATTCGCCGCTGGCAAGGGCCGCGTTCAGCTCCTCGGTGGTGCTGAAGGTGCGGTATTCGACATGGATACCGGTTTCCTTTTCGAAGTCCTTGAGTACCTGCGGGGCAATGTAGTCGTTCCAGTTCAGCACGCGGATGAAATTTTCCGTGCCCTCGGGGCCCTGAGCAATTGCCAGAACCGGCGTGAGCAGTAGCAGCAAAGCGAACAGACGAAGCATTGTGAATCTCCCGATAAGCCGATGGGGCCTGGCCCTTGTGGCTGGCGACAACTATCCAGGTCTGCTGAATGCCGCGCAGCCGAATCCCCGCCAGGGCGCAAGGCGCCCGGCTTGGGGTATGGCTGGTTCGGCAGATCCGGCTAGCCGGCCATTGAAAAACTACCTGCGTTGGCAACACTGCGTTAAAAACAGGCTCGGAATGCTCATTTACAGCACGTAAACTCCGCTTCCTCGCCTGTTTTTGCCTTGTCTTGCCTACCTCGCTTACGTTTCTCAATGGCCGGCTGGATAAAACAACGCCGGCTTAGGGCCGGCGTCGGGTATTGCTTAGACGGTGTGCAGGTACCAGTTGTATTCGAGGTCGGAGATCGAATTCTCGAACTCGGCCAACTCGCTTTCCTTGCAGGCGACGAAGATATCGATGTACTTCGGATCGATATAACGGGCGAGGATTTCGCTGTCGTCCAACTCGCGCAAGGCATCGCGCAGGTTGTTCGGCAGGCTCTGCTCGTTCTGCTCGTAGGAGTTGCCTTCCACCGGTGCGCTTGGCTCGATCTTGTTCACCAGACCGTGGTGCACGCCGGCCAATACCGCGGCCAGCAGCAGGTAGGGGTTGGCATCGGCGCCGGCGACACGGTGTTCGATGCGCACGGCATCGGCGCTGTCGTTCGGTACGCGCAAGGCCACGGTGCGGTTGTCGATGCCCCAGCACGGCGAGTTTGGCACGTAGTACTGGGCGCCGAAGCGCCGGTAGGAATTGACGTTCGGGCAGAGGAAGGCCATCGAAGCCGGCATGGTTTCCAGTACGCCGCCGATGGCGTGACGCAGCGCGTCGTTCTGCACCGGGTCGTCGCAAGCGAAGACGTTTTTGCCTTCTTTGTCGAGAATCGAGATGTGCACGTGCAAGCCATTACCCGCTTGGTTTGGGTACGGCTTGGCCATGAACGTCGTGTCCATCTCGTGGTCGTAGGCGATGTTCTTCACCAGACGCTTTAGCAGCAGCGCGTAGTCGCAGGCTTTGATCGGGTCGGCGACGTGGTGCAGGTTGACTTCAAATTGCGCCGGGGCACTTTCCTTGACGATGGCGTCGGCTGGAATGCCCTGCTCCTTGGCGCCTTCGAGGATGTCCTGCAGGCATTCGGCGTATTCGTCGAGATCGTCGATCAGGTACACCTGGGTCGAATGCGGACGCTTGCCCGACAGCGGCGACAGCGGTGGCTGCGGGCGACCGTTCACGTTGGCCTGGTCGATCAGGTAGAACTCGAGTTCGAAGGCTGCGCAGATGGTAAGGCCCAGTTCGTCGAACTTCGCGACCACCTGCCGCAATACCTCGCGCGGGTCGGCGAAGAACGGCTCGCCTTCCAGCTCGTGCATGGTCATCAACAGTTGCGCGGTGGGGCGCTTCTGCCAAGGCTCGTAGCACAGGGTATTGGGGATGGGGAAGCAGATACGGTCGGCATCGCCGATATCCAGACCCAGGCCGGTGCTTTCCACCGTCGAGCCATTGATATCCAGGGCGAACAGCGAGGCCGGCAGGTTGATGCCGCGCTCGTAAACCTTGTGAAGGCTTGCGCGCTCGATGCGCTTGCCGCGCACCACGCCATTCATATCTGCAATGAGAAGGTCGACGAACAGGACCTCAGGATGTTTCTTAAGGAACGCGTTCGCTTCGTTAAGCTGAACGGCACGCGGGGGTACCGACATGATGCAACACCTTTGTTGTTAAAAATATCAATCATGCAATTGCATGGGAGTGAGTCAATCTTAAACACTCAGTACTGTCAAGAGAGCGACATTCTGCCCTAAAAAGGGGCCGTGTGGCCATTTTTAGGGCGTTTCAGGGCGTTCGCTCAGTGCTTGAGCCTTGATTTGACGGAGTGCTCAGCGGGGTGTGTTCAATTTTTTACATGGCTATTGTGTAAAAAAATGAACAAGGCTAAGCTCCGCTCCAACCCATAACAGCAATAAAACGGGTGTCACATGTCACGTCTGCCGTTGATCGGCGTCACCGCCTGCACCAAGCAGGTCGGTCCTCAAGTCCAGCATACAACCGGCGACAAGTACGTCCGTGCGGTGGCCACCGGTGCCGGGGGCCTGCCGTTGATCATACCGGCGCTGGGCGAGCTGATCGATCAGTCCGCCCTGCTCGATAATCTGGACGGCCTGCTGTTGACCGGCTCGCCTTCCAACGTCGAACCTCATCATTATAGTGGCCCTGCCAGCGCGCAAGGCACCGATCATGATCCCGAACGCGACCGTACGACCCTGCCGTTGATCCGCCTGGCGGTCGCCGCCGGTATTCCGGTGCTCGGCATCTGCCGCGGTTTTCAGGAAATGAACGTGGCGTTCGGCGGCACCCTGCATCAAAAGGTGCACGAAGTGCCCGGTTTGATGGATCACCGCGAACCCGCGGATCAGCCTTTCGAAGTGCAGTACGCACCGCGCCATCCGCTGCACGTGCAGCCGGGCGGTTTGCTCGCCGGCCTCGGCTTGCCGGACGAGATCATCGTTAACTCCATTCATGGCCAGGGCGTTGAGCGTCTGGCGCCGGGCCTGCGCGTGGAAGCACTGGCGCCCGACGGGTTGATCGAAGCCTTCTCCGTCGAAGGTGCAAAAAACTTTGCGCTGGGGGTGCAATGGCATCCCGAGTACCAAGTAGGATCGAACCCGAATTATCTCGCCATCTTCCAGGCCTTTGGTGAGGCTTGCAGGAAGAGGGCGGGGCAACGCCGGGCCGACTATATATAAGTCGGCTCTCTATAACCCTGAGGTCTCTATGAGCACCAAACTAGACCAGCTTTCGAGCTGGCTGAAAGAACGCAAAATCACCGAAGTTGAATGCCTGATCAGCGATCTTACCGGGATTGCCCGCGGCAAGATCTCGCCGACCAACAAGTTTCTCGACGAGAAGGGCATGCGCCTTCCCGAGAGTGTGCTGCTGCAGACCGTGACCGGCGACTACGTCGAGGACGAGATTTATTATGAGCTGCTCGACGAGGCGGACATCGATATGTTCTGCCGCCCGGACGAGAACGCCGCGTTCATGGTGCCCTGGGCCCTCGAACCGACCGCGATGGTGATTCACGACACCTTCGACAAGCAGGGCAACCCGATCGAGCTGTCGCCGCGCAACATCCTCAAGAACATCCTCAAGTTGTACGCCGACAAGGGCTGGAAGCCGATAGTCGCACCGGAAATGGAGTTCTACCTGACCAAACGCTGCAGCGACCCGGACTTCCCGCTGGAAGCGCCGATGGGCCGTTCCGGTCGCCCGGAAGTGGGCCGTCAGTCGTTCTCCATCGACGCCGCCAACGAATTCGACCCGCTGTTCGAGGACGTCTACGACTGGTGTGAAATCCAGGGCCTGGATCTCGACACGCTGATCCACGAAGACGGTCCGGCGCAGATGGAAATCAACTTCCGGCATGGCGAGGCTTTGCACCTGGCCGACCAGATCACCGTATTCAAACGCACCATGCGCGAGGCCTCGCTCAAGCACGATGTGGCGGCGACCTTCATGGCCAAGCCGATCACCGATCAGCCGGGCAGCGCCATGCACATTCACCAGAGCGTGGTGGACATCAAGACCGGCAAGAACCTGTTTTCCAATGCCGACGGCAGCATGAGCCAGCTGTTCCTCAACCATATTGGCGGTCTGCAGAAGTACATCCCCGAATTGCTGCCGCTGTTCGCGCCCAACGTCAACTCGTTCCGTCGCTTCCTGCCGGACACCTCGGCACCGGTCAACGTTGAGTGGGGCGAAGAGAACCGCACTGTCGGCCTGCGCGTGCCGGAAGCCAACCCGCAAAATCGCCGGGTGGAAAACCGTCTGGCCGGTGCCGATGCCAACCCCTACCTGGTGCTGGCCGCTTCGCTGCTGTGCGGCTATATGGGCATGGTCGAAGACATCAAGCCCAGCGCGCCAGTCAAGGGCCGCGGCTACGAGCGCCGCAACCTGCGCCTGCCGATCACCATCGAGCACGCGCTGGAGCGCATGGAAGCCTGCAAGGCGGCCGAGAAGTACCTGGGCGAGAAGTTCATGCGCGGCTATGTCGCGGTGAAGCGCGCCGAGCATGAGAACTACAAGCGGGTGATCAGCTCCTGGGAGCGCGAGTTCCTCTTGCTGTCGGTGTAATACCCCGGCCATCTGCCCTGGGCGATCCTATGGCAGATGGCCGCAACGAATACTTCGGAGCTGCCGCAGGCGGTTCCTGTAATAAAGGTGTGTCTATGAGCAAGCCTATGAAAAACCCGCAGACCCTCGAGTGGCAGGCGATGAGCCGCGATCACCACCTGGCCCCCTTCAGCGATTTTCAGCAGCTGGCGCAACGTGGCCCGCGAATCATCACCCGCGCCGACGGCGTATATCTGTGGGACAGCGAGGGCAACAAGATTCTCGACGCCATGGCGGGGCTGTGGTGCGTGGCCATCGGTTATGGGCGCGCCGAACTGGCCGAGGCCGCCGCCAAACAGATGAAGGAATTGCCCTACTACAACATGTTCTTCCAGACCGCCACGCCGCCGGCGCTGGAATTGGCCAAGGCGATCGCCGAGCTGGCCCCGGAAGGCATGAACCACGTGTTCTTCACCGGCTCCGGTTCGGAAGGTAACGACACCATGCTGCGCATGGTTCGCCATTACTGGGCGATCAAGGGCCAGCCGAACAAGAAGGTCATCATCAGCCGGGTCAACGGTTACCACGGCTCGACCGTCGCCGGGGCCAGTCTGGGCGGCATGAAGTACATGCACGAACAGGGCGACCTGCCGATTCCCGGCATCGTGCACATTCCCCAGCCTTACTGGTACGGCGAAGGCGGCGATATGACGCCCGAGGCGTTCGGTATCTGGGCCGCCGAGCAGCTGGAGGCGAAGATTCTCGAAGTCGGCGAGGAGAATGTCGCGGCGTTTATCGCCGAGCCGATTCAGGGCGCGGGCGGCGTGATAGTGCCGCCGGACAGCTACTGGCCGAAGATCCGCGAGATTCTTGCCCGCTACGACATCCTGTTTGTCGCCGATGAGGTGATCTGCGGGTTCGGCCGTACCGGCGAATGGTTCGGCAGCGATTACTACGGCAACAAACCGGACATGATGACCATCGCCAAGGGCCTGACTTCCGGCTATATCCCCATGGGCGGGCTGATCGTGCGCGACGAAGTGGTCGAGGTGCTCAACCAGGGCGGCGACTTCAACCACGGCTTCACCTATTCCGGGCACCCGGTGGCGGCAGCGGTGGCTCTGGAAAACCTCCGCATTCTGCGCGAAGAGAAAATCGTCGAGCGGGTCAAGGCGCAAACGGCACCTTACTTGCAGAGACGTTTGCGCGAGCTCGCCGAGCACCCGCTGGTGGGTGAAGTCCGCGGCGTTGGCATGCTCGGTGCGATCGAACTGGTGAAGGACAAGGCCACCCATGAGCGTTTCGGGCAGGGCGCCGGGATGATCTGCCGCGGTCACTGTTTCAATAACGGGCTGATCATGCGGGCGGTGGGCGACACCATGATCATTTCGCCGCCCCTGGTGATCAGCGAGTCGGAGATCGACGAACTGATCGACAAGGCCCGTCTGTGCCTCGACCTGACCGCGAAAGAGTTGTTGGCTTGACGGGGCGGATAGGGTCCGTGGTTGGGGGGAATCGCGACTTGTCTCGCAGGCTACCCACAGGCAATGCCCTTTGTGCGTCTGAAAGTTGTAAAGAGTGCCGTGTCCTTGCCAGACTGCGCCAGTGCGTCAGCCAGGCCCGCCGGAAGGTGTCGCAGATGGGCTGCACCACCTACTGGAATAAAACCAATACGACAACAGGAGCTGTAAGCATGAATACATTCGGCAAAACCCTTCTCGCGTTGTCCTTGGCGGGTGCCGTTATCGGCACCGCGCAAGCCGAGGAAAAAGTGCTGCACGTTTATAACTGGTCGGACTACATTGCCGAAGACACCCTGGCAAACTTCGAAAAAGAGACCGGTATCAAGGTCGTCTACGACGTCTTCGACAGCAACGAAACCCTGGAAGCCAAGCTGCTGTCCGGTGGTTCGGGCTACGACGTGGTGGTGCCTTCCAACCAGTTCCTGGCCAAGCAGATCAAGGCCGGGGTATTCCAGAAACTCGACAAATCCAAGCTGCCGAACTGGAAGAACCTCAATCCGGACCTGATGAAGGCGCTGGACAACGCCGACCCGGGCAACCAGTACGCCTTCCCCTACCTGTGGGGCACCACCGGCATCGGTTACAACCCGGAGAAGGTCAAAGCCGCGCTGGGCGTCGACACCATCGACTCCTGGGATGTGATCTTCAAGCCGGAAAACATGGCCAAGCTCAAGGAGTGCGGTGTTTCCATGCTCGATGCGCCGGATGAAATCTATGCCGCCGCGCTGCACTACCAGGGCCTGCCGCCGAACCCGACCAGCGTCGAGGATGTGAAGAAGGCCGAAGAGCTGCTGATGAAGGTGCGTCCTTACATCACCTACTTCCACTCCTCCAAGTACATCTCCGACCTGGCCAACGGCAATATCTGCGTCGCCCTGGGCTGGTCCGGCGACGTCTTCCAGGCGCAAGCCCGTGCCGAAGAAGCGAAGAACAACGTACCGGTCTCCTACGCAATTCCCAAGGAAGGCGCGGCCTCGTTCTTCGACATGATGGCGATTCCGGCTGACGCGAAGAACGTCGATGAGGCCCATGCGTTCCTCAACTACATCCTCACCCCGGAAGTCATCGCGCCGATCTCCGACTATGTTGCCTATCCGAACGGCAACGCGGCCGCCACGCCGCTGGTGGACGAGGAAATCCGCAACAACCCGGGCATCTACCCGACCGAAGCAGCCAGCAAGAAGCTCTACACCTTCTCCGAGCTGAGCCCGTCGGTGCAGCGTGCCGTTACCCGCAGCTGGACCAAGGTCAAGTCGGGCCGGTAAGACCACACGAAGCGATCCAATATCTGGCGGGCTCGTCCGCCAGATACCTAACAATAAAAGGAAGCTTGTATGCGTTATTCAATCTATCTGGCGGGCCCTCTGTTACGCCGGTATGCCGTTGTTCGTTATCGCTAAGTAGCTGAACGGAAAATACTTTTTTCTAAATTCGGAGCCTTTTTGCGGTCTGCCCGACAACAAGAAGAGCCTCAGGTGCGCATTTTTTTTGGCAACACCTCGATGCGAGCGTGGGTTGGCTGAATCAGTTGAATCATTTCGAAACGCCTGGCCGCCGGGGCCGGGTGCTACTTTTGCGGGAGTTTGGTAATGGCAGTTGCATCCAGTGCCTATAAAAAGGTTCTAGAGGGCGATCAGCAACCGAAAGAGGTGCTGGTCAAAATCGAGCGGGTGACGAAGAAGTTCGACGAAACCATTGCGGTCGACGATGTGTCCCTGACCATCAACAAGGGCGAGATATTTGCCCTGCTCGGCGGCTCCGGTTCCGGCAAGTCGACCCTGCTGCGCATGCTGGCCGGCTTCGAACGGCCGACCGAAGGGCGGATCTTCCTCGACGGCGAGGACATCACCGACCTGCCGCCGTACGAGCGGCCGATCAACATGATGTTCCAGTCCTATGCGCTGTTTCCGCACATGACCGTGGCGCAGAACATCGCGTTTGGCCTCAAGCAGGACAGGATGCCCGCCGCCGAGATCAATGCGCGCGTCGAGGAAATGCTCAAGCTGGTGCAGATGAGCCAATACGCCAAGCGCAAACCGCATCAGTTGTCCGGCGGCCAGCGTCAGCGCGTGGCCCTGGCCCGCTCCCTGGCCAAGAGCCCGAAGCTGCTACTGCTCGATGAGCCCATGGGCGCGCTGGACAAGAAGCTGCGCTCGCAGATGCAGCTGGAACTGGTCGAGATCATCGAGCGGGTCGGCGTGACCTGCGTGATGGTTACCCACGATCAGGAAGAGGCCATGACCATGGCCCAGCGCATCGCCATCATGCACCTTGGCTGGATCGCGCAGATCGGCAGCCCGGTGGACATCTACGAAACCCCGACCAGCCGCCTGGTCTGTGAATTCATCGGCAACGTCAACCTGTTCGACGGCCAGGTGGTCGAGGACATGGAAGGCCACGCCCTGATCGACAGTCCCGATCTGGAGCGCAACATCTACGTCGGCCACGGCGTCAGCACCTCGGTGCAGGACAAGAGCATCACCTACGCGATCCGTCCGGAAAAGCTGCTGGTCACCACCGAACAGCCGAGCTGCGAGTACAACTGGTCGCGCGGCACCGTGCACGACATCGCCTACCTGGGCGGCCATTCGGTATTCCATGTGGAGCTGCCGAGCGGCAAGATCGTCCAGTCGTTCGTCGCCAACGCCGAACGCCGCGGTGCCCGGCCGACCTGGGACGACCAGGTCTATGTCTGGTGGGAGGATGACAGCGGGGTGGCATTGCGCTCATGAATATTTCCCGAAGCCTCAGCCGTCGCCTACCCAAGGGCCGGCACTTCGTAATCGGGGTGCCGTTCCTCTGGTTGTTCCTGTTCTTCCTGCTGCCCTTCATCATCGTTCTGAAGATCAGCTTCGCCGAAGCCGCGGTCGCTATCCCGCCGTACACCGAGATCTACACCTGGGTGGAAAGCAAGCTGTCGCTGGTGGTCAACCTGAGCAACTACATCTTCCTCAGCGAGGACGACCTCTACCTGGCCGCCTACCTCGGCTCGCTGAAGATGGCGTTTTTCAGCACCCTGCTGTGTCTGCTGATCGGCTACCCGATGGCCTATGCCATCGCCCGTGCCGACAAGGAATTGCAGACGGTGTTTCTGCTGTTGATCATGATGCCGACCTGGACCGCGATCCTGATCCGGGTCTATGCCTGGATGGGCATCCTCAGCAGCAACGGCCTGCTTAACAGCCTGCTGCTGAGCCTCGGTCTGATCGACGAACCGATCCGTATCCTCAACACCAACACCGCGGTGTATATCGGCGTGGTCTATTCCTACCTGCCATTTATGATCCTGCCGCTGTTTGCCAACCTGGTGAAGCACGATCAGAGCCTGCTGGAGGCCGCCGCAGACCTGGGGTCGAGCACCTTCAACAGCTTCTGGAAGATCACCGTGCCGCTGTCGAAAAACGGCATCATCGCCGGCTGCATGCTGGTGTTCATCCCGGTGGTCGGCGAGTTCGTCATCCCCGAGCTGCTCGGCGGACCGGAGACGCTGATGATCGGCAAGGTGCTCTGGCAGGAATTCTTCAATAACCGCGACTGGCCGGTGGCGTCCGCCCTGGCGGTGGTGATGCTGGCGATCCTGATCGTGCCAATCATTCTATTCAACCGTAACCAGGCCAAAGAGATGGAGGGCAGGGAATGAACAAGTACCGTTTCTCCAACTTTATGCTGTGGCTCGGCCTGCTGTTCATCTACCTGCCGATGCTGATCCTGGTGATCTACTCGTTCAACGGCTCGCGTCTGGTCACGGTGTGGGGCGGCTGGTCGCTGAAGTGGTATATCGGCCTGCTCGACAACACCCAGTTGATGAGCGCGGTGATGCGTTCCCTGGAAATCGCCTGCTACACCGCGTTCGCTGCGGTAGTGCTGGGGACCATGGCGGCGTTCGTGCTGACCCGGGTGACCCGCTTCAAGGGCCGCACGCTGTTCGGTGGCCTGGTCACCGCACCGCTGGTGATGCCCGAAGTGATCACCGGTCTGTCGCTGTTGCTGCTGTTCGTGGCCATGGCGCAGATGATCGGCTGGCCGGCGGAGCGCGGCGTGCTGACCATCTGGATCGCCCACACCACCTTCTGCGCCTCCTATGTCTCGGTGGTGGTCTCGGCGCGTCTGCGTGAGCTGGACCTGTCCATCGAAGAGGCGGCCATGGACCTGGGCGCGAAACCCTGGAAGGTGTTCTTTTTGATCACCATCCCGATGATCGCGCCGTCGCTGGCGGCCGGCGGCATGATGTCCTTCGCCTTGTCGCTGGATGATCTGGTGCTCGCCAGCTTCGTATCCGGGCCAGGCTCCACCACCCTGCCGATGGAGGTCTTCTCCGCCGTGCGTCTGGGTGTGAAGCCGGAAATCAACGCGGTGGCCAGTCTGATTCTGCTGTCGGTATCGCTGATCACCTTCCTGATCTGGTTCTTTGCCCGTCGTGCCGAGCAGAAGCGCAAGAAGGCCTTGCAGCAGGCCATGGACGAAACCACCGGTGTGCACTTGCAGAGCGGTCCGGACAATCGTCGCGATCCATCGCAGCTGCACGCTCCCGCCTGACCAGCGAGATGGCGGACATGCCAAAGGCCTGTCCGCCATCTCGTTCTTCCGCGGTCAACCAGGCTGCGCACACAATGAAGCCCGAGGTATTGGTGTAGTCGATGCCGCCCCCGGATTACGTCTGGGCTATCGGCACCATGCAGATGTTCAGCGTTTTGCCTGAGCCTGGAAGAACCGCCAAATGACATCCGTCGCGTTCAGCGCGGTACTGGGCGTATCGCCGCGGCGACTGCCCGGTTGCCCGCCCGGCCAGGCATGGCCGTTATCCTTGATCAGGTACAGCATCACCGCCGCGTCGGGCGCACAGGTATAGCGCCATAGCAGGTAGTCGCCGTTGTCCTGTTGCGACGGAGTCCCGGCGCAGCCATTGGCCTTCGCCCAGAACTCCGCCTGGGCAAGCGCCGGCTTGGTCGGTGTGCCATCCCAGGCATCGCTAACCCGTCCGCCGGGAGGGCCGCCGAGGTGGGGCACCGCCTTGTCGAGCAGACCGTTGATCATCAGCGTGGGCAGCGGGCCGCGCGGTTGTGGTTCGTCGCCGAACAGGGTCGCGACCACCGGCGCTATGGCGGCGAGCTGGGGCGCCAGTTCGATGCCGAGGCGGTGGCTCATCATGCCGCCGTTGGACATGCCGGTGACATAGACCCGCTGCGGGTCCACCGGATACGTTTCGATCAGGTGCTCGATCAGCGCGCGGATAAAGGCCACATCGTCGACATGCCGATTCATCGCATAGCCGCAGCAATGGCCGGCATTCCAGGTCAGCAGTTTGCCGGCGAAGCGGCTACTGCCCTCGGGGTAGGCGACGATAAAACCTTCCTGCCGGGCCTTCTCGCTGAAGCCGGTCATGGTTTCCGCATTGGCCGCGTTGCCGCCGCCGCCATGTAGCACCAGCACCAGCGGCACCCGTTGCATCCACGGTTTGGGAAGGTGGGCCGCGCGCACCACATAGCTGCGCTCGACACCATCAACCCGCAACGATTGCCGTGGTTCCGGCGTGCGTGACGCCGCCCGGGCCGGGTCAACCAGCAGCGGGCTCGCCAGCCCCAGCAGCAATAACAGCAGGCCGAGGTTGTTCCTGAGTGTAAAAGCCAAGTCGCCGCCCCCTTCCTGATGCGCGAAAGCCGCTCTCGTCCGCATGGTTATTCGCTCGTCCTAGCCCATGCGTGCTCCTGCTGAGCAGAGGCCACATCAGGTATAGGTGTTCGGCTGCTAGATGCGCAAATCCCTGGAAACCGCCGCCTCCGGGGCAAAGCTGTAGCTCATGTACTTCACCACGAACGGCAGGTGCGGGAATTCCTTGCTTTCGCCGTCCTTGAAACCCAGCGCTCGATACCAGCGCTGCAGTTCGAGATGTTGTTCGATCACGCCGATGCTGATGATTTGCACCGCCTGCGTTTCCGCATACTGGATAAAGTGCTCGACCAGCCGGGTGCCGACGCCACGTTTGCGGTGTTTGGGCAGCACCGACAGCCGGTTCAGGTAGGCGATCCCGGCACGCGGGCTTTCATAGGCCACGCAGCCTATGGGCGTGGCGTTCTCGGCAATGACGAAATACTTCTCGCCGCGGGCGAAATCGGCCTTTACCCATTCGGGCGTGCAGAACGACGGGTGCTTCGGACAATTGTTCGCATTCAGCCCGAACCGCAGGGCGACATCCTTGTTCGATTCACTGATCAGCATGGCGATGGTGCTTAAACCGTTGAGTGTGGCTTCGCTGATGTTCATCTCGGTGGTCGTCCGTGTGAAGGGAATGGAAAAGCCTTATTCATGCGCAGCCGACGCGAGGGCGCGCTGGGTTTTTTGGGGCAAGCTGCCGAGCGCCTTGTGGTAAGACCAGGCGATCAACTGCTGGAGGTAGTCGGGATCAAGGGCCTGGGTGCTGACCATGGATACCCAGTGAAAACGCTGCAGATAGCGCGCCGGGGTCACGCTGGGTTGATCGGTCAGTTCGATAAACCTGTCCGGCGTCACGCGAATGCTGAAACGCCAGCGCTGTGGTTCGCTGGTCTTGAAGTAGGCGAACTGCTTGCCACCGACGCTATAGACCAGCACGTTCGCAGGCGCAGCCAGCAGCTGCTCCTGTGCACCGGGGAAGCTCAAGCAAAAGCGTTTAACAGCGCCAATATCCATGATGTGCGGTTTCTTCCAGGTCCATGAGAAACAGCGCCTGCGCGCGAATGGCCGCAGCAAGCGATTTGAGCTCGGCCGCAAAGGGAGGTTCCGTCGGCGAACCCGCCGTTGGCCGGAAGGTTGCGTGTCGCCTGGATGCCTGCTCGGTAGCGCGATTTTAGCGATCTTAAAGCAGGCTGCCGGCGGATTCGATCAGCTCGATGCGATAGCCGTCGGGGTCTTCGATAAAGGCGATGATGTCGTCCTGGCTACGTCCCGCTGCAACGGCGGCCATGGGCCCAGGCGCCCGCGGTATCGGCACCCCGGCGGCCTCAAGCCCGCTACAAGTGGCATGGATGTCGGTCACCGCCAGTGCAATATGGCCGAATGCGCTGCCCGGCTCGTACGCCTGCGTGTCCCAGTTGTGAGTCAGTTCCAGCACCGTGCCCGCGCGCTCGTCCTCATAGCCGACGAAGGCCAGGGTGAAGCGCTCGCCGGGATAGTCCTCACGGCGCAACATGCGCATACCCAGCTGTTCGGTATAGAACCGCAACGAGCGCTGCAGGTCACCTACGCGCAGCATCGTATGCAGTAATCGGTGGGGCGGCGGGACGCCCCGGTGGTCGTTGACGTCTTGGTTCATGCCTGCACTCCCGAAAAATAATGTCTGCGCTGCAATCCAGCGGTACGCCCCCCAAAGGAGGCGTACCGCGGGCATCAGGCGTAGAGCGGGGAGCCCATTGCGCGGCTGGCCTGCTCGCTCGGTGCGGCCTCGAACAGGCGCGTGGTGTAGGCGGCATTCAGTTCGGCGGTTTCGCCGGGGAAGTAGTCGGTGACGAAACGCCGCGCGTTGTCGAGGTTGTCGAACGCGTAGAAGCCGCCCACCGACTGGTTGTCCACACCGCTCAGCCAGGTTTTGTGCAGCAACCCGGGCTGGCGCTTGAGGATCGGATTCATCTCGCGCCACGGTGCTTGATCGAAGGGCACCGACAGTTGCACTTCGGTGTAGACGAAGGCGCCTGGGCAGCGTTCCGGGCGTACGCCGAAATATGCCGAGCTCATCTGCCGGCTGGCCTCTTCAACGGCGGCCATGTCGAACACCCGGGTGGTCTGCGCAACTCCGAATTTGCGGGCCTCCGCAGGGAAGTAGCCGGTGACGAAGCGTTTCGCGTTGGCGATCGAGTCGAACTCGTAGAACCCGCCGACCGACTGGTTCAGCGACCCGGCGAGCCAGGTTTTATTGCGGAAACCCGGCTGTTCGACTATCTGCGTATTGAGTTCGCGCCATGGCGCTTGGGCGAAGGGTAGGGAGATTTGCAGCTCGGTGTAGACGAAGGCTTTCGACATGATGAGTTCCTGTCAGTGGGAAATGTA
Source organism: uncultured Pseudomonas sp. (assembly GCF_946885955.1). The sequence continues at coordinate 64,863 of NZ_CAMPHI010000017.1, forward strand.
CGTCCTGTTGGGTACGGTGCAATCCATAGGATAACGACCGTGATCCAAGATAGGATTGCGATCGTTATCCTGTCAAGTACAATGCGCTCACTGCCTGACGGAAGAATTGCCCATGCGCTACACACCGGAACAAAAGCAGAAAACCGCAGCGAACATCCTTGCGGCCGCCGGCCGCGGTTTTCGCCTGGAAGGTTATGGCGGCGCCGGGGTCGATGGCCTGGCGCGCGAGGCAGGGGTAACGTCGGGAGCCTTCTACAAGCACTTCCCGTCCAAGGCGGCGGCGTTCGAAGCCGCAGTGGCGGCCGGGCTCGATGATTTCCAGCAAACCATGCAACAGGCGATCGCCGACCCGCAGCAGGATTGGCTGAGCGCGCTGGTGGACTATTACTTCAGCCGCGAACACCGCGCCAATCTTGCCGGCGGCTGTGCTGTGCCGGGCCTGACCGGCGAGGTAATGCGCGGCAGCGAACAGGTACGGGCGGTTTACCAGCAGGGCATCGAACGGGTGGTCGAGACCCTGGAAACCGGCCTGACCCACCTCGACCCCGAGCTACGCCGGGAGCGCGCCTGGGCCATCCTGGCGATGCTTAGCGGCGGCCTGCAGATCGCCCGGGCGGTGCACGACGAGGCTCAGGCCACGGTGATTGCCGTCGCCATGCGTGAGGCGGTACTGCGCTTCGCCCGCGCGCCGGGCTAGGTGGTTTCCGTCCGCTCCGGATGCAGATGCACGGCCAGCCAGATCGCACCCTCGGAAACCCGCATCACGGTATGGGGCATACCCGCCGGCAGGAATAGATAATCGCCCGCTGCCAGTACCACCGACTCGCCATCGACCAGCATCTCCGCCTCGCCATGGGCCAGCAGCACCCACTCGTCCTGCGTCTGCACGTACTCGCTCGGCGTTATCGCCGCAGAGCTGAGAATGCGCTCGACGACCAGGTTCCGATGCTGCAACAGGGTTTCGAAGCGCTCGCCCTCGGCAGGGGGCATGGCATCAGCAAACAGGTTTCCGCTTCGCATCGACGAGCCTCGTTTTGATTGGTGGGGCCAGGCTATCGATTAAACACCGGCATCGCTGCAGACGGTGAACTCGTTGTCGTTGGGTTCGACGAAGTGAAAGCGCGGGCCGCGGATGCACCGCGACCTCGGGTGACGCAGGGTGAACGGGGAGAAAAGCGGAGGCGATTGCCCCCGCCGGGTTGCCCCTCAGTGTTTGGCGGCTTCGGCGACGATGCGGTCGAAGCTGCCATCGGCTTTCATCTGCGCGATGGCTTCGTTGAACTTGCTCAGCAGATCCTGCCGCTTGGTGGACTTGTTGAAGGCCAGGTAGGACTCGGCGGAAGACAGATACTTGGCGTTCATCTGCACGCCGGGGAAGTTTCCGGTAGCGAGCAGGGCGTTGCCGGACTGTTCGATGGCCAGCACTGCGTCGACCCGCTTGGCCGCCAACTTCTGGAAGTTCTTTTCGTCGCCACTCACTTCGTCGATGGTCAGCTTGCCGGCCTTGTCCGCCGCACTGAATTCATCGGTATACAGCCAGCCGCGAATGGTGCCGACCCGTTTACCGTTCAGGCTGTCCATGTTCTCGTAGTTCACCGGATTGTCCTGATGGAAGTACACCGCAATGTTCTCCACCATGATCACGTCGCTGTAATCGTACTTCTGCCGCCGTTCTTCGCTGGAGTAGATACCGGCGACACCCGCCTCGCCCTGATCGATCTCTTCGATCACCCGTTTCCACGGCCGGGCGGCGAGGGTGACGGGCACCTGCATGCGGGAGAAGGCTTCTTTCACCAGTTCTGGATAGATGCCTTTGGCCTGGCCGTTCTCGGCATACATGAACGGCGGGTTTTCGATATCGACATCAATCACCACCGGCTCTTCGGCCCAGGCGAGAGTGCTGGTGAGGGCGAGCAGCGGAAGCAGCCATTTGCTTGTAAACCAGTTTTTAGCCATCGGGATTCTCCTTCGCAGTGGGCTTTTGCTTCTGGGAGTATTGATCAGATCGCGCGGCCTGCAAGGAGCCGCCCCGGCCAGTGGCTATTGAATCGACATACGGCGATAGACGAAGCCCCGGCTCCCGATGGCGTATGCAGCGACGCCGAACCTGCTGCATCTAGCGGTAGTACGCATCCCACAACTTATTGCGGAATTTATTGCTTGGGTCGAGGCGCTTTTTCAGGGCGAAGAATTGTTCGCGGCTTGCGTGAATCTGGTAGGGCAGGATCAATGGGGCTGCATGGAGAAGAGCAGCGAGCAGGCCAATTTTGGGGCCGCAGAGATCGACGATCTTCGACCGGAATCGCTCGCGCAACTACACGGGCTGAAGTGAGTATCGTAAGAACGGAATCTCAGGCCAGACCTGAGCGCTATTGCTCCAGTACTTCCTGCCGTTCGCGTTCATATTCATCATAGGGTTTATTGGCATTCTTCATGCATTCATCATATTGCGATGGCGGAAGCTTGGTGCACTCGAATCTGTTACTGGTTTGAATACCTTCATAAGCGCCCCTGCTAGAACATCCGGCTATGACGAGAGGGATTAAAATCAAGTATCTGACTTTCATTATTTCATCCTGTTTGGCTCATGCTGTTTACTAAAGAGATGGCTCGGTTGCTTATCGCTTTGCTGCTATGCGGATGATAAGAGGCTGTCTCTGTCAGACCTGCCGCTTATACATCACATCCGTGCGTAACACGTATTTGACCCCGGAAATAATCGCAGCGCCTTGATGCATCATCAAGTGGGGGAAAGCCAAGGCCATGCCAGCCTCCGGTTTAATAACATCCCATCGGAATTCCGTTTCGCCGCCGGCATAATCGCCGTTCAGGTACAGCAATAGCGACAGCTGACTGACCTCAGTGTTGCTCCGGCAATAGAAACCGTCCTTGTGCCATTTGAAATATTGCTCGGGCGTGTATCAATAAAATCTGAACCGCTCGTTCAGGCCCAATAGCCTCCAATCATCGATGCTGTCAGGCAGAAACTGCTTGGCTCGTTCGAAGAGAAAGGCGGCTAGATCAATATCGTCAAAAATTATGCGATCGTTATTTCTAACCGTTTTCAGCACTTCCGGACCCTCTCTGGTCTGAATTGCGGCCTCTTCGAACCCGATATTTTCACTCATCTGAATATACGAAGCGCACTCAGTTGGGGAGAGGAAGTTTTTGACGGTAAAGATTCCAGCGCCGAATTCTATTTTTTGCATATAAGACTCTTTTTCATGACTCGTTCGCTACTGTGCGGTTTGCAGGCGATATTGAATAACGACCGCAATTGCGGCCAAGAGAATAGCCAGTGAGTACGCAAACATCCCCAGGTTCAAGCCGAATATGGTTTTCTCGTTGCCGTCGAGCAGTACCATGGAGCCGCCATAATAGTCGCGCAATAGATAAGCCAGCAAAAGTCCACCGGTAACCAAAATCGTCATCAAAGCGGTAAGGCGGAAATTGCTCTTCGCCCATGTCAGCCACAGGCTGGAAATACCGGTGGAGGTATTGGTGGACAGCTGCCAGACCTCGTGCAGCCGTGCATGTGGTTTCCAGTTGGGGTTGAAAACATGGCTAACATTGATTTCGAAGTATGGGACCACTCCAGCATAGAAGAAGATGCCGATGGTAAGCAGGATTTAGGGGGCGTTTTATTACTTATGTGCACTAAAAATCTAATTCGGCATGCTAATTATTTTATTTGTGCAATGGTGGATGCAGATCGCGGTTAACGCTTTGTCGCAATCTGCTCTCCCGGATTTTCGTTACCACTTAATATTACGTAACTTGGACATATCTTTGTTTGCTTGCTTGGACGCTTTAAAACAGTTGATATCTTTCTCGGCCTCGGGGAACTGACAAAATTCCCTTACATACTGTATTGCCGTATAGCTTTTGTCATTGATAGTGATATTTTCGATATCTTTTATCTCGGGTGTTTTCGAAGCGTCGGTGCAGCCAGCTAAGAGAATTGACGCCAGCATTAGTGATTTTTTCATTTTCAAATTCATTTTTATCTATGAAGCCTGTGCTTTCTGGATGAAGGGGTTAAGTCGCTCACAGTGAACAAGAGTAAAGTGACTTTAGTCGTTCGCCATAGTGCGCAGAGATTAACGAGTAAACAGCCACTCACCGCTTGGCTGCTTAACGACTTCATGATTGCCTTTTACCACTTCGCCGCTTGTATCTGAGATATATGAGACTTCAAAGCGCAGTGCATTTCTGGCGGGCATTTTCCAATCCTGAATTCTCAGGACGCTGGCGCATGAGGTTTTATTGTGATAGCGCATTTGTGGTACTGGTGCGCCTAGGTAGTTGTTGCTTGCGTATCGCTTTCCTGGTGCTGCGTATCTGTTGAGCATGCTGCCGTTGTAATTAGTGATACAAGAATTCATGCCGATAAACTCAGAAATCACTGGCGATGCTTCAGATATGGCGGTGTCGATATTTTTGTCCTGGGTTTTTTGACTCAGCGTTGACTGTAGCTTGGCCTGTTGCGTTGAAGATAGTGAGGCGCCGCTTCCTTGTTGTAGCGCCGGCTGTCCGGATAGCGTGCTGTTTACGGTAGAAAGGCCGCTGTTAATAGTCGACAGGCCAGTGTTTATATCCTTTAGTGTGCTTGTACATCCAGAGATGGATAGTGCAATTGCAGTGATGGCGACGCTTTTTTTCATTTGTACACTCCTTGTATGTTTAGGTTGGCCCAAAGGGCATGTCTTGCTTCTTCGCAAACTATAAAAGATTTAGTTCTCGGTATTTTTTGAAAGAGAATTTTGGATGGTATGACGCATACCGCTGTTGAAACTGATATGGCTTTCGCCATCCTGGCGGTAGCTCACGGCTACGAGGTCGTCGCCATAACGTTCGGCAAAGCATTTAATGCCGTTTTTTGCCCGGGTGAAGGCTTTTCACAACGTCCATATTGCACCCTGCTGGTGGGGAGTGTCCTGTATGCCGGCAGCGTGCCCAGCATTGCTCGGCGGCTCAAGTCTTCGTGGCTTTTTTTGAACTGCGCCTACCGGTAGTACGCATCCCACAACTTATTGCGGAATTTATTGCTTGGGTCGAGGCGCTTTTTCAGGGCGAAGAACTCTTCGGCGCAGGGGTAGGCGGCGAGGAATTGTTCTCGGCTGGCGTGGATCTGATAGGGCAGGTAGTAGCTGCCCTGATGGGCGATGGCCAGGTCGATCAACTCGCTGGTCCAGTTGGCGACAGCGGTGCGGTCGCCGGGCGAGACGCCTTGGCGGTAGTAGAGCACCAGGGCGAAGGTGTCGCCGCGGGCCCAGGCCAGCAGGGTGCCGGGGTCGGCCTTGGCGTGGCGGATGGAGACGTTGGCGATATTCACCCGGTGCTGGTCGAGTAGCCGATGCATGCCGGCGACGAAGCTTTGCAGCTGCGCCTCGGGCACGAAGTATTCCTGCAGTACGTAGCTGTAGTCGGGGCCGGAGATCGGTTGCAGTTCGCCGACGTCGAGGCTGGCCTGGTGGTTGCGCCACTGCACCGGCGCGCCCTTGAGCAGCAATGGGTCGATCAGCGCCTTGCGTACTTTGCTGCCGCCGGGGCTGCTGGCCAGCGCCAGGGCGGCGCGCAGTGCCCCGTAGCTGCGTGTGCTGGGGACCAGGCGCTCGGGTATCGTCAGTGGCGCGTCGCTGCGCAGGTAGGACACGGCGCGCACACTGTCGTAGTCGTCGGTATAGAGGATGCCGTTGTGCATCACCATATCCGGGTTGTCGCGTACCTGGCTGGCGAAGAACGCTGGGTATTGGCTGAGCGGCATCAGTTGCGATTGACGCAGCAGTTTGCTGTTGTCGACCAGCGGCAGGGTGGCTTCGACGATCACGCCGAGCCCGCCGTAGCCGCCGATGGCGCCGTAGAACAGTTCGCTGTTGTGCGTCGGGCTGGCGTCTACCAGGTTGCCGTCGGCCAGCACCAGGCGCAGCGAGCGCACGCCGAGTACCAGCGGGCCCTGGCCGACATAGCGGCCATGAGCGTTGACACTGAGGGCGCCGCCGACGGTGAAGTTGGCGTAGGACTGCATGATTTGCGGCGACAGGCCGTAAGGGTCGATGTATTCGAGCACTTCGCGCCAGGTGATGCCGGCTTGCACGCGGATTTCCCGGCGCTCGGCGGAGAATTCCAGCACTTCGTCGAAGTCGCGCATGTCCAGTTGCAGGGCGCCTTCGGTGGCGGTCTGCCCGCCCATGCTGAAGCGAGCGCCGCCGATGGCAATGGGGCCGGGGTGTTCACGCACCGCCTCGACTATCTGACTCAGCTCGGTCGGCGCGAGCACCTGGGCGACTTCGATGGGATTCATGCCGCTGACGTCATTGACGGTTTCGGCGGCGTATGCGGCCTGGCACAGCAGCAGGATCAGGACGGCGATGATGCGCATGGAGCTTCCTTGTTCGGGGCGCTGGGGGATGGGGTAGCTCAGTATTCTGGGCTACCCAGCAGTTCTTGTACCTGACAGTCGATAGTGACCTGTCCTCTATTTTCCGTGAGGCCGCTTACGTTGCCTTCGCCTCAGAGCGATGCGAGGTGCCGAATGCACTCCAGCTTCTCTTCCGCCAGGCCCGCCAGTTGGGCCTCCTGGATGTGTCCTTGACGCAGTAGCTGAGCGAATACACGGGGCAACTGCGAGTAGCGATAGTCGTATTTGCGGTCGATCTCGCGCCTTTTGCGCTCCAGGTACTCCTGGATGGCCCACATCTCGTCGGGCTCCGCGGCGGCGGCGACTCTTTTTTTGAGCGTCGTCATGATCTCGGCCAGTTCGGTTGCGAGTGCCTCTTCGAACACCCGGTGTGCGAGCTTCTTCTCGGAGGCGGACCATTTGAGGGCGTACATGGATGCTCCTGATGGGCGCGGCGGCCCCGCTGGATTGCACAATGCTCGGGGCAGGCCGCAGTCCTGCGCCGCCCCGTCAGCTCGATTAAAGCCCTCACCAGCCCGCTGTTCAATCGGGTCAGCATCGATGCGCTGGCAAGTTCGTCGTCTGTTTCGACTCGATTTGCCGATCTGCGCTCAAATTCCGCCGAAGTTCCGGCCGCTTAGCGCGGCGGCAACAGCGTCAGGGTGCTGCGGGTATTGTTCGCCACGTCCGCCTCGCTCAGGTGCTGCGGTTGGTACTGGCCGGCAACAAAGGCCTCGGCCTGGTCGCTGTAGTGGGCGTCGAAGGGTACGCCGCTTTGCCCGACCGGGTTGCCGCCGAGCGCCAGATCGGCGTTGGCCAGGTCGACCAGCCTGCGGGTGGAGGGACCATAGGCCACCGTCCAGGGTGCCGGGCCGATTCGCTGTGACATGTTATTGGGGGTTTCGTGGCTGCCCGGCGTGGCGAAGGGGCCGACGTTGAGCAGCTTGTCCAGAGGCTTCTGCTGGCCCAGCGGGTGGTTGTGGGTGAGGGTATGGGCATTTCCCCATTGCCAATGCGTCGGGTCGTCGCCGAGGGTTTCGCGCAGATGGGCGAGGCTGGCTCGCCAAGCGAGCCTGACGATATCGGCGCGGCTTTCCACGGCCTTGCTGTCGCGGTTGTCCCACCAGGGCGAGCCGGCATCGGCGAACAGGCGCGGTAGCGCGGAATCCAGGGCGCGGGTGGTCAGCAGGTTGTCGAAGAAGGCGCCGCTCAGTTCGTCGGCCATGGCTTGCCGGGTCAATTGGTAGAGCAGTTGGTTGAACAGCGTCGCGGCTACCGAGTCGAGGCTGTGGTCGCCATTCCAGCCCGCCAGTTGCTCGACCAGTGCGCGCTCCTGTTCACCGTTGGCGGCGGCGCGCAGCTCGTCGATGATCGGTGTCAGCAGCTTGTTCGCGTAGCCGTTGCCGGCGTCGAGCTGCAGCGCCTGGCTGTTGTGCAGGTCCCACTTCACCATGCTGTCGGCCAGTTGCTGGTCGAGGCGTTGGCCGCGCTCGGCGGGGTTGTAGTAGCCGGGGATTTCGATGCCGCTGGCGGCCTGGGGCTGGAAGTTGGCCGAGACGATATAGCCGCGTGCGGGATTCTCTTCCTGGGGGTTGGAGCTGAACGGGTAGAAGCCGAGTTTTTCCGCCTCGCCTTTGCTCGCGTCGAGAATAAAGCTCGGGTTGACCCCGCTCGGACGTCGCGGCAGCTTGGCCGCGGCCCACCAGCCGATATCGCCGGAGGCCGAGGCCCAGATCACATTGAGCCCCGGCGCTTCGATCTGTTCGGCGGCGGCGCGGGCCTTGTCCAGGCTGTCGGCGCGATTGAGCTGGTAGAAGCCCTCGAGCAGCGGGTTGGCGGTCTCGAGAAACGCCCACCACATGGCGATGGGCGTGCTGCCGGCGCTCTCGCCCAGGGCGGCGTTGATAATCGGTCCGTGGGGCGAGGTACGCAGGGTGAGGGTCACAGGTTCCGCACCCTTTACCGCGATCACTTCCTCGCGGCTTTGCAGGTCGACCCAGGCACCGCGGTAGCGAACCTGGTTGGGATTGGCCGGGTTGGCGGTTTCCGCGATCAGGTCGAGGTCGTCGTTCTGGAACATCGTCAGGCTCCAGGCGAAGTCACGGTTGTGGCCCAGGGAGGCGACCGGGTTGAGCGCCTGGTGATAGCCGTAGAGCTCGAAGCCCGGATAGCTCAGGTGCGCTTCGTACCACACCGCAGGTACGGCGAAGCGGATATGCGGGTCGCCGGCCAGCAAGGGTTTGCCGCTGGCGGTGCGGCTGCCGGATACGGCCCAGGCATTGCTGCCTTCGAATTGCGGCAGGCCGGCGTCGCGCAGGGCGGCGTGGCTGGTGTGGGCGATGGCGTTGAGGTCCTGCCAGTCGCCGGCGGTCAATCGTCGCCCGAGCACTCCCTGTGGATGCCAATCGAGGTCGAAGGCCTTCAGGTAGTCGGCGCCGAGTTCGTCGCGGATATAGCTCAATACCGGTTCGGTGCGGAATGCGGCGGCGAAACTGTAGGCCATGAAACCGGCCACGCTGATGGTGTCGGCCACCGTGAACGGGCGCTTTTCGATGCCCAGCAGGTCGAACTCCATCGGTGCCGGCCGGCTGGCCTGGTACTGATTGACACCATCCAGGTACGCCGACAGTGCCTGGGCCGCCGGGCTGCTCATGTCCATATTCCGGGCGTAGGCGTCGGCATAAGCGCGAATGCCCAGGGTGCGGAATAGCCGATCGGTGTCCACCAGCTTGGGGCCCAGCACCTCGGCCAGTTCGCCGCGGGCCAGGCGCCGCAGCACTTCCATCTGGAACAGGCGGTCCTGGGCATGCACGTAGCCCAGCGCACGGTACATATCGGCTTCGTGCTGCGCCTGGATATGTGGCACCCCGCGTTCGTCATAGCGCACGCTGACCGGCGCCTGCAACCCGGCCAGCGAGAGTTCGCCGTCGCGTTGCGGCAGTTTGCTATCGAGGTACCAGGCCGTGCCTGCCGTAACGCTGGCGATTAGCAGGGCGAGCACGATCAGGGTGCGTTTCATTACGACTTCCTTGTTGAGCGGGAGTGCATTCTGCTCAGGTTGACCGGTGGCAGCTATTGACCCTTGATGTGCCGAATGGAAGTATTCGGTCAACTTTGAGGCTTCGATGATCACCTACTCCGGCAATCCTCTGACCCATTCCGCCTCTCTGCGGCGCCTGCTGTACGAGGCCATGGAGCAACTCGGCCTTGATCCCGCCGAGGTCTATCGACGCATCTACCATTACCGGCGCCTACCACCACCGATCCTCGACGAGCGTCTGGCACACGAGGATGCGCCGCTGTTCTGGCGCGGTCTGGTGCAGATAACCGACGACGTGGATATCGGCCTGCACCTGGGCGAGGCGATCAAGCCGCGTCTGCTCGATGTGGTCGGTTGCCTGCTGCTGGCGAGCCGCGACCTGCAGCAAGGGTTGGAAACCTTCGTGCGCTTTCAGCATCTGCTGTCGGGCGGGTTCGCCGCGCGCCTGGATATCTTGAGCGATCAGGCGCAGCTGATCTTCGACCTTAATTACCTCGGTTCACCGCCGCTGCGCCAGCAGATGGAGTGCCTGACGCTACTGCTGATCAAATTGCTGGATTCGGTCTGCGATGGCGAACTGCGGGTCACCGCTGTGAGCTTCCGACATGCCGCGCCGCCACGCACCGACGAGCATCGGCGGCTGTTCGGCCTGCTGCCGCGCTTCGGCCAGGCGCACGACAGCCTGAGCCTGCCCCTGGTGTTGCTCAAGCGGCCATCGCGTACCGCCAACAGCGGTCTGTATGAGCTGCTCAGCCGGCACGCGACTACCCAGCTGCATGCGCTGGACGAAAACCAGCTGCTCAAGCAATTGCATGTTCTTTTGCAGCAACGCCTGGCCGAGCAGGATTGCCGTCTACCCGACCTGGCGCGCGAACTGGGGATGGCCAGCGGTGCCCTGCAGCGCGCCCTGGCGCAACAGGGCCTGAACCTGCGTGGCCTGCGCGAGGGTTTGCGCCAGCAGCGCGCGTTGCAACTACTGGCTGAGGGTGGGCCCATTCGCGACGTGGCCCGGGCTTGTGGCTTCGCCGAACTGTCGCCGTTCTACCGCGCCTTCAAACGCTGGTACGGCAGCACGCCCCATCAATATCGCGCGCATTTGCAGGTCGCGAGCGCCGCTGAAGATTAGCCGCGCGAAAGGCGCCGGCTTGTCAGCAGGTTGGTGTGGTCGCGGGTCAGTCGTCCGCTACGGACCAAGCGCAGAAGCAACCGACCGCGAGGTTATTGCTCGCACTCACCTGGCGTCCGGCCGCCAACGCCTCGAGAATCGGCTCGATAAAACTGTTGCTCGAATTGCAGGTGGCGCCGCTGCTGTAAGGGCCGAAATAGGCCAGTTGGCCGCTTCGATCCCAGATCGCCACCGCCGGGCTGGCCGGCAACTGCTCGCTGCCGGCGAAGCCGGGCAGGTTCTTCAGGCCGCTCAGGGTGGTGGGCAAATGCCCCTTGCTGCCGTTTTTTTGCACCGCGTAGAACTGCACGCCCTGGGGGCCGTAGTGGGCGATCAGCTCGCTCAGGTGTTGCTGATTGCCGACGTTGCAGGGGCAGGCCGGGTCCCAGAAATGCACCAGACGGATCGGCCCGGGCCCGGCCAGCTCGTCGGGCAGGCGCAGTTGGTCGCCGTAGAACAGGGCGGTTTGATCGCTGAAGCTGCGCAGATAGCGCGCTTCGTACCAGCGCCACGCCGCGAGCATGGCGAGCCCCCAGAGCCCGAGTAGCAGCACGGTAAGCAGGATCTTGCGGGTGGATTGCGGCATGGTCGGTCTCTGTATACAGGCGCGCAGCTTGCCATGACCGGCCGCGCAGCTGAATATTCCCCTTCGATGTCGCTCGCCGGGATGGCCTGCGATGCACCCGTTGGATTCGATGGAAGCCTTATGCCAGAGCCTTTTCGACCTGAACTCCTGCTTGCCGAGCTGCGACCCTTGGCCGCAGCTTCGCCGCTGTCGGCGCAGCAGCAGGCCTACCGGAACTTTTACGGTTTTGCCGAGATGGACGCGCAGCACACCCGCATGGGAGTGATCGAGGCCGGTGGCTACCGGATCGTCGTACAAGCCTGGTGGCCACAGGAACCGCGCGCGACCCTGGTACTGCTACATGGCTACTACGACCACAGCGGGCTGTATCGCCATGTGATCGAGTGGGCGCTGGGCATGGGATTCTCCGTGCTGACCTGCGACCTGCCGGGGCATGGGCTGTCCAGCGGTCCGCGCGCCAGTATCGGGGATTTCGCCGAATACCAGGTGGTGCTGCGGGCCTTGCTGGAACAAGCCGCCAACCTCGCCATGCCGCAGCCCTGGCATCTCTGCGGGCAGAGCACCGGCGCGGCGATTCTGATCGACTACCTGCTGACCGGCAGCCCTGCTGCCGAAATCGGCGAAAGTATTCTGCTGGCGCCCCTGGTGCGGCCGCGTGCCTGGGGCTGGTCGCAGCTCAGCTATCACCTGTTGCGAGCCTTCGTCAGCGAAATTCCCCGGCGCTTCAGCAACAACTCCAACGACGCCGACTTTATCGACTTCATCCAGAGCGGTGACCCGCTGCAGCCGCGTAACCTGCCCACCGCCTGGGTCGGCGCCTTGCGCCGTTGGGTGCCGCGCATCGAGCATGCACCGGCCAGCCCGCGCAGTCCGTTGATCGTCCAGGGCGAGGCGGATATGACCGTGGACTGGCGGCACAATCTGGCGTTGCTACAGGAAAAGTTCGCCGAGCCGCGGATTCTGCGCCTGCCCGAGGCGCGTCATCACCTGGCCAATGAAACGCCGGCGTTGCGCGAGCGCTATTTCGATTTTCTCAGCCGGCAGCTGAGCTGAGGGTGCGATTGTGGCCAGTTAGATCCCCTGCGGGGCCGGCGCCAGGCTGGCGGCGCTCTGGCCGACCGCCAAACCCGCGCGCAACGCGGCCAGCGCCGCCTGGTAATAGGCCTGACCGTCACCGGATTGGGCGAATTCGACGAACTCCTCCAGCTCCGGGTCGGACAGGTCGCGGTAGACATACAGCAGGGTATTGTCCAGGTCCGCACCTATCTGCTCCATCAGCCGCTGGCGCTGGCTATTGAGCATGGCCTGGGTGGTGTCGCCGCCGAACAGGCCGGGGAGCATCTGGCTGAGGCTGTCGGCCGCCACGCCGGCGAGTGCCAGGCTGATCTCGGCGCCGGCTTCCTCGGCCGGCAACGCCTGGGCCAGGTGGCGGATCAGCAGGCGTCGAGTGGCCTCGGCTTCGATGCGCGGCAGGCCGTTGGCATGGCGCGCCAGTTGCTCGCGGCGGGTGGCGAGCACTTCGGCGGCGACGATCTTGCGTCCCAGCGGTGATTGGAAGAATTGCAGCGCCGGTTGCGGATTGGCGAGCTGTTCGCGCAGGCCGCGTTGCGCCCGCTGATCGATCGCGGTCGCGGCGAAACGCTGATTGCTGTTGTTCACCAGGGCCTGATACACCGCGGGTGGCAGGCTGTCGCGGTAACGCGTCTGGGCGGCCTGCAGGGCGTCGTTGAAATTGGCCCGTTGTTGCGGCCAGCCGGCGGCCTGATACAACTGCAGGTAGCTCTCGGCCTGGCTGGAGAGGCTGAACAGCAACAGCAAAACACTACAAAGGATGCGCATACGGATTCCTGTCTCGCGGGCGGCTATTTTCAATGGGCCGGGGGTGGCTTGTCGAGGTAAAGCCTGCGCGCGGATAATCGCCGGCATGACTTCAGATACCTCACTCGCTTGCATCGTCGACGACCTCGCTACCCGGGGTTGGTCGCAACAAAAGCTGTTCGTCCCGCAATCTCTGACCCTGGCCTTGGCCGATGAGTGCCGTCGCCGCGCCGGGCAAGGCGTTTTGGCGCCTGCCGGCGTCGGCCGTGGCGAGGCGCAGCAGATCAGCGAAGGCATTCGCGGCGACCGTATCCAGTGGCTGGAGCCGGGCCAGGCGGCTTGCTGCGATCAGTACCTGGCACTTTTCGACGAGCTGCGCCAGGCGATCAATCGGAACCTGTACCTGGGCCTGGAGGATTACGAAAGCCACTTCGCCCTGTATCCGCCCGGCGCCTTCTATCAGAAGCACCTGGACCGTTTCCGCGACGACGACCGTCGCGCGGTGTCGGCGGTGTTCTATCTCAACCCGGATTGGCAGGCCGAGCAGGGCGGCGCCTTGCGCCTGTACCTGGCGGACGGCTCGACCCATGATGTTCTGCCCGAAGCCGGCACTCTGGTGGTGTTTCTCTCGGCCGACCTGCCCCACGAGGTGCTGCCGGCCAGCCGCGAGCGCTTGTCGCTGACCGGCTGGTTCAGGCGACGCGGTGAGGGGCTCTGGTAGCTCGGATGCAATCCGGGCGCTGGCGATGGGGCGTCGAATAGGCGCGATCTCGTAGCCCGAATAAGCCTAGGCGCAATCCGGGGCGGTGGTGCATGCACAGGCTTTCCCCGGATTGCATCCGGGCTACAAGAGCGTGTCGTGCGTTATTCATCGATGCTGGAGAAGGCTGTATGCAAAAGATATTGGTCAGCCGCTGCCTGTTGGGTCATCCCGTGCGCTATGACGGCGGCGCCCACGGCCCCTTCGATCAGCTGCAGCACTGGCAGGCGGAGGGGCGAGTCGTCGCGCTGTGCCCGGAAGTGGCCGGTGGCTTGCCGACCCCGCGAGCGCCGGCGGAAATTGCCGGCGGCCAGGGCGCGCTGGTGCTTGATGGTCGCCTGCCGGTGCTGACGGTGGCGGGCGAAGACGTCAGCGCCGCCTTTATCGCCGGCGCCGAACAGGCCCTGGCGTTGGTCCGCCAACATGGCATCCGCATTGCCCTGCTCAAGGCGCGCAGCCCTTCATGCGGCAATAGGGAAAATTACGACGGCAGTTTCAGCGGCACCAAGGTCGCGGGCGAGGGCGTGACCGCCGCCGCGTTGCGCCGGGCCGGGGTGCAGGTGTTCAGCGAGGAGGAATTGCCGGCGGCGATGGCGGCGCTCCGGGCGTTGGCGGAGTAGGAAGATGCCATTGTTGGGTCACGCGGCGCGCTGAGATTGTGTCGTCTGAGAGGTAAGCCACAGGCGCCGCTAACCTGCGCGACCCAACCTAAGCGCTAATAAGCCGCGGATGTGGGAGGGGTCGGGCGGCGCACCGCTTTAGCCGCGACAGCGGTTGTGAGAGATCGCCGCTAAAGCGCCTTCCACATGCTGGCGTCGTCGGCATAAAAAAGGGAAGCCGAAGCTTCCCTTTTTGCATTGCATCCGCGCTTAGAATAGTACGCGGCTACGGATGGTGCCGTTGACGTGCTGGAGTTTTTCCAGCGCCAGGTCCGAGTACTCGGCGTCGACGTCGATCACCACGTAGCCGACCTTGTCGTTGGTCTGCAGGAACTGGCCGGAGATGTTGATGCCGTTGTCGGCGAACACCTTGTTGATCTCGCTCATCACGCCCGGCATGTTCTCGTGGATGTGCAGCAGGCGGTGCTTGCCCGGGTGCGCCGGCAGGGCGACTTCGGGGAAGTTGACCGAGGACACCGAGGTGCCGTTGTCGCTGTACTTGACCAACTTTTCCGCCACTTCCAGACCGATGTTGGCCTGGGCTTCGGCGGTCGAGCCGCCGATGTGCGGGGTCAGGATCACCCGATCCAGGCCGCGCAGCGGGCTTTCGAACTCTTCGTCGTTGGACTTCGGCTCGACCGGGAACACGTCGATGGCGGCGCCGATCAGGTGCTCGTCCTTGATCGCCTGGGCCAGATGTTCGAGCTCGACCACGGTACCGCGGGCGGCGTTGATCAGGATGCCGCCCTTCTTCATCGCGCGGATTTCCTTCTCGCCGATCATCCACTGGGTGGATGGCAGCTCCGGCACGTGCAGGGACACGATGTCGCACATGCCCAGCAGGTCATGCAGCTTGGCGATCTGGGTGGCGTTGCCCAGCGGCAGCTTGGTTACGGTGTCGTAGAAGAACACCTGCATCCCTAAGGCTTCGGCGAGTACCGAGAGCTGGGTGCCGATCGAGCCGTAGCCGATGATGCCGAGCTTCTTGCCGCGGATCTCGAAGGAGTTGGCCGCCGACTTGATCCAGCCGCCACGGTGGCAGGAGGCGTTCTTTTCCGGAATGCCGCGCAGCAGCAGGATGGCCTGGGCCAGCACCAGTTCGGCCACCGAGCGGGTGTTCGAATAGGGCGCGTTGAATACCGCGATGCCGCGTTCGCGGGCGGCGTCCAGGTCGACCTGGTTGGTGCCGATGCAGAAGCAACCGACGGCGACCAGGCGCTTGGCGCAGTCGAAGACCTCGGCGGTCAGCTGGGTGCGCGAGCGAATACCGATAAAGTGCGCGTCGGCGATCTTTTCTTTCAGCTCCGCGTCGGAGAGCGCGCCCTTGAGGTACTCGATGTTGGTGTAGCCGGCGGACTTCAGGGTGTCCACGGCATTTTGGTGGACGCCTTCAAGAAGAAGGAACTTGATCTTGCTCTTGTCGAGAGAGGTCTTGCTGCTCATCGGAGTACCTGTCGTCCCACAAATAGTGTCAGGGAAATGCATCGGCGGCGTCGCCGAGCGAGCCCGCTGAATCAGCTCGGGGGCACGATTCGCGGGGTGCGTATGCTAGCATGATCTTCTTTTTCCATGCTCGGTTGCGACCTGAATGGTTCTCAGGGCGACCATGAATTGTTTGAGAGTTCACTTGATGACTACTGCTGCCCTGATCGAAGAGCTGAAGACCCTGGTTGAGCCCGGCAAAGTACTGACCGATGCCGATTCCCTCGCCACCTTCGGCAAGGATTGGACCAAGCATTTCGCCCCAGCCCCCGTGGCGATCGTCTTTCCCAAGAGCATCGAACAGGTCCAGGCAGTGGTCCGTTGGGCCAACCAGCACAAAGTCGCGCTGGTGCCGTCGGGCGGTCGTACCGGGCTCTCCGCTGGCGCCGTGGCGGCCAATGGCGAGGTGGTGGTGTCGTTCGACTACATGAACCAGATTCTCGCTTTCAACGAATTCGACCGTACCGCCGTGTGTCAGCCAGGGGTGGTCACCAAGCAGCTGCAGATGTTCGCCGAAGACAAGGGCCTGTACTACCCGGTGGATTTCGCTTCCGCTGGTTCCAGCCAGATTGGCGGCAATATCGGCACCAATGCCGGCGGGATCAAGGTGATTCGCTATGGTATGACCCGCAACTGGGTAGCCGGGCTGAAGGTCGTCACCGGCACCGGCGAGCTGCTGGAGCTGAACAAGGACCTGATCAAGAACGCCACCGGTTACGACCTGCGTCAGCTGTTTATCGGCGCCGAGGGCACGCTCGGTTTCGTGGTGGAAGCCACCATGCGCCTGGATCGCGCACCTAAGAACCTTACCGCGATGGTCCTCGGCACCCCGGATTTCGACTCGATCATGCCCGTGCTGCACGCCTTCCAGGGCAAGCTCGACCTGACCGCCTTCGAATTCTTCTCCGACAAGGCTCTGGCCAAGATCATGGCCCGTGGCGACGTGCCGGCCGCATTTGAAACCGAATGCCCGTTCTACGCGCTGCTGGAATTCGAGGCGACCACCGAGGAAGTGGCCAACCATGCCCTGGAAACCTTCGAGCATTGCGTCGAGCAAGGCTGGGTGCTCGATGGCGTGATGAGCCAGAGCGAGCAGCAACTGCAGAACCTGTGGAAGCTGCGCGAATACATCTCGGAAACCATCAGCCACTGGACGCCATACAAGAACGACATCTCGGTGACTGTCTCCCAGGTGCCGGCCTTTTTGCACGATATCGACGCGATCGTCGGCCAGCACTACCCGGATTTCGAGATCGTCTGGTTCGGCCATATCGGCGACGGCAACCTGCACCTGAACATCTTGAAGCCCGAGAACCTGTCCAAGGACGAGTTCTTCGCCAAGTGCGCCACCGTCAACAAGTGGGTGTTCGAGACCGTGCAGAAGTACAACGGCTCGATCAGCGCCGAACACGGCGTGGGCATGACCAAGCGCGATTACCTGACCTACAGCCGCTCGGAAGCCGAGATCGGCTATATGAAGGCGATCAAGCAGGTGTTCGACCCGAACGGCATTATGAACCCCGGCAAGATCTTCCCCTGAAAGCTACTGCGCTCGGCCATGCGGCGTTGGCGGGGTCGGGAAAAATGCTCATTGGCACCAGCCAACTCCGCTTTTTCCCGACCCCGCCGCCTTGCCTGGCCGTCGCTCGTGACGCTTTCAGAATCGTAGGGCGGGTGTAGCCCGCCAACTGAAGCCGCACCACACGCGGGCTCTCACAAAGAGCCACGCTTAACAAAATGCCGCACCGCATTCCCATAAGGAGTCGCCCATGAGTTACCAACACCAGTACACCGACGGCACCCATATTCACTTCCCCATGGGCAAGGTGGTGTGTATCGGTCGCAACTACGCCGAGCACGCCAAGGAGCTGAACAACCCGGTGCCGAGCGAGCCGCTGCTATTTATCAAGGCGGGCAGCTGTGTGGCGGCGCTGGACGATGGTTTCGTCATTCCCGACGACCGTGGCGATGTTCACTACGAGGCGGAAATCGCCGTACTGATCGGCAAGCCGCTGTCGCGCAAACCGAATGCCGAAGAAGTGATGGACGCGATTTCCGGCTTCGCCCCGGCCCTCGACCTGACTCTGCGCGACCTGCAGGCCACGCTCAAGGCCAAGGGCTATCCATGGGAAACCGCCAAATCCTTCGATGGCGCCTGTGTACTGGCGCCCTTCGTTGCCAGCGCTGAGGTCGAGGACTTGGCCGATATCGGCATCCGCCTGAGCATCAACGGCGATGTGCGTCAGGACGGCAACAGCCGCGACATGCTTAACCCGATTCTGCCGATGATCCAGCACATCTGTGGGCATTTCAGTCTGCAGCCGGGCGATGTCATCCTCACCGGTACCCCGGCCGGGGTCGGCGTGCTGCGCAAGGGCGATGAGCTGACCCTGGAGTTGGTCGGGCTGGCGCAGTTCAGCAGCCGCGTACTTTGACCCAAGGGATGCCTGGAGGCGTCCCGGTCGGTAACAGAACTTTAAGCAACGGCCGCTAGTCTGACGGCCGTCGCCCCCAGAGTCGCTTCCGATGACCGCCGTCCGTGCGCGTTTTACCGCTTTCCGTTGGCCGTTGTTTGCGCTTGCCTGCATCGGTCTGTTCATATTGCTCGGTCAGTATCTGCGCTGGGACGGCCAGGTTTATTTGCTGTTCAAGGAGCACCGGCAAAACCCCGCCGTACAGCAGGCGAGCATCTGGTTACCCGGGTACCGGGCGGTGCTGCAGGGTAAGCCCCTGCTTGGCCTGGAGCACGACGAAACCTCCGGGCTGACCTACAGCCCCTACAGCAATACGCTGTTTACCGTGACTGGGAAAAAGCCGCAGCTGGTCGAGCTATCTCTCGACGGCGAGATTCTGCGGCGTATCCAGCTGCTCGGCTTCAGCAACCCCGAGGGCGTCGAGGTAGTGGCGGGAGGCCGTCTGGCGATCATCGATGAGCGCCAGCGCAAGCTTGTTCTGTTCAGTCTCGACGAGCACACCAGCAGCATCGACGGGCGGCTCTACCAGTCGATCGATCTGGGTTTCGCCGATGCCGGCAACAAGGGCTTCGAGGGCATCGCCTGGGATGCCGGCCGGCAGCGCCTATTGCTGGGCAAGGAGCGCAGCCCGCTGGGGTTGTTCAGCCTGCCGTTTCCGGGCGAAGACGGCGCGGTGGGTGCCTTGCAGCCCCTGCCCAGTGGAAATCTATTTGTCCGCGATATCTCGTCGTTGAGTTTCGATACCCGTACCGGCCACTCGCTAGTGCTTTCCGACGAGTCGCGGCTGTTGCTGGAAGTCGATGCCCAGGGCGAGCCGGTCAGCTTTATCAGCCTGATCGGCGGTTTCAATGGGCTGAGCCACAGCATCGAACAGGCCGAAGGGGTGACCATGGATGCGGCCGGGGATATCTATATCGTCAGCGAGCCAAACCTGTTCTATCGCTTGCGCAAGGGGCGGTCAGGCCCCGAGCCGGATGCAAGTTGAGTGGCCGGTTAAGCCTGGTTTCAGTTTCGCGCTCTACTCTGACGCCCGGTTCAATGGTCTGTTAGAGGTTCACGGCATGCTGCTTCGCGCTCTGGTTATATCGTTCGATCCACGCCAGGGCAGGGGGCGGGGCCATGCGTGACAGGTTCACTGTGAAGCGGCTGCTGTCCGGCGGCGCACTGATCGGCCTGTTGCTGCTGGCCTTGCTGGCGCAGGAGTTTCGCCTGTTCGAGCGCGGCTGGTTCAACCTGCGGCAGTGGCGGCATGCCGCGCAATGGCAGGAAGAGTCGATCTGGCTGTCGAATTACCGGGTCGAGATCGAGGCGCAGCCGATTATCGGTCTGGATGACGATATATCCGCGCTGACCTACGACCCGGACCGACGCAGCCTGTTCACCGTCAGCAACAAGAACCCGCAACTGATCGAGCTGTCTCTCGACGGTCGCGTGCTGCGCCGCGTGGACCTGCTCAATTTCGGCGATGCCGAGGCGGTCGAGTACATCAGCCCGGGGCGCTACGTGATCAGCGACGAGCGCCGCCAGCGCTTGATCAAGGTGCGCCTGGACGACGACACCACGGCGATCGATGGGCGTGATTTGCCGCAGCTGTCCCTGGGCCTGGGGCTGAATGGCAATAAGGGCTTCGAGGGCCTGGCCTACGATCCCCGGGGGCAGCGGTTATTCGTCGCCAAGGAGCGCGATCCGCTGCGTATTTATGAAATTCACGGCTTCCCGCAGCTCGACCCCGAGCAGCCGTTCGCCGTGCATGTGCTCGACGACCAGAAGCGTGATGCCGGCTTGTTCGTGCGCGATCTGTCCAGCCTGCAATACGACCAGGGCACCGGGCATTTGCTGGCGCTGTCCGACGAGTCGCGGCTGGTGCTGGAACTGAATGTCGATGGCCAGCCGATCAGCAGCCTGTCGCTGCTCGGCGGTCAGCAGGGGCTGCGTAAATCGGTACCGCAGGCCGAAGGTCTGGCCATGGACAACGACGGCGGGCTGTACCTGATCAGCGAGCCCAACCTGTTCTATGTGTTCAAGAAAAAGGCTGGGGCCTAGGCTGTCGTAACCAGGCTCTTCGAAGATCCAGGGCGGACATGTCGCAGGCTTGTCCGCGCGGGCGTTCGCGGTGGACAAGGCTTCGCCATGTCCACCCTACAAGACGCGCTTGCTCGGATCTTTAAGGGGTCAGGCGCTTCACGCCTTCGCTGGTGCCGAGCAGCAGCAGGTCCGCCGGGCGGGCGGCGAACAGGCCATTGGTGACCACGCCGACGATATTGTTGATCTGCGCTTCCAGCTCGCGCGGGTTGACGATCGACAGGTTGTGCACGTCGAGGATCTGGTTGCCGTTGTCGGTGATCACCCCTTCGCGGTACACCGGATCGCCGCCCAGCTTCACCAGCTCGCGAGCGACGTGGCTGCGGGCCATGGGAATCACTTCCACCGGTAGCGGAAAGGCGCCAAGCACCGGCACCAATTTGCTGGCGTCGGCGATGCAGATAAAGGTTTTCGCCACGGCGGCGACGATCTTCTCGCGGGTCAGCGCGGCGCCGCCGCCCTTGATCAGGTTGAGGTGCTCGTCGCTTTCGTCGGCGCCGTCGATATAGAACTCCAGGTCACTGACCGTGTTCAGTTCGTACACCGGGATGCCGTGACCTCTGAGGCGTGCGGCGGTGGCTTCGGAACTGGCCACGGCACCGTCGAATTCCATCTTGTGTTGGGCCAGGGCGTCGATAAAGCAGTTGGCGGTGGAGCCGGTGCCGACACCGATCACGCTCTTGGCGTCGAGTTGGGGAAGGATGGTGTCGACGGCCGCCTGGGCGACGGCTTGCTTGAGTTGATCCTGATTCATCGCGGATTCTGCGCCTGGGGAGGGTGAGAGTGGGGGCGGAAGGTGCGAATTATAGCGCGTGAGCGCGACAAAACCTCGCCCGGTGTCAATAGGACACAGGGGCAAAGGATTGATCCTATGTTTATTTGCAATGCCGGCGAACAAAAGCGGGTTTTCCAACCCGCCAAGCTTTTGTGGCCCAGCTGCAATGCGGAAAAATCCTGAGAACGCCGCGGATTTCATTCGCGCAACGAAGCTGCGCTGCGCGTCTGCATTGCCGGTGGTTTCCCGGTCGAGCCCTGGGGTAGACTCGCTGACTACCCAAAAAACCGCCTGCGATGCCCGCCATGCTCGAACAGTACGTCAAGAAGATCCTCACCTCGCGCGTCTACGACGTCGCGGTGGAAACGCCGCTGCAAAGCGCCCCGCAACTGTCCGAGCGCCTCGGCAACCAGATTCTGCTCAAGCGCGAAGACCTGCAGCCCGTTTACTCGTTCAAGATTCGTGGCGCCTATAACAAGTTGGCGCAGCTTTCGGCAGAGGAGCAGGCCCGCGGCGTGGTCACCGCATCGGCCGGCAACCATGCCCAGGGCCTGGCACTGGCGGCCAAGGTGCTGGGGGTCAGCGCGACCATCGTGATGCCCAAGACCACCCCGGAGATCAAGGTCCACGGTGTGCGCTCGCGCGGCGGCAAGGTCGTGCTGCACGGTGACAGCTTCCCCGAGGCGCTGGCCTATTCGCTGAAGCTGGTCGACGAGAAGGGCTACATCTATATCCATCCCTATGACGACCCGCACACCATTGCCGGTCAGGGCACGGTGGCGATGGAGATACTTCGTCAGCATCCCGGCCAACTGGATGCGATCTTCGTCCCGGTGGGCGGCGGCGGCCTGATTGCCGGTATCGCCGCTTACGTCAAATACCTGCGCCCGGAGATCAAGGTCATCGGCGTCGAGCCGGACGACTCCAATTGCCTGCAGGCCGCGATGGCGGCCGGTGAACGCGTGGTGCTGCCGCAGGTCGGGCTGTTCGCCGACGGCGTGGCGGTGGCGCAGATCGGCCAGCACACTTTCGATGTCTGCAAGGATTATGTCGACGAGGTGATCACCGTCAGCACCGACGAGATCTGCGCGGCGATCAAGGATATCTACGACGACACCCGCTCGATCACCGAACCGGCCGGCGCCCTGAGCGTCGCCGGGATCAAGAAGTATGTGGAGCGAGAGCGCTGCACTGGGCAGGTGCTGGTGGGCATCGACTCGGGCGCCAACGTCAACTTCGACCGCCTGCGCCATGTCGCCGAGCGCGCCGAACTGGGCGAAAAGCGCGAGGCGATCATCGCCGTGACCATCCCCGAACAGCCGGGCAGCTTCAAGGCGTTCTGCGAGGCGATCGGCAAGCGCCAGATCACCGAGTTCAACTACCGCTACCACACCGACAAGGAAGCGCACATCTTCGTCGGCGTGCAGACCCACCCGGAAACCGACCCGCGCGCGGCACTGGTGGCAAGCCTGAGCGCCCAGGGTTTCCCGGTAGTCGACCTGACCGACAACGAACTGGCCAAGCTGCATATCCGTCACATGGTCGGCGGCCATGCGGCGCGGGTGCGCGACGAAGTGGTGTTTCGCTTCGAGTTCCCCGAGCGTCCGGGGGCGTTGTTCAACTTCCTCCAGCGCCTGGGCGGGCGCTGGAACATCTCGATGTTCCACTACCGCAACCACGGCGCCGCCGATGGTCGCGTGGTCGCCGGCTTGCAGGTGCCGGAGGCTGAGCGCCACTTGGTGCCGGCGGCGTTGGACGCGATCGGTTATCCCTACTGGGACGAAAGCGAGAATCCGGCCTACAGCCTTTTTCTCGGTTAACCCGCCACAGCCACAGGAATGCCGTCGATGGAACATTACACACTGCTGAAAATCGTCCACAGCCTGTTCGGCATCCTGCTGCTGCTCGGCGTGCTGGCCCATATCGGGATGTTGTGGAAGGCGGTGCGCGGCGGCGATGCGGCGGTGCTGCAGCGTAAGCTCAGGCGCACCCGGCTGATCAGCTTGCCGGTGCTCGGCTTGCTGGCGCTGAGCCTGCCGCTCAGCGGCTGGTGGCTGGTCGACCTGGCCGGTTTGTCCCTGGGACAGAGCTGGCTGCTGTTCAGCAGCATCCTGTTCGGCGTGCTGATGCTGGCCGGCCTGCTGCTGGCCGGACGCCTGAGCGCCTGGCAGGCACTGGGAGACAATCCCGCATCCAGCCGCCTGCTGGCATTTACCGCGGCTTATGCCGGGCTGATCCTGCTGCTACTGTTGGCGATCATGGGCCTGATGGGCGCCAAGCCGGCATAGCAGAGGCGCGCTCTGGTAGCCCGGATGCAATCCGGGCTACAAAGACCGCTTATGCCAAGCAGGCCTGTTTCGCGGTGGGCGCCGGGCGCAGCAGGCGTGCGGTCTTCCATTCGAAGCCCAGGGTCAGGCCGGTTGCCGCGCACGCCAGGCCGGCGGCCAAGCCCCACCATACGCCCTGTGCGCCCCAGCCCAGCGGGAATGCCAGCAACCAGGCCAGCGGCACGCCGACCAGCCAGTAGCAACCAAGGCCGACGAGGAAGGTTGTCTTGGCATCCTTCAGGCCGCGGATCGCGCCCATGGCGATGGTCTGGATACCGTCGAAAAACTCGAACCAGGCGGCAATCGCCAGCAAACCGATCGCCAGGTTGACGATAGCCGCATAGGCCGGGTCGAAACGGTCGAGAAACAACCCCACGACCCACTCCGGCGCGAGCCAGAACAGCGCTGCGAAACCCAGCATGCAGCTGGCGCCGAGGGCGATGCCGAGGCGCCCTGCACGTTGTGCATCGAGCAAACGGCCGGCGCCGAAGTGCTGGCCGATGCGAAAGGTCACCGCGTAGGAAATGCCCACCGGCACCATAAAGGCCACATACACCGACATGATCGCGATCTGGTGCGCCGCCAGCTCAACGCTGCCCAGGGCGCCCATGCACAGCGCGGCGAAGGCAAACATTCCGGACTCCACGGCGTAGGTGCCGCCGATCGGCAGGCCCAGACGCAGCAACTCCTTCAGTTCGCCCCAGACCGGGCGCCACAGCCCGCGCCACAGTGGGTAGCCAGCGTAGGCGCTGTGGCGCAGTACATGCCAGGCCAGCAGCAATGCCATCAGGTTCATTACCACCGCGGTGACCAGGCCGATGCCGGCCAGCCCCAGGTGTGGCAGGCCGAACCAGCCCTTGATCAGCGCGTAATTGAGCAGCCCATTGGCCACTGCACCGCCGATACTGATGGTCATCACCGGGCCGGGCCGGCCTATCGCACTGGTAAAGCCGCGCAGCGCCATAAAACTCATATAGCCGGGCAGGGCGAACACCAGGGTGGCGAGAAACTGCATGGCACCCTCGACGTTCGCCGGCAATTGGCCGAATTGCAGCAAGGCCGGTTGCAGGTTCCACAGCCCCACGCCGGCCAGCAGGGCCAAGCCCCAACCGAGCCACAGGCCGTTTTGGGTCAGGCGGGTCACTCCCGCGGCGTCGCTGGCACCGTGGCGGATGGCGACCAGGTTGCCGACCGCAGCGATCACCCCGACGCAGAAAATCGACACGAAGGAATAGCTGGCCGCCCCCAGACCGCCGCCGGCCAGGGCCGCGGGGCCGAGCAGGCCCATCATCACGGTGTCGGTGAAGACCATCACGACATGCGCCAATTGCGCAGCGATCAGCGGGGCCGCGAGGTGCAGGATGGCCCGCAGCTCGCTTCGAATAGATTGCTTCATGATGAGTAGGGCTCAGTGATAGCGCTTGCCCGAGGTTTCTCGGTCAGCGGAGAATGAGGCCATTCTCGGGAGATCCATGGGTCGTCACAAAGGGAAAAAAGCGATGTGTAGCATGAGTATGACTAATGGATAAGAACCGCCGTCTGGCGCCTTTATATGCGCTGCGCGCGTTCGAAGCCGCGGCGCGTCATCGTTCCTTCACCCGCGCGGCGGACGAATTGGCGATCAGCCAAAGCGCGGTGAGCCATCACGTGCGCACCCTTGAACAACACTTCGCCTGCCGTCTGTTCGAGCGCCAGGGCCGTAACCTGCAGCTGACCGAGACGGCGCGCCTGCTGCTGCCCGGCCTGCGCGACGGCTTCGATGCCTTGGAGCGCGCCTGCACCACCCTGCGCGCGGATGATGGAGTGCTGCGCCTGAAGGCGCCTTCGACCCTGACCATGCGCTGGCTATTGGCGCGTTTGTCGCGCTTCCGCTTGCAGAACGACGACATCGAAGTGCAGCTGACCAGCGCCTGGATGGACGTCGACAAGGTGGATTTCCAGCACGAGCCGTTCGACTGCGCGGTGCTGCTGGGCAACGGCGAATTCCCCGACGAATGGGACAGCACGCTGTTGTTCGCCGAATGGCTGATTCCAGTCTGCGCGCCCGAGGCGGCGAGCGATTGCCCCTGGGACCTGGCGCGGCTGCAGGGCGCCGAACTGGTGCACCCGACCCCGGACCGCCGCGATTGGCGTCAGTGGTTGCAGGCCATGGGCCTGGCTGAGCAGGTACCGCTCAAGGGTGGTCAGGTATTCGATACTTTGGAGCTGGGCATGGTCGCCGCCGCCCGTGGTTACGGCGTATCGATCGGCGATCTGGTGCTGGTCGCCGAAGACGTCGCCCAGGGCCGCCTCGGCCTGCCCTGGCCATGCGCGGTGCCCAGCGGTTGCAGCTATTACCTGGTCTGGCCCAAGGCCCGGCGCGGCCAGGAGCGCTACCTGCGTTTGCGCGATTACCTGGTCAGCGAGGTGGCGGCAATGCAGTTGCCGGACGTGCGGCGCGTTGCTTGAGCGGCCCTGTGGCGGTGCCGGCAAACTCGATGGCAAGCCGTCCGCAGATCAGTCCCAGGCGTGTGGCAGGCTCAGGCAATAAGCGTTTTTGCCTTGCTGCTTGGCCTGGTACATCGCCTGATCCGCCTGGTTGAGCAGCTGTTCGCCGGCCTGTTCGAGGTTAGCCGCGCCACGCAGGCTGCCGATGCCGATGCTGGCTGAGATTCGCACCGTATGACCGGCAACCTGGGTCAGCGCGCGCAGCTCCTGAAGTATCGCCTGGGCCACACGAATCGCCCCCTCAGGCGTGCTGACCTGATTGAGCAGAATGACAAACTCGTCACCGCCGAGGCGGGCGAAGGTGTCCTCCTTGCGCACATGGCGTTTGATGCGTGCGGCGACTTCCTGCAGCAGCAGATCGCCCGTGGCGTGGCCGTATTTGTCATTGACCCCCTTGAAGCCGTCGAGATCGAAATACATCAGTGCGACTACCCAATCGCGGCGTTCGGCGCGCAGCAAACTGTCGGTCAGTTCGACCATCAATTGGCGACGGTTGATCAGCCCGGTCAGCGTGTCACGGGTTGCCAGCTCCTTCAGTTGCGCCGACTGCCGTTGCAGCTCCGCGGTACGTTCGGCTACGCGCTGTTCCAGGGTTTCGTTGGCAGTTTGCAGGTGCTGGTTGACCTGCGCGATCGTCCGGTAACTGTGCAGCAGGCGCCATGCCGCGTACGCCAAGAGTGCCAGCAGTACGCCGGAATAGAGGAACAGGTAGTTCCGATAGTGCTGCTTCTGTTCCAGCATGCCCTGGAACGCCTGCTCGAGCGCAGCGCTCAAGTCGTCGATGGTCTGTGCAGTCGGGGTGTTGGCGATGCGCGCCATCAGAGTGTCTTCCACCACCCGTTGGCGCAGGGTAATGCTGGCGTGCCGGGCCAACAGCGTCAGTGGTTCGAGCAGAACATCGGGATAGTCGCCACTGTTGTTGTCGAGGGTCTTGAGCGTGGCGGAAATCTTCTCCCCAAGCCTCTCCTCCGGCAGCAGATTGAACCTGAGGACGTCGCGCAGCAGGCCATCTATCACCTCGCCCAGCAGGTGCAACGTGCTCTGGTCGGTCGGTGGCAGCGACGCCAGCAGTTCTTTGAACGTCTCCACGGCGGTGGGGAAATAGCGCAGCGAATTGCGCAATAAGGCGTTTTGCGATTTGAACTGCTCGACCAGGTCTTCCTTGGCGACGAATGCGCGCTCCATGTCTTCGAGCCGTTTTTGCAAGAGTTCGGCGTGGCTCATTGGCGGGCTCATCGCCAGACGCTGCTGCAGTTCGTGCACATGGGGCAGCGGGGCGCTTAGCGGGTCGTAGTTGTTATGCATGCCGGCCCGCGTCTTGAGAATGTTGGCATTCCATTCGGCGTCCAGCTGTTTCAGTTCGCGCAATGCTGCCATCACCTGATTCTGTGTGCTGGCATTGAGCGCCTGGGTGCGTTCATAGAGGAACGCGGGTACTGCCAGCAAGATGACGAAAACGGTGCCGAGCAGCTGCAGGCCGGTGCGTTTCAATGTGCCGACTCCGCCAGGGCGTGGGCCGGGACTTCACCGTTCAGGCTGCGCAGGAATTTAACGATCAGGGTTTTGTCGGCCTGGGGGGCGGTACGCCCGAGCTGGTAGCGGAACATCACCTCGATGGCTTCTTCCAGCGTCGCCGCCGAACCGTTGTGAAAGTAGGGCGCGGTGAGTGCGACGTTGCGCAGGCTGGGCACCTTGAACACATATTTGTCGATCTCGCGCTTGGTCACCTGGTAGCGGCCGAGGTCGGTCTCGGAGTTGCTGTCGTGATCCTGGGCGTAAGGGCTTATCACCCCGAATACCTGAAACATGTTGCCGCCGATATTGATGCCCTGATGGCAGGCGACGCAGCCATAGCTCTTGAACTTCGCGTAGCCGAGTTTCTCCTCGGCATCGATTGCCTGTGCGTCGCCGCGCAGGTAGGCGTCGAAGCGCGATGGGGTGACCAGCGAACGCTCGAACACGGCCAGGGCATCGATGGCGTTGCGCTGGTTGAGGCCGTCGCGGTAGACACGCTTGAAGCCTTTTAGCAGCGTGGCGTCCTGGTTCAGCTTGGCGAGAATGGCGGGCCAGGACGAGTCGAACACCTTGGCGCTGCCGATCACCATGCTGACCTGATCTTCCAGCGACTCGGCCTTGCCGGTCCAGAACTGGCGGAAGTTGAAGCCGGTATTGAACACGCTGGGCGAGTTGAAGGAGCTGAGGTGGCCGCCGATACCCGCGGAGTGCGCGCGGCCATCGGCACCGCCCTGGGCGAAATCATGGCAACTGGCGCAGCTCAGTGTGTCGTCGCGGGAAAGCCGCCGATCGAAAAACAATTGTTTGCCGAGCGCCGCCTTGTCGCGATCGAACTCGATGGTTTTCGGCAGTGGGCGAATCGGTTCGTTGGTCAGCGCCGTCTCGCTATTATCAGCATGGCTGAAACCGCCATACAGCAGCGCCATCAGGATCAAGCAGCGTGCGCCGCGTCCTGATCTGGGCGCCGTTGCAACATCGAGAGAGTCATTGTCGGGCATGATAATTTCCCTTCGCCGGGCCGCGAGCAGCGCGGTTGGCTTCTCTTAGGCTAGCTAACAGGCGAGGAGAGGGAGGCGAAAAGCCTAACCGCGTATCGCATCGTTCGCTTGCGACTACCGGCTCAGCTCTGCGGATTCCCCCGATATTGCAGGGCCTCGGCCAGATGGCTGCGGGCGATCTGTTCCACCTGCTCGAGGTCGGCCAGGGTACGCGCGACCTTGAGAATGCGGTGGGCTGCGCGTAGCGATAGGCCGAGGCGCTCGCAGGCGCTTTCCAGCCAACTCTGGTCGGCCGCGTGCAGCGCACAGTGTTGGCGCAGGCCGGGTAAGTCGAGAAAGGCATTGGCCATGCCCTGGCGCGCCACCTGACGCTGGCGGGCGCGGGCGACCAGGGCCGCGCTGCTCGCGGTGTCGGCGCCATCGCTGGGTTGCACGTGCAGGGCGGTGGTTTCGCGCGCCACCGTCACGTGCAGGTCGATGCGGTCGAGCAGCGGCCCGGACAGCTTGCCACGGTAGCGCTGAATCTGTTCCGGGGTGCAACGGCAGCGCCCGCTGGGGTCGCCGAGAAAACCGCAAGGGCAGGGGTTCATCGCCGCGACCAATTGGAACCGCGCCGGGAAACGCACCTTGTCCCGCGCTCGGGCGATCACGATCTGCCCGCTTTCCAGGGGTTCGCGTAAGACCTCCAACACCTTGCGGTCGAATTCGGGTAGTTCATCCAAAAATAAAACGCCCTGATGGGCCAAGGTGATCTCGCCGGGTTGCGGGCGACTGCCGCCCCCAACCAGTGCCGGGCCGGAAGCGCTGTGATGCGGATTTCTAAAAGGTCGCTGTGGCCAGGCCTCCAGCGGCGCATGGCTGGCCACCGAATGAATCGCGGCGACTTCCAGTGCCTCCTGCTCTTCCAGCGGCGGCAACAAGCCGGGCAGGCGGCTGGCCAGTAGAGTTTTGCCGGTGCCGGGCGGGCCGCTGAATAATAGATTGTGCGAGCCAGCTGCGGCCACCAGCAGTGCGCGTTTGGCGGCGATCTGGCCTTGAACCTCGGAAAGGTCCGGGTAGGGCAGGGTCTGCCGCAGCAGACCCGCGGCTTGGTAGGGCGCAATCGGTGTCTGGCCGTTGAGGTGGGCGGCCAGCTCGAGCAAATGACCGACGGCGATGACCGTCAGTCCGGAGGCCAGGCTGGCTTCTTCGGCGTTGGCCTTAGGCACCACTAAGGTGCGTCCGCTGGCGCGGGCGGCCAGGGCAGCGGGCAATACACCCTGTACCGGGCGTACTTCGCCGGAGAGTGCCAGTTCGCCGAGGCATTCCAGCTGTTCCAGGGCGGCGGCCGGCACCTGGCCGCTGGCGGCGAGAATTCCCAGGGCGATGGCCAGGTCGAAGCGCCCGCCGTCTTTCGGCAGGTCGGCCGGCGCCAGGTTCAAGGTGATGCGTCTGGGCGGGAAATCGAAGGCGCAGTTGAGGATGGCGCTACGCACGCGGTCTTTGCTTTCCTTGACCGCGGTTTCCGGCAAGCCGACCAGCGCCAGCGACGGCAAACCGTTGGCCAGGTGGGCTTCGACGGTGACGGCGGGGGCTTCGACGCCGACTTGGGCGCGGCTGTGGACTATGGCCAGGGACATCGATCGCTCCTTGATCGTCGCTCGGCCGAGCGGATTACTCGGCGGGTGGCGTTGGCTCTGCGGTAGTGCGTGCTTCCATTTCGGCAACCTTGGCTTCCAGGGCTTCGAGGCGTGCACGGGTGCGCGCGAGGACGGCCATCTGGCTGTCGAATTCTTCCCGGCTGACCAGATCCAGTTTACTGAAACCGCTCTGCAGCAGGGCTTTGAACTGCGCTTCGAATTCCCCGCGGGGTAGCGGCGTTTCGCCGTTGAACAGGCGCGAGGCGTGGGCGCTGAGGGCGTCTAACAGGGCTTTGGGCGGCAACATGAAGGGGCTCCGGATGCAAACGAGCGGCAGTGTAGCACGCGACCCATGCGCAGGCGGGGCGGGCGGCGGCTGCACGGTTTTCGCGCGTGGATACGGGGCATGGTCTGGCGTGGTGCACGTTTATGGTGCGTTGCTTTGTGCCAGGGCCTTGCGGAGAAAGCGAAATTAATCGCTAAACGACTGAATAAAATAGCTTTTTCATGTTTTGGCAAGCTTTCTGCTTGTTCGCTGACACCCAAGCGCCAATGCGGTTCCGGTGCATCAGGCGAGGCGGGGAAGTGTTTCGTTGGAGCGGTTGGTGGGTATCGGTGTTGCCGAGATAGCTCGGCCGATGCATTACAAAAGCCAGACACTGCGCTTAGACTTGAGCCGGGTTGGTAATTCCTGGGGCAAGTCCACCTTACACGGGAGAGAGTTTCATGAAGCTAGTCACTGCCATCATCAAGCCGTTCAAGCTGGACGACGTCCGTGAGTCACTGTCGGAGATCGGCGTGCAGGGTATCACCGTCACCGAAGTCAAAGGCTTCGGTCGGCAAAAGGGTCACACCGAGTTGTATCGCGGCGCTGAATATGTCGTCGACTTTCTGCCGAAAGTGAAGATCGACGTGGCCATCGCCGATGACCAGCTGGATCGGGTCATCGAGGCCATCACCAAGGCAGCCAATACCGGCAAGATCGGCGACGGCAAGATTTTCGTCGTCAATCTGGAACAGGCGATTCGTATCCGTACCGGCGAAACCGATACCGACGCAATCTAAGCCCAGCTAACCCCACGCCCCAGGAGTAACCCCCATGACTCTGCGAAAAATCGCAGGGCTAGGAGCCCTTTTGTCTCTCGTTCCCGGCATTGCCATGGCCGACGAGGCAGTTTTGAACAGTGGTGACACGGCTTGGATGCTGGTCGCGACTGCGCTTGTGCTGTTCATGACCATTCCCGGTCTGGCGCTGTTTTACGGCGGTATGGTGCGTTCCAAGAACGTGCTGTCAGTGTTGATGCAGTGTTTCGCCATTACCGGTCTGATCAGTGTCCTATGGGTGCTTTACGGTTACAGCCTGGCGTTTGACACCACCGGCATGGAGCAAGGTGTGGTCAACCTCAACTCGTTCATTGGCGGCCTGTCCAAAGCCTTCCTCAGCGGTCTGACCCTGGACAGCCTGGTGGCTGGCATTCCGGAAAGCGTGTTCATCACCTTTCAGATGACCTTCGCCATCATCACCCCGGCGCTGATCGTCGGTGCATTCGCCGAGCGCATGAAATTCTCCGCGATGCTGATCTTCATGGCGGTCTGGTTCACCCTGGTTTACGCCCCCATCGCCCATATGGTGTGGAGCGGCGACGGTGCGCTGTTGTGGGACTGGGGCGTGCTCGACTTCGCTGGCGGCACCGTGGTGCACATCAACGCCGGTATCGCCGGCCTGGTGGCCTGCCTGGTTCTGGGCAAGCGCAAGGGCTTCCCGACCACCGCCATGCCACCGCACAACCTTGGCTACACCCTGATCGGCGCAAGCATGCTCTGGGTCGGCTGGTTCGGCTTCAACGCAGGCTCCGCACTGGCGGCCAACGGCAGTGCCGGTATGGCCATGCTGGTCACCCAGATCGCCACCGCTACCGCGGCGCTGAGCTGGATGTTCGCCGAATGGATCACGCACCGGAAGCCGAGCGTGCTGGGAATTGCCTCCGGCGCCGTTGCCGGTCTGGTGGCGATCACTCCGGCGTCCGGCACCGTGGGGCCGATGGGGGCCCTGGTTATCGGTCTGCTGGCCGGGGTGATCTGCTTCCTCTGTGCCACCAGCCTGAAGCGCAAGCTGGGTTATGACGACTCGCTGGATGTCTTCGGCGTACATGCCGTGGGCGGCATCGTCGGCGCGATCCTCACCGGTGCGTTCGCGTCGCCGATATTGGGTGGCTTCGGCACGGTGGAGAGCATTCCCGCGCAGTTGTGGGTGCAGTTCGAGGGCGTGGCGTTCACGGTGGTTTACACGACCGTATTGACCTTCGTGATCCTGAAAGTGATTGACCTGGTAATGGGTCTGCGTGTCAGCGACGAGCAAGAGACCATCGGCCTCGATCTCGCCGAGCACAATGAGCGTGGCTACAACCTGTAAGCACACGGAGCACGCCCGGAGCCAACCCGGGCGTCTTAACCGAACAGCGCTATAAAAGCGCGCCGGCAAGAGGTGAACCATGGATAACACAGCATTGACTGCATTGCAGTACGGCTTCGATACCTTCTATTTTCTGATCTGCGGTGCCCTGGTGATGTGGATGGCAGCTGGCTTTGCCATGCTTGAAGCCGGCCTGGTCCGGGCCAAGAACACCACTGAAATCCTCACCAAGAATATCGCCCTGTACGCTGTCGCCAGCGTCATGTATCTGGTGATCGGCTATCACATCATGTACTCCAGCCCGGAAGGCGGCATCCTGCCGAGCCTGGGCTTCCTGCTCGGCGACGAGAACAGCGTCCAGTCGGTACTGGCTGGCGGCGACGATGCGCCTTACTACTCGGCTCGTTCGGACTTCTTCTTCCAAGTGGTGTTCGCCGCGACCTGCATGTCGATCGTCTCCGGTGCGGTGGCCGAGCGCATGAAGCTGTGGGCCTTCCTGGCCTTCGCTGTGGTCATGACCGGCTTCATCTACCCGGTTCAGGGTTTCTGGAAATGGGGTTCGGGCTTCCTCAACGAAGCGGGCTTCCTCGACTTCGCCGGTTCCGGCGTGGTGCACATGGCCGGCGCTTCCGCCGCGCTGGCTGGCGTGTTGCTGCTCGGCGCGCGTAAAGGCAAGTACAGTGCGAACGGCCAGGTCAATGCCATTCCGGGCGCCAACCTGCCAATTGCAACCCTGGGCGCGTTCATTCTGTGGATGGGCTGGTTCGGCTTCAACGGCGGCTCGCAGCTGAAGATGAGCACCA
>NZ_CAMPHI010000018.1 GCF_946885955.1 uncultured Pseudomonas sp.
GCTGCATATCGTGCTGCCTCCGCCCAACTCGGTAGAGATGCAAGTGCCCGCCCCCGCCCCTGAGGACACATCCGCCCAGACCCGCGCCGGACCCGCCTACAAGGCGCTGGAATTGACCGGCCTGCCCGACGACGAAGCCCTACGTGCGAACAACGGCACCTTCAGCGTCGGCGTGCGCATAGAGCCGCGCCTGGCCCCAGGCCACAGTCTGCGCCTGCTGCTCGACGGCCAACCCTACGGCCAGCCGACCAACGTACCGCGCTTGCAACTGAGCGAAATCGCCCGCGGCGAGCACAGCCTGGCGGTCGAGGTACTGAGCGGCGACAAGCCTGTCCAGCAAAGCGACACCGTCACCTTCACCGTGCAACGGGTCAACACCAGCAGCCCGGCGCTACGTCCGCCACCCCCTCCCGTAACACCCTAATCGGCACCCTGAACCATGCGCAATCTGTTGTTATGTTTGTTAATGCTGAGCCTGCCGACGGCCGCCCAGGTCTATACCTATATCGACGCCGAGGGTAATCGGGTGTTTACCGACAAGCCCCGGCAAGGCAATGCCGAACCCGTGCAACTGGCGCCGAGCAACAGCATGCCCGCGCCCGACGCCGCAGGTCAGCCAGCGGCAGCCGCCGAACCGGCGACCAAGCCGGCGCAGACCTACCAGATGCTGAGAATCCTGGTTCCGCAACCGGACGCCACCGTACGCAATAACGCCGGCAGCCTGATCGTCACCGCCACCAGTGAGCCGGCGCTATACCCGGGGCACAACTACCGCTTGCTGCTTGATGGCGAAGCGGTCGGCGAGCCGGGACGCAGCCCGGTATTTCCGCTGGAAAATATCGACCGTGGTACCCACAAGCTGGCGGTGGAAATCGTCGACGCGCATGGCCTGATCGTCGAACGCACGCCCAGCCAGCCCTTTCATCTGATGCGCACCTCCCTGGCGCAGAAGCGCCGGGTCAACCCGTGCAAAAAGGACGATTACGGAGTGCGCCCGGAGTGCCCGCTGAAAGACAAGCCGGAAGAAAAAACCGATATTCCCTTCGTGCCCTTCATCTAAGGCCCGTTATCAGGCAAAACAACGCTCGCAACGACAATGCTGCATAAGCACCATTTTGGTGCGATAGTCGCAAAGACTATTCGGCCCCTCCCCATTTTGGTTCGCAACCCGACCTGCCGGCGACCGCCAAAAAACATGCCCAGAAGCTGCCGGATGAAATATCGCCCCATAATGGAAGTGCCCGATCAGCCAGATTTATCGAGGTTTTTCCGCCGAAAGCCGGGTTATCGACGATAAAACCGCGGAAAACCGCGAGCAACCGATGTCTGCCGCACGATGCCGGGCAGAGCCCCGTCGCTCACTGCCCACTTATTGCGCGATTCCCATGCGTCTTTTCGGGGCTTTGGTTTGCTTCTTGCATTTTCCGCCCATAGCCGCACCCCGGAGTTCTGTTGGCGGTTCGTCACAGCCGCGGCAGAAATCGATTTGGGGCAGAACGAGGCACGAGGAATGAAGTTTGGTTGTTCCAGATAAGCGACGAGAAACCCGGGGCCGCGACAGCAGCGCCCTGTTCCTGGCGACGGCGCAATCGCGCCGCTCGCGGCGAAACGTCAGCAGACCCTATATATGACCATCAACGACGCACTGCACCGCCTGCTGTTGGATAACCTGACCACCGCGACCCTGCTGCTCAACGACGCCCTGCGCCTGGAGTACATGAACCCGGCCGCGGAGATGCTGCTCGCGGTCAGCGGCCAGCGCAGCCACGGCCAATTCATCAGCGAGCTGTTCACCGAATCGGCCGAAGCCTTGAGCGCCCTGCGCCAGGCGGTCGAAGAGGCGCACCCGTTCAACAAGCGCGAAGCGATACTCACCGCCGTCACCGGCCAGACCCTGACCGTCGATTACGCGGTAACGCCGATCATCAACCGCGGCGCCACGCTGTTGCTGCTGGAGGTGCACCCGCGCGATCGCCTGCTGCGCATCACCAAGGAAGAGGCCCAGCTGTCCAAGCAGGAAACCACCAAGATGCTGGTGCGCGGCCTGGCCCACGAGATCAAGAACCCGCTCGGTGGCATTCGCGGCGCTGCCCAGTTGCTGGCCCGCGAGCTGCCGGAGGAAAGCCTCAAGGATTACACCAACGTGATCATCGAGGAGGCCGACCGCTTGCGTAACCTGGTCGATCGCATGCTCGGCTCGAACAAACTGCCGTCGCTGGCGCTGACCAACGTGCACGAAGTGCTGGAACGGGTTGGCAGCCTGGTCGAAGCGGAAAGCCAGGGCAGCATCACCCTGGTGCGCGACTACGACCCGAGCATCCCGGACCTGATGATCGACCGCGAGCAGATGATCCAGGCGGTGCTGAATATCGTACGCAACGCCATGCAGGCGATCGGCAGCCAGAACGAGCTGCGCCTGGGCCGCATCACCCTGCGCACCCGCACGCTGCGCCAGTTCACCATCGGCCATTGCCGCCATCGCCTGGTGACCCGCGTGGAGATCATCGACAACGGCCCCGGCATTCCGGCCGAACTGCAGGAAACCATCTTCTACCCCATGGTCAGCGGGCGTGCCGACGGCACCGGCCTCGGCCTGGCCATTACCCAGAACATCATTAGCCAGCACCAGGGGCTGATCGAGTGCGAAAGCCATCCGGGCCATACCGTGTTCTCGATCTTTCTGCCGCTGGAACAAGGAGTAACTTCGTCATGAGTCGCAGTGAAACCGTGTGGATCGTCGATGACGACCGTTCCATCCGCTGGGTGCTGGAAAAAGCCCTGCAACAGGAGGGCATGACCACCCAGAGCTTCGACAGCGCCGACGGCGTGCTCAGCCGCCTGCACCGTCAGCAGCCGGACGTGATCATCTCCGACATCCGCATGCCCGGGGCCAGCGGCCTGGATCTGCTCGCGCAAATCCGCGAGCTGTACCCACGCCTGCCGGTGATCATCATGACCGCGCATTCCGATCTGGACAGCGCGGTGGCCTCCTATCAAGGCGGCGCCTTCGAATACCTGCCCAAGCCCTTTGACGTCGACGAAGCGGTGTCGCTGGTCAAGCGCGCCAACCAGCACGCCCAGGAGCAGCAGAGCCTGGCGGAGCCGGCGGCCCAGGCCAACACCCCGGAAATCATCGGCGAGGCGCCGGCGATGCAGGAGGTGTTCCGCGCCATCGGTCGTCTCAGCCATTCCAATATCACCGTATTGATCAATGGCGAATCCGGTACCGGCAAGGAGTTGGTGGCCCATGCCCTGCACCGTCACAGCCCGCGAGCCGCCTCGCCGTTCATCGCCCTGAACATGGCCGCGATCCCCAAGGACCTGATGGAATCCGAGCTGTTCGGCCATGAGAAAGGCGCCTTCACCGGCGCCGCCAACCAGCGCCGCGGGCGTTTCGAACAGGCCGACGGCGGCACCCTGTTCCTCGACGAGATCGGCGACATGCCGGCCGACACCCAGACCCGCCTGCTGCGCGTACTGGCCGACGGCGAGTTCTACCGGGTCGGTGGCCACACGCCGGTGAAGGTCGACGTGCGGATCATCGCCGCGACCCACCAGAACCTGGAAACGCTGGTGCAGGGCGGCAAGTTCCGCGAAGACCTGTTCCACCGTCTCAACGTCATCCGCATCCATATTCCGCGGCTGTCCGATCGTCGCGAGGACATCCCCACCCTGGCCCGCCACTTCCTCAGTCGCGCCGCCCTGGAGCTGGCCGTCGAGCCCAAGCTGCTGAAAGGTGAAACCGAGGATTACCTGCGCAACCTGCCGTGGCCGGGCAACGTGCGCCAGCTGGAGAATACCTGCCGCTGGATCACCGTAATGGCCTCCGGCCGCGAAGTGCATATCGACGATCTACCGCCCGAGCTGCTCAACCAGCCACAGGAAAGCGCGCCGGTAAGCAACTGGGAACAAGCCCTGCGCCAATGGGCGGACCAGGCCCTGGCGCGCGGCCAGTCGAACCTGCTCGACACCGCCGTGCCGGCGTTCGAACGGATCATGATCGAAATCGCCCTCAAACACACCGCCGGCCGCCGCCGCGATGCCGCGCTGCTGCTCGGCTGGGGACGCAACACCTTGACGCGCAAGATCAAGGAACTCGACATGAATATCGGCGGCGGGGATGACGACGACGGCGAGGACAGCTGACAGCCGCTTTCGTAGGCTGGGTTAGCGGCGACTTTCGCGGTTTCAACAGCGACAGCACCATCGGCCGCCGCGTAACCCAACAAAGCCGCGATGCGGTGCTGCGACCGGACGCCGATCAATCCAGCGCGCGGGCCAATTCGATCAATTCGGAACGCCATTCGGCAGCGGCCGGCAAGGCCAGGAATGACGGGTTGAGCAAGGATTCGCGCGCCTGGTAATCGAGCGCTTCGCCGCGCAGCGTCAGCACTTCGCCACCAGCGCCTTCGAGCACGCCCTGGGCTGCCGCCGTGTCCCACTGCGAAGTCGGCGCCAAACGCGGGTAACAATCGGCGCTGCCTTCGGCGAGCTGACAGAACTTCAACGAACTGCCAACACTGACCAATTGCAGATCGCCGAAACGCTCGCTCAGGCCCGTGAGCAGACGCTCCTGCGCCGGGCTCGAATGACGGCGGCTGGCGACCAGGGTAAAAGCCTCCTCCGGCGCCAGGCGCACGCCGATCGGCTGCGCCGCGCCATCGGCGTCGGCCCGCCAGGCGCCGAGCCCGGCACCGCCGTAATAGCAACGGCCGTTGGCCGGGATACCGACCACGCCGAATACCACTCGACCGTGTTCGATCAACGCGACGTTGACGGTGAACTCTTCGCTATCGGCGATAAATTCCTTGGTGCCATCGAGCGGATCGACCAGCCACCAGCGCGTCCACTGGACGCGCTCGCTCAGGGGTATATCGGCGGCCTCTTCCGACAGCACCGGGATACTTGGATCGAGCGCGAGCAAGCCATCGTTGAGGATATGGTGGGCGGCCATATCGGCGGCGGTCACCGGCGAGGCGTCGGCCTTGGCATCGACCGCCACGCCGGTACGCCAATACGGCAGGATCGCCGCGCCGGCCTGGCGCACCAACGCAATCACGGCGGGGAGCAGTGGATGGCTCATTGGCTGTACTCCCCACGCTGGCCAAGCAGATCGCGCACCAGGTACAGCGCCGCCAGGGCGCGTCCTTCGCTGAACTGCGGGTGCTGCACCAGGCTGGACAACTCGCCCAGGTCGATCTTGTCCACGCGCATCGGTTCGGGCTCATCGCCCGGCAGGCTTTCCGGGTACAGATCGCGGGCCAGCACCACTTGAATTTTCTGGCTCATATAACCGGGCGACAAACTCAACTCGGCCAGATGCTCCAGTTTTCGTGCGCCGAAGCCGGCCTCCTCCTTGAGTTCGCGGTTGGCCGCATCCAGCACGTCTTCGCCTGGCTCGATCAGGCCCTTGGGCAGCGAGAGCTGATAGTCGTCGGTGCCGCCGCAGTATTCTTCGACCAGCAGCGCATGCCGCTCGTCGACCATCGCCACTATCATCACCGCACCGTAACCCGCGCCCTTGCCAACCAGCCGCTCATAGGTACGCTCCACGCCGTTGGTGAAACGCAACTGCAACTCTTCGACACGGAACAGACGACTGCTGGCGACGATCTCGCGAGCCAGCACGGTGGGCTTTTGACGCATAAACGGCTCCTTGGTGGGTGACGCGATCCTGGCAGGACGCACAAAGCGCAGAGTCGGCGCTCACACCCTCACGGCGTGACTTAGCGGGTTATCATACCCCGGCTTTCGCCTGGGCGGCCGCCGCAGATTGCATCATGGCGACGCCGGTTGAGCGAATCGCGACCAAGTCACTCTAAATACCGTATTTCTGAACAAGAGCCACCATGCCGTTATTGCCCTGGACCGAGATCGACACCGTGCTGCTGGATATGGACGGCACCCTGCTCGATCTGCATTTCGACAACCACTTCTGGCTGCAGCACCTGCCGCAGCGCTATGCCGAGCATCACGGCATCAGCCGTGCGCTGGCCGAGGCCGAGCTGCTGCCGCTGTTCAAGCGGCACGCCGGCACGCTGAACTGGTATTGCACGGATTTCTGGAGCAGCGAGCTCGCCCTGCCGATCCGCGAGCTCAAGCGCGAAGTCGCTCACCTGATCGCCCTGCGCCCGGACGCCGACGCCTTTCTCGCCGCCCTGCGCAACGCCGGCAAGCGCGTGGTGCTGATCACCAATGCTCACCGCGATTCGCTGTCGCTGAAGCTCGAACGGATCGAGCTGGCACCCTACTTCGAGCGCCTGATCAGCTCCCACGATTACGGTTTCCCCAAAGAGGACCAGCAATTCTGGTTCGCCCTGCGCCAGGACGTCGACTTCGACCCGGCGCGCAGCCTGTTTATCGACGACAGCCTGCCGATTCTGCGCAGCGCCCGCGACTTCGGCATCGGTCATCTACTGGCGGTGCGCGAGCCGGACAGCCAGGCCGGCCCCAAGGACACCGAGGAGTTCGCCGCGGTGGAGGACTATCGCCACCTGCTGCCCTGAGGCAGAACCGCTAGAACTCGGTGACCACGGTGACACCCGCAACGATCGAGCGGTCCATGGCCATCAGCGCATCGATCGACTGTTCCAGGCTGATGGTCCTCCCGATCAGTTTTTCCGGCGCCAGCTTGCCCGACTGCATCATCGCCAGCATGTCGCCGTAACGATGCGCCTGCATTCCGTGACTGCCAAGAATTTCCAGCTCATGGGCGATGACCCTATCCATTGGCACGCTCGGATTGGCGTGATCGGCCAGCATCAGGCCGACCTGGATATGCTTGCCGCGCTTGCGCAGGCTTCTGATCGAGTTCACGCAGGTAACCGGATGCCCCAGCGCGTCGAGCGACACATGCGCCCCGCCCCTGGAAATCTCGGCGACGGCAGCGGCGACATCGTCGCAGCCCTGGGCGTTCAGGGTGGCGACCGCACCCAGTGAGCGCGCCAGCTCCAGTTTGTCATCGGCCATATCGATGGCGATGACATTGGCGCCTATCGCGTTGGCGATCATCACCGCGGACAGGCCGACGCCCCCGCAGCCATGCACCGCGACCCACTGCCCTGCCGCTACGCGGCCCTGATCGACCACCGCCCGAAACGAGGTCACGAAGCGGCAGCCCAAGCTGGCGGCCGTGGCGAAGTCCAGATGCTCCGGCAACGGCACCAGATTGATGTCGGCATGATGAATGCCGACGTACTCGGCGAACGAGCCCCAGTGGGTAAACCCTGGCTGGAACTGATGGTCGCAGACCTGGTGATTACCGCTATGGCACTCGCCGCAGCTACCGCAGCCGCCGACGAAGGGCACCGTCACCCGGTCACCGACCTTGAACAGACGCACGTCCTTGCCAACGGCTTCGATGACACCGGCGAACTCATGCCCAGGCACATGGGGCAGTCGTATATCGGGATCGTGGCCCATCCAGCCATGCCAATCGCTACGGCACACGCCGGTGGCCATGACCTTGATCACCACGCCATGGCGCGCGGGGCTGGGATCGGCCACCGAGAGAATCTGCGGAGGGGCGGAGAATTGCTCGTAAACGACGGCCTTCATGACTCGGAACCTCGTGCTGTGCCAATGACCTGATATTGGCAATCATCCTAGGCCCGAGCGCAGAAATTACCTTGCCATTTTCCCTTGGCCAGCCGCAGCCACAGGAATAATCTTCCTAAAATCCATAAATTATAGGAACGACCCACCAATGGAAAAGATAGACAGGGTAGATATCGGCATTCTGGAACGATTGCAGCGTGACGGTCGCCTGAGCAATGCCAGGCTCGCCCAGGATCTTTCGATCAGCGAAACGCCCTGCTGGCGCCGACTCAAGCGGCTGGAAGAGGACGGCGTCATCGAGGGTTATCAGGCCAATCTGAATCGACGCAAGCTGGGGCTCGGCGTCATGGCCTTCGTCCAACTCACCTGCACCGAGCATGACGAAACCACCACCCGTGCCTTCGAAGCCATCATTCAGTCGTCGGCCAATGTCCTGTCGTGCCACAACACCACTGGCGAGGCCGACTTTCTCCTGCAAGTGGTAGCCAAGGACCTGGACGACTACAGCCAGTTCGTCGAGCAGGTGCTGAGAAAGCTTCCCGGCGTATCGGCCATCCGCTCGAACCTCTCGCTCAGGGAGCTGAAATCATCCAGCCGCTTGCCGCTTTCCTGTGCTGGGGTCGCCTGATCCGCAGGAACCCAGCGGAGGGCTAAGTGCTGGCCGGGCTGTAGACCCGCGGCGCACTGTGGTGCGGCAGGTGGATCAGGTTGAGCCGATGCTCGCGCGCCCAGCGCACCGTGAGGTCGGTCGGTGCCGAAAGGCTGACCAGGGTGGAGAATTCGCCGCGCACCGCCTTTTGGATCAATTCCAGGCTGCAGCGACTGGTGATCACTACGAAACCCTGACGGGTGTTGCGGCCCTGCCGGCGCAGTGCGCCGATCAGCTTGTCGAGGGCGTTATGCCGGCCGATATCTTCGCGGCACAGGCCGATTTCGCCAGCCCGATCGACGTACAGCGCGGCATGCAGCGCGCCGCTGTGGCGCGCCAGGCTTTGCACGTCGGCGATACGCGTGCGCAGGTCACGCAAGTGTTCGGCGGGCGGCAACGGACTGGGCGGCAGCGACCTGAGTTGCGGCAGCGCCTGTTCCAGCGCGGCCACGCCACACAGGCCGCAACCGCTGGTGCCGGCCAGTTGCCGACGTTGCTGCTTGAGCGCCCAGAACGCGCGGTTGCTGATCTGCACGTCGGCGCTGAGGCTGTCGCCGTTGCGCTGGATGCGGATGTCATAGATATCCGCGACGCTCTCGATCACCGCGCTACTCAGGCTGAAGCCGACGACGAAATCCTCCACGGCCGAGGGCGAGACCATCATCACCGCATGGCCGATGCCGTTGTAGGCAATCGCCAGGGCGCACTCCTCG
Source organism: uncultured Pseudomonas sp. (assembly GCF_946885955.1). The sequence goes on from NZ_CAMPHI010000018.1 coordinate 8,920, forward strand.
GCCAATACCGCACTGCCCGCGGCAGCCGCGTCGTCCAGCTCGACGTAGGCGTAGCCGTCCTGGACCGGGCTGGCGATCTCGCCAGTGACTGGAACGGGGGTGCGACGTGGCATCATCGAAGACTCCAAGGGGCCGCTCAGTCCGTAGGGTGGATCACGCTTCATCGATCCACCACGGTGCCGCAATGGTGGATAAAAAGAGCGTCATCCACCTTACGGCGAACCGAGACCTGGTGGTTGTTGCGCATTAGCGGGGCTGGTGCGTATAGCCCCCTACACTGCTCGCGCGGCCAACGGCTCGACCTGGTCGCGCCGGGTACGCATGGCCTCGACCACGAAGGCACTCAGCCCTTCGCCGCCACTGGCATCGAGGTGGGCATAGAGCGCGACGCGCATCTGCGGGTCCCATTGACGCCGCAGGTGCTGGGCGAAATCGTCGCGACTCTGCTGCGGATCCGGCTGCGAGGCGAAGAAGTCGCCGATCTGGTTGGCCATCTTGATCAGTTGCGTGGCGTTCATGCCCATTGCAGAGTCCCCCTGAGTAGGGCGGGTCGAACCGCGTAGGTTGAGCGCGTTGTAGCCCGGATGAAATCCGGGGAAGCGATTCCATAGCCGCTACCGATGTCCCGGATTGCATCCGGGCTACGGGGCTGTGTCGTTGCGCAGAACCTCATAGCTGCACCACCTTGATCTGCGGCAGCAGGTCGAGCTGCTCGTGGGTAAAGGCCTGGAACTCCTCCTGCCACTGCGACGGCGCCTCGACCTTGCTGATCTGCACGGCGGTGACCTTGTATTCCGGGCAGTTGGTGGCCCAGTCCGAGTTGTCGGTGGTGATCACGTTGGCCCCGGACTCCGGGTGGTGGAAGGTGGTGTAGACGATTCCCGGCTGCACCCGCTCGGTGATGATCGCGCGCATCGCCGTCTCGCCAGCACGGCTGTTGATCGACACCCAGTCGCCATCGTTGATCCCGCGGTCCTCGGCATCCACCGGGTGGATCTCCAGACGGTCCTCGGCATGCCAGGCGCCGTTGGCGGTACGCCGGGTCTGCGCACCGACGTTGTACTGCGAGAGGATACGCCCGGTGGTGAGGATCAATGGGCGCTTGCGCGAGGTGCGCTCCTCGGTGGCGATGTACTCGGTGATCATGAAGCGGCCCTTGCCGCGCACGAACTGCTCCTCGTGCATGATCGGCGTGCCCTGCGGCGCCTCGTCGTTGCACGGCCACTGGATGCTGCCCATGCGGTCAAGCTTGGCGTAGCTGACCCCGGTAAAGGTCGGGGTCAGGCTTGCGATCTCGTCCATGATCTGCGACGGGTGCGTGTAGTTCATCGGGTAGCCGAGGGCATTGGACAGTGCCACCGTCACCTCCCAGTCTTCCTTGCCGGCCAGCGCCGGCATCACCTTGCGCACCGGCGAGATGCGTCGCTCGGCGTTGGTGAAGGTGCCGTTCTTCTCCAGGAAGGAAGCGCCCGGCAGGAACACATGGGCGAACTTGGCGGTTTCGTTGAGGAACAGGTCCTGCACCACCACGCACTCCATGGCCTTGAGCGCGTCGGTGACGTGCTGGGTGTCCGGATCGGACTGCGCCGGGTCCTCGCCCTGAATGTAGATGCCCTTGAAGGTGCCGGCATGCGCCGCGGCCAGCATATTGGGGATACGCAGACCCGGCTCGTCGAGCAGGCTGACGCCCCAGGATTGTTCGAACTGTGCCCGCGCCTGCGGATCGGAGACGTGGCGGTAGCCGGGCAGTTCATGGGGGAAAGAGCCCATGTCGCAAGAACCCTGCACGTTGTTCTGCCCGCGCAGCGGGTTAACGCCGACACCGGCGCGGCCGATATTGCCAGTGGCCATGGCCAGATTGGCGATCGCCATCACGGTCGAGGAACCCTGACTGTGTTCGGTCACGCCCAGGCCGTAGTAGATCGCCGCATTGCCGCCAGTGGCGTAGAGACGAGCAGCGGCGCGCACGCTGGCGGCCGGCACGCCGGTCAGAGCCTCCATGGCCTCGGGGCTATGCCGCGGGTCGGCGACGAAGGCGCGCCATTGCTCGAAGGCCTCAATCTCGCAACGCTCGGCGACGAAAGCCTCATCGACCAGATTTTCAGTGACGATGACATGCGCCAGGCTGTTGAGCAGGGCGACGTTGCTGCCCGGACGCAGTTGCAGGTGATGGTCGGCCTTGACGTGCGGGCCGCGCACCAGATCGATGCCGCGCGGGTCGGCGACGATCAGCTTGGCGCCCTCGCGCAGACGCCGTTTGAGCTGTGAGCCGAATACCGGGTGGCCATCGGTGGGGTTGGCACCGATCACCAGCACCACGTCGGCGGCCAGCACCGAGTCGAAATCCTGGGTGCCGGCGGATTCGCCGAGGGTGACCTTGAGGCCGTAGCCGGTCGGCGAATGGCAAACCCGCGCGCAGGTGTCGACGTTGTTGTTGCCGAACGCGGCGCGCACCAGTTTCTGTACCAGGTAGGCTTCTTCGTTGGTGCAGCGCGACGAGGTCAGGCCGCCGACCGAACCGCGGCCGTACTGGGCCTGGATGTCCTTGAAGCGCTTGGCCGTATAGGCGATAGCCTCGTCCCAGCTCACGGTGCGCCAGGCGTCATGGATGCTTTCGCGAATCATCGGCGCGGCGATGCGATCCGGGTGGGTGGCGTAACCCCAGGCGAAACGGCCTTTGACGCAGGAGTGGCCATGGTTGGCGTGGCCGTCCTTGTTCGGCACCATGCGCACCACTTCATTGCCCTTGATCTCGGCCTTGAACGAGCAGCCGACGCCGCAATAGGCGCAGGTGGTGGTCACGCTACGCTCGGCCTGGCCCTGCTCGATCACCGTTTTTTCCATCAGCGTGGCGGTCGGGCAGGCCTGCACGCAGGCGCCGCAGGACACGCACTCGGAGTCGAGGAAGTCTTCGTTCTGCCCGGCGCTGACCTGCGAGTCGAAGCCACGACCGCTGATGGTCAGGGCGAAGGTGCCCTGCACTTCTTCACAGGCGCGCACACAACGGTTACAGACGATGCACTTGGCCGGGTCGAAGGTGAAATAGGGGTTGGATTCATCCTTGGTCTCGGCCAGGTGGGTTTTCACCGGGTCGTAGCGCACCTCGCGCAGGCCGACCACGCCGGCCATGTCCTGCAGTTCGCAGTTGCCGTTGGCCGAGCAGGTCAGGCAGTCCAGCGGGTGATCGGAGATATACAATTCCATGGTGCCGCGGCGCAGCTCGGCAAGCTTGGGGCTCTGCGTGCGCACCTTCATGCCCGGCTCCACCGGGGTGGTGCAGGAGGCCGGATAACCGCGCCGCCCTTCGATTTCCACGGTGCACAGGCGGCAGGAGCCGAACGGTTCCAGGCTGTCGCTGGCGCACAGCTTGGGCACGGAGATGCCGGCCTCTTGCGCAGCGCGCATCACCGAGGTGCCAGCCGGCACGGTGATCGCAGTGCCATCGATTTCCACCGTTACCGGGGCGCCGGTGCGGGCTGGGGTGCCATAGTCGAGTTCACGATACAGGGCCATGAGGACGCCTCCGGATCAGCGGGCTTCGGCGGTGTCTGACGACACCCCGAAGTCCTCGGGAAAGTGGTTGAGGGCGCTCAGCACCGGATACGGCGTCATGCCGCCGAGGGCGCAGAGCGAGGCGCCGAGCATGGTGTCGCAGAGGCTCTTGAGCACTTCGATGCGTCCCGGCTGCGGGCCTTCGGAACGGGCCACGATAATCTGTTCGAGCAGTTCTTCGCCGCGGGTCGAGCCGATCCGGCAGGGCGTGCACTTGCCGCAGGATTCGATCGCGCAGAACTCCATGGCGTAGCGCGCCATGTCGGCCATGTCGACCGTGTCGTCGAACACCACGATGCCGCCGTGGCCGAGCACCGCGCCCAGCGCGGCGAAGGCTTCGTAGTCCAGCGGGGTGTCGAACTGCGATTCCGGCAGGTAGGCACCGAGCGGGCCGCCGACCTGTACCGCACGGATCGGTCGACCGCTGGCCGAGCCGCCGCCGTAGTCATAGAGCAGTTCGCGCAGGGTAACGCCGAAGGCTTTTTCGATCAGGCCGCCGCGGGCGATATTGCCGGTCAGCTGGATCGGTAGAGTGCCGAGCGAGCGACCCATGCCAAAGTCGCGGTAATAGGCGCCACCCTTGTCGAGAATGATTGGCACCGAGGCCAGCGAGATCACGTTGTTGATCACCGTGGGTTGGCCGAACAGGCCCTCGATCGCCGGCAGTGGCGGCTTCGGTCGCACCTCGCCGCGCTTGCCTTCGAGGCTTTCCAGCAGCGAGGTTTCCTCACCGCAGACATAGGCGCCGGCGCCACGGCGCAGGTGCAGATGGAAGCGCTGACCGCTGCCGAGAATGTCGTCGCCCAGGTAGCCCTCGGCATTGGCCGTGGCGATGGCCGCCTTGAGCGTGGCCTCGGCGTGCGGGTACTCCGAACGCAAGTAGATGTAACCCTCGGTGGCGCCAACCGCGAGAGCGGCGATGGTCATGCCCTCGACCAGCACGAAGGGGTCGTCCTCCATCACCATGCGGTCGGAGAAAGTACCGGAGTCGCCCTCGTCGGCGTTGCAGACGATGTACTTCTGCGCCGCTTCGCAGCCAGCCACGGTGCGCCACTTGATCCCGGTGGGGAAAGCCGCGCCGCCGCGCCCGCGCAGGCCGGAGTCGAGCACTTCGGCAATGGTCGCCTCGGCGCCGATTTGCAGCGCGCGCTTGAGGCCGCGGTAGCCGTCATGGGCGATATAGTCGGCCAGCGACAAGGGATCGGTGATCCCGGCGCGGGCGAAGGTCAGGCGCTCCTGACGCTTGAGGTAGTCAATCTCCTCGGTCAGGCCAAGGCCGAGCGAATGCTCGCCGCCGTCGAGGAAGTTGGCATCGAACAAGCCGCCGACATCGCGGGCCTTGACCGGACCATAGGCCACACGCCCGGAGGGGGTCGCGACCTCGACCAGCGGCTCGAGCCAGAACAGCCCGCGCGAACCGTTGCGCACCAGGCGCACCTCGATGTTGCGCGCAGCGGCCTCGGCGACTATGGCCCGTGCCACTTTGTCGGCACCCAGGCTCAGGGCACTGGCGTCGCGCGGTACGTAAACGGTGATGGGCGAACTCATAGCCGCGCCTCCTGTTCTTCCAACAAGTCCAGCAGATCCTCGGCATCGACGCGGCCGTGCAGCTCGCCATTGAGCATGGCGTTCGGCGCACAGGCGCAGTTGCCCAGGCAGTACACCGCCTCCAGGGTCAGGCTGCCGTCGGCGCGAGTCTCACCCAGCTGCAGGCCGAGTTTTGCCTGCAGCTCGGCGGTCAGGGCCTTGGCGCCCATCGACTGGCAGGCTTCGGCCTGGCACAGCTTCAGGTGCACACGCCCCGGCGGTGTGGCACGAAAGTCATGGTAGAAGCTGACCACCCCGTGCACCTCGGCGCGCGACAGGCAGAGGTCTTCGGCGATCATCGGCAGCACCTCGGGCGGCACGGCGCCGAGACGATCCTGGATGTCGTGAAGAATGGGCAGCAGGGCGCCCGGTTCGTCGCGATGCGCCGCCAACACCTCGCGGGTGACGGCCTGGTACTGCGGTAAATCGGTATGCGGGGCAAGCTTGGCCATGTTTCGAGGCTCCGGCCGTTGTGCTGGGTGGCTACCAACCATCACCGAAACTATCCGGCGAGCGATTGAGCGACCTATCAGGCGCACAACATATGAAATTGAGTTCTTATTTGCAGATCATGAAAATCACGTGAAGCCAAGCTAACATGCAGTTACGCCGCATAAAATATGAAGCAGACAACATATGATCCGTATCGAGATCCAACCGCACTGGCGCTTTCACCAAACCGATGGCAGCAGCCTCGACCCGCAAGGCATGAGCCTGCTGCAAAACGTCCACGACAGTGGCAAGTTGACCGAGGCCGCCGCCCGTAGCGGCTACTCCTACCGGCATGCCTGGAACCTGCTGGCCAAGTGGGAAGCCTTCTTCGGCAGCCCGCTGATCGCCCTGGAGCGCGGCAAGGGTGCGCACCTAACCAGCCTAGGAGAAAAACTGCTGCGCGCCGACCAACGGATTCGCGCACGCCTGACCCCGCAACTGGACAACCTTGCCGGCGAACTGGAGGTCGAACTCAATCGGGCATTGCAGGAAACCCGGCCCGGCCTGCGCATCCATGCCAGCCATGGCTTCGCCGTGGCGGCGCTGCGCGAATGGCTGGAGCAGGACGGTCGCTGGCAGTGGGAATTGCAGTTTCGCAGCGGCGTCGAGGCGATGCTCTCGCTGCAACGCCGCGACTGCGACCTGGCCGGCCTGCACGTGCCGGCCGGGCCGCTGGGCAACCTGAGCATGGCGCGCATTCAGCCCTGGCAACGCGCCGAGCACCGGGTGATCACCTTCGTAGTGCGCACCCAGGGGCTGATCCTCGCCCCCGGCAACCCGCTGGGCATCGCCGGGCTGGCCGACCTGCAACGCAGCGGCGTGCGCCTGGTCAACCGCGAGCAGGGCTCGGGCACGCGCATGCTGCTGGAAAGCCTGCTGCAACAGGCGCGGATCGACAGCGCCACAATCGACGGCTTCCACAACGAGGAATACACCCACGCGGCGGTGGCCGCCTACGTAGCCAGCGGCATGGCCGATGTCGGTTTCGGCGTCGAGGCCGCGGCGCGCATGTTCGGCCTGGCCTTTATTCCCATGGCCCGCGAGCACTATTGCTTGCTTTGCCACCAGGACAGCCTGGCGCTACCGGCCATGGGCGCCCTGCTCGAGGTGCTGCAACACCCGCAATTCCAGGCGCGCATCGCCCAATTGCCCGGCTACGCCCTGAGCCGCCCCGGCGAGGTGCTGCCGCTGAGCCAGGCGCTGGATTTATGGTGCAAGGAGAGCCTGCTCTAGCGGAGCACGGCGGCAAAAACTGCCCGCCGCTGTCCCATTGCCGCCATCGCTCCCGACTAAGCTGCGCAGCTAAAGCCTCGATAGCCGCGTTTCAGGGGAGGATGGATGCGCTACACCTTCGGTCTGCTGCTGATCGGCATCAGCCTGCCGCTGTCCGCCGATGTCCTGCAGCGAGAATTGGGCGACTACGCCCTGAATATCGGCACCACGCCCAGCCGCAGCATGGCTCAGGGCCTGGTGCAGCCACACAGCGACGGCACCTTTCATGGCGGCCTGGACCTGAGCCACACCAGCGGCTGGTACTTCGGCCAATGGGCGCCCAGCCTTGGCGTCCTGCCTGGGCAATACACGGACTGGAACACCTACCTCGGCTACCGGCGGCGCGCACTCGACTCCTGGGGCTATGAGGTCGGCGCCATCCAGTACAGCCGCCCCGGTTTCAGCTACCTCGACAGCCAGGATATCTACGCCGGCCTGACCTTCGCCGACTGGCGCCTGGGGCTGGCCGTGAGCAATGACCCCGACCGTCTCGACAGCACGCTGTTGGCGGACTTCGGCCATCTGGATGCGCTCGGCCTGTCGGTTACCCTCAGGTACGGCCACCATCTGCTGGATGCGCCGGCGGTGCTCGACGATGGACAGCGGGTAAAACTGTTCAACGACTGGTCGCTGAACCTGTCACGGCCCTGGCTGGGCATCGACCTGAACATGTCCTACTCGAACTCCAGCCTGAACGGCGGCGAGTGTGTGGCATATGCCGGCCCCAACCACCGTTGCGAGGGCTGGTTTTCCTTCAAGGCTTCCCGCTCGATCTTCTGAGCCATCGCCCGGCGCCATTAAATTTTCCGCATAAGCGAAGGAATTATTCTCGCCATCGGGTTCTAAGGGAGCGGCGAACGCCACGTAGCCTATTGCTGCGCGTCGATTCGTCGATCCGAATTATCTTTTCGAGGCCTGCAGTGTGCGTACATCCATCTCCATCCTTGTTCTCGGCGCTCTGTTCGCGCCGCTGGCGTTCGCCGGCGACACCGCCAACGTCGCCATCGGCAGCGGTGTCGGCGGCGCCCTGGGTAACGTGATTGGCCAACAGGTCGGCGGCAGCACCGGAGCAGCCATCGGCGCTGGGCTTGGCGGCGCCGCGGGCGGGGTGATTACCGCTCGCGATGGCCGCAAGACCGAAGCAGCGCTGGGCGGCGGCCTGGGTGCGGCGGGCGGTTCGGTCGTGGGCGGGCAACTGGGAGGCAGCAGTGGCTCGACCCTAGGTGCCGGCCTGGGCGGTGCAGCCGGGGGCGCACTGGCCAATGAAGTGGCCGGAAACAGCTATTCCAGAACGCGCGACTATGACGGCAAGCGCAAAAAACACTGGAAACACAAGCACAAGCATCACTGATCGCCAGCACGTTTTGGGCGCTCAGGATCGCCGCCAGGCGCCCCTGCGGCGCCTCCCGACCCAGTGCAAAGCGACGGTCAGCGGCCGCTGATCAGGCTGAACCAGCCCAGCACCGGGAGGCTGGCCAGGCGTTGCGTCAGCGGCAAAGTGACCTTCTCCAGCCACTCGCTGGCACGCCAAGCGAACGGCGTGAAACAGCCCCAGGCCAACGCCAGCAGGCTGAGCAGGACGCCACCGACAAAGGCATCGGAACCCCAGTGGGCACCCGCCACCAGGCGCGGCAGCATAAATAGCGAGGCCATTGCCCACACCAGCAACAAACGCCAGCCGCGAGCGAAGAAGCTGAGGAACATCGCCCAGATCAGCAGCACCGAAGCATGGTCGCCGGGAAAGCTGCGGGTGGCGCTGTCCTTCATATCCCAACGCTCTTCCCACTCGGGGAACAGTTGGGTCAGGCGTGCACAGTCCTCCACCACCAGCGAGGCGCTGGGCCGCTGCCAATCCATAACCTTGACCAGATCGCTGAAGCCGACCCGTATCAGCAACAGCAGCAGCAACACCGCCAGAAATGCGAACAGTGCGCGGCGCACCTGCGCGCCAGTGAACACCAGGCCAGCCTTGAGCAGCACCGCCAGCATCACCACGCCGACCCCCAGATCCACCGGGCGCATGCTGCCGATGGCCCAGATATGCGCCCACAATCCCTTGGCATGCACAGGCTGGTTGAGCAGGCTGAACAGTTGCAGATCGAACTGATCCCACAGCTGCCGGGTCGGCTGCCAGAGCCAGCTGAGCAGCAGCGCTACGGCGACCAGATGGCAAGCCAGCAGTGGCCGCAGACGCCATTGGGTATTCAAGAAAGTACTGTGCATAACGAGGCTTCCTGACAGAAATAACGGATGCGCCTTCCGAGGCGGCGCGCATTCTAGGGAATTTTTGCCGTTTACGCATGTGCCTCAGGTCGCGAAACCCGCTGTTTCCGCTGGATGAGCAAAATAATGGCGCCGCCAGCCCATTCGGCGCACAACCCTTGGTTCGCGAGGGATTTATGCATAAAATCGGCGGCCCTTCTGCTTGTGCAGGCGCGCCGCATGACCGATTTCTCCCAACGCTTTCTTTTCGACGACTCCGACGTACGTGGCGAAATGGTCACCCTGAGCGAGAGCTACGCCCAGGTTCTGGCCAAGCACACCTACCCGCAACCGGTCGCGCAATTGCTTGGCGAGTTGCTCGCCGCCGCGGCCCTGTTGCTCGGCACGCTGAAGTTCGAAGGCGTGATGACCCTGCAGGCGCGCTCTTCCGGAGCAGTGCCGTTGTTGATGGTCGAGTGCTCCAGCGAGGGGGAGTTGCGCGGCATCGCCCGCTTTCAGGCCGAACAGATCGAGGCCGACGCCACCCTCGCCGACCTGATGCCCGAAGGCCTGCTGGCGATCACCGTCGACCCGAAGAACGGCCAGCGCTACCAGAGCCTGGTGGACCTGGAGGGCGCGACACTCGCCGACTGCCTGACCAGCTATTTCGCCACTTCCGAACAACTGCCGACGCGCTTCTGGCTCTACGCCGATGGTCGCCGCGCCCGCGGCCTGCTGCTGCAGCAACTGCCAGCCGACCGCCTGCCCGACCCTGAGGCCCGCGAAGCCAGCTGGCAACACCTGACCACCCTGGCCGACACCTTGCAGGCCGAGGAACTCCTGGCCCTGGACAACCCGACCGTGCTGCACCGGCTTTACCACCAGGAGCAGCTGCGCCTGTTCGACCCGCGCGCCCTGCGTTTTCGCTGCAGCTGCTCGCGCGAACGTTCGGCCAATGCGCTGGTCAGCTTAGGGCAGGCCGATGCCGAACTGCTGCTCAGTGAAAACGCCGGCAGCGTGGTGATCGACTGCCAATTCTGCAATGAGCGCTATGCCTTCGATGCCGCCGATATCGCCCAGTTGTTTGCCGGCGCAGGCACCCAGGCACCGTCCGACACGCGCCACTGACAGGATATAGACAGGGCCTATTGAACCGCTCGACGGATCAAAGGCTGCCAAGGGACGTGCTTTCTGGCATACTCCCGCGACTTTTTTCTCGCTGTAGTAGGACTAGCGTTCCACTACACAACGTTCGGAAGATTCGGCCAATGGCCGACGGGGACCCCAGATGACACAAGCCAACAACGCCGTGTACACCGACATCAGTGCCGCACAACTGGTCGAAGAAGCCATTCGTCGCGGCGAAGGCGAATTGGCCGCCAACGGTTCCCTGGTCGTGCGCACCGGTCATCGCACCGGTCGTTCGCCGGCTGACCGCTTCATCGTGCAGGAGCCGAGCACCGAGGCGAAAATCGCCTGGGGCGCGATCAACCGTCCGTTCCCCGCCGACAAGTTCGATGCCCTGTGGGACCGCGTCGAAGCGTTCAACCGCGATCAGGAGTTCTTCGTTTCCCACGTACATGTCGGCTCCGCCGAGGAGCACTACCTGCCGGTCAAGATGACCACCGCCACCGCCTGGCAAAACCTGTTCGGCCGCCAGCTGTTCATCAATCCGGAAACCTACAACCCGGCCGGCAAGGACGAGTGGAAGGTGCTCAACGTGGCCAACTTCGAGTGCGTGCCCGAGCGTGACGGCACCAACTCCGACGGCTGTGTGATCATCAACTTCGCCGCCAAGAAAGTCCTCCTGGCCGGCATGCGGTACGCCGGTGAAATGAAGAAGGCGATGTTCGCGGTACAGAACTTCCTGCTGCCGGAAAAAGACGTGCTGCCGATGCACTGCGCCGCCAATATCGGCGAAGAAGGCGACGTGACCCTGTTCTTCGGCCTGTCCGGCACCGGCAAGACCACCCTGTCGGCCGACGAAAGCCGCTTCCTCATCGGCGATGACGAGCACGGCTGGGGCGAGGGCGTGGTATTCAACATCGAAGGCGGCTGCTACGCCAAGTGCATCGACCTGTCCGAGAAGAACGAGCCGGTGATCTGGAAAGCCATCCAGTTCGGCACCGTGCTGGAAAACGTCGTGCTCGACAGCGAGCGCGTACCGGACTACACCGACGACAGCCTGACCCAGAACAGCCGCGCCGCTTACCCGCTGGAGTTCGTCGAGAAGCGCTCCGAGAAGAACCTCGGTGGTGAGCCGAACGCGGTGATCTTCCTGACCTGCGACCTCACCGGCGTACTGCCGCCGGTATCGATCCTCAACGAGGAGCAAGCGGCTTACCACTTCCTCTCGGGCTACACCGCGCTGGTCGGCTCCACCGAAATGGGCAGCGGCAGCGGCATCAAGTCGACCTTCTCCACCTGCTTCGGCGCCCCCTTCTTCCCGCGCCCGGCCGGCGAATATGCCGAACTGCTGATCAAGCGCATCCGCGGCTTCGGCTCCAAGGTCTACCTGGTCAACACCGGCTGGACCGGCGGTGGCTACGGCGTCGGTAAGCGTTTCAACATTCCGACCACCCGCGGCGTGATCGCGGCAATCCAGAGCGGCGCGCTGATCGGTACCGAAACCGAGCAACTGCCGATCATTAACCTCAGCGTACCGACCTCGGTACCGGGCGTCGAAACCAATCTGCTCAACCCGCGCAACACCTGGGCCGACCAGAACGCCTACGACGAAGCCGCGAAAGGCCTGGCCAAGCTGTTCATCGAAAACTTCAAGAAGTTCGATGTCAGCGACGCGATCAAAAACGCCGGCCCGCAGCTCTAAGCCGCAGCGCATAAAAAACCGCCTTCGGGCGGTTTTTTTTGCCCGGGGTTTACCGAAGCGATGGGCCGGACAGATGCTGCAAGCCCGGAGGTTGCCTAGTGCCTGGGCCTTTAGCCGCCGCGTTCAGAAATCGCCAAGCCCTGACCAGAGCAGGCCGTGCAACAAACGCATCTGGCGCGCAAAGCAGATGGGGAAAATAAAAACATCGGCCCGATCCCGTCCATCAGGAACATCATTCATTGCAGGGCCTGGTAGCGAGCAGCAGCATTAGCGGGCTACAGATGCGCGGTTTTCAGCCAAACACAGCAGAATCGCACCGGACTCAAACAGCGCCAGCGGCCAATCATTCCGCCCGTCGGGATCGAGGATCGCGGGAATCTTCTTGTTCGGGTTGAGCGATAGGGAAGCTGCTGATAGCTGGGCTGCGTCACAAATGGGCGAGGCTGTTCGTCTGGTTAGACCTTATCCATGGAGGCCAACCATGTCGTTACCCATCTTGATTCTAGGCGGCAGCTACGCAGGTCTGCTGGCCGCGGCTCGGCTGCGCAAACACGCTCCGCAGGCGCACATCGTGCTGATCGCCAGCCAGGCGCATTTTCAACAACGGGTGCGCTGGCATGAGCTGCTGGCGGGACGCAAGGTCAGACGCGCCAGGCTCGCGCCTTTGCTGGCCAGGGCGCGCATTGAGTTCATCCAGGCTGAAGTATTGGAATGGGATGCGCAGCGGCGAGAGGTGCTGATCGATGACGGCACCAGCCAGCGCACGCTGGTCTATCACGCACTGATCTGCGCCCTGGGCAGCGTCAGCGCACCGCCGCAATTGCCGGGCGCGCAGCACCTTTGGCAGTTGGCGTTCGACCAGCCCTTGAAGCAGCGTGCTGCCGAGCTGCGCAGCCTGGCCGATCAGCGCGGCCACCTGGCGGTAATAGGTAGCGGGCTAGCCGGCGTCGAATGCGCTAGCGAGCTGGCCGAGCGCTATCCCGGGCTACGCGTCAGCCTGATCGGCCCACAGCCCTTAGCCGATTTCTGCGACAGCAGCCGCCGCCATGCCTGCCGTGTACTGCAGCATCAAGGCGTGCAATTGTTACTGGCGCGGGTGGTACGCGCCGAACCCCATGGTCTATGGCTCGACGACGGACGCTTTATCGCCTTTAACCGCATGCTCTGGTGTGGTGGCCTACGCGCCAACCCGGTGCTGGCCAGCAGCGGCTTGCCGCTGAGCGCCGACGGCCGCCTGCGAGTGGGCCCGGACCTGCGCATCGAAGGCTGTGAACAGGCCTGGGCGGCGGGCGATTGCGCTGCGGTGATTCTTGGCGATGGCCGCAGCCAGCGGCTGTCCTGCGCCACCGCGTTGCCCACTGGCGGCCATGCCGGAGCGGAATTGGCGGCCTGGCTGAACGGCCAACCGAGCCAACCGTTCAGCTTCGCCTACGTGCTGCGTTGTCTCAGCCTGGGGCGGCGCGACGGTATCTGGCAACTCACCGATGGCGACGACAACGCCCAATCCCGCTGGCTGGGTGGCTGGCGCGCAGCGCTGATCAAGCGGATGCTATGCGCGCTGGTCTGGATAGCCCCGCGCTGGGAGCTGAGCTATGGCTGGCGCATCTACCGCTGGCCCAGCGCTTTGCAGATAAGGACAAGACATGAGTGACCTGCAGGTGTTTCTTGGCGAGCGCCCGCGCCTGCTGGCATTGGCTTACCGCATGCTTGGCAGTCACAGCGAGGCGGAAGATATAGCCCAGGAAGTCTGGCTGCGCTGGCAAGCACTGAAATGGCTACCGGACAACCCCCAGGCCTACCTGACCAGAATGCTCAGCAACCTGTGCCTGGATCAACTGCGCAGCCGGCGCAGACAGAACTACGCCGGTCCCTGGGTGCCGGAGCCGCTGATTGAAGACGAGGCATCCTCCGCCCCGGAGGCGCTGCACGGGCGCTGGCAAACCCTGTCGCTGGCATTCCTGCTGGTACTCGAACAGCTGACGCCGTCGCAGCGGGTGGTGTGGGTGCTGCGCGAAGTGTTCGGCTATGCCTATGACGAACTGGCTACCCTGCTGGAGCGTAGCCCGGCCTCTTGCCGCAAACTATTCGAGCGGGCCGGACAACGCCTCGAAGGGCAAACTGCCTCGCCAACCAACGCCAGCGATATGCAACTGGCGCAGCAATGCCTGCTTGCGTGCCTGAGCGGCGATACCCGGACCTTGACCCGACTGCTGGCCGAAGACGTTCAGCTGCACTCTGACGGCGGCGGCCTGGTGCTGGCCGCACTACGGCCAATCTTCGGCGCCGAGAAAACCCTGCGCTTTTTCGCCGGTTTGCAACGCAAGAACAAGGCCCGCCTGGGCGCACAGTTTCTGCGCTGCAATGGCGCCCCTGCGCTGGTCCTGTTTGACGAAGGCAGGGTGCAAACCCTGCTGTGCTGTGAAGTGCGCGACGGTCGGGTGACCCGGCTGCTGATGCAGCGCAACCCGAATAAGTTGGCAGCTCTACAACAATGGCTCGACCAGGCGACGCAATAGCCGACCGCGGGATACAGCGCGCCGATCCGATGCCTACAATGGCGGCCCGCCCTCGACCCAACGGACCGTCCGATGCTCCAGCAAACCCTCGCCCAGACCTTCGGCTTCACCCACTTGCGCCCCGGTCAGGAGGCGGTGGTCAGCGCGGTGCTGGCCGGGCGTTCGGCGGCGGCGATCTTTCCCACCGGTTCGGGCAAGTCGCTGTGCTATCAGCTGCCGGCCCTGCACTTGCCGCACCTGACCTTGGTGATCTCGCCTCTACTGGCCTTGATGCAGGACCAGTTGGCCTTTCTGCACCAGCGCGGCATCAGCGCGGCGAGCATCGATTCCGCGCAGAGCCGCGACGACGCCAACGCGGTGATGGCCCGGGCCAAGGCCGGCGAGCTGAAGATTCTGATGATTTCGGTGGAGCGCCTGAAGAACGAGCGCTTTCGCAACTTTATCGCCCAGGTGCCGATTTCCCTGCTGGTGATCGACGAGGCCCACTGCATCTCCGAATGGGGCCATAACTTCCGCCCCGATTACCTCAAGCTGCCGGACTACCAGCGCCAATTTGATATTCCCCAGGTACTGCTGCTCACCGCCACGGCGACGCCGCCGGTGATCGCCGATATGCAGGCCAAATTCGCCATCGCCCCCGCCGATGTGGTTACCACCGGCTTCTACCGGGCGAACCTCAACCTGCTGGTCGAGCCGGTCGGCGGTGCCGACAAGCAGCGCCGTCTTGTCGAATGGCTGGGCTCCAAGGCCGAGCAGCCGAGCATCGTCTACGTCACCCAGCAGAAAACCGCCGAGCAGGTGGCCGAGCGCCTGAGTCAGCGCGGCATTGCCGCCAGCGCCTACCACGCCGGCATGGCCCATGAAGCGCGCGAGGCGATCCAGCGTCAATTCATGGCAGGGCAAATCAACTGCATCGTCGCCACCATCGCCTTCGGCATGGGCATCGACAAGGCGGATATCCGCAATGTGGTGCACTACGACCTGCCGAAATCGGTCGAGAACTACAGCCAGGAAATCGGTCGGGCCGGGCGCGACGGCCAACCGTCGGACTGCCTGGTGCTGGCCAATCGCGATAGCCTCAACGTGCTGGAGAACTTCGTCTACGGCGATACCCCGGAGCTGGACGGCATCCGCTGCGTGCTCGACGAGCTGCTGGCGGGCAGCCAGGGCGGGCAATGGGAGTTGATGCTCAATGCCTTGAGCGAGCAGAGCAATATCCGCCAGCTACCGCTGAAAACCCTGCTGGTGCAGCTGGAGTTGCGCGGCATCATCGCCCCGCGCTACGCCTATTTCGCCGAGTACCGCTTCAAATACCTGATCGAGCCCGAGGCCCTGGCGGCCAAGTTCGAGGGCGAGCGGCGGCAGTTCATCGAGGCGGTGATGAACAGTGCGCAGCGTGCTCGCACCTGGTGCACCCTGGATTTCGACGCGCTCTATCAGCAACATCAGGCCGAACGCGGGCGGGTGATCAAGGCCCTGGATTACCTCCAGGAAAAAGGCTGGATCGAACTGGAAAGCAAGCAGATGACCGAGGTCTACGCCCTGCTCGACCCCGCCTTCGACCCCGCCGCGCTGAGCGCCGAACTGCACGCCTATTTCTGCCAGCACGAAGCCAGCGAGATCGCCCGCATCCATGCCATGCTCGCGCTGTTCGCCAGCGAGCAATGCCTGAGCCAGCGCCTCGCCGCCTATTTCGGTGATGCCAATGCGCCGCAGCGCTGCGGTCATTGCTCGGTGTGCCACGGTCAGGTCGCCCACCTGCCCGCGCCGCCCAGCTTGCGGCCCTTGGCGGAGCAGGAGTTGCACAGCCTGTGCGGCGGCTTTCTGGACAAGCATCAGCAGGCCAAAGGCCAGGCGCCCAGCGCCGAATGCCTGACGCGCTTTCTCTGCGGCATCAGCGTGCCGCTGTTCACCAAGCTGAAAGCCCGGCAAATCGCCGGCTTTGCCGTCTTGGAGAATTACCCTTATGCCGAAGTCCGGGCCTGGGTGGCGGCGCAGGCGTAGGCGTCGCCGAGGCAACGCAAATCGCGGCCAAGGCCGCGCCTACGGGAACGCGTGCTTTTGTAGATCTTATGTTCATGTGCAGCTCTACGGCCTCGTAGGGTGGACATGCCGAAGGCTTGTCCACCATCCGGATGCCAGCGGCGGACAAGGCTGCGCCATGTCCGCCCTACCAACGCGTGGCTTTGTAGCCCGGATGCAATCCGGGAACGGTTTTGGGTCGAACCCCATCCCCGGATTCCATCCGGGCTACGACCCTCGAATCGCGATAGTCGCGGCTAATCCAACCTACTTCGCGGCAATGCCCAGTGGGTCTGCCCCAGCCAGTCGGCGAAGGCCGCGGGCGGCAGGGGTTTGCTGAGCAGGTAACCCTGGGCGATGTCGCAGCCGAATTCGCCAAGGCGCGCCAGCACCGCCTCGGTTTCCACGCCCTCGGCGACGACCTTGAGGTTCATGTTATGGCCGAGTTCGATGGTCGAACGCACGATGATTTCGTCGTCGCGGTTGCTCAGCAGGTCGAGCACGAAGGATTTGTCGATCTTCAGTTCATGCACCGGCAGGCGCTTGAGTTGCGCCATGGAGGAGTAGCCGGTGCCGTAGTCGTCGATCGACAGGCGCACGCCCAGGTCGCACAGCTGGGTCAGTTGCCCCATGGCCAGCTCCGGGTCGGCCATCACCGCGCTTTCGGTGATTTCCACCACCAGGCTGTCAGGCGCGACACCGTATTCCCGCAACTGCGCAGCGATAAAGCCGGCGAACTTGGGGTCGGCCAGGTCCAGCGCGGAGATATTGATCGCGGTCTTCAGCGCCAGCCCTTCGGCTTGCCAGGCCCCCATCTGCGCCAGGGCGGTGCGCACCACCCAGCGGGTCAGGGCGCAGACATTGCCGGTCTGTTCGGCCAGGGGAATAAATTCGTCCGGCGGGATAAAGCCGTGGGCCGGATGGATCCAGCGCACCAGGCACTCGACCCCATATAGCCGGGCATTGGCGATATCCAGCTTGGGCTGGAAGTACAAACTCAGCTGGCCGCCGTCGATCGCGCTTTTCAATTCGCTCATCAAAGCCAGGCGCATCAGGCTGTAGCGGTCCAGTTCCGGGCGATACAGGGCGTAGGACAAGCGCTGCGCCTTGCCCGTGTACATCGCCACTTCGGCGTGCTGCAGCAGGGTGCCGGCGCTTTCGCCGTGCTCCGGGTAGAGGGCGATGCCGAGCGTGGCATTGAGGGTCATGCTGATGCCGCGCACATCGAACGGCTCACTCAGCGCCGTGCGGTAATGTTGCGCGGCGTGGATCGCCGTACCGGGGTTGCAGCGCGGCACCAGCAGGGCGAATTCGTCGCCGCCCAGGCGCGCCAGCTGCTCGCCATCGCGCAGCAGCTGACTCAGGCGTGCGGCCAGCTGGCACAGCAGGTTGTCGCCGGCATCGTGGCCGAGGGTGTCGTTGAGGTCCTTGAAGTTATCCAGGTCCATCAGCAGTACCGCGGCATTATCGCCACTGGGCACCTGCGCCAGGGTCTGCTGCAGTTCGGCGAGAAAGCGGTTGCGGTTCGGTAGCTCGGTCAGCGGGTCGCGGTAGGCGAGAAAACCGATGGTGGTTTCACGCTCGGCGATACCCTCTTGCATGGCGACGAATTCGCGCGCCAGCAAACCGATTTCACCGGATGCGCGGGTCGCCATCGGCGCCTGGTAATCGCCGCTGGCGATACGCCGAACGCTCTCGACCATCTGCGTCAATGGCCGGCTGACGGTATTGGCGATCCATAGCGCGCCCAGCCCGGCAAGCAGCAGGGCAACTGTGAAGATGCCCGCCAGTTGCCATTGCAGAGGCTTATAGGCGGCCAGTTCGCTGGACAGCGAGCGTAACAGCAACACCTGCAACTCGCCGCCGGTGCTGGCCAGCGGCGCCCGGTAAGCCAACTGCCGTTCGCCCTGCAGCTCGAGGACGAACGCGCCCTCGGCTTCGGGCAGTCGGGCCCCGGTCAACTCGGCCCGAGGCAAGGCCGCCAGGTTGCTCGCCGGTATCCGGTAGGCGCCTGGCGACCCGGCCAGCAGCGCCACGTCGGCGCCGCTCAAGCGGGCCAGGTGCGCGGCCGCGGAGTCATCGAGGACGAAGGCCATGACCAACCAGCCGAGCAGGTTCGGCCGGGGCGCGAAGATCGGCGCGACATTCACATGCAGCACCCGATCGCCGAACAGCACCAGCCGATCAGCGTTCTGCGGCTCGTCGAGGGCCAGCAGATCCGCCCAGGGCAAAGCCTGGCCCGGCACCAGGGCGGCGCTGGTGCCGGCGAGAATACGTCCATCCGGCGCGGCGACCAGGGCGAAACTGGCCTGGCTGCGCGAGGCGAAAGACTCCAGCGCGGCGGATAGCGATTGCGGCTGCTGCTCCGGTTCCGGGCTGGCCAGCAGGTCGGCGATTTCGCCGAGCAGGGTGAAATCCTTGGCGATCAGCTCGGCCAGGGCGCTTTGCGACTGACGCCGGCCCTGTAGCTCATTGGCCAGCACCACATGGGCAAACCCCAGCTGCTCGCGCACTTGCCCGAGGGTGTGCAGATAGGTAGAGCGCGACACCAGCGCCAGCATCAGGCCCATGATGGTCAGCAACAGCAGCAGGAAGAACCCGAGAATCTTGCTGCGCAGGCTCATGGCACGTAGCCGCCCTTGCCTTGGGGCCGGTCGATCGGCGGTTTAGGTCGCGGATCGCGCTTGAGCCCCTCGCTGAGCTGGATGCGTACGGCGCCAGGCTGCTCGAGCGGCCGCACCAGGCTCTCCAGGGAGTCGGCGATACGCGGGTGCCACACATGCAGGCGCTGCCCGGCCGCCGGGGCGTAGGTCAGCAGGGCCCGGCCCTGGGCATCGGTTTGGGCGAACCAGGGGCTGTCGAGCACCAGGATGAAGCCGAGCATCCAGTCGTGGATATTGCAGCCCAGGGTCACCAATCCCGGTTTGTCGAAACGCACTTCCTGGGCACTGTCGCCCTGGTGGTGAAGGCGCAATTCGAAACGCTTGGCCGGCGAGAAGGAATAGACGTGGTGGTTGATCGGATCGGAGTTGGGGAAGATCACCCGCGTGCCGCGTTGCACTGGCAGGATATAAGGGGTGAACAGGCGCTTTTGCTGGTCCATGACCAGTGGTTGATCGGCTGCCACCGCCGACGACGGATCGCCCACCGCAGGCTCGATCCACACCACCGCCTCGCTCAGCGGCTTGCCCTTGTTGTCGAGCAGTTCGACGGTCAGGCTGGCGGCTTGCGCCGCGCCACCCAGGATAAAGGCCGCGAACGCCACATAGCGCCTGAGCGTGCCATGCCGAGAGCGCTTGGCGAAGCGCATGGCGCCCTCCTTTTCAGTACCACCGCTGCGCAGACCGAACATTGGCGACTCCTATCGCAAACCCGAAAAACAGCATGCAGCCCCCATCAAAGTAGCACGCTGCCAGCACTCCTGGTGTACCCGTCTCTGGTTCGCGGGGACGCGACAACGACCGAACGGAAGGCGGGCTGTTACCGGGCGACCATCCTCCGTAAGCTGGCGGCTCGCCACATCGAGGAATACCCAAATGCCCTACAGCCTTTACGCCGCCGCCCTGCTGTCGCTGCTACTGATGGCGCTGTCGCTGAATGTTTCGCGCCTGCGCATGCGTTATCGCATCGCATTCGGCGATGGCGGCAAGCCGGCGCTGAACGCCGCCATCCGCGCCCACGGCAACAGCCTGGAGCAATCGCTGCTGTTCATCATCCTGCTGTATTTTCTGGAAACCGCCACGGCGGTGCAGCCGGCCTGGGTGATCGGCCTTGGGGCGGCGTTTATCGGCCTGCGCCTGCTGTACTGCGGAGCACTGTTCCGACGCCACCTGAAACTACGCCAGCTCAGCCATGCGTTGACCCTGCTGGTCGTGCTCGTGACCACGCTGCTGCTGTTACTGAGCGGGCTATAGCGCTCGGGACTGGCGATTGTTCTGGATGATTCGCTCGATCGCGCCGCTTTCGCGCATGTCCCGGATGATGCGATCGAACGCCGGCAGGATCGCGACATAGGGCGAGTCCTTGTTGATCATCAAGGTGAAACGCATAGAGTCGAAGACTTCCGGCAGTACCTGAAGTTTCTCCTGCATACCGAGGTCGCGGATCAGTTGCAGACCCACTTCGGTCGCGCCCATGCTCAGGTCGCAGTTGCCGTGCTGCAGCTGCTCCATGACGATCTGGCTGTTGCGAAACCAGGCCACCTTGATCCGATTGCCGTCATACAGGCGCTTGGCCCAGCCATTGCCGTAGATGTCACAGACGCGAAATTCGGCGAACTGGGCGATATTGCGCAGCTTGAGCAGGGCGCCATGGCGCGGCGAAGCGCTGGCGGTGAAGGCACGCATCTCCACGACGAACGCGGTCTCCCGGGAGGACACCGCATAGGCCAGACGCTCTGCGGTGGGCACCGTGATAAAAGCATCCTGGGTGCCCTGCTGGACATTCCGTTGCACCCGGTTCCACGGGTAGCTGTAGTGCTCGACTTCGAGCCCCATGCGCACGGCCAGGGCCTCCTGCAACACATCCACCAGAATGCCGCGCGCCTGATTACCACGGGCCTGATAGCTGTAGGGACGCCAGTCGTCGTTATAGGCGATGCGTAGCGGCTGGGCGAACGACTGGCGCTCGGTCGCTTCAGCGGCATACCCATTGAAGGCGAAAATCACCAGCACCAGCGCCCTGCTTAGCCCGAAGCCCTTCATCTAACATCCAACCCCATCACCTACACTCAATTAGCCGAAACCCGGTATCACGCCGCCGGCCCGCGATCTTAACGGAGTAACCAGCCGCGGGTCGTGACCGATGAAGCAACTGCCACGCATTGCGCGACCAACGTGCTTGGCCGCATCGGAACCCGTCTTCCGGCACCGCAGTCAACACTGCAGCCCCCGGATTGGAGATGCGCCATGCCTACGCCATCGTCCCATGCGGCGCCACACGACGACGCCACCTTGCAACAGTTGATTCTGCAATATGCCGAACCGCTGCCCGACCCGCATGACAGTGCCTTCGGCGAACGCTTCGACCGTTACGGCGACGCCCGCGTGGTGCTGATCGGCGAAGCCAGCCACGGCACCCACGAGTTCTACCGCACCCGTGCGGCGATCACCCAATGCCTGATCGAACGCCATGGCTTCAACATAGTCGCGGTCGAGGCGGACTGGCCGGACGCCGCACAGCTCGATCGCTTCGCCCGTCAGCGCACGGCCTCGGCCTGGATGCAAACCGCGTTCACCCGCTTTCCCACCTGGATGTGGCGCAATACCGACGTTTCGCGTTTCATCCATTGGCTGCACCACCACAACCGCTCGCTGGACCAGGCGCAACGCGTCGAATTCCGCGGCCTGGACGTCTACAGCCTGCGCAACTCGATCGCCGAGGTGTTGCATTACCTCGATCAGGTCGACCCGCAGCAGGCGCAACGGGCACGCCAGCGCTACGGCTGCCTGTCGCCGTGGCAGGATGAACCCTCGCAATATGGTTATTACGTCGAGCACGGCAAGCTAGGCGCCTGCGAAGACGCCGTGGTCGCGCAACTCAACAGCCTGCTGAGCGAGCGTCTCGCCACTTTTGCCCGCGACGACGAGGCCTTCTTCGACGCCGCGCAGAATGCCCGCGTGGTGCGCGCGGCGGAACAGTACTACCGCGTGATGTACCGTGGCTCGGCGGACTCCTGGAACCTGCGCGACCGGCACATGTTCGAGACCCTGCAACGTCTGCTGAAACACCGTGGTGACAACGCCAAGGCGGTGGTCTGGGCGCACAATTCGCACATCGGCAATGCCAACGCCACAGCCATGGGCTGGCGCGGCGAGTTCAATATCGGCCAGCTCAGCCGCGTCGCCTGGGAACGCGACGCGGTGCTGATCGGCATGGGCACCGACCACGGCCAGGTCGCTGCGGCCGACGACTGGGACGGTGAGATGCGTATCAAGGATGTGCGCCCTTCGCGGCCGGACAGCTGGGAATATCAATTCCACCGCAGCGGCCTCGGTGCCGCCCTGCTCGATTGGCGCGAGCCAGGCCGGCAAGCGCTCCGCGACGTGCTGTCGGAGCCATTACTGGAACGTGCCATCGGGGTGATCTACCGCCCGCAAACCGAGCTGCAGAGCCACTACTTCCCGGCGGTGCTCGCCGAGCAGTTCGACGCCTATATCTGGCTCGACGAGACCCGAGCGGTGAAGCCCCTGGCCACGCCCGGCAGCCTGAGCCACGACGACGAAACCTACCCGTTCGGCCTGTAGCGAAGCGGAGTCAGGCCCGCAGTCAGCCTGAAAAAAACGGTAACCGTCGCCGGGCGGGGCTATTCAGCCCAGGGAGCGTCGGCTATCGCCCTCTACGTTCACCGAACGCAGATGCACCTCTTCGATCGCCACAGCGCGCGCTGGCGGCTCCCCGGACAGCTTGCCGATCAACCCCCATTGCCGATCGAGTTCCTTGCTCACCGCTTCCATTCTGCTGATCATCCGCGCCGCTGCCGCGCGCGTTTCCGGCTCAGAGCTGCGCAGCAGATCAAACGACATAGAGGTGATGGCCGCAGTCAGGTGGGTGACGCTACGCGCCGATAGCGCGAGGAGTTCAGTGAGCTGCTGTTCATTGTCGGTCATTGGCCGGCCGTCCTTGCAAATGCACAGATGTTAGGAAGGGATACAGCTAATCCGTTTGGATAGCCGCCGGCACGATTGGTTCGCCGCCGCTGGCCGAGCGGTCGGGGGGCCTGAGCCATGGTCTGAAGACAGCGCAACCAGCTATTTGCGCCAGCGAGTCGCTCGGACCGGTCCTGGCCCGAGCGACTCATGGGGAGAACGACTCGACGGGAATCAGCCGCCGCAACAACCGCAGACGGACATCTTGCCCGGCTCGGTGGTGGTCCAGTTGCCGTTCCAGCCGCCATTGGTTTTACAGGTCTGCGGGCATTTCTGCTCGGCGTCGGCATCGTTCCAGATCGGTCCGGCCTGCACATCGGTAGGCGTGGCGCACTGCCCTCCCATGATGTCGTCGAAGATATGGCTCAGGCCCGACGACGGCAGGGTGTTACTGACTTTCGAACCGTCGAAGTTATGGCAGCCGAAGCAGTTGGAGACGAACGACGAGGTAAGGTCGACGTTCTGGTGGGTGGTTTCCATCACCGTGTTGGCCAGGCGCATCGAACCGCGCTGGTTGGAGACGATGGCGGACGGCTGGGTAACGTCGTTTTCCCAGAGCGCGCCGACCATCTTGTAGTTCTGCCACACCGACATCGGGCTGTCGCTGCCCAGGGCGGTGAGGAAGCCCTGAATTTGCGTATTCATGGAGTCGATAATGGCGATATTGTCGGCACCTTCATGGTCGCTCGGGTCCGTACCATCGTGGAACACCTGGCAGATTTCCGAGGCGGGGCCAGTGATGCTGGTGGCGGGCGTGGCGGCGTTGAATTTGCAGGCACCGGTGATGGTCGGCAGCTGGGCGACGCAGGTCGAGCTGGCGAACGACCAGCCGGACGCCGGCGCGGTGCCCGGGTTCGAACACTCAGGGGCGTTGCTGCGATGTTCGAAGGTGACCCAGATGAATTCCGGATGCAGGGCGGTGGCGATCACCATGTGGAAGCCGATCATGCCGAGCAATTCGGTGCCGGGCACACCATCGATATCCGCTTCCATCCAGTAGTAATTGGCCTTTTCCGCATCGGTGATGACGCGCCAGGCGGTCTTCATCTCGGTGGTACCGGAGGGAAATTGTGGCGCCGACTGGATCTGCCCGACGTCGCAAAGGTTGCGACTGAAGCGCACGTCATAAAACACCACGCTGCCGTTCTGGTCGTAGATTGTGTCCTCGCCGCCGGCCTGGCCGATGCGCTCGGGAATGATAAATGGCGTATTGGCCTCCTGGGGCTTCTCGACGCGCACGAACATGACTTTCTGTGGGGCATTGGCCGCGCAGGAATCTCCCTCGAGCTGCAGCACCGGGTAGTTGGCCGCGACTTCGAAGTTGCGCAGGCTGGCGTCACTCTTCGACGGACTCACCAGGTCGAAGAACCATTGCCAGCTGAATTGGTAGAAGTCGCAGAACTGCGCGTTGCTGCCGTTGGGAATTTCGCTTGGCGGGTTGGGGCTGGTAATCCAGCTCGAACTGGCCTCGCAGACGGGCGTAGCAGCCATGACACCTCGCGCGCTGAGCGAGGCGAATAGCAGCAATAGCGATAGAAGTACGAACCTGATCAGGCTTGGGTTAAGTGTGCGGATCATTATTGTTATCTCCATGTATGAACAAAGCATCCGATCGGCAAAGCACTGTGGCGGATTTCAGCTGCGTGGGTACGCCTCCTGGGCGTGGGCGTGTGGTTGTGGATGGCATGGGCGCCGAAGAAAGCAGGAAGCAGCGCGGCTACGACCCGTCGATAGCTGACGGGGTGGTGGCTCAAGCGATGCGGATCGAGGCGAGACGGTAGGCGGCTGAGTGGCTCCTGCCTGCGGATGCTCCCTGCTCTGAATTGACGCTAGAAGAGCACCGGGCGCTTGGCAAGGAGAGATGTAAAGGCGCCAGTGGAAATTTTTCGGATGGCGATCGGAGGCGGAATCTGCGGCCGACCGCGGCGGGCAAAAATGCGCGGCTATGCCGGCGCCAGTTCGAATACCAGAGCCTTGAGACCGCCCTGCGGGTCGCGGTCGGCAAACTCCGGCGGGTTGTCCAGGCGCTGGACGAAGCGCAGGCCCGGTGCATGCTCGGCGACGCCCTCGATGAGAAATTCCGCCCTGGTCTGGGGGTCGTTGACACAGGCCAGCACCTGGCCGCCGACGCTGAGCAGCTCGGGCAGGCGTCGGAGGATTTTCTGGTAATCCTGGCTCAGCACGAAGCTGCCCTTCTGGAACGACGGCGGGTCGATGATGATCAGGTCATAGGGCCCGTACTTGCGCACCTTGCTCCACGATTTGAACAACTCGTGTCCAAGAAAGCTCACCCGGCTCAAGTCATGGCCGTTGAGTCGATGGTTGTCGCGGCCGCGGCTGAGGGCGGCCTTGGCCATGTCCAGGTTGACCACCTGCTGCGCACCGCCGGCAATCGCCGCCACGGAAAAGCCGCAGGTATAGGCGAACAGGTTGAGCACCCGCCGACCATGGGCGTTGGCCTGCACCCATTGGCGGCCGTAGCGCATGTCCAGAAACAGCCCGCTGTTCTGGTTTTTGCCCAGGTCCAGGGTGAAATGCAGGCCGTGCTCACTGATCGGCCAGGCGCCCACGGGTTCGCCGAGCAGCCACTCGCCGGGACTGTCCGGCAGATAACGATGTTGCAGCAACAAGCCACGGGCTCCGCTCAAACGCCAAGGTGACGACTGGCCGAGCGTCGTCAGCATCAGTTTCAACGCCTGCAATTCGGCGGCGTCCGGAGCGCGGAACAGCACCACCAGCAGCACACCCTGCAGCCAGTCGACGGTAATCTGTTCGAGGCCCGGCCAGCATTGCCCGCGGCCATGCAATAGCCGGCGGGTTTCCTCGGGCGCGGGGTTCAGGGCGCAAAGCAGGTGCTGTTGCAGAGTGGCGATGGCGCTGCTGTTCATCGGTCGACGGCGGTTCCGGAGGGTGACGGCCCGGCAGTTTAAGCCCAATGGCGATGCAAGGGGCGCCTGCGACGCGCCGGGCTCTGATCACCTGAATCGATAGGTTCGATCAGGAATGCTCGATGGAAGTGATCATGCGCAAGCCCTAGCATGATCGGCTTTCCAATCACCGTTCCAGGAACCGCCATGCATATTGAAGAAGCTATCCGCAGTCGCCGTGCCGTCAAGGGTTATGACCCGGCATTCGTCCTCAGCCAGGAAACCAAGGACGAGCTGCTGCAGCTCGCGCAGCTCGCGCCGTCGGCGTTCAACCTGCAGCATGTGCGCTTCGTCGAGGTCAGCGACCCGGCGCTGCGTCAGCAGCTCCGCGAAGTGGCGTGGGGTCAGGCACAGGTCACCGATGCCTCGATGCTGGTGGTGGTGTGCGCCAAGCTCGACAGCTGGGAGCAGGATGTCATCCGGGTCTGGGACGGCGCCCCTGCGGAAGTGCAGGCGTTCATGGCCGGCGCCATCGACAACTACTACCGCGACAAACCGCAGGTGCAGCGTGACGAGACCATGCGTAGCTGTGGCCTGATGGCGCAAACCCTGATGCTCGCCGCACGTGGCAAGGGTCTCGATTCCTGCCCCATGGACGGTTTCGATTTCGACGCCGTAGGCAAGCTGATCAACCTGCCCGACAACCATGTGATCGCATTGATGGTCGCGGTAGGGAAAAAGACCGTGGAACCGAAGCCACGTATCGGCAAACTGCCGTTCGATGAAGTGGTGATCCGCAACCGTTTCTAGCGTCCGGCCATGCGTCAACCGGCAGTTTTTTACTGTCGCACCTGCACTTTTCGTCGATCTGGGCCATAACTAAGGGTCGGCGCCAGTATCTGGCGGGATCATCGAGTACAGGCCCATGGTCAACACCCTGGGCACGGACGAATGGCGCGGGGAGCGGGTATGGCGACGGAACACCTGGATGTACTGATCATCGGCGCCGGGCTGTCCGGGATCGGTGCCGCCTGCCATTTACTGCAGCAGTGTCCGAACAAAAGCTACGCGGTTCTCGAAAGCCGCGAGGCTCTGGGCGGTACCTGGGACCTGTTCCGTTATCCGGGCATCCGCTCCGACTCGGACATGTACACGCTCGGCTACAACTTCAAACCCTGGAGCGACCCGCAGGCCATCGCCGACGGCCCGTCGATTCGCGCCTATATCGAGCAGACCGCCCGCGAATACGGCATCGAGGCGAAGATCCGCTATCGCCACAAGGTACTCAAGGCCGACTGGTGCAGCGCATCGGCACGCTGGACCCTGCAGGTCGCGCGCGGCGAAGACGCCGAGGCGCTGACGCTGAGCTGCAATCACCTGATGCTGTGCACCGGCTACTACCGCTACGACGCCGGCTACACCCCGGACTACCCCGGTCACGAGCTGTTCCGCGGCGTATTCATCCATCCCCAGCACTGGCCTCAGGGCTTCGATTACCGCGGCAAGAACATCGTGGTGATCGGCAGCGGTGCCACCGCCGTGACCCTGGTGCCGGCGCTCGCCGAACAGGCCCAACACGTGACCATGCTGCAGCGCTCGCCGAGCTACGTGGTGGCGCTGCCCAAACGCGACAAGGTGGCCAACTTCCTGCGCCGCTTTCTCCCGGAAAAACTCGTCTATCGCCTGGCCCGCACGCGCAATGTCGCCTTCCAGATGCTCTTCTACAAACTGGCCAAGGCCAGGCCCGCCCTGGTGCGCAAGCTGTTGCTCGGCCAGGCCCGGCGCCAGCTGGGTGAAGATTTCGACATGCGCCACTTCAGCCCGCGCTACAAGCCTTGGGACGAGCGCCTGTGCGTAGTGCCCGATGGCGATCTGTTCCAGGTGCTGCGCGCTGGCAAGGCATCGATCGTGACGGCGCAGATCGAGCGCTTTACCGAGCACGGCATCCGCCTGCAGTCCGGCGAAGAACTGGCGGCCGATGTGATCGTCAGCGCCACCGGCCTGGAGTTGCTGCTGTTCGGCGGCATGCAGATGGCGGTGGATGGCCAAGCGTTCGACGCCGCACAAAGCATGGGTTACCGCGGCATCATGCTGCGCGACCTGCCCAACGTCGCCACTGTGATGGGCTATACCAATGCCAGCTGGACGCTCAAGGCCGACCTCTCCAGCGAGTACTTCTGTCGCCTGATCAACCATATGGATGCGCTCGGCATGCGCCAGTGCACCCCGCGCGACCCTGCTCGCCAGGCCAAAGAGGCTCCCTTCATCGACCTGGATTCCGGCTATATCCGCCGCGCCGCCTACAAGCTGCCCAAGCAAGGCGACCGCTCGCCGTGGAAGCTGTATCAGAACTACCTGCTGGACCTCGCGCTGCTGCGCTACGGCAAGGTGGAGGACGGCTATCTGGAATTCAGCTCGCCAAGGCTCGAAGGTGAAGGTGAAGGTGAAGGTGAAGGCGACAAATATGACCGACCGGTCATAAAAACAACGCTGTAAGCCAAACGCTATAGATGTTTAGCGCAAATCACCTACAAGCCAATAGCAGATCGCCACTTTTTGACAGGTCAAAGTGCCACTACTCTATGTGACATCACTCACGGATGAGCCGTATCTACGTACTCCTCCCCCTTTTTGTCATAGGTAGTAGAAGGGACTCCACCATGAAAGAACAACGCTATCTCCCCGAACTTCGTATCCACATCGAAAAATTGCTCGGCAACGGCTGGGTCATTACCTCGCGCAGCCCGCTGAGATTGCAAAACGGCCACCGCAGCCTGCTGGTCACGCATGGCATGCTGATCTGCGAAGGCCTGGCCGCCTGATTCACCGTCGACGCTGACCCTCCCCGCCTCCAGGCCGGCAGACCTCGCACTGCCGGCTATTCAGTGCGCCCAGCCAACGCCACTATTCGCTCGATCAACCACTGCAAGGCCGCATCGCGCTGGCGTTGCGCGAGGCTGACGATACTCAGATGGAAAGGCCCGAGTTCGAACGGCAGATCGAACAACTGCAGCGGCAACAAAGCCGCGAAATAGCGCGCCAACTGGCTGGGCAGTACCGCCGCCAGCTCGCTGCTGGCCACGATATGCGCGGCCTGCAGGTAATTCGGCGTGGTGTAGATGATTTCCCGGCTCAGTCCCTGTTCTCCCAGCCACTGGTCGACCATGCCGCGGGTCTGACCACCATGCACCCACAAATGCCGCAAGCGTAGAAAGGTCTGCAAATCCAGCTCGCCCGCCACTTGCGGGTGCCCACGACGCAGCGCCAATTGCAGGGTTTCGCTCATCCAGTGACGGCGGGCGAAGCGTGTCGGCAGCGTCTCGAAGCGCCCCACCACCAGATCCAGCTCGCCTTTATCCAGCGCCTCCGCGGGCAGGGTCGAACCCAGATGATGGATATCGAGGCGGATACCCGGCGCCAGTTCGCTGAGCTGCTGCACCAGGCGCGGCATGCAAATCAGTTCGACGTAGTCGGTGACCGCAATGCTGAAATGCTGGTGGCTGCTGGAAGGGTCGAATACCTCGGCACCGCTCAAACTCTGCTCGACCAGCTGCAAGGCAGCGCGTATCGGGGCCTCCAGGGCCAGCGCCCGCGGCGTCGGTTGCATGCTGCGGCCGACCCGCACCAGCAACGGGTCGTCGAGCAACTCGCGCAGCCGACCAAGCGCGTTACTGACCGCCGGCTGGCTCAGCGCCAGGCGTTCGGCCGCGCGCGAGACATTGTGCTCGCGCATCAGGGCATCGAATATCCGCAGCAGGTTCAGATCGAAATTCGGCAGCACGTTAAGGCCTGAGGTTTTATGGCGCGAACGCCGACATGGGTGAAATCCGGCAACTGCGCCATGCGGGCTGGAGCACAGGTGCAAATATATTCAGTAAACGAATAGCACATATCACAAGACTAAATTTCAAAAATACTACCGTCTTGCTTATGGTGATGCGAATTTTCTTCGGCATATGAGGCATGACCATGAGCCACGCTGTTTTCTCCATCACCCAGGCGGCCGTGATCGGTGCTGGCACCATGGGCCGCGGCATCGTCATGAGTTTGGCCAACGCCGGCATCCCGGTGCTGTGGCTGGACAACAACCCGCAGATGCTCGAACAGGCGCTGAAAGCCGTGGCCGAGACTCAGGCGCATAACCTCAAACTCGGGCGCATCGATCAGGCCGAGGCCGACGCCCGCCTGGCCCGTATCGTCCCGGTGAGCGACTATGCGGCGCTGGGCACGGCCGATCTGGTGATCGAGGCGGTGTACGAGAATCTCGAACTCAAGCAGCAGATCTTTCGCACGCTGGATGCTCTGCTCAAACCCTCTGCGATTCTCGCCAGCAACACCTCGGCGCTGGATATCGACGCCATTGCCGCCGTTACCCAGCGCCCGCAGCAGGTGCTCGGCCTGCACTTTTTCAGCCCGGCGCACATCATGAAGCTGCTGGAAATCGTCCGCGGCGCGCGCACCAGCCAGGCCGTGCTCGACACCGCTTTGGCACTCGGCCAGCGCATCGGCAAGGTCAGCGTGGTAGCCGGCAACTGCGACGGTTTTATCGGCAACCGCATGCTGCACACCTATGTACGCGAGGCGCGGATGATGCTGCTGGAGGGCGCCTATCCGCATCAGGTGGACGCGGCGCTGCAGGGCTTCGGCTTCGCCATGGGCCCGTTCCGCATGTACGACGTAGTGGGGATCGATCTGGAATGGCGCGCCCGCGAACTCGCCGGCCGCGGCCAGGACGAGCCGACGGTGCAGGTGGACAACCGCCTCTGCGAACTCGGCCGTTTCGGCCAGAAGGCCGGCATGGGCTACTACCGCTACGCCGAGGGCAGCCGCCAGGCCGAGCACGACCCCGAAGTCGACGCCTTGGTGCAGCGGGTCGCCGAGCAGCTGGGCTTTGTCCGGCGCGATATCGACACCACGGAAATCCTCGAACGCTGCCTGCTCGCCCTGGTCAACGAAGGGGCAAAGATTCTCGAAGAAAATATCGCCGCCAGCAGTCATGACATCGACCTGGTGTACCTCAACGGCTACGGCTTCCCAGCCGACAAGGGCGGGCCCATGGCCTGGGCCGACAGCCAGGGCGTGGCGGCGATCGAGCAGCGCTTGAAAGCCTTGCAGCCGCTGTTCGGCGACCACTGGCAGCCGGCCAAATTGATCGGGCTTCTGGCGGCTGACGGCAAGCGTTTCGCCGACGTACGCGAGGGCCAGCTATGAGCTACCAGGCCCCGCTGCGCGACATGCGCTTCGTCCTCCATGAGCTGTTCGATGTCAGCGAGCACTGCGCACGCCTGAATAACGGCCTGGACCGCGAGCTGATCGATGGCGTTTTGGAGGAAGCCGGCGCATTCGCCAGCCAGGTAATCGCCCCGCTCAACCGCAACAGCGACGAGCAAGGCTGCCAACTGATCGACGGCGCCGTCACCACTCCCGACGGCTTCCGCGATGCCTACCAGCATTATGTGAACAACGGCTGGGCCGGCATGACCGGGCCGCAAGCGTTCGGCGGTCAGGGTTTCCCGCAGCTGGTGGCCTTTGCCTTCCATGAAATGCTGATGGCCGCCTCGCTGTCGTTCCGCGTCTATTCCGGCCTCACCGAGGGCGCGGTGCTGGCCCTGCACAAGCATGGCAGCGATGAACTGAAAAGCCGCTACCTGGCGAAAATGGTCAGCGGCCAGTGGACCGGCACCATGTGCCTCACCGAACCCCAGGCCGGCACCGATCTCGCGCTGCTGCGCACCAAGGCCGAGCCCCAGGCAGACGGCAGCTACAAGATCAGCGGCAGCAAGATTTTCATCAGCGGCGGCGAGCAGGATTTTTCCGAGAACATCGTCCACCTGGTGCTGGCCCGCCTGCCTGACGCACCAGCCGGCGTGAAAGGCATCAGCCTGTTTCTGGTGCCCAAGTTCGCCGTCGACGCCGGCGGCGTACTGGCGGCGAAAAATGCGCTGTCGTGCGGCGCCATCGAACACAAGATGGGTATCAAGGGCGCCTCCACCTGCGTGATGAACTTCGACGGCGCAACCGGCTGGCTGGTCGGCGAAGCCAACCAGGGCCTGGCCTGCATGTTCACCATGATGAATGACGCGCGCTTTCAGGTCGGCCTGCAAGGCTTGGGTATTGGCGAAGCGGCCTTCCAGGGCGCCCTGCGTTATGCCCGCGAACGTCTGCAATCGCGCGCCCTGAGCGGCGCCGCCGAGCCGCACAAAGCCGCAGACCCGATCATCGTCCATCCGGATGTGCGGCGCATGCTGCTGACCCAGAAAACCCTGGTCGAAGGCTGTCGCATGCTCGCCGCCTACACCGCGCGCCAGCTCGATCTGGAACACGGCGCCGAAGCTGTCGCCGAGCGCAAGGCCGCCGGCAAGCGCGCGGCACTGCTGATCCCGATCGTCAAAGCCTTCTTTACCGATATGGGCCAGGAAGTCGCCAGCCATGGCGTGCAGATTTACGGCGGCCACGGCTTTATCCGCGAGTGGGGCATGGAACAGCTGATGCGCGACAGTCGCATCACTCAGCTGTACGAAGGCACCAACGGCATCCAGGCGCTGGACTATATCCGCCGCAAGCTGCTCGGCGACGGCGGCGCGGAGCTCTCGGCTCTGCAGGCCGAATTCAGCCAGCTGTGCGATCAGCAGGCCGCTCGCCCGGCGCTCGCCGAACTGGCCAGCACCGTGCAGGCGCGTCTCGGCGAATGGCGCGAGCTGAGCACCGAGGTATTGGCCATGAGCCAACGCGACGTACAGGAAATCGGCGCCACTTCGGTCGACTTCCTGCAGTATTCGGCTTATGTGTTGCTCGCCGGCTTCTGGCTGCAGGCGGCGGCGCGGGCCCAGGATGCGCTGGAGGCGGGCACTGGCGAGGCGGCGTTCTACCAGGCCAAGCTGCACAGCGCGCAATTCTATCTGCGCCGTGTGCTGCCGCGGGCCAGCGGCCATCGCGAGGCGTTGCTCGGCGGTGCGGATTGCTTGATGGCGATGCCCGAGCAGAGCTTTGCGTTCTGACCCGCCGCAGCGCCTTGGTAGGTTGGTGTGCTTTGGTAGGTTGGCGTTGAGCGCAGCGAAACCCAACAATCGGCATGGGTATCGCTGCCTATGCCGAAGTGACCCGCGGCGGGCTCGCGCATATTCCCCGGATTGCATCCGGGCTACATAGAACAAGAGGATCGGTACATGCATCCGTTCAGTTTCGCCACCACCGCACAGATCATCTGCGAAGTCGGCTCCGCGCGCCGCCTGGGCGCCTTGTGCCAGGAGCGCGGGGCGCGTTCGGTGTTGATCGTCACCGATCCTGGCATCAGCAAGCTCGGTCTGCTGGACGAGGTATTCCCCGGTTTCGCCGCAGCCGGCGTGGCGATTGAGGTATTCGATCAGGTGCTCGCCGATCCGCCCGAAGCCATAGTGCTGAGCGCGGTGGCCCAGGCCAAGGCGCTGGGCGCCGAGCTGATCGTCGGCTTTGGCGGCGGCAGTTCGATGGACGTGGCCAAACTGGTCGCCCTGCTCGCCCATCCTGATTGCGCGCAGGCCCTGGCGGATATCTATGGCGTCGGTAACGCCCGTGGCCAGCGCCTGCCGCTGATCCAGGTGCCGACCACCGCCGGCACCGGCTCGGAAGTCACCCAGATCGCCATCATCACCACCGGCGAAACCACCAAGATGGGCGTGGTTTCGCCGCTGCTGCTGCCGGATCTGGCGCTGCTGGATGCCGAGCTGACCCTCGGTCTGCCAGCGGCTGTGACCGCCGCCACAGGCATCGACGCCATGGTCCATGCGATCGAGGCCTACACCAGCGCGCTGAAGAAGAATCCGCTGTCCGACTTGCTGGCCCGCGAGGCCCTGCGATTGCTCGCCGCGAACCTCGACGAGGCGGTGCACAACGGCGGCAACCGCGAGGCGCGCCAGGCCATGCTGCTCGGCGCCTGCCTGGCCGGCCAGGCGTTCGCCAATGCGCCGGTGGCGGCGGTGCATGCGCTGGCCTATCCGTTAGGCGGGCATTTCCATATTCCTCATGGCCTTAGCAACGCTCTGGTGCTGCCCCATGTACTCGGTTTTAACGCCGAAGCGGCCGCGCCGCTGTATGCCGAACTGGCGCCACTGGTGCTCGGCGAGCGCTTGCGCCCCGGCGATGCGCTGAGTCAAACCGAGCAATTTATCGGCGCGCTGGCCGATTTCAGCACGCGCAGCGGCCTGCCCACACGCCTGCGCGATGCCGGCGTGCCTGAAAACATGCTCGCGCAATTGGCGGCCGACGCCATGCTGCAACAACGCCTGCTGGTGAATAATCCACGTGAGATCAACGAGGCTCAGGCATTGGCCATCTATCAGGCAGCCTATTGAGGCACGCTCGATGAGCTTTT
This sequence comes from uncultured Pseudomonas sp., assembly GCF_946885955.1. The sequence continues at coordinate 43,257 of NZ_CAMPHI010000018.1, forward strand.
GTTGTAGGGCGGGAACCCATGATTCTTGCAATCAAGACAAGCAATACGTAGCCCGGATGCAATCCGGGGAAATATAGCGTGGCTAATACCGCTCCCCGGATTGCATCTGGGCTACAAGAGCGATGTAGGGTGGACATAGCGAAGCTTTGTCCACCGCGAGCCCCCAAGCCTGCGGCATGTCCGCCCTACTCGTTCAGCACCAGGTTCTCTCCGTATGGCCGGCGATCCCCAGAACCGAAGAACCACAAGGACATATATGAGCCAACCCCAGCACCTGCGCAGCGACTACCTGCACTTCCAACCGATCACCACGCGCTGGCACGACAATGATCTCTATGGTCATGTGAATAACGTGACCTACTACAGCTACTTCGACAGCGCGGTGAACGCCTACCTGATCGAGGTCGGTGGCCTGGATATCCATGACGGCAGCGTGGTCGGTTTTGTGGTCAGTTCCAGCTGCGACTATTTCGCCTCCATCGCCTTTCCCGAGCGCATCGAGATTGGCCTGCGGGTCGGCAAGCTGGGCAACAGTTCGGTGCAATACGAGCTGGCGGTGTTCAAGGCCGGAGAGGATGAGGCCTGTGCGGCAGGGCGCTTCGTGCATGTCTTCGTCGAGCGCCAGAGCAATCGCCCGGTGAGCATTCCCGAGCCCCTGCGCGCAGCACTTACGGCTTTGCTGGTAAACGAGCGATAAGCGACAAAGGCGACCTTTAGCGACATGAATAGCAAAGAAACGACCTCGGTTCATAAAACTGGCACATCTGATGCTTAGTATCAGGTAACTCCAGTTTTGGGGGCCTTGGTACAGGCAGGCCGGGGATTCCCCTCTTTTACACCCGCAGCAGAAAGGCCACCTCTCGAGGTGGCCTTTTTCGTTTGTAGCCCACGGAATACAGGGCCTCCAGGCCCTAGCCAGGATGCCCATGGGTGGCAAAGCAACCTCGAACCCCGTACAGCGCCCTTGCGTCCGCATGTATCGTTCTGGTGCAGCATGCCCCAATCGGGCTCATCTATTGGCCATAGACTTCACGGCGGAAGATCAGAGGCGCGGCGCCGCGGTAGATGCCGAAAGTCGCCAGGCCGCTCGGATCGTCGAGTACGCCATCGCCATTCCAATCGAACCTGAGCCAGGCCGGCGCCGCATAGGTCAGCGGCAGGCTGCCCGAGCTATCGGCGCCCGGCGCGCTCAACAGGTAGTTGCCAAGACCGGTCAACGCAACATAAGGGCCACTGCCCAGCGTCGGCACGCCGCTACCGCTGTCGCTGCGTTGATAGGTGCCCAATGTGACCGCCGCGAAGTCGCTGCAACTGTCCAAAGGGTTCGGCGCATAGCCGCTGCCAGTGAAATAGGCGGCGGTAAAGGGCACAGCCAAATCCTGCAACTCGGAACCATGAGCATTGCCGATCCGTGCCTGGCCGAGGCGGAAGTCGCTGGTTTCCGAGTCGAGGACGCTACCGGTCACGCCATCGCTGTCGGTCGCGGTAGTGAGAATCGCCAAGTCATAAGGCGCGCGCGGCGTATTGAGCAGGAAGCCCGCGTCATTGGCGCTGTAATCGAAGTAGCCGTTGCCCGCACTACCTGCGCTCAAGTCGCTGCCGCTGACGGCGATTATGCCCATGCCGCCTGGATCGCTGTAGACGATATCGGCGCCGCTCAATTTGGCGAAATCGCCGGTGTAGTTTCGCGTCACCGCACCGGCACGGTTGCGCGCCGATAGCGACCCGCTGAAGGCGAAGCCTTGCCCGGCCTTTTCCGCCTGTACGGGCGGCCCGGGCTGAGCGATCAGGCCGGCATAGGTCGAGATGCCACAAGCCGGCGTCAAACTGGGGTCTACGAGATCAAAGCTGGCCGGGTAGAAGCGGCCGAGATTGGCGCTGATACCGGCAGCGACGGTCTCAGCGAAATAGCCACCGGCCGCCGGCGTGGCACTGATAGTGAACACGCCAACCTCTGAGACGCTTTGGCTGGTCAGAATCGCCTCCCCCGCATCGGCCGCGGCTATATCCAGGCTCTCCGTGCCCAACACGGCGGCAGCCCCACCCACCGGCGCAACCAGGCTACTGGCGAGAGCGATGTCGCCTTGGCGATAGTTCGGCGTGCTGCCGTTGTCGCAGAAATCCGCGTCCCCGTCCGCCTCCCAGCTGGCGCCGCGCACGCCCAAGCGGAAGCCATCGCCGGCGGCGACAAATGCCGAACAAGCGGCATCACCGGCGGCGCAGTCGCTATTCGGTGAGTCGCTGTAAACGCAGAGACCCGCGGGCTTGCTGACGAACTGATCGGCCCCGCTCATCACCAGCCCGGCCTCATCTCCGGCGGTTGGCGCATAACGCGCGTTCAGGGTCATCAGGCCGGCATCGGCGTAGTGCACACGGATAGTCGCTCGTGCGCCTGCGGAGAAGTCCAGGTCGACAGCGCTACCCGGCGCGCTGCCGGCGATCGGCGTACCGTTGACCCGCACCGTACGCGTGCCGCTGTTCGGATCGTCGTAAGCGGACCAGAACCGCAAGGTGCGCGTGCCCGATTCGAAAGCCGGCACGCAAGCCGAGGTGCTGTCGTCCTTGCGCACCGCGAACAGCCCGATATCGGCCGACTCCTTGTTGGCGAGCAGCGTGGGCACATCGAAGATAAAGCCGCTGTCGAGGAAATCGATCAGGCAATTCGCCGTCGAGCAGGTCGTCTGGCTGTTCGGCTTAGCTGTGGGTGTCGAGGCCAGCGCGCCAACCGCAACCTGGCCGACCGTGGTGTTGCGCAGCTGCAGGACGGCGCTGCCGCCGCTGAAGCTGAGAACATTGCCGCTGACGCTGGCGGGCGTGCTGGCGGTCCAACCGCCGGTGGGGGCCAGGCTCACTGTGACCGGATCGATATAGAGCGAGCTGCAGTCGGCGTTCAGGCAGGCGCGAACGATTACCTGCTGCGGGCTACAGGTCAGGGCGGGGCTGGCATAGGCGAAGTCGAAATGGTCGATCTGTTCGGCGATCGGATTGATCGTAGTGGCGCAAACCTGCAGGTCGTCCAGCTCGTGGATATTGGTCGAGCCGCCGGTCGAGCCGGTCAGCGAGAGGAAGAGGTTGGCCGGCAGCGCGGCCTGACCAAAAGAGGCCAGAACATCCACCGCATCGAGGTTGGGCAACACCACGAAGCCAGCGCCGCTGTCGCGCTCGACGGTCACCAGGGCTTGGCCGTCGACGCGGCCATCCAGGGTGATGCGGTAAGTGTGCCCCGGTGCTGCGCTGGTGCTGGCCGCCGCGTCGATAGCCGGGTTGAGGTTGGCCGGGGTGCCGGCGATATAGTGGTAACCGGTCGCCTCCGAGCCAGAGCCGCGGATGGCCACAGAATCGTTGAGCTGCCCCGGCCCGTCATCGGGGCTACCGCCCTCGGTGGAGAAATTGCCGTATTCGTCGATGCCCACGCCCAGCCAGCCGCCGGCGAAACCGGGGTTGGCCGCATCGCCACGGGTGCCGTAACCCAAGGGCCCGCCAAAGGCGCCCGGCTGCGGGGTAATGCTGGCATCTGAGAGCACCACGGCGATGCCGTCGGCGCCGCTGCCGTTGTAGGCGTAGTGTTTGAACTGCAGCTGGATATAGTTGCCCGCGGCGGGGAACAGGCGCTGCAAGGTCGAGGAAGTGGCGACGTTGCCCTGGTTGCTGGTCAGGCGCATGCGCGCGCTGTCGATGGTCGGCGTGAAGGTGGTGGCGCCGCGGCTGGCGACAGCCCAATCGCTACCCAGGCTGGTGCGAGCGAAGTCGTCATTGAAACATTGTAGGGCCAGTTCGCATTGATGGCGCTCGCTCGCCAGAGCGCTGATCGCCGCCTCGGAGAGCGCGCCGCTGTAGATGCGCAACTCGTCCAACTGGCCATTGAAGTAGCGGCCGGAGAAATTCTGATCCGTCGCCAACTGCAACGGATCGCTATTGGCCAGCGGCGTACCGCTGAAGCTGGCCTGGCCGGCCAGGCTGCCGTTGATATAGATGCGCTGATCGTTCGGGGCGAAGCGAATCAGCACATGACTCCACTGCCCCGGGGTCAGCGCGACGTTGCTGTCGAATTCGCGGGTGGCGTTGGGCCCGGTGGTCTGCCACCACCAGTTGACCGTGCCATTGGGCTTGAGGTGGAACTCGTAGTTCTCGTCCTTGGACAGAATGCTCATCAACCCCGAGGCCGGCAACGTGCTCGGTTTGACCCATAGACCGATGGTGAAACTGTCCTGCAGTGTCAGCAGACTGTTATGAACGTGCTGCACATACTGGTTGGCCGCGCTGTTGAAAGTGCCGTAAGCGCAAGTGCCGAGGGAGTTCTGTGCCGGCAATGCCGGGGCGCTGTCGGCCGTATCGGCGCCATTGAACACCGTGCCATTAAGAGCATTACCCGAGCTGTCGACCACCTCGTCGGCCGCTCCGGTCCAGGCGGACTCATCCAGCGACCAGCTCAAGCGCAGCTCGGTTGCCGGGCTGCACAGGCCGCCGAAGCCGGCCAGGTCGATGGCCGCATCGTTATAGTTCAGACTGGTGCTACCGCCGGGGCTATTAGTCGAGCCCGCGGCGGTAATAGCGCCATCGAGTTGCAGGTTATTGCCAAATCCAATGCTACCCGTGACATAGACAAAACCGTTGATCACAACATTGTTGCCCAGGCTCAGCGATCCGTTGACCACCAGAATCAGATCTTCCGGGTTACCGCCCGCATTCAGCACACTGTTATTGGCAATGCTCAGGCTGCCATTGACAAAGACCCGAGTACTGGCGCCGCCGGTAGCCGCCAGGGTCCAATCATTGAAAGTGCCGCCACCGCCGAAATAATGATCCCCCGCGCCCAAACTGCGGTTGCTCGCGCCGAGCGCCGGAGTGTTTTGCCAGGCTACGCTACTCAGATCGAACTGATTGGCGCTGCTGCCGGTGATACTGGCGGGAAATACCGAACTGCAGGTTGCAGCCCACAGCTGGGGGCTGCAAAGACTGGCCAGTAGAACCAACATCAGTCCGATCAGGCTCATGGTTAAAGACCGCGGGGCAACGGCGTCCGACCGACTGGCAATATTTATGCGGCTCATGGCTTCTCCACCACGGCGGTCAGCTTGCGATAGGCGTAATCGGGGCTTGCGGGCGAGCCAAAGGTCGCCGTGGCTTCGACCGTATAGAAGAGGGTCGCGCTGCTCTTGCCCTCCTCATCCAGCACCGGCGTGCTGCTGGACGTGCAGTTCATCAGCACCGCGAAGCCATCCAGGGTGAAATTGCCGCACGCCGCATCGGCGAGAACCCGAGCAATACCGTATTCCAACCCCGCGCGGGCGACTTGATAAGCCCGTGCCTGCTGGATCGCCAGACTGGTCGTGGCATTCTGGGTCACCGCCAGGCGGGCCATGGTGGCGATGACCACCGCGACTATGATGATCAGAAACATCGCCGCCACCAGGCCGAAGCCCCGCTCGCTTGATTCAAGGCGCATTGTCGACATGGACCTGTTGCAAGAGGGTGATGGTTTCGCCGTCCTGGCGCAACGTCAGCCTGATTGTCACCAACCCGCTGCGGGTATTGGTACCGGGATCGTAAGTAAAGCCGCTGTTAACGCAATCGACATGATCGACCACAGTGCTGGCACTGCTGTAATCGTAGGCACCAGGCGCCGCCAGGGTATCGAACTCGCCACGTACTATCGCAGTGCCCGTACAGCGATAGCCGACGACTTTATCCACGAGAAAGAAACGATGCTGCGGCGAGGCATATTTGAAGCGGAAGTTCTCGATGCCGCCGCCAGCCAGGCTCAGGTCACCGGCGACATAGCTCATGGCGACCGTGGGGCTGATCACCGCCAGCGTTCCATCCAGCGGCGGCCAGGTATTGTCGCCGCTCGCCGTACTGCCGATGTTGTACACCACCATCCAGTTCATCGCCGCCCAATCGTCGACGCCGATCAGTGGACCGAGCACCTCGATAACGCAGGGGTCGCTGACGCATTGCGGCGGGTCCTGGCGCACGCCATTGACGAGAGTGGCCCGGTAGCGGCCGCCGCCGGGGCTGCGTAAAAATTCCAGGCGCGTGCCGCCGGCAACCCGCACCGAGTTCGGCACGGCCAGGCGAATATCCCGGGTCATGCGCTGCAAGGCGCTGGACGCCAGATCCACCAGCTCCGCACGGCGGCTTTGGTCGACGAAGCCCTGCATGGGTCGCGACATCACCGTGCTGATCATCACTGCGATCAGCCCCGCCAGGGCGATCACCATTACCAGCTCGACCAGGGTAAAGGCCGCCTGGCGTAGGCGTGGGCCGCTCAGCATCCGGCCTCTCCATAACAGGTACGCCAGCCGCTGAGTTCGAGGGTTTGTCCTTGCGGGTCGGTAACCGTGACATCGATGCGGGTGGCGGCGACGCCGTTCAGAGCGGAAGCATCGTCGACTTCGACCGCCACCCGGTAGTCGCTGAGGATGGGGTTGCCTTCGACGTCTTCTGGCGCCGACGCGCTCTGGGCCGCCGCGGGCAACTCGGCATAGGGGCGCGTACTGATCGCCTCGAGATAGGCCTCGGCCAGCGCCAGGCTTTGCTGGCGCAGCATCGGGTCGGCCGAGCGCCCGGTAATCGCCGCCATCGCAGAAAACAGCGCGGCAGCGGCGATGCCGATAATCACAATAGTGATAACCAGCTCGACCAGGGTCATGCCGCGTTGTGTCTGATAAGTGGTGTGGCAGGCAGGTAGGTTGGTGTTGAGCGCAGCGATACCCAACGAGGCTTTCCTTGGCGCACCGGTTTGACGGTGCGGCCTCGGGAGCTGCGTTGCAGCTCGTGTTGGGTTTCGCAGGCTCAACGCCAACCTACGGAATAGCGTGCTGACCCGACTCATGGCGTGGTCTCGATAAAGCCGGTGGCCAGATGCACGTTCAGGGTAAAAGCGCCGCCGAAGGTGACGGTATTGGCCGCCCCGCTGGCCGCGCCAAGGGAATCGAAGGTGACGTCCAAGGCGGGCGCCACCGTAACGGCTTGAGGATTGCCCGCGGCATAGTCGCCACCGGACGGATGCCCTACCGCGGCGCCGGCGGCCACACCGCCGCACGCAGAAGCGTAGGACAGTGCATAGCCAGCGGTATCGACCCGGGCTCGTATCCGGCAACCGCTGGCCACCGCCAGTTTTTGCCCATAGCGCACAGCGGTCAGGCTTTCCTCAAAAAACAGGCGCTCATCGAACACCTGCCGATCGAAAAAGCGCGGCCCCGCCACGGCAGCGAGGGTACCCATGATCACGATGACCATCAGCAGCTCGATGAGAGTGAAGCCGCGATGGATCGGCATCTAACTAACTCAGCAACCTGAATCAGTAACCGTTACAACAGCTGCCGTTGGAGGGGTAGCACCGGCATTAGCAGCCGTATAGGTAACCTGGCAAGTCGCACCACCGCCATCTGGCGTAAAAGTGATGGTTGCGCCTGCAGTAGCACCACCGCCAGAAGAGGTGATTCCATCAACCTGCGCAGCGCTCTCAATGCCAGTAGCGTCGGCAGTGGGATACCCGTCAATCATGGTGATAGTCTCATTTTCTAGAGTGACGCTAGTACTACCGCTAGCGCCAGCAGCAAGCTGTGCTGCGTGCGCAATAGCCGACGCGGAGCGCAGGCTCCCCGCTAGGCCATTTACCGTCGCATCACGCGCCTGACCACTAAAATCCGCAAACCTCGGCAACGCAAATGCCGCCAGAATTCCCAGGATCACAATCACCATAATCAGCTCGATCAGGGTGAAACCGCTTTGTTGTTTTTTCATGGGTCTCTCTCTTCGCCCGTGGCGATCACTTGAAGGTAAAGGCTACATCGCCGGTATTGGCATTGTAGGTAATGAAGTCATCAGCACCATCGGCCTGGTAGGTAAAGGTGCAGGTGGTGCCAGCCGCAGTGGCAACGTAATCATTGGTTGCAGCGGAGCCGACGCTAGGTGCGGAGCCTTGCAGCACGTTCTGAAAAATTTCAATGCAGGCGGCAGCGTCCACGGTGGCCGTTGCGGCGGGCGTGCCAGTGGCGTTGGTTCCGATTGGAAAGCCGTTGGCATTTACATCGACAGTCTCATTACCGAAGCCCTGAACATCGATCTGGCAATTGGCAGGAGTGCCCGCGCAGCCCTCGGTACCGCCATTGCGGTTCAGCTCGTACTGTGAGCGCACCAGCATGACAGCCGAAGCCAGCGCGCCGGAAACCCCATTAACAGCGGCCTGGTGGGCGTCTTTGGTGGCATTCATAAACCGCGGCAATGCCACTGCGGCGAGAATGCCGAGGATGACGATCACCACTACCAGTTCGATCAGGGTAAAACCTTTATTGCTCTTCATGCCGTTTCCTCAGTTGCTTAACCAACCCTGTGCGGATAACTCCGTTGCAGGTACCGCTTCAAGCTCAAGGGCAAACATGGGCTGCAGTAAGTGTGACCCAGTTAACACTCTGTCGGGGAGTACCAGAAGCCGATATGCATACAGCTCGCCCTGCCCTAATGTCCATCCGTCGCTAAACCGCGCCTGGTAAAGCACCCAGGCGTGGGCCGGCAACCAGTACCAGCAGCCGGCTCGCGGTTTGTCGCCGGCGGCCAGTTCGCCGCAGTAGTTGTCCTGCTGCCAACGCAGCAGGACGAACGGATTCGTCTTGCTCCAGGCCGGGTCCAGTACCTGGTCTTTCGCGATGTGTTCGGCCGCCAGGCTGTTGAGGCTGGCAGCCAGGTGTTCGAGCGTGGCCTGCCTGGCCCGCGCTTCGCTGACCTGCATGATCTTCCAGGCCATGGCCAATGCCAGACCGAGCAGAATCAGGCCGCAGACCGCCCGCCCCCAGCGCCGTGCCAGGCGTACCTGGCCGTCGACGCCATAGTCCGGGCTCAACGCCCGCCCTTGGCCGCCGAGGCCAGTTCCCACATCGGTAGAAAGACCCCCAGAGCCAAAATCAGCACGAGAATGCCCATGGCCACGATCAGGATCGGTTCTATGGCATCCGCTAATTGTTTGAGGTCGTAGTCGACCTCCTGTTCGTAGAAATCCGCCACTTCGATAAACAGGTCGTCGAGGGCGCCGGTTTCCTCGCCGACGGCGACCATTTGCAGCACCAGCGGGGTGAACAGGCCGCTGGCCGAAGCGGTGCTGGTCAGCGCCTCGCCGCGCTCCACGCCCTCGCGCATACCGAGGATGGCGGTTCCGATATAACGGTTGCCGACCGTGGCGCTGTTGATCGACAAGGTCTGCAGCAATGGCACGCCGGCGCGGTACATCATCGCGAAGGTGCGGGTGAAGCGGGCCAGGGCGATGCGCTCGAACACCCCGCCGACGATCGGCAGGCGCAACTTGATCTGGTCCCACTTGAGTTCGCCGGCCTCGGTCTTCTTCCATTTCGCGAAGGCGTAAATCGCGCCAACCACGCCGATCAACATCAGCCACCAGTAATCCTGAAAGAACTGCGAAGTGCCGATCAGAATGCGCGTAGGCAGCGGCAGCTCGGCGCGGAACTGCTCGAACACTTTGGCGAACGCCGGGATCACGAACATATTGATCACCACCAGCGCCACCGCCATTGCCGACATCACGAACAGCGGGTAACGGGTGGCCTGCTTGATCCGCTTGCGCGTCTCGCGCTCCATCTCCAGGTAGCCGGACAGTTGCTTGAACGCCTGATCGAGTTGGCCGGTGTTTTCGCCGACGCTGATCATGCTGATAAACAGGGTGTTGAACACCTTGGGGTGAGCGTGGAGCGAGACCGCCATGCTCATGCCGCCTTCCAGATCGCCGCGCACCTCTTGCAGCACTTCGCGGAAATACTGGTTGCGGTGCGACTCGGCGAGGCCGCCGATGGCGCGGATGATCGGCACCCCGGCCTTGCTCAGGCTGAACATCTGCCGGCAGAAGATAATCAGCTCGTCGAGCTCGACCTTCTTGCTGCGCAGGGCCTCCTTGAGCGTGGCGAGGACATCATCGCCCTGTTGCGCGGCCTGTTCCTCGATCTGCAATGGAGTAATTCTTTCCGCCAGCAGTTCGCTGGCCAGGCTGTCGGCCGAAACGCTTTCGCGGCTGCCGCTGATCTTGCCGCCTTGGGCGTCGCGGCCGGTGTAATGGAACTGGCTCATGGCAATCGCGCCCCCGCAGCAACGTAGGGTGGATGACGCTTCACCCATCCACCGACTGCGATGGTGGATGAAAAAGGCGTCATCCACCCTACACAGATCCCGTAGCCCGGATGCAATCCGGGATGGAGGATTTCCCGGATTGCATCCGGGCTACGGGAAGGCACCTGCATCAGGCCACCGCCTCATCGGTCAGGGTGGCGCAGACTTTCAGCACTTCCTCGATGCTGGTGATCCCGGCCAGGGCATAGTCCAAAGCGCAGGCGGCCAGCGGTCGGTAGTGCGCGCTGACCTGGGCGGCCACGGCGAAGCCTTGGGGGTCGTTACGCCGTAGTGCGGCGATCATTTCTTCGTCGAGTTCCAGCAGCTCGTAGACACCGAGGCGCCCGGAATAGCCGGTGTTGTGGCAACGGTGACAGCCGCGACCACGCTTGAAGCTGCGCCCAGCCAGCGAGCTGCCGTACAGCGATTCCAGCCACACCAGCTGCCGCGGCTCGGCGTCGTGTTCTTCCATGCAGTTTTCGCAGACCCGTCGCACCAGGCGCTGGGCCAACACGGCATTCAAGGCGGTGGCTACCAGGAAGGGTTCGGCGCCCATGTCGACCAGGCGCATGGCCGAGGTCAGGGCGTCGTTGGTGTGCAGGGTGGAGAGCACCAGGTGACCGGTCAGCGCCGCGCGCAGGCCGATTTCCGCAGTTTCCTGGTCACGCATCTCGCCTATCAGCACGATGTCCGGGTCCTGGCGCAGGGCGGCGCGCAGCACGCGGGCGAAGCTCAGGTCGATCTTGGCGTTGACCTGCACCTGGTTGACCCGCGGTAGGCGGTATTCCACCGGGTCTTCCACTGTGATGATCTTCTTTTCCGGGCTGTTCAATTCGGCCAAGCCGGCATACAGCGTGGTGGTCTTACCCGAGCCGGTGGGGCCGGTAACCAGCACCAGGCCGAACGGCCGCTGCAGCAGACGGCGGAAGCGCACCAGCATGTCCGGCGGCATACCGCTGACGTCGAGGCTGGAAACGCCGCCACTCTGATCGAGCAAGCGCATCACCACCGACTCGCCGAACTGCACCGGCATGGTCGAGACCCGCACGTCGATATTGCGGCCCTTGACCCGGATATTGAAGCGGCCGTCCTGGGGCAGGCGTTTCTCCGAGATATCCAGGCCGGACATGATCTTCAGGCGCATGACCAGCGCCGAGGCGACCCGCGCCTCCTTCATCACCTGCTCGTTGAGCACCCCGTCGATGCGCTGGCGAATGCGCACCACGCCTTCGTCGGGTTCGATATGGATGTCCGAGGCCTTCATCTGCACCGCGTCTTCGAACAGCGTTTGCAGCAGGCGCACCACCGGCGCCTCGGTGTTGTTGTCGGCACCGAGCTTGGACAGGTCGAAGTCGCTGTCCTTGAGTTCGCCTTCCAGCTCGCCGGCGATCGAAGCGATTTCGCTGGTGCGCCGGTAGACGGTGTCCAGAGTCGCCAGCAGCTCGGCCTCGCGCACCACCGCCGGCTGCACCCGGACCTTGAGGATGCGTTCCATCTCGTCGAGGGCGAACAGGTCGAGGGGGTCGGACATACCGACCAGCAGGCCGCCGCCCTCGCGCGACAGCACTATCACGCGGAAACGCCGCGCCACCGCCTCGGGCAGGGTCTGCACCAGGGCGTTGTCGAACTTGAAGTGTTTGAGGTCGATAAACGGAATCTTCAGCTGCTCGGACAACGCCGTGAGCAGGCGCACCTCGTCGACGAAGCCGAGGTCGACCACCGTGCGGCCGAGTTTCGAGCCGCTGCGCTTCTGCTCCTGCAGCGCCTGCTGCAACTGGTTGTCGTCGATCAGACCGGCCTGAATCAGCAAATCGCCGAGGCGCAGTTTGTTCTGCCGCACGTCTCCCTGAGCCATCAACGGCCTCCTAGCGCTGCTGCGCGTTCACTGGCGAAACGTCGGCTGCTGTCGTCCAGCCCCGCGCCTTGCTGGGCCAAACGGTAATGACTGACGGCCGCCGCTGGCTGGTCGAGTTGTTCCAGGGCAATGGCCAGGCCCAGTTGCCAGGTGGCTTGCCGCGGTTGCAGTTCGCTCAGGCGTTGATAGAGCGCGGCGCTCTCGCGCCATTGCCCGGTCTGCTGATAGGCCGCCGCGAGCAAGGCATGGTAGGTCGGCTCACGGACTATGGGCGGCGCGTTGCGCTCCAGGGTGGCGATCGCGCCCTGATTGTCACCGGCCTGCAACTGCGCGCGACCAAGCAGCAAACGCAGTTCGCTGTCGTCGGGCATCAGCGCCAGGCGGCCCGGCAACCACTCGAGCAGGCGCGCCTGTTCGCCGCCGCCCAGGTAGGCGCGGGCCAACCAGCGGATCACTTGCGGGTCGTCGCCGCGGCTGGCCTGTAAGGCTTCCAGCTGGCGAATCGCGCCTGGGTAGTCGCCGTCCTGCAGGGCCTGGCGCGCCAGGGTCAGGGGATCTGCCTGGTAGGGTTCGATCTTCACCTGCGGCGGCCCGGGAATCCGTTCAGGGGCGGCCGCTGCGGGCGCAGCGGCGATCGCCTGGGCTGGCGGCGCATCGGCGCGGGCCACGGGCTGGTTGAGCCAAGCCGGCACCTCGACCTCGGGATCGAAAGGCGTGGTCGCCACCGGCAGCGGCTCCTGCGGCGCTTCGACCTCGGCCTGCCCTGCACCCAGAGGCACTTCGATCCAGAGTACCCAGCGATCGCCGGCCGGTTCCAGGCGGTCATGTACCACCAGGCTATCGGCCAGCCCGACAAGCAGAATCTGTACATCGTCGCCACGTGGTTCGACACGCCAGGACAGGCTATTGCCGTCGCGACGCATCTGCCCGCGCTGGGCCTCGCCATCCATGCGCACGCCATTGAGGCGCAAGCTGACCGCGCCGCTTTCCTCGGTGCGCTGGTAGCCGACCGCGCGGTCCAACAGCAACTGCAGGACCAGACCGCGGCTGTCGTGTTGCGGCAGCACTTCGAGCAATTGCGCGGGCGCAGGCACTGGCGCGGGCACCGGCGCTTGAGCCGGCACGGCCGTTACCGACTCAGACGCGACGACGGCGTCAGGCTTCAACGGCCCGTAGGTTCTCACCACCTTGCCGATCATCAGGCCGACCAGCACGGCGATCAGCATCACCGCCATAAACCAGATCGAACCGCGGCGAATCCGTTCGATGCGCTCGCGGCGCGCGGCCGCGGCTTCGTCGACCGCGTACAGGCCATCCAGGTGCAGGCGCTCGGTCGGCGCGGCGCGGCGTTGCTCGAGGTCACGCAGCATGTCGTTGACCAGGCTCATGGCAGCAACTCCTGCAAGGCCGGCGACCAGGACCAGACGCCCACCAGCGCCAGCACGCAGAGGCTCCCGGCGACCAGACTCCAGCCCAGCCATCCGGGGCTGCGTCGCAGAAACGGCTCGGCGCCTTCGGTGTCCAGTTGCGCGCGACGGATATGGCGGCTGCCGACCTGCCGCCGGCCTTCGCCGTAGGCCGCCATCAACGCCTTGTGCGCGAGGATATTGAGCAACCGCGGAATACCGCCGCTGCCGCGCACCAGGCGGCGCACCGCCGCCGGCGAAAACAGCGGTTCGCCGCGATAACCGGCCACGGCCAGACGCTCTTGCAGATAACGGGTGGTGTCTTTGACATCCAGCGGACGTAGCCGATAGGAAAAGGTGATGCGCTGGCGCAACTGGCGGAACTCGTTACGCGCCAGGGTCTCGTCCAACTCCGGCTGGCCGAACAGCACCACCTGCAACAGCTTGGCTTGCTGGGTTTCCAGGTTGGTTAGCAGGCGCAGCGCCTCCAGGGTTTCCGGCGGCAGCGCCTGGGCTTCGTCGATCAGCACCACGGTGCTTTTGCCGGCGGCGGCCAGTTCGATCAGGCGGCGCTGCAGGGCATCGAGCACGGTGGCGCCGTCGGTACTGGTAATGTGCAGTTCGCGCGCCAGGGCCTGACGCAGGCCGGCTGGGGTCAGGCCGGGGTTGGGCAGGTAGGCGATCTGATAGCGCTGATAGTCGAGTTCATTGAGCAAGGTGCGGCACAGCAGGGTTTTGCCGGTGCCGACTTCACCGGTGATCTTGATAAAGCCCTCGCCCTCGGCAAGCGCCACGCGCAACAGATTCAGGCAAGCCTGGTACGGCGCCAGCTGCACCAGAAAGCCGGTGTTGGGGGTCAGCGCGAATGGCTTCTCAGCCAGACCGAAGAAGGCTTGATACATCGCCTTATCTCAGCTCTTTGAAGGTTTCGGCGCTCTTGCGCAACTCGTCGAGCCAAACGTCCTCGGCGATCACCTGGGGCCGTACAAGAATCACCAGCTCGCTTTTCAGCAGCGATTTGCGCTGCTGCTTGAACAGGTTGCCGACCAGCGGCAGTTTGCCGGCCCAGGGAATTTCCGCGTCGGTGTTGTCGCTGCTGTTCTGCAACAGGCCGCCGATCACCACCACCTGGCCGCTGCGGGCGCGCACGATGGAGTCGGACTGGCGGGTGGTGGACAGCGCCAGCGGTAGGTTGAAGACATTGTCTTGGCCCAGGGTGATGACCTTGTTCTGGTCACGCACGCGGCTCACCGTGGGGCGTATATGCAGGGTGACGTAGTCGTTCTGGTCGATCTGCGGCGTCACGTCCAGGGAAATGCCGGAGAAGAATGGCGTCAGGGTGATGTCCTGGCTCGGCTCGGTGACTCCGGCGGCGGTGGTGGTGCTGCTGCTCGACGAGACTTCGGTGACGAAGAATTCGTCGGTGCCGACCTTGATCACCGCCTTCTGATTGTTCAGCGTGGAAATCCGCGGGCTGGACAGCACCCGAACTTCGCCCTGGGTTTCCAGCAACTGGATCAAGCCGGTGAAGTCGCCGAGGCTGAGCACGCTGCTGAATACCCCGTCGATCCCGCTCGGCCCGCTCAATGCCGCCCCGTCCAGCGCGGTGCTGACATCGCCGCCCAACTGGTCCCAACTGATCCCGGCCTGGAAGCCGTCGGACAGTTCCACCTCAAGAATCTTGGTTTCCAGAATTACCTGGCGTTGCAGGTTGTGTTGCGCCTGTTCGAGGAAGCGCGCGACGTTCTCCTGAGCGGCGCTGTTGGCACGCACCACCAGCATGCTGGCCTGGGGATTGACCACCACGCTGCTGCCTTCGGCATTGCCGACGATCATGCTCACCACCTGCTGCACTTCGCGCCAGAAGTCGACATCACTGGAGGTGCTGACCTGGCTGGCATTGAGGGTGGTCACCGAGCGCCCGCTGCTGCCGTTGTTGTTGCTGTTGCTGTTGCTGTTGCTGCCATTGCTACCTGAGTCGCCGTTATCGCTGCTTTCGACCTGCCCGGAGCTGACCCGGGTATCGGTCTGACCGATGCGCTGCAGGTTCAGGTAGTTGAGGTCGTAGCTGCGGGTGATCGGCCGGTTGGGCAGGATCTGATAGCCATAGCTGGTACGGCGGAAGTCATAGCCATAGCTGTCGCGCACCGCGGCCAGCACTTCGTCGAGGGTCACACGGCGCAGGCTGAAGGTGATATTGCCGGACACCTCGGGATGCACCACCAGGTTCTGCCCGGCGCCCTCCATCAGGCTGAGAAAGAATTCCTGGGCCGGCATGTCCTTGGCCGCCACGTCGAAGCGCGGCCCCTCGCCGAGGCGGCTATCGCTCAACGGCGGGATCAGCGCGGCTTGCACCGAGGGCGGCGGCGTCACTTTGCCCTGGCTCTGCTGCAGGCTTTCATTGAGCAGCTTGCCGCTTTGCGTGTACAGCTGCTGGTCGCCGTCTTTAAAGCTCTGGCAGGCGCTCAGCAATGCGGTGAGGCCCAACAGCAGGCCGAGGCGTGGCGGAAGTTTCAGCATCATGGGCATCATCGGCTCGGTTGCAAAACGGGTTCGGCCAGGCGCAACAGTTGGCGTTGCTCCCGACGTTCGATCAATACGGCTTGCGGATAGATCGCCAGCACGCGGATGCCGGCGTATTCGTCGCCGACCTGTAGGTTCTGCCCGTCGATAACCGCGCGGCTACTCTTGGCGGTGCGCAGCACCGACTGCAGCGTGGGCATGGTTTCGCTCTGCGCTGCATCGCCGGGCACGGGCAACAGATCGGCGGGCGGCTGGGTCGGGTCGACGCCCTGGGCCGCGACCAGGCCAGTGCCAAACAGCAGGCTCAGACATAAGGTTCTAAACACCGACCCACCCCGCATGCCGACTCAAGGTATACAGCTGCAAGCTGATCGAGGCCCGCGCCGGACCGGCTTCGCCGACCTGATAGTCGAGGCTGTCCCAGTTGAGTGACCAGGCACTGCCCTGGATCGCTTGTAGATAGGCTAGCAAATCGAAATAACCGCCCTCGAGCTGCAGGCGCACGCCATGTCGGTAGAGCGTCACCGGCGCGGTGGTTGGCGCGATGCTGCCGGCAGCGCTCGCAGCAGGTGCGGCAGCGGGAAGCTGCACCGGCTCGCTGAAACTGTTGAGGCCGACCAGGCGCAACCCTGGCTGGGCGCGCAGCAGATCTTCGAGCAGGGCTTTCATCTTCTCGGGGGTGATCAGCTCCTCGGTGTGCGCATCGATCTGCCGGATCAATTCTTCGCGACTCGCGGCGGCGGCCAGCAGCGCACTGCGGTATTGCATGCCGGGGTCGGCGGCGAGTTGCGCCTGCAAGGTGGCGATGCCGCTCTCGGCTTCCAGGCGGCGCGCCTCAGCGAGTTTGTAGTTGGTCGTTTGCTTGGCCAGCCGCGCCGCCAGCGGATCGCCGAGCAGTAGCAGATAGACGACCCCGGCCAGCACCAGGGCAATGCCATAACCCAGCCATTGTTCGCGCGGGGCCATGCCCTGCCAGCGTAACAACCACTTATTCATCGGCCTTCTCCAGTGCCTCGACCCGCGAGGACAGGTCGAACCGCAGCAACTGGTCGTCGCCGCGCTGCACGTCGAAACGGGCGAACTCGCGCCCTTTGAATACCGGGCTCTGGCCCAGGCGCTGCAAGTATTCGGGTAACAGCTCCTGGTTCTGGCTGCGCCCGCGCAAGCGCATCTGCGTACCGCCGGCCTCCAGGTTGATCGCGGTCAGCCACAGGCCGCTCGGCGGATGCTGGTCGGCCAGCGCCTGCAACGGGGCGACGAAACCGATATTGCGCTGGCTGGCGAGCACTTGCAGGTAGCCGATCATCTGTTGCAACTGACGATTGTCCGCCTCGCGGGCCGACAGTTCGGCCGGCAGACGGCTGTCCAGTTGCGGCGCGACGAAACTCGCCTTGGCCGCGGCCAGCAGGTCTTCCTGGTGCTTCGCCTGGTTTTCCGCCTGCGCCAAGCGTGCCGCGCCCTTGTGCAATTGCCAGCCGTACCAGCCGGCATGCAGGCCGCACAACAGCGCCAGAACCAGCAGGCCGAGGAGCATCTGCGAGCGGCGCGGCCCGCCGCGGCGTTTGCGTTCGACCTGATAGAGGTTGATGTTCTGCATCAGGGCGCCTCCTGGCGCAGCGCGGCGCCAACCGCCGTGATGCAATAAGCCTGCTGCTGTTCGTCTAGATCGGCGGCCGGCTGCTCGACGAACAGCTCGCGCAAATCCAGAGCTTGCAGCTTGACCGCCAAACCGCTGCCCAGCGCCTGCAACGCCGCGCTGCCATCGCGCTTCATCGGCAATAGCAGCAGGCGGTTGATATAGCCCTTGCCGAGCTGGCTTTCGAAGTAGTCGAGGGAGCGCTGGATTTCCAGGGTGACGGTGGAGAATTCCTGGCCGGCCTGTTCCAGACCGTGCTCGATGCGCCGCGCCATATAGAGGTCGGCGCCATGCTGCACACAGATCAGCCCCTCAGTGGAGCGTAGGCGCAGCAACGCCAGGTTCATGCCATCGGCGCCGGCCAGCAAGCCGAGATTGCGAAAGGCCATTTCGGTGACGTCGATGCTGCCGAGGCGCAGCCCGGCGTGCCGGATCATCTCGCCCCACCGCTGCATCTCGGCCTTGCCGAGCACCGCGCAATAGGCCATGCGCGAGCGGCCGCGATAGGCATCGGCAGGCAGAGGAAAGGCGTCGACGACGACCTGATCGAGCGGCTCGCTGATCAGCTCCTTGACCCGCCAGCGCATCGCATCGCGCAACTCTTCGGGCGCAACTTCAGGGCTGTCGAGCAAAAGCATCTGGTAAGTAGCGGGGTGCAGCACCAGGTTGACCGGCAGACCGTCGAGGCCCAGTTCGGCAACCATGGCTTTGAGCAAGGCGGGTTGTTCGGATGCAGGGGCGGCGCGGAACTCGCAATGATTCAGCCGGGGTACTTCGCCGGGCGTACGCAGTACGTTCGCCAGGGCGATGCCCTCAGGTCCGAATTCGATGCCCAACAGTCCTTCATTTCTTATTTTTTTTCTAGTGAACCACACTAACTGCATTCCCCTGTGTCACCCGAATTCCACTTCATCCATCGCCATGGCGACGGCCGATAAACGGCGGCACACTGTAGACTGTATCCCTTGGCCCTCTCCCTGAGCTCGATCAATGTTCCATGTCGTTCTGTTTCAGCCAGAAATCCCACCGAACACTGGCAATATCATTCGCCTATGCGCCAACACCGGTTGCCAGCTGCACCTGATCGAGCCCTTGGGCTTCGAGCTGGACGATAAACGCTTACGCCGCGCCGGGCTGGATTATCACGAGTACGCGACATTAAAACGCCATCATTCTTTGGCGGAATGTATCACAGATACCGCTAGTGACAGGATATTGGCATTTACCACAAAAGCCAGTAACAGCTATGCCGAAATGCAATTTCGTCGGGGTGACTTATTGCTGTTCGGTCCGGAAAGTCGCGGCTTGCCGGCCGATCTGCTCGCGCAAATTCCCGACCAACAGCGCCTACGCATGCCCATGCGCCCGGAAAGCCGTAGCCTGAATCTGTCCAACGCCGTCGCCGTGGTGGTGTTCGAAGCCTGGCGCCAGCAAGGCTTTGCCATGGAGTAAGGCGTTGAAGGTGGGGGCTGAGTAAGCAGGTTGGGTTAACTGCAATCAACAGATCCTTGCCGCCTCGCAATCCAAGTCGCCGCGTAACCCAACAGCGGTATCACGGCTTCGCCAATAAACAACAACCCCAGCCCAACAAAAAAGCGCCCGCAGGCGCTTTTTGTCTTACAGATCCAGCATCGCGCTTTAGTGCGTCGGTGCTGCTTCGGCAGCTTGCTGAATACGCTGCAGTTCCTGCGCGTACAGGGCGTCGAAGTTTACCGGGGCCAGCATCAGCGCCGGGAACGAGCCGCGCACCACCAGGCTGTCGAGGGTTTCGCGGGCATACGGGAACAGGATGTTCGGGCAGAAGGCGCCCAGGGTGTGGCTCATGGAGGCGGCGTCCAGGCCCTTGATCAGGAAGATGCCGGCCTGCTGCACTTCGGCGATAAAGGCGGTTTCTTCGCCGTTTTTCACGGTCACGGAAAGTGTCAGCACCACTTCATAAAAATCGCCATCGAGATTCTTCTGGCGGGTGTTGAGGTCCATGGCGACGCTCGGCGACCACTCCTGACGGAAGATTTCCGGGCTCTTCGGCGCTTCGAACGACAGGTCGCGCACATAGATGCGCTGCAGGGAAAACTGTGGGTTCTGTTCGTCTTGCGCGGCGCCGTTGCTGGTTTGTTCGGTCATGGCAAAGCCTTCTTAATCGAATGTAGAGAGAGGGTTAAGCCTTGAGCAGCGCATCGAGCTTGCCGGCGCGCTCCAGGGCATAGAGATCGTCGCAACCGCCCACATGGTGGTCGCCGATCCAGATTTGCGGCACGGATGTCTGCCGCGCTTTGCGGGTCATTTCGGCGCGCACGTCGGGCTTGCCGTCGACCTTGATTTCCTCGAATGCCACGCCCTTGCCGACCAACAATTGCTTGGCGCGGATGCAGTAGGGGCACCAGTCGCTGGAATAGATGACGATATGCGGCATGTTACTTGACCAGCGGCAGGTTTTCGCCGCGCCAGCTGGCAATCCCGCCGCCCAGTTTGGCGGCGTTGTAACCGGCCTTCTTCAGGTCACGGCTGACGGCGCCGGCATGCTGGCCCATGGCATCGACCACGATGATGGTCCTGGCCTTGTATTTCTCGAGCTCGGCCATGCGCGCGGCGATTTTTTCAAAAGGAATATGCAGCGCACCGACGATATGCCCGGCGGAGAAATCCTTCTGCGCGCGGATATCCAGCACCACGCCCTCGTCACGGTTGATCAGCGCGGTGAGCTCGCGGCTACCCAGGCTCTGGCCGCCCTTGCGCATCTCGGTAAAGGCCAGCAGCGCCAGGAGGGTGACGAAGATGCCGCTCAGGACAAAATGGGTCGTAACAAATTCAATCAGGTTGGCAAGCATTACGCGGTTCCGGGACTAATGTAAGTCGACATAGGCGGAAAAAACCGTGCGTACGGCTGCTGTTTACAGCCCGCAGACGCCAATCATATCGACCGGCCACGCACGAAAAGTTGCGCGCGACTTTACCACTATCAGCCGCGATGGGGCAGGTTTGTCTCGCACCACGAACGGCAATGCAAGTGCGATCGACGATCAGGCTGCGGCGCGGGCCTGGGCACGGCGGCGCAGGGTCAGATCGATTTTCAGGCAGACCACGGTCAGCAGCAGGAAGCCAGCCGCCAGATTGCCGCGGGTTACCGCGACGCCGAACAACGCACTCAACCCATCGGCGATCGCCACGGGATAGCTGACCAGCAAGGCGCCCAGCGGTACCAGAAAAAACAGGAAAAGCAGCCCGATAGAACGCAGAAAATCCATACCCCATAGCCTCAGTTTGAATGATGACCCGTCCAGAGTGCCGCGATCCGCGGCACCGGCGACACTATACTTTGGTGCAAAGCCCCGGTTCTGTCGCGATAATCCAGCCACTTTCACCCCAACGAGCCCGCCGTGAATAAAGCTCCGCTGCTGCAGTTGATCCTCGAACAATTGCGTACCACCCTGAGGCAAACCGAGCAGGCCGCCCTGACGGCCTACGAGACGGCCACCCACGAAGAAAACATCGCCGAGAACAAATACGACACCCTCGGCCTGGAGGCCTCCTACCTCGCCGCCGGGCAAGCGCGCCGCGTGGAGGAAATCCGCCTGTGCCTGAGTGCCTGGCAGAAGCTGCAGCTGCAGCCTTACGATCCCGACCAAGGTATTCAGCTCGGCGCCCTGGTGTGGCTGGCCGACGCCTCGGGCGCCGAACAGTGCGTGCTGCTGGTGGCCGAAGGGGCCGGCCTCAAACTGCAGTGGAATATGCAACAAATACTGCTGATCAGTCCGCGGGCGCCGCTCGGCCGCGCCCTGATCGGCTGCACCGAGGGCGACGGCGTGGACATTCAGGTGGGTGCACTGAAACAGCACTACCAGGTTTTACGCGTCGCTTGAGCAGAGCACTGCAGCACTCAGGGAACCTCAACCTGCCAGCGCTTGGCCAGGCGCGCCAACTCGCCTCGCTCGACCATGCCCTCCAGCGCGCCATCGACATCCTCACGCAGGGCGTCATGGCTGGCACGCTTGGGAAAGGCAAAGTAGCCATCCTCCAGCGAGATCGGCGACTCCAGCTGAACGATCTCATCGCGCAGGCCAAGCTTCAGGATGATCGGGAGGCTGTTGCGCTGGTTGCTCGCGAGCAGCAGCAAACGCCCCATTCTGAGCATTCTCAGGCCATTTTCCACCGACTCAACCTTGACCAGATCAAGGATAGGCCGCGCCTGGTCGAACCGGGCTCCATAAGCCCAGCCGCGCACCACACCGATAGGTTCGCGGGGCAGCGTCTGGTAATCGCCATACCAAGTCGGTAGTCGGTCGCGACGCCCGTAAAAGACTATGAGATCGCGGTAGAAGGCCCGTGCCGAGAAGGCGAAACGCGCTTCGCGCTCGGCAGTCTTGTAGGGGCCGATGAGGATATCCGCCTGCCCCTGCTCGACCATGTATTGCGCCCGTGCCCAGGGATGCAGTTCGAAGCGCACGCTATCACCGAGCGTGGCGAGCGCCTGGCGCAATACGCTAACGCTCAGGCCGCGATACTCGCCCTCGGCACTCCGTTCGAAGACCCGAGGGAAGTTGGTACCTACCGCCAGCCATTCGCGCGCGAGCGCCACTTCGCTACCCAAACACAGACTCCAGACCAACAGGTTACGCAAGAGGGTAGCGACCATGCAGCTCCTCGGCTACGCAGGTGAGTCCCAGCAGATTAGCAAACAGCGTAGCGCCTGCCGACCCGAGTAGCCTGATCAGGTGCACACCCGAGTTGGCCCGCCCGCGGTGAACTGCGCTAGGCTGAAAACACGCCCGGCGGCGTCCCCCTCGCCCACAGCCAAGAGGAGTCCATCATGGAAAACCCCATGCATTCGCTACCATCGCTGTTCAAACAACTCGGCCTGCCGAACGATCAGGCCGCCATTGACGCCTTTATTGCGGAACATGCCCCGCTGCCGCCCACCTGCCCGCTCGCCGCCGCCCCCTTCTGGAGCAACGCCCAGGCGGCGTTCCTGCGTGAGGAAATTCTCGAAGACGCCGATTGGGCGGAAGTGGTCGACCAGCTCAACCTGGCGCTGCGCCGCTGACCGGCAGCTCGCGCCAGGTCAGGTACACGCGCAGGTCGAATTCGACTTGGTGGTAGCCGGGCAGCATGTATTCGCACAGTTTGTAGAACGCCTTGTTGTGCTCGGCTTCCTTCAGGTGCGCCAGCTCGTGCACCACGATCATCTGCAGAAATGCCGGCGCCGCCTCCCTGAACAGTGAGGCCACGCGGATTTCCTTTTTCGCCTTGAGCTTGCCGCCCTGTACCCGCGAAATCGCGGTATGCAGGCCCAGGGCGCGATGGGTCAGGTCCAGACGATTGTCGAACAGCACCTTGTCGATCGCCGGCGCATCGCGCAGGTGTTCCTGCTTGAGGTTCTGGACATAGACATACAAGGCCTTGTCGCTCTGTATAGCGTGGCGCCCCGGATAGCGCTGACTCAGGTAATCGCCCAGGCGCTGCTGCGCAATCAATTGACGGATCTGCTCTTGCAGGTTGGCGGGATACGCCTGGAGGTACTTGAGCGGCGTCATGGAGCGGTTTCTGCCTCGTATGTTTTGGTCACCGGCCGGGTTCTCGATGTGAAATTGCCGAGCGGCATGTCTGGCAGTGTACCGAATCCCTCGCTGGACAGTGGGTAGCCCAATTCACCCAAGGCGCCAGTTTCCATCTGCTTTAAATCCCCTTCTCACGCTACCACTCATCGGATTTCCCCGAAGTTTTCTCTCGCCTTTCTGCACGCCTCGCCAGGTAAAAACAACAAATAAATGGCGCCAATAAAACATTTACGGCGCATCAACATCGATTTTTCCCCGTTTAGCAAATATGGCGCGACGCCACCAATTAATGGCGTTTGGCTGGCCAGCGGCATAATCACCAAAATATTGACGCCAACATCTCGTCGAAAACCGCTTACGTATTCGAAAATCCCCCTATATAACGGCGCCAGGAGACACCACGACGGTGCGCTCCGCCCATTAACCGACATCGCGCCACCCGCTTCATGTTCGTCTGCCACTGGCTGGATGCCGAGTAAGGGTTACTGACTCGAGGATGAGATGTGCACCGACTGAAACAGCCGCGCCACACTTTGGAGTCAGTCATGATCGACCTCGCCACCTGGAACCTGAGCATCCCTGTTGGAGTCCCCGCCACCGTCATCGAGACCCCGGTCTTGGCAGGCGGTTTTCAGGACTACTACTTCAAGAATGCGAACGGAACCATCATCTTCTGGGCCCCGGTCAACGGCACCACCACGGAAAACGCCTCGTACCCCCGCAGCGAACTGCGCGAAACCTATGCCGACGGCAGCCTGCGCAACTGGCTATATCCCGAGGCGGATAACAGCCTGGGCGCCGCCTTGCGGGTCGACCAGGTACCTTCGACCGGCAAGATCGTCATCGGTCAGATTCATGCGAAAAACAGCACCAGCCCCCTGCTCAAACTGGAGTACCAGTACAAGGCCTGGCGGGGCGACGGCAACATAGTGGCCAAGGTGCGGATGAACCCCAGCGACGCCAGCGGCCAGGTCATCACCATCGCCAGCGGCGTGCCGATGAACCAGCGTTTCACCTACTACATTCACCTGACGCCCAACGGCACGCTGAGCATCACCTCCTACGGCCACAACTGGAACGCCCGAATCAGCTCCGACTGGGCCGTCAAACCGCTGTATTTCAAGGCCGGCGTCTACACCCAGGACAATACCGGCTATGAAACCGAGGCGGGCCAGGCCACTTTCGATCGACTGGAGATCAAGCACCTGTAAGCGCCTACCCTGCGCCCACAAAAAAGCCCGCATCGCTGCGGGCTTTTTTGTGCCTGGCGGCCTTAGTTGATCTTGGCGGCCAGCTCGCCCTTGGCGTAGCGCTGGAACATGCCTTCCAGGGAGATCGGCTTGATCTTCGAGGCGTTGCCGGCGGTGCCGAAGGCTTCGTAGCGGGCGATGCACACGTCGCGCATGGCCTTGACCGTTTCGCCGAAGAATTTACGCGGGTCGAACTCGCTCGGGTGCTGCGCCATGAAACGGCGCATGGCGCCGGTGGAGGCCAGACGCAGGTCGGTGTCGATATTCACTTTGCGCACGCCGTGCTTGATGCCTTCGACGATTTCCTCGACCGGCACGCCGTAGGTTTCCTTGATGTCGCCACCGAACTCGTTGATGATCGCCAGCCACTCCTGCGGCACCGAGCTGGAGCCGTGCATCACCAGATGGGTGTTGGGGATGCGCTTGTGGATTTCCTTGATGCGGTCGATGGCGAGGATGTCGCCGGTTGGCGGCTTGGTGAACTTGTAGGCGCCGTGGCTGGTGCCGATGGCGATGGCCAGCGCATCGACCTGGGTGCGCTTGACGAAGTCGGCAGCCTCTTCCGGGTCGGTGAGCATCTGGCTGTGATCGAGCACGCCTTCGGCGCCGACGCCATCTTCTTCACCGGCCATACCGGTTTCCAGGCTACCGAGGCAACCCAGCTCACCTTCCACCGACACACCGCAGGCATGGGCGAAGGCCACGGTCTGCTGGGTGACGCGGACGTTGTAGTCGTAGTCGGCCGGGGTTTTGCCGTCTTCTTTCAGCGAGCCGTCCATCATCACCGAGGAAAAGCCCAGCTGGATCGAGCGCTGGCACACATCGGGGCTGGTGCCGTGGTCCTGGTGCATGCACACCGGGATATGCGGAAATTCTTCGATGGCGGCAAGAATCAGGTGACGCAGGAAAGGCGCGCCGGCGTATTTGCGCGCGCCGGCGGAGGCCTGGACGATAACCGGCGAATCGGTCTTGTCGGCGGCTTCCATGATGGCGCGCATCTGCTCGAGGTTGTTGACGTTGAAGGCCGGCACGCCGTAGCCGTATTCGGCGGCGTGGTCGAGCATCTGGCGCATGCTGATAAGTGCCATGGTTTTCCTGTCTCCCAATAAGGGTCGTTAATCGTGCAAGCCTGCCGCAACGGCGGACCCTATTCAAATATTCGGGCAAGCCGTTCGACCCACCCACCACCCCGCGAAGGGGTCAATATATAGCCCGGAGCTAGCCGGGAGAGTAACCGGGCCTGGCCCGGTCACCGCATCAGGGCGCCTTGCAGCCGCGCCCGATCAAATCATCGTCGGCCGTCCAGTAGACCAACCCGTCCTCACCCCTGAGGTGCAAGGATAGTCGGCCATCGCTGTACAGCGCGCCGGAACCGGCGGGTTCCTGCTGCAACCGGTGGATCGCCTGATCATTCGCCAAACGCACCTCGACCTGATCACGGTCGCCGGCGAAACGCCAGAACACTTCGGCGCCGCTGTCGCAGACCCAGTGCGTCCATTGATCCGGCGCTGCGCGACCGGCACAGCCGGCCACCAGTATTAGCAGTGCGATGACAATCGTCGCCTTGTGCATCGGTTGTCCTCACAGTGTTCCGGCATCCCGGTCTTTCGGTGCCAGTTGAATACTGACCTACGGCTCGCGCCAAGGTTTTATCGCCCGGCACTTCTTCTTATTTATTGCTTGGCGCGCTGCTCCAGCACTTCGACCGCCGGCAGCACCTTGCCCTCGACGAATTCGAGGAAGGCGCCGCCACCGGTGGAGATGTAACCGATCTTCTCGGCCACGCCGTACTTGTCGATAGCCGCCAGGGTGTCGCCGCCGCCGGCGATCGAGAATGCCGGGCTTTCGGCGATGGCCTGGGCCAGCACCTTGGTGCCATTGCCGAACTGGTCGAACTCGAACACCCCGACCGGACCGTTCCACAGAATGGTCTTCGAGGATTTCAGCAGCTCGGCGAACTGCGCCGCGGTTTGCGGGCCGATGTCGAGGATCATGTCGTCCGCAGCCACGTCGGCCACCAGCTTGACGGTGGCGGCGGCGCTTTCGGCGAATTCCTTGGCCACCACCACATCCACCGGCAGCGGCACGCTGACCTTGGCCGCGATGGCTTTGGCGGTGTCGATCAGATCGGCCTCGTACAGCGACTTGCCGACCGGGAAGCCGGCTGCAGCTAGGAAGGTGTTGGCAATGCCACCGCCGACGATCAGCTGATCGCAGATCTGGCTCAGGCTGTTGAGCACATCGAGCTTGGTCGACACTTTGGAGCCGGCGACTATCGCCGCCATCGGCTTGGCCGGGTTACCCAGGGCCTTGCCCAGCGCCTCCAGCTCAGCGGCCAGCAGCGGACCGGCGCAGGCGACTTTGGCGAACTTGGCCACGCCATGGGTGGAACCCTGGGCGCGGTGGGCGGTGCCGAAGGCGTCCATGACGAACACATCGCACAGCGCGGCGTATTGCCGGGCCAGCTCGTCGGTGTTTTTCTTCTCGCCATTGTTGAAGCGCACGTTCTCCAGCAGCACCAGCTCGCCGGGCTTGACCTCGACGCCGCCGAGGTAATCCTTGAGCAGCGGCACTTCGCGACCCAATGCCTGGGACAGGTAATCGGCGACCGGCTTGAGACTGTCTTCTTCGCTGTACTGGCCCTCGGTCGGACGACCGAGGTGCGAGCAAACCATGACCGCAGCACCCTTCTCCAGGGCCAGCTTGATGGTCGGCAGGGAAGCGAGGATGCGCGCGTCGCTCTTCACCACACCGTCTTTTACCGGCACGTTGAGGTCTTCGCGAATCAATACGCGCTGACCCTGGAGGTCGAGGTCGATCATCTTCAGAACGGTCATAGATCAGTCCTTCAAGGGGGCTGGTGGTACGGAATTAGTGGATACAGCAAGAAAGTGTTCAGCGACATCGAGCATGCGGTTGGCGAACCCCCACTCGTTGTCGAACCAGGCCAGCAGGTTGACCAGGCGCGGGCCGGAGACCCGGGTCTGGCTGCCATCGACGATCGCCGAGTGCGGGTCATGGTTGAAGTCGCAACTGGCGTGGGGCAGCTCGGTGTAAGCCAGCAAGCCCCGCAGCGGACCGCTTGCGGCGGCCTCGCGCAACAGCCGATTGACTTCCTCGGCGCTGGTGTCGCGGGCGGTTTGCAGCGTTATGTCCAGGCAGGAGACGTTCACCGTCGGCACCCGAATGGCTTTGGCCTGAATCCGTCCGCTTAGTTCCGGAAGCAGGCGCTCGATGCCGCGCGCCAGGCCGGTGGACACCGGAATCACCGATTGGAACGCCGAACGCGTGCGACGTAGATCCTCGTGGTGATAGGCGTCGATCACCGGCTGGTCGTTCATCGCCGAGTGGATGGTGGTGATGGAGACATACTCCAGGCCAACCGCCTCGTTGAGCAGCTTGAGCAGCGGCACGCCGCAGTTGGTCGTGCAGGAGGCGTTGGACACCAGCGTTTCCGCACCACTCAGGCAGGCCTGATTGACCCCGAAGACCACGGTGGCATCGATATCCGCCTCGCTGGCCATCGGCTGGGAGAACAGCACCCGCGGTGCCCCCGCCGCGATGAAACGCTCGGCCTCGGCGCGCGTGGTGTACTGACCGGAACACTCCAGCAATAGATCGATATCCAACGCGGCCCAGTCGATAGCTTCCGGAGTGGCCTGGCGCAGAACCTTCACGCAATCGCCATTGATATGCAGGCAATCGCCCTCGACCCGCACCTCGCCGGGAAAACGCCCGTGGGTGGAGTCGAAGCGGGTCAGGTATTCGATACTGGCCTGATCGGCCAGATCGTTCAGCGCGACTATCTCCAGGCCGGCGCTGGCGCCGCGCTCATGCAGCGCGCGCAGCACACAGCGACCGATACGGCCGTAACCGTTAAGGGCGATTCGATAGGGACGATTGGGCATAGCGATCTCGAATGGATGGCGACCGTAGGATGGCGTTGAGCGAAGCGATACCCATCAATCGGCAGCGATGGGTATCGCAAGCTCAACCCATCCTATGGGTTCAGGCGTCCAACAACTCGGCGGCGGTTTCCAGAACATTGTCGACGGTGAAGCCGAAGTGCTCGAACAGCGCCGGCGCAGGGGCCGATTCGCCGAAGCTGGTCATGCCGATGATGCGGCCTTCGAGACCGACGTATTTGTACCAGTAGTCCGCATGGGAAGCCTCGATGGCGATCCGCGCACCGACCTGCACCGGCAGCACCGACTGCTTGTAGCCGGCATCCTGCTGATCGAACACGCTGGTCGATGGCATCGACACCACGCGCACCTTACGGCCCTGCTCGCTGAGCTTGTCGTATGCGGCAACCGCAAGGCCGATTTCCGAGCCGGTGGAGATCAGGATCAGTTCCGGCTCGCCGGCGCAGTCCTTGAGCACATAGGCACCACGGACGATATCGCCCAGCTGCTGGGCATCGCGGCTCTGGTGCGGCAAGTTCTGGCGGCTGAAGATCAGCGCACTTGGGCCGTCGTTACGCTCGATCGCGTATTTCCAGGCCACCGCCGACTCCACGGCGTCGCACGGGCGCCAGGTGTCCAGGTTCGGCGTGCCGCGCAGGCTGGCCAGTTGCTCGATCGGCTGGTGGGTCGGGCCGTCTTCGCCAAGGCCGATGGAATCGTGGGTGAACACATAGAGCACACGCTTTTTCATCAGCGCGGACATGCGCACGGCATTGCGCGCGTATTCCATAAAGATCAGGAAGGTCGCGCCGTAGGGCACGAAACCGCCGTGCAGGGCGACGCCGTTCATGATCGCGCTCATGCCGAATTCGCGCACGCCGTAGAACATGTAGTTGCCGGACGCATCCTGCGCAGATACGCCTTGGCAGCCTTTCCACAGGGTCAGGTTGGAACCGGCCAGGTCGGCGGAGCCACCGAGGAATTCAGGCAGCAGCGGGCCGAAGGCGTTCAGCGCGTTCTGGCTGGCCTTGCGGCTGGCGATGGTTTCACCCTTCTCGGCGACTTCACGGATATAGGCCGCGGCCTTCTCGGCGAAATCGGCTGGCAGCTCGCCAGCGACGCGACGCTTGAACTCGCTGGCCAGCTCGGGATAAGCGGCGGCGTAGGCGGCGAAGCGCTGTTCCCACTCGGCTTCGGCTGCGGCACCGGCTTCCTTGGCGTCCCATTCGGCGTAGATATCCGCGGGAATTTCGAAGGGGCCGTGGTTCCAGCCCAGGGCGGCGCGGGTCAGGGCGATTTCATCGTTGCCCAGCGGCGCGCCGTGGCAATCTTCCTTGCCCTGCTTGTTCGGCGAGCCGAAGCCAATGGTGGTCTTGCAGCAGATCAGGGTCGGCTGCTCGCTTTTGCGCGCGGTGTCGATGGCCATCTTGATCTCGTCGGCATCATGACCGTCGACGTTGCGGATGACCTGCCAGCCGTAGGCTTCGAAGCGCTTCGGCGTGTCGTCGGTGAACCAGCCTTCGACTTCGCCGTCGATGGAAATGCCGTTGTCGTCGTAAAACGCCACCAGCTTGCCCAGGCCCAGGGTGCCGGCCAGCGAGCAGACTTCATGACTGATGCCTTCCATCATGCAGCCGTCGCCGAGGAACACATAGGTGAAGTGGTCGACGATGTTATGGCCTTCGCGGTTGAACTGCGCGCCTAGCACCTTCTCCGCCAGGGCAAAGCCCACGGCATTGGCAACGCCCTGGCCAAGCGGGCCGGTAGTGGTTTCCACGCCCGGGGTGTAGCCGTATTCCGGGTGGCCCGGGGTGCGGCTGTGCAGCTGGCGGAATTGCTTGAGGTCTTCTATCCCCAGGTCGTAGCCGGTCAGGTGCAGCAGCGAGTAGATCAGCATCGAGCCGTGACCGTTGGACAACACGAAGCGGTCGCGGTCGGCGAAGCTCGGGTTGCTCGGGTTGTGCTTGAGGTAGTCGCGCCACAGCACTTCAGCGATGTCCGCCATGCCCATCGGGGCACCCGGATGGCCGCTGTTGGCTTTCTGCACGGCATCCATGCTCAGGGCACGAATGGCATTGGCTCGCTCACGACGGCTGGGCATTACTGAATCTCCTACGGGGGCTGCTTCTAAGACGAAGGGGGCGGAAAACAGGCGGCGTGAAAACTACTGCGCTCGGTTATGCAGCGTTAAAAACAGGCTCGGAAGCCGCTTGCGGCTAACGCGCTTTAGCGCGACCCCCAAAGGGCGAGCTACAGCGAGTAATGCTCATTTACAACCGTAAACTCCGCTTCCTCGCCTGTTTTTGCCTTGCCTAACCTTCGCTCGCTACGTTTTCACTCTGCCTCAAAAGGCGGCATTTTCGCCCACCGACCCCCATTGGGGCAATCACAGATAGTCGCAGAGCCAATGTTTTCTGGCTTTACCGGGCGGATAAGCCGTCAAAGCCCAATATCAAAACTTTTTGATATTGGTATTGCTGGATGAAAAATGACCGACTAGACTGCTTCGCCTATGAATATGCGCGCAACCCAACTCCCTTTCGATGCAGCCGATGAGCTGGCCGCCCTGTGCAAGGCCGGCGGCGATCCGTTGCGCCTGAACGTGCTGCGCGCGCTGAGCAACGACTCCTTCGGCGTGCTGGAGCTGGCGCAGATCTTCGCCATCGGCCAGTCGGGCATGAGCCATCACCTCAAGGTCCTGGCCCAGGCCGGGCTGGTGGCCACGCGCCGCGAGGGCAATGCGATTTTTTACCGCCGCGCCCTGGCGCAAGGCGACCAGCTCGGCGGCGCACTGCATGCGGCGCTGCTCGGCGAGGTCGACGCGCTCGAACTGCCTGCGGATGCGCAACGGCGCATCGCCGAAGTACACGGCCAACGCGCGGCGGCCAGCCAGGACTTCTTCGCCCGTATGGCGGCGAACTTTCAGGCCCAGCAGGACCTGATCGCCGGCTTGCCGCAATACCGCGACAGCGCCCTGGCCCTGCTCGACTCGCTGGGCTTCGCGGCCGACGCCACGGCCCTCGAAGTCGGCCCCGGCGATGGCGGCTTCCTGCCCGAGCTGGCACGCCGCTTCGACCGGGTCACCGCCCTGGACAACAGCCCGGCGATGCTCGAGCTGGCGCGTCTGCGCTGCGAACGCGACGGCCTGGCCAATGTGACGCTGCAACTGGCCGACGCCCTGAGCGACGACTACCCCGCCAGCGACTGCCTGGTGCTGAACATGGTGCTGCATCACTTCGCCGCGCCCGCCGAAGCCCTGAAACAGCTGGGCCAGCGCCTCAAGCACGGCGGCAGCCTGCTGATCACCGAGTTGTGCAGCCACAATCAGAGCTGGGCCCGCGAGGCCTGCGGCGACCTGTGGCTGGGTTTCGAACAGGACGACCTGGCCCGCTGGGCCATGGCCGCCGGGCTATTGCCCGGCGAAAGTCTATATGTCGGTTTACGCAACGGTTTCCAAATCCAGGTGCGGCATTTCGCCAAGCCCGGGCAACACAACCGCCCAAGTGCCGCTTCATGATGAACGTGAATTGGTGTGCAAGCCCCTCACCCACCGGTCAACACAGGAAAACCGATAGATGAGCGAATACTCTCTCTTCACCTCCGAGTCCGTCTCCGAAGGCCATCCGGACAAGATCGCCGACCAGATTTCCGATGCGGTGCTCGACGCCATCATCGCCCAGGACAAGCACGCCCGCGTGGCCTGTGAAACCCTGGTCAAGACCGGTGTGGCGATCGTTGCCGGCGAAGTCACCACCAGCGCCTGGGTCGACCTTGAGCAGATCGTCCGCGACGTGATCTGCAACATCGGCTACACCAGCTCGGATGTCGGCTTCGACGGCAACACCTGCGGCATCATCAACATCATCGGCAAGCAGTCCCCGGACATCAACCAGGGCGTCGACCGCGCCAAGCCGGAAGACCAGGGTGCCGGCGACCAGGGCCTGATGTTCGGCTACGCCAGCAACGAAACCGATGTGCTGATGCCCGCGCCGATCTGCTTCAGCCACCGCCTGGTCGAACGCCAGGCCGAAGCGCGCAAATCCGGCCTGCTGCCGTGGCTGCGCCCGGATGCGAAGAGCCAGGTCACCTGCCGCTACGAGAACGGCAAGGTGGTCGGTATCGACGCCGTGGTGCTGTCCACCCAGCACAACCCCGAGGTCAAGTACAACGACCTGCGCGAAGGCGTGATGGAGCTGATCGTCAAGCACGTGCTGCCCGCCGAACTGCTGCACAAGGACACCCAGTTCCACATCAACCCGACCGGCCAGTTCATCATCGGCGGCCCGGTGGGCGACTGCGGCCTGACCGGCCGCAAGATCATCGTCGACACCTACGGCGGCATGGCCCGCCACGGCGGCGGCGCCTTCTCCGGCAAGGACCCGTCCAAGGTCGACCGCAGCGCTGCCTATGCAGGCCGCTACGTGGCGAAGAACATCGTCGCCGCCGGTCTGGCCGAGCGCTGCGAGATCCAGGTGTCCTACGCCATCGGCGTGGCCCAGCCGACCTCGATTTCGATCAACACCTTCGGCACCCACAAGATCGCCGAAGACAAGATCATCAAGCTGGTACGCGAGGTGTTCGACCTGCGCCCGTACGCCATCACCAAGATGCTCGATCTGCTGCATCCGATGTATCAGGAAACCGCAGCCTACGGCCATTTCGGTCGCACCCCGGAGCAGAAGACCGTCGGCGACGACAGTTTTACCACCTTCACCTGGGAAAACACCGATAAGGTCGCGGATCTGCGCGCCGCTGCCTGTTTGTAAGCACCGCCCTGCACCACCAGAAGCCTCGCTCCATGCGGGGCTTCTTGTTGTCGGCCTGCTGCCGTTCCGCCTGTGATCAAGGACTCGACCATGAGCAGCCTCTTACCCCTGCTGGCCTTCCACAGCTATCAGAGCCAGCGCCTGAGCCGCACGCCGATCCTCTCGCCGCTGCTGATAGTGGTGACCGAGGGCTGCAAACGGATTCGCCTGGGCGAGCGCGAACTTACCGCTCACACAGGTGACTGGCTGGTGCTGCCGGGGCAGCAGCGAATCGAAATGCTCAACCAGCCGGACCCGGGTAGCGGTCATTACCATGCCTGGGCCCTGGGTGAACTGGACGGCTGGCGGCAACGCCTGCACGAATTGTTCGCGCCGCAGCTGGCACGCCTGACCCTGCCAGCCAGGGCCGATGTCTTTCAGCCGACGGAACAGGCCCGCGCGGCCTTCGCCAACGTGCTCGCCCTGCTTCCCAGCGCCGAGTTGGGCAGCCTGCAAGCCGCCCAGGCCGAACACGCCTGGCAGGGCTTGATGCTGAGCCTGGCCGCTGCCGGCCAGGGCGGCGCCCTGCTTGCGCAAAACCACCGACACACCGCAGAACGCGTACTGCGGCTGCTGCGCAATGACCTGAGCCAGGACTGGCAAGCCGAGGATATCGCCACCCGGCTAGCCATGAGCGGGGCGACGCTGCGACGCAAACTGGCTGGCGAAAAACTGTCGTTCCGCCGCCTGCTGCAGGATGCGCGCATGGAGCGTGCGCTGAGCCTGATCAGCAGCAGTTCGCAGGCCCTGGGCGAAGTCGCGGCGGCCTGCGGTTATCAATCGCCCTCACGTTTTGCCGCGGCGTTTCAGCGTCAGTTCGGCTGTTCGCCCAGTGCGCTGCGGCAGATGAGCGGCGCAGGCGAGAGATTGCGCGAAACGGGCGCGCCGGCCTGAGGCAGCAGTCCGATAATCATGGCTCGATCACTTCAAAGAGCCTCGTCATGCGTCCCATTGCCTTAGCCCTGTGTTGCGCCAGCCTGCTCAGTTGCAACCTCAGCCAGGCGTTCGAACTCAGCAGCCCGGATATCAAGGACGGTCAGCCGCTGAGCAAGTCGCAAGAGTTTTCCGGTTTTGGCTGCGACGGCGACAACCGCGCCCCCGCCCTGAACTGGCGCGACGCCCCCACAGGTACCAAGAGTTTCGCCATCACCGTCTACGACCCGGATGCGCCAACCGGCAGCGGCTGGTGGCATTGGCTGCTATTCAACCTGCCCGCCGCCACCACCGCGCTGCCGGCCGCCGCGGGCCAGGCCAACGGCGCGGAACTGCCCGCCGGCAGCGTGCAGAGCCTGACCGATTACGGCACGCCGGGTTTTGGTGGCGCCTGCCCGCCAGCGGGCGACAAGCCGCACCGCTACATCTTCACTGTGCATGCACTAAGTGTTGAGAAACTCGACCTGGATGCCAGCGCCATGCCGGCTCTGGTGGGGTATATGCTCAACGCCAACAGCCTCGGCACAGCCTCACTGACGGCGACCTATAGCCGCCCCGCGAGCAACTGAACCACGGCGCAGCAAAGCCGACCTGAGCAAAAGCCTGCGGCGGGTTTTCGCAACCGAGCACCGCAGGTCGAATAGCCAAGGCCGATGGGCTTTGCGCGTCGGCAGGTTCGACAAGGACAGCGTTCAAGAACCCGACAAGGCCGGCGTATACCAATAGGCTCGCTTGTCGAAAGGCTGCCCTGGCGGCAGCAGGGGATTGGCGATGCGGAATACGCGCCGTTTGTTCAGGCCCAATTGCTTGATAACGGCGGCGTACTCCTCGGTAAACAGGCGATCGAGCGTACCGTTGGCCACTATCGCGCGCATGCCCGCCTCGACACGCTGCGCATGACGCCGACCCTCATCGTTGCGCGGGAACCAGAAATACACCGGCAGCGGGTAATAGAGCAGCAACTCGTTCTCGATGGCCATCTGCGGGTAGTCCTTGCGCCAGTGCTCCAGCTCCCCGGTGACCTCGGTGACGCCCCGGCCAAAGGCGTCGAAACGCCCGAGCATGAGCATGCGAAACAGCCCCTCGTAACTGCTGCCGGACACCACCTCCAGGCCAGCGGCCTTGTACACCGCCACATCGGACCATTCCCGCTGCTGACCAAAGCTGAACTGGCGCAGCTGGTCGAACGACTGCACGCGGGAAAAGCGCGATTGCAGCTCGGCCGGAATCAGAAAGACCCGATAACCGAGCAACCCCTTGTCGACCGGAATCTTCACCGACAGCAGGGTTTCTTCCAAGGCAACGGTCGCGTCCAGCACGATGGTATTAAGGGCGCCGCTGGCTCGCTGCATTTCGACGACCTGAAGCTTCTCGCTCATCGGCGTACCGGGCTCCAGCAGATAGTCGCCGTAGTCCGCCCGAGTGGCTTCGAGGGCCGCCCGCAAAACCCGCCAGTGGTAGTCGTAACGATGGTCGCTGGTGGTTTCCGGCGCGTTGTGGATAAAGTGCCACTGCGACGCAACCTCGTCGGCAGCCAACACCACGGCGGATTGCGCACTGACGGCAAGCGCGAGGAGCGCGCCCAGACCGACCCCAAACCCCTTTCTCATAACCTCAACTGCTCCAACCGAATGGCCGAACCGATCAATCAATGTTAGCTGCTACGCTGTAGATACTCTTCGAGCAAGGATGCTCTCATGAAAAAATCGACCGCGCTTTTTCTTTTCACGCTTGCCGCCCCCGCCTGGGCGACGCCTTGCCCCGACTGGTCAGCCACGCGCGCCGCCGCCGAGAGCGCCGCCCTCGCCGGGCAGATAGCGCACTGGGACGACGCCTACCATCGCCAGGGCCAGTCGCTGATCGCCGACGAACTCTATGACCAGGCCCGCCGCCAATTACAGCATTGGCAAAGTTGTTTTCCCAGTAGCGCGGCCATCGCCACAGATGCGCTGAGCACCAGCGCTGGGCGCGTCGCCCACCCGGTGGCCCAGACCGGGCTGCGCAAACTGGCCGACAGTGACGAAGTGGCAGCCTGGCTGGCAAGCCGCAGCGACATCTGGATCCAGCCCAAGGTCGATGGGGTCGCGGTGACCCTGGTTTATCAGGGCGGCCGCCTGCAGCAGGCAATCAGTCGCGGCGATGGCCGTATGGGCCAGGACTGGACGGCGAATGCCCGGAAAATCGCGGCCATTCCCGCACAGTTGCCCGATCGACAAAGCGCGATCCTTCAGGGCGAACTCTACTGGCGCCTGCCGCAGCACGTGCAGGCCAGCGCCGGCAGCCTCGGCGCACGCAGCAAGGTCGCCGGCCTGATGGCACGGCAAACACTGCAAACCCGCGATGCCGCTGCCATTGGCCTGTTCGTCTGGGACTGGCCGGACGGCCCGTCAACCATGCGCCAACGCCTGCAGCGCCTGGCCGAATTGGGCTTTGCCGACAGCCAGCGGCTCAGCCAGCCGCTCGACGGCCTCGACCAGGCCCGCGATTGGCGTGATCGCTGGTACCGCACCGCGCTGCCGTTCGCCAGCGACGGCGTGGTCTTGCGCCAGGGCCAGCGTCCGCCGGGCGCGCGCTGGCAGGCCGAACCGCCGCACTGGGCCGCGGCCTGGAAGTACCCCTTACGTGAAGCCCTGGCGGTGGTGCAACAGGTGGAGTTTCGCATCGGCCGCACCGGCCGCATCACCCCGGTGCTGCGACTCCAGCCGGTACAGCTCGACGACCGGCAGATCGAATACGTCAGTGTCGGCTCGCTGCAGCGCTGGCGGAGTCTGGATATCCGCCCCGGCGATCAAGTCGCGATTCGTCTCGCCGGCCTGACCGTCGCGCAACTGGACAGCGTGCTGTGGCGTACCCAGCAGCGTGCCAAACTGCAAATTCCCGACCCCGAAGCCTTCGATTACCTGAGCTGCTGGCACCCGACCGCGGGCTGCGCCAGTCAATTCCGCGCCCGCCTGGCCTGGCTCAGCGGCCCTCAGGGCCTCGCGCTCAGCGGTGTCGGCAGCGGCACCTGGGAAAAATTGCTGCGCGCCGGACGGCTCGACGGCCTGCTGGGCTGGCTGAGCCTGTCCGTGGAACAGCTAAGCGAAATCCCCGGGCTGGGCCCGCACAGCGCCGCCGACCTTGCCCGGCGTTTCGCCCTGGCCCGTCAGCAACCGTTTTATGACTGGCTGCGCGCCCTCGGTCTGCCGGCACCGGCCGATGCCCTGCCGGTCGATGCCGACTGGGCGGAACTGGCGCAACACAGCACCGCGGACTGGCAACGCCAGCCGGGCATCGGCGCCGAGCGTGCAGCGCGATTGCGGGCGTTTTTCCAACACCCGGAAGTGCTGGCCTTGCGCATGCAATTGGCGCGGGCCGGGGTCGCGGGGTTCTGAGCTAGAACGCGCGAAATTCTTCATGGCAGGCTTTACAGCTGTCTTCCACACGCTGCATCGGCGCCGCCAGCGGATCCCGCCGCAACGGCTTGGCACTGCTGGCGGCGACCAGGGCGGCGGTGCTCGCTTCCATTTCCCGGGCCAGTTGCTGGAAGCGCTCCTGGCGCAGCCAGACATCGTCCTTGGCGCGGGTCTCACCGCCCTCCTCCTGGACCCGGGGGAAATGCTCCCAGGGTGTGCGGGTCAACCGATCGAGCTCGACGGCACCGCTGGCGAAACGCTCAGCGTCGAACGCAATGCGCCCACGCAGCATGCCGCCAAGGTTTTCGCTGGTCTTGAGCATCTGCTTGAAAATGGCCTGGCGCTTGCCCTGCGGCGAATTGGGATCGACACCGCCGCACGCGACCAGGGTCAGGGCAAGTATCGGAAGCAGCAGATATCGACTTTTCATGACAACGATCGCGATTGGCTCAGAGGGGGCCGCAGTATCGCAGATGGACCCGGCATAACCGAATCCCAATTGTCGCAGCCGCTGCGATGACCGAGGCGGTGAAGCGCTGCAACACACACAAGCGCTGATTTACTGTCGCCTTGGTCAGTTTCCAAAAGACCTTTTAAAGACTGTTTTTGCCTTATTAAGAATCCTTTTATTCCATATAAAAACTGAAAGTACGGTGCTACGCAGGATGGCCGCAAAAATCCAGCTGTTCTCGGCCATTCATGCAAAATCAGGCCGAATAAGTGATTTGACAACGTCCTTACCCCACCTAGGGTTAAGTCGAACCTTGGATAAATCCAGAATGACAGGGATTAGTTGCGAAATGCTCGGCAAACCCGCTTCCCCTCCTTCACTCTCGCTCTTGTCCGGTGTGCACTGCCTACCTTGGATTCTCAGTCTGTCGCTGCTCGGTGCGGGGCTGAGCGCCTGGCAGGCATTGCTCCCCGGGGCGCTGGCCAGCCTCGCCGGACTGGCCTATCTGGCCCATCGCCGGCGCCAGCATAGCGAGGTCGACAGCAGCGCCGACGAACAAGCTGAAATCGCCGAATCAACATTGCGCAACGAACTCGAACCGCTGTGCCAGGGCATCGCCGGTCAGGCTCAGCAGATCAACCGGTATAGCCGCCAGATCGATGGTTTGCTGGTCAATGCGGTCGATGGTCTGACTCGCAGTTTCACCGGCCTCAATAGCTTGATCGAACGTCAACTGCATATCGCCGGTTCGCTCACCGACCGCTACCGCACGGATCATCTCGACAAAGAGGTGGTGAATTTCCCGCAATTCGTCAGCACCACCCAGGAAACCCTGGGTATTTTCATCGAGGCCACCATCGAGACCAGCCGCACCTCGATGGAGCTGGTCGATAGCATCGACCGAATTACGGCAAAAATCGGCGAGATCGTGAAATCCACCGCCGACATGGACGCCATCGCCAAGCAGACCAATCTCCTGGCGCTCAACGCCGCCATCGAGGCCGCGCGCGCCGGCGAAGCGGGCCGCGGCTTCGCGGTGGTCGCCGACGAGGTGCGCGCGCTGTCCACCCGTTCCAGCGTGTTTTCCGAGGCGATCCGCAGCCATATCCATACGGTGCACAACGAACTGCAACAAGCCGATGCCGCGATCAGCCAGCTGGCCGCGCGGGATATGAGCTTCGCCATGACGTCGAAGAAGAAGATCCAGACGATGCTCGACGAACTCGGGCAGATGAACGGCGCCACTGTGCACGCCGTCGAGGAGCTGGAGGAAATTTCGCGGAC
This sequence comes from uncultured Pseudomonas sp., assembly GCF_946885955.1. Next base: position 82,371 of record NZ_CAMPHI010000018.1, read on the forward strand.
CTTCTCCAGCGACGTCTATGCGGCCATCACCTCGCTACAGTTCCAGGATCTCAGCAGCCAGCTGCTGCAGCAGATATGCAAGCACGCGGACATACTCGAGCGGGCATCCACCGGCCTCGAAGGCATCGCCGAGCTGAACCAGCAGACCCAACAAGACCAGTTGAAGCAGCAACGCCGACAACTCCAGAGCCAGGTGCACAACCCCGTCAACCAAACCTCCATGCACGCCGGCGAAATCGATCTCTTCTAGGAAAGGAAGCCATTGCCATGAGTGAAACAGGCATCGCCGTCATTCGCCTCGCCGAGCGCTTCGATTTTCAGGCCTACCGGGCCTTTCGCGATGCCTACGAACAGGAGCTGGCCAAAACCGAGGTCCAGGTGCTGGTCATCGACCTGCAAGCGGTGCAGTACATCGACTCCGCCGCCCTCGGCATCCTCCTGCTGCTGCGCGACAAAGCCCAGGCCCTGAGCAAAAAAGTGGAGCTGCGCAGCCTTCACGGCACCGCCAAAGAGGTGTTCGAAGTGGCCAACTTCCACAAGCTGTTCAAGATCAGTTGAGCCGGCATGCGCCCCCTCAATATTCTCAGCGTCGATGACGACCCCACGCTTGGCCTGCTGCTCGGCACTTTCATCCGTTCCCTGGGCCACGCATGCACGGTCGCCCGCGACGGCGAGCAGGCGCTGCAGGCCTACCAGCACACAACCTTCGACCTGGTGCTGATGGACCAGCTGATGCCCGGTATGGACGGCATCGCAGCGACCAGGAAGCTTCGTGAGCTGCAGCAAAGCCGGGGCTGGAAACCGATCATCATGCTCTCGGGGCAGAGCGAGACCGACGACCAGGTCGCCTCGCTCAACGCCGGCTGCGACGACTTCATCGCCAAACCGGTCAACTTCGAGGTACTCGCGGCCAAGATCAATGCCTTCATGCGCATCGCCGCCCTACGCGATCAGGTCGCCGAACAGAACCAGCAGCTGTTGCAGTACCGGCATGCCGAAGCCGAAGAGCGGCGCATCAGTCGCTTCCTGATGAGCAGGCTGATCCGCAGCGACCTGCTCGACCACCCGCAAGTGCGCTATCTGCTGCAGCCGGCCAACGAGGTCTCCGGCGACCTGTTGCTGGCCTGCCCGTCGAGCAACGGCGACCTCTACGTGATGCTCGCCGACGCCACCGGTCATGGCCTGCCCGCAGCCCTGACCCTTATTCCGCTGTCGCAGGCCTTCTACGCCATGGCCAACAAGGGCTTCGCCCTCGACAGCATTGCCTGGGAACTGAACCTGCGCCACCGCGCCTACTCGCCGGTCGACCGCTTCGTTGCCGCCCTGCTGGTAGTGCTGAGCCCGCGGGAAAAGCGCCTCACGGTATGGAATGGCGGAATTCCCACCGCCCTGCTGCTTGATTCGCAAGGCTCGGTGGCCCGGCGCTTCCCTTCGCTGAACCTGCCACTGGGCATCGTCGACGGCGAGGCGTTCGAGAACAACTTCGAAACCGTCGCCATCGAACCCGGACAACGCCTGCTGCTGTATTCGGATGGCCTGATCGAAGCGGAAAACGCCGCGCGCCAACCATTCGGCAAGGCGCGCCTGGAGCAATGCCTGCGCGAGCATCCGCAAGGCGACCTGATCGGCAACCTGAAACGGGCCCTGGCGGCTCACATGGGCGTCTGCCAACCGCACGACGACCTGTCTTGCCTGTTGCTCGACTGCAGTGCCGTCGAAGTAGCCGACTCGCCGCCACCTGGCGAAGATTCCCAGATCGCAGAGAGCTGGCAATTGCAGCTGACCTTCGGCGTCCCGCAATTGCAGCGTCTGGATCTCGCGCCGGTCGTCGCCGCGCAATGCACCACCCTGGGCCTGGCCGCCGAAAAGCAGGGCGCCCTGGCGGTGATTCTCTACGAATTGCTGAGCAATGCCCTCGATCACGGCCTACTCGGGCTCAACTCGGCGATCAAGAACCGGCCGGACGGCTTCGAGCGCTACTTCGAAACTCGCCATGAGCGCCTAGCCGCCCTGAGCAAAGGCGAGATCCGGGTTCTGGTGCGGCAGCAGGGCGACGCGGCGGGCAACAGCCTGTTGATAGAGGTCAGCGACAGCGGCGAGGGGTTCGATGTCGGCGGGCTATGCCTCGATGCCTCCCGGAACCTCGCCCACCAGTACCACGGCCGTGGCCTGATTCTGGTGCGCAACCTGTGCCAACACCTGGTGTTCCACCCACCGGGTAACAGCGTCAGGGCCGAACTGTACTGGGGCCAGGGCGCACCGAACACCCCAGGCATATCCACGCACGCCAGTTCCCTCAGGCACAACGGAGCGACCTCATGAGCAAATCCATTCTGATAGTCGACGACTCCACCTCCATCCGGCAGATGCTCGGCTTCACCCTGCGTGCGGCTGGCTATGAAGTCGACGAAGCCGTGGATGGCCGCGATGGCCTCGGCAAGGCCCAGCGCAAGGGTTACCAGTTGATATTCACCGACCAGAACATGCCGAACATGGATGGCATCAGCCTGATCAAGAGCCTGCGCGGCCTGCCCAACTACCGCAGCACGCCGATTCTGATGCTCACCACCGAGTCCAGCGATGCGATGAAACAACAGGGCAAAGCCGCTGGCGCCACCGGCTGGCTGGTCAAGCCCTTCGACCCGCCGAAACTGCTCGAAGTGACCAAGAAAGTCCTGCCCTGACAGGCTGTTGAAAAACCCAGGCGAGGCAGCCGAGCCTGTTTTTAACGCCCCTCTCCATTATCAAAAGGGGCAACGCAGGTAGTTTTCACCCAGGCACTGCACAGGCGCGCGCAGATGAACGATGGCATGGAGCAATTTCTCCAGGTGTTTTTCGAGGAAGCCGAAGAGCATCTGGCCAACCTCGAACACCTCCTCCTGACCCTGGACACCCAGGCGCCCGACCCGGAGGCGTTGAACGGCATTTTCCGCGCGGCCCATTCGATCAAGGGCTCCAGCGGCATGTTCGGCTTCGACGATCTGACCGCGGTCACCCACGTTCTGGAAACCTTGCTGGACAAGTTGCGCAGCGGGCGCATGGCGCTGCAGGTGGAGATGATCGACGTATTCCTCAATGCGCGCGACATCCTTGTGCAGCTGCTCGCCGCTCACCGCGAGCAGCGTGAAAATCCGGACATAGCCACCGCCGAAACGGTCGCACGCCTGCAACAGCTGATCGATCAAGCGCCCCCCAGCTCGCCGGCAGTTGCATCGACCGATGCCGAGGACACGGCATTCGGTTTTTTCGACGAGCCTGCTGCGCCAAGCACCGAGGACGATGCCTTCGGCTTTTTCGACACACTGCCTGTGCCCGCCGCGCCGGTCGACACCAGCGAAGCCTATGGCTTGTTCGAGCAACCGCTCGCCGAAACGCAAGCGGCCTACGGCCTGTTCGAGGATGCCGCCGGCGCACCAACCGCCGAAACCGTAGCACCCGGCGCGGTGCTGCAAGAACGGCGCGCCAGCGACCGGCGCACGGGGGATCGTCGGGGCGGCGCGGACAGCGAGTCCAGTTCGATCCGCGTCAGCGTGGAAAAAATCGACAGCTTGATCAATCAGGTCGGCGAGCTGGTGATCACCCAGGCCATGCTCGCGCAACTCACCAGCGACCTCGATCCGAGCCTGTTCGAACAGATCCATCAGACCCTCGGCCAACTCGAACACAATACCCGGGAGCTGCAGGAGTCGGTGATGTCGATTCGCATGCTGCCCATCAGCTTCATCTTCAACCGCTTTCCGCGGCTGGTGCGCGACACCGCCGGCAAGCTCGGCAAGAAGGTCGAACTGCACCTGCAAGGGGAACACACCGAACTGGACAAGGGGGTCATCGAAAAGCTCACCGACCCGCTGACCCATATCATCCGCAACAGCGTCGACCACGGCATCGAATCGCCCGCAGAACGCCTGGCCGCCGGCAAACCCGAACATGGCACGGTGCGCCTCGCGGCCTATCACCAGGGCGGCCGCATCGTCGTCGAGATCAGCGATGACGGGCGCGGCCTGGCGCGCGCCAAGATCATCGCCAAGGCGCGCCAGCAGGGCCTTCCGGTCAACGACGAGATGCCCGATGCCGAGGTCTGGCAACTGATCTTCATGCCCGGCTTTTCCACCGCCGAGACGGTCACCGACCTGTCCGGTCGCGGCGTCGGCATGGACGTGGTGCGGCGCAATATCTCGGCGATCGGCGGGCGCATCGACATCGACTCGGTGGAAGGCGCGGGCACGCGCATCGCCATTCGCCTGCCGCTGACCCTGGCGATCCTCGACGGCATGATCGTCTCGGTGCAGCGCGTGCACTATGTGATTCCGCTGACTTACATCATCGAATCGCTGCAACCCCGGGCCGACGACATCCGCAGTCTGAGCGGCAATCGCGGCACGGTGATCCGCGTGCGGGGCGACTACCTGCCCCTGCTGGCCCTGCACGAACTGCTCGACAACGGCGGCGCAACGCCGGCACCCAGCGAGGCGATAGTGCTGATCCTCGAAGCCGAGGGGCAGAAATTCGCCTTGCTGGTCGACGACCTGGTCGGCCAGCAACAGGTGGTGATCAAGAGCCTGGAGCAGAACTTCCGCCGCATCGACGGCATCACCGGCGCCACCATCATGGGCGATGGCAGCGTCGCGCTGATTCTCGACATCGACACCCTGCCGCGCCTGGCCGGTAAAGGAGCACCGCGTTATGAACCTACCGAGTGACAACAGCGGCAGTCAGCCGACCCAGGAGTTCCTGACTTTCACCCTGGGCGCCGAGGAATACGCCATCGACATCCTGCGGGTCCAGGAAATCCGCGGGTACGACCAGGTCACCGCGATCGCCAACAGCCCGGCCTTCATCAAGGGCGTGATCAACCTGCGCGGCGCCATCGTGCCGATCGTCGACCTGCGGATCAAATTCAACCTGGCCTCGGTGACCTACGACCCGTTCACCGTGGTGATCATCCTCAATGTGCGCGAGCGCATCGTCGGCGCGGTGGTCGACTCCGTGTCCGATGTGATCGCCCTGAGCGACGCGCAGATCAAACCACGCCCCGAGTTCGGCAGCAGTTTCGACACCGAATACCTGCTGGGCCTGGCCACCGTCAGCGAACGCATGCTGATTCTGGTGGATATCGAAAAACTGATGACCAGCAGCGAAATGGCACTTGTCGAGGCAACTACCGCCTGACCCGGGCGCCCCAGATAGCGAGGACACATGATGAGTCTGTTCGATAGAAAAGCCCGGCTTCACGCAGAGCAAATCAGCAACCTGCTGCAGGCGCTGGCCGATGGCGAGCTGGAACGGAATATTCCGCAGAGCGATGACCCGACCTGGGTCAAGGTCTACGACGCACTTGGCAGGCTGCAGGGCAGCATGCAGCGCCAACGCGCCGACCTCGAGCAGACCGCGACCCTGCAACAGAGCCTCGCGCAGATGTCCCGGCAGCACGAGGACGGCTGGATCGACGAGGTCATCCCCTGCGAACGCTTCAGCGGCACCCACGCCGAGATCGCCAAGGGGATCAACGCCCTGGTCGCGGCGCATATCGCGGTGAAGATGCAGGTCGTGCGGGTGGTCACGGCATACGGCAAAGGCGACTTCAGCCAGGACATGGATCGCCTGCCGGGCAAGAAGGCGCAGATCACCGAGGCGATCGACGGTGCCCGCGATCGCCTGCAAGCGGCCGCCCGCGAGGCCGAGAGCAATGCGCGGATCAGCAGCGCCCTGGACAACTGCACCACCAACGTGATGATCGCCGACAACGAGCGCAACATCATCTACATGAACAAGACCGTCATCTCGATGCTGCGAAACGCCGAGAACGACCTGCGCAAAGCCTTGCCGAGCTTCGCCGTGGACCGGCTGCTGGGTGGCAACATGGATCAGTTCCACAAGAACCCGGAACACCAGAAGCGCCTGCTCGCCAGCCTGACCACCACTTACCGTGCGCAGATAGAAGTCGGCGGCCGGACCTTTTCGCTGATCGCCAACCCGGTCATCAATGACAACGGCGAACGCATCGGCTCGGTGGTCGAATGGAACGACCGCACCCTGGAAGTCAGCGTCGAGCGCGAAGTCGCCGGCCTGGTCAACGCCGCCGCCATCGGCGACTTCACTCAACGCCTCGACGAGATGGGCAAGGCGGGCTTCTTCCTCAACCTGGCCAGCGGCCTCAACCAACTGATGCAGACCGCCGACAAGGGCCTGCGCGATGTGGTCCGGGTGCTCGGCGCGCTGGCCCAGGGCGACCTGACCCAGCGCATCACCGACGATTACCAGGGCACCTTCGGCCAGCTCAAGGACTACGCCAATGAAACCGCCGACAGCCTGTCGCGCATGCTCGGGCAGATCCGCCTGGCGGCCGACACCATCTACACCGCCGCCAGCGAGATTTCCGCCGGTAATACTGACCTGTCCTCGCGCACCGAGGAGCAGGCCTCGAGCCTGGAGGAAACCGCCTCGAGCATGGAGGAACTGACCAGTACGGTGAAACTCAACGCCGACAACGCACGCCAGGCCAATTCGCTGGCGGTGAATGCTTCGGAAGTCGCGGTCGCTGGCGGCACAGTGGTCAGCCAGGTCGTCGAGACCATGTCGTCGATCAACGAGTCGGCGCGCAAGATCGCCGACATCATCGGGGTGATCGACGGCATCGCCTTCCAGACCAATATCCTCGCGCTCAACGCCGCGGTCGAAGCCGCGCGCGCCGGCGAACAGGGCCGCGGCTTCGCTGTAGTCGCCGGGGAAGTGCGCAATCTGGCGCAACGCTCCGCCGCCGCGGCCAAGGAAATCAAGACACTTATTTCCGACTCGGTGGACAAGGTCAACAACGGCAATGTGCTGGTTGCCCAGGCCGGCAAGACCATGAGCGAGATCGTCACCTCGATCAAGCGGGTTACCGACATCATGGCCGAAATCGCCGCGGCGTCGGCCGAGCAGAGCACCGGCATCGAGGAGATCAGCGGCGCGGTCAGCCAGATGGACGAAATGACCCAGCAGAACGCGGCACTGGTCGAAGAGGCCGCCGCCTCGGCCGAGTCCCTGCTCGAACAGGCGTCGGAAATGACCCAGGCGGTAGCGGTATTCAAAATCGACCAGGACCACGATCAGCCTGTCCGTAGCGAGACGCGGAAAATCCCGCGCGCAACCGCCTTGCCGGCGCCCAGCGCTCCACGCCCGGTGCGCACGCCCAGCAAGGGGCTACCGGCGCGCGGCCCCGGCAAGGACAACGAATGGGAGGAATTCTGAGCCCTTCGCGGATTCCCCGATGACAGCGCAGGGTGGACAACGGCATGCCTGAAACAGCGGAAGTGCGCGAGTTCTGCTACACCCGCACGGATTTCGAGAGGGTCCGGCGCCTGCTCTACCAGCGCGCAGGGATCAGTCTTTCGGACAGCAAGGAGCAGATGGTCTACAGCCGCCTGAGCCGGCGCTTGCGCCATCTCGGCTTGAGCGGCTTCGGCGCTTACTGCGACCTTCTCGAGCACGACACCCGGGAATGGCAGGAATTCGTCAACGCCCTGACCACCAACCTGACCGCGTTCTTCCGCGAGAACCATCATTTCGAGCAACTGACGAGCTACCTGCAGCGCCATGCCCAGGCCCGCCGCACGCTGCGCATCTGGTGCGCGGCGTCGAGCACCGGCGAGGAACCTTACTCGCTGGGCATAACCTGCATGGAGGCCCTTGCCAGCCGCCAGCCGAAGGTGACGATCCTGGCCTCGGACATCGATACCGGCGTGCTGGCCACCGCCTGCCAGGGCATCTACCCGCTGGAGCGGGTGGAACAGCTGTCGCAGCAGCGCAAACAGCGTTTTTTTCTCCGCGGCAAAGGCAGCCAGGCCGGCAGGGTCCGGGTGCAGGACGACTTGCGCGCACTGGTCGAGTTTCGTCAGATCAACCTGCTCGATCCGCACTGGAACATCGAAGACGGGCTGGACATCATCTTCTGTCGCAATGTGATGATCTATTTCGACAAACCCACCCAGCTCCGCCTGCTCGAGCGCATGGTCGCGCTGCTGCGGCCTGACGGCCTGTTCTTCGCCGGCCACTCGGAAAGCTTTATCCAGGCCGGGCATCTGGTGACCCTGATCGGCCGCACGGTGTATCGCCCGGCAACGAGGCCCGTCTGAACATGGAGTTCGACTACGACAGCGCCTTGGCGCCCAGCACCTATTACGACCGCTACTTCGAGCGCGAAGCGGTGAAAATCCTGCCCGGCGAATATTTCGTCACCGCCCGCGATATTTTGATCGTCACGGTGCTCGGCTCCTGCGTGTCGGTCTGCCTGCGTGATCGCCAGACCGGCATCGGCGGAATGAATCACTTCATGCTGCCGGGCAACAACAAGGAGGGCTTCGGCCCGGTATCGTCCTCGGCGCGCTACGGGGTCTACGCCATGGAGGTGTTGATCAACCAGCTGCTCAAGCTCGGCGCACGACGCAATCGGCTCGAAGCCAAGGTATTCGGCGGCGGCTGCGTCCTGCGCGGCATCACCGCCAACGATGTCGGCCAGCGCAACGCGGACTTCGTGCTCGATTACCTGGGCACCGAAGGCATCGATGTGCTGGCCGAGGATCTGCTGGATATCTACCCGCGCAAGGTTTACTTCTTTCCGGCCAGCGGTCGGGTGCTGGTGAAAAAACTCAAAAGCCTGCACAACACCACCCTGCTCGACCGCGAATCGGACTACAGCCTGCGCATCAGGAAGGCTCCGGTTGGCGGCGCGATCGATCTATTTTAGGGGCCCCGCATGCCGATCAAAGTTCTGGTAGTCGACGATTCCGCATTGATCCGCAGCCTGCTCAAGGAAATCATCGGCGCCGATCCCGAACTGCAGCTGGTCGGCGCAGCGCCGGATGCCTTCGTCGCCCGCGATCTGGTCAAACAGTTCAGCCCCGATGTGATCACCCTGGATATCGAGATGCCGCGCATGGATGGGCTGACCTTCCTGGAAAAGCTTATGGCCGCGCGGCCGACTCCGGTGGTGATGATTTCTTCACTGACCGAGAGCGGCGCCGAAGCGACCTTCCGCGCCATGGAACTGGGCGCGGTGGATTTCCTCGCCAAACCCAAGCTGGGCATCCGCGAAGGCATGGAGGCGTATGCCGCCGATATCCGCGACAAGATCAAGGCCGCCAGCCTCGCCCGTATGCGCCCGCGTGGTGCTCCGCATGCCGCCGTCGGCGCCGGGGAAAAGGCCACCGATGTAGCGCGCACGCCGATTCTCGGCACCGAGAAGATCATCGCCATCGGCGCCTCCACCGGCGGTACCGAGGCGATCAAGGAGGTGCTGATCGGGATGCCCGCCGACAGCCCCGGCATCGTCATCACCCAGCACATGCCGCCGGGCTTCACCCGCACCTTTGCCGAGCGTCTCGACCGTCTCAGTCGTCTGCACGTGGTCGAGGCCCAGGGCGGCGAGCGCATCCTCCCCGGACACGCGTTCGTCGCACCCGGTGGCTATCACCTGCTGGTCGAGCGCTCCGGCGCCAACTACCTGACCCGCCTCTCGGACGGCCCGCCAGTGCATCGTCACAGGCCGGCCGTGGACCCGATGTTCCAGTCGCTGGCGCAATGCGCCGGGCGCAACCTGATCGCAGCCCTGCTGACCGGCATGGGCAAGGACGGCGCCCTGGGTCTGCTGGATATCCAGCGGGCCGGCGGCCACACCATCGCCCAGGACGAAGCCAGTAGCGTGGTCTACGGCATGCCGCGCGAAGCTGTAGCCCTGGGCGCCGCCGCGGAAATCCTGGCACTGGAGAAAATCGCCGAAGCATTGACCCAGCAGGCCAAAAAGCGCGGCGGCGGCAACCGTGTGTGAAAGCATGCGGGCGCGACAGCCTCGACGTTAAGCCGAGCGACGGAAAGCCTTGGGCTTATGCGCCAGGCTGGCTATACTTCGCCAGCTTCACGCGCGCGGCCCGCTCCGCGCGTGCCCGCCACCTGTCCGAGGGGCGCTGCAGCAAAACCCGCCATGCGGGGGTTTGTCAGGCTCGGATGGGGCGTTAACCATACGCATCAACGGCGCTCAATCAGACTGCGTGAAAACGTAGCGAGCGAAGGTCAAGCAAGGCAAAAACCGGCGAGGAAGCGGCTGGGGTCGCATTCGACTTTACAGCTGTAAATGAGCATTCCGAGCCGGTTTTTAACGCAGCATGGCCGAGCGCAGTAGTTTTCACACTGTCTGATCGCAGATAACGAATGGAGAACTCACTATGAGCGCTGTACTGACGCCTGCCGGTTTCAATGACTTCAAGGTCGCCGACATTTCCCTGGCCGCCTGGGGCCGCCGCGAAACCATCATCGCCGAATCGGAAATGCCCGCGCTGATGGGCCTGCGCCGCAAGTACGCCGGCGAGCAGCCGCTGAAGGGTGCGAAGATCATCGGCTGCATCCACATGACCATCCAGACCGCGGTGCTGATCGAGACCCTGATTGCCCTGGGCGCCGAAGTGCGCTGGTCCTCGTGCAACATCTTCTCCACCCAGGATCAGGCCGCTGCCGCCATCGCCGCCGCCGGCATCCCGGTGTTCGCCTGGAAGGGCGAAACCGAAGAAGAATACGAATGGTGCATCGAGCAGACCATCCTCAAGGACGGTCAGCCATGGGACGCCAATATGATCCTCGACGATGGCGGCGACCTGACCGAGATCCTGCACAAGAAATATCCGCAGATGCTTGAGCGCATCCACGGCGTCACCGAAGAAACCACCACCGGCGTACACCGCCTGCTGGAAATGCTGGCCAAGGGCGAGCTGAAAATCCCGGCGATCAACGTCAACGACTCGGTGACCAAGAGCAAGAATGACAACAAGTACGGCTGCCGCCACAGCCTCAACGACGCGATCAAGCGCGGCACCGACCACCTGTTGTCCGGCAAGCAAGCGCTGGTGATCGGCTATGGCGACGTGGGCAAGGGTTCGGCGCAATCGCTGCGTCAGGAAGGCATGATCGTCAAGGTTTCGGAAGTCGACCCGATCTGCGCCATGCAAGCCTGCATGGACGGCTTCGAGCTGGTCTCGCCTTATAAAGACGGCATCAACGACGGCAGCGAAGCCAGCATCGACGCAGCCCTGCTGGGCAAGATCGATCTGATCGTGACCACCACCGGCAACGTCAATGTTTGCGATGCGAACATGCTCAAGGCCCTGAAGAAGCGCGCCGTGGTCTGCAACATCGGCCACTTCGACAACGAAATCGACACCGCCTTCATGCGTAAGAACTGGGCCTGGGAAGAGGTCAAGCCGCAGGTGCATAAGATCCACCGCACCGGCGCCGGCAGCTTCGACGCGCAGAATGACGACTACCTGATCCTTCTCGCCGAAGGCCGTCTGGTCAACCTGGGCAACGCCACCGGCCACCCGAGCCGGATCATGGACGGCTCCTTCGCCAACCAGGTGCTGGCGCAGATTTTCCTCTTTGGCCAGAAGTTCGCAGACCTGCAACCCGAGCAGAAAGCCGCGCGCCTGACCGTTGAAGTGCTGCCGAAGAAACTCGACGAGGAAGTGGCGCTGGAGATGGTCAAGGGCTTTGGCGGCGTGGTCACCCAGCTGACCAAGCAGCAGGCCGAGTACATCGGCGTGACCCAGGAAGGCCCGTTCAAGCCGGACGCCTATCGGTACTAAAATAGCCTCAAGCCATAAGCCGCAAGCTGCAAGTCGAGCCCGTCTCGCTTGTGGCTTGCAGCCTGAAGCTTGCCGCTGAAGGAAATCTTCTCCATGTCTCAAGAACGCCGTTACAGCTTCGAATTCTTCCCTACCAAGACTGAAGCCGGGCACGAAAAACTGATGACTGTGGCGCGCCAGCTGGCGACCTACAACCCCGACTTCTTCTCCTGCACTTATGGCGCCGGCGGTTCGACCCGTGATCGTACGCTCAACACCGTACTGCAACTGAATAACGATATCGGCGTGAGCACCGCCCCTCACCTGTCCTGCGTCGGCGACTCCAAGGCGGAGCTGCGCGAGCTGCTCAACCTGTACAAGAACGCCGGGATCAACCGCATAGTCGCGCTGCGCGGCGACCTGCCGTCCGGCATGGGCATGGCCAGCGGCGAGTTGCGCTACGCCAATGAGCTGGTCAGCTTTATCCGCGAAGAAACGGGCGATCACTTCCATATCGAAATCGCCGCCTACCCGGAGATGCATCCGCAGGCGCGCAACTTCGAGGACGA
>NZ_CAMPHI010000019.1 GCF_946885955.1 uncultured Pseudomonas sp.
CGCCCGCGTTGTTCTATGCGGACTGGACCCACCCGATCAGCCCCACCCTGACCCAAGTGCATGCCTATCGCCAACGCCTGCTGGCACGCCCCTCTTTCGCCAGAGCTGTCGATGAGGCGCGCCCCTATCGTTCACTCTTTCCACTCGGCGCGCCCGATCGGGATTGAGCAAAGCGGTACAGCCAACATGCCGTAGCCCGAATAAGCGCCAGCGCAATCCGGGAAATACCTGCGCCTGCACCATCGCTCCCGGATTGCGCCAAAGACTTATTCGGGCTACGGGATCGCATTCAAATTCCGTATCCCCGCGGTGCTTTCCAAGGGGCGCGGTCACCGCTCATTCCAGTGCCTTGAACTGCGCCTGCTCGTAACGCGGGTACAGATGGCTGACGCTGCGGATCAGCTCGTAGCGGCTGAGGTTGATCGAGGCGAAGCGTTCGGGAATCGGCGCGCGGATCAACTCGTTCATATCCGCGCCTCCGGCCGCGCCATCGCGCAGCAAAGCATCGAGCCAGCCCAGGTAATCGCGCATCTGTGCGAAGGGCGCGGCGCTTTCGGCCAGCGGACCGTGGCCGGGCACGATCAGCTTCCAGGGCAATGCCTGCAAGCGCTGCAGATCGCTCAGCCAGACATCCAGCCCGGGCGTTCCCGGCGTGGTCAGCGCGCGCTGGTAGAACACCAGGTCGCCGGCGAACAGCACGCCGCTGGCCTCGTCGAGAATCGCCAGGTCGGCGCCAGTGTGCCCGCTCAATGCGAGCAGACGCAGCGAGCGCCCGCCGATCTGCTGCGGACCGGCTTCCAGGGTGCGGGTCGGCAGCACCACCTCGGTGCCGCGCATCCAGTCGCCGACCAGGCGGTACATGTTTTCCGCCATGGCCTCGCCCTGCTCGCGCAGCAGCTCAGTGGTGCCCGCCAGGGCGGCGATCGGCACGTCGGCGAAGGCCTGGTTGCCGAGCACATGATCGGGGTGATGGTGGGTCAGCAGCACCTGCAGCACCGGCTTGTCGGTGACCCCGGCAATCGCCTTGCGCAGCGCTTCGCCGTAGCGTTTCGATGGCCCAGTGTCGATCACCAGCACGCCCTGCTCGGTGACGATAAACCCGCTGTTGACGATATTGCCGCCATTGCTCTGGGCAAAGTTATCGGTACTGCCCTCGAGCAGCCAGACGCCATCGGCGATCTGCCTGGGCCGCAGCGCATAGTCGAACTCGGCCCGCGCCGGCAGCGTGCAGGCGATCAGAGTCAGGAGCAATAACCAGCGCATGGGCACCTCTCGGGCAATCGGGTGGCGCCGTGGCAACGGCGCCTGGGTAACGACGGGGCGCCCCGTAAACTCAGGGCACCAGTTCGACGTTGCTGATCTGGATCAGCGGCCTGCTGTCGGTGAAGTTGGCGATATCCGCCATGATCCGCTCGGCATGCGGAGCGAAGCTCCGCTGGAAAGCCTCGGTGCTGTCGAAATAAAGCTGACCTATAACGACAAAGGGCGCCGCCTCGCCGGACATATCACACACCCCCTGGTTCACCGCGATAGCCTTGCAGGCTTTGCCCAGGCACTCGCGGACGAGCTCTATGTGCCGCTTGCAAAAATAATCGAAGTCGAAATGCACATTGACCTGGTTGGGATAGAGCACGCTGACCTGGATCATATAAGTCTCCTGAAAATGGCACACGAACGCGTTTGCGGGCGATTCTGCCGCAGCAGCTTGGCTTAGGATTCATTTGCATAAGCGTCGCTGAGCCCCTGCTGGCGTTCCGTCGCCAATGATCATCGAGTTGCTTAACGCAGCAAACAGGCCTTATGGACAGTAAATTTGCCAATTTTCACAACGCTGCCTTGAATTCGTTGCCATTGTTGTCGCGCAGCCACAGCTCGGTGTCACCCTGGCCTCGCACATCCAGGCTGAGGGTCGGGTTTTCGCTGACCGAGGGAAACAGCTCGATCCGCGCCAGAACATTGCCAGCGCCATCGCGCAATTCGGCCTGATTGAGGAAGAACTCGGGAATGCCGCCGACCATGCCGTTATCCATCGGATGGTCGATGCGCAGGCGCAGGCGGCTGAAGCCGTCGAATGCGAAGCGCTGGCCGTGGATCTGGCCAAGCCGCTCCTCCCAGCCGGGCTGGGCGCGCACCACACTCGGCGCGGTGCAGCCGCCACCAGCGGCGTCGATGGTGGTCGAACCGATGTGCCAGAGACCATCGTCGGTCAACACCGCGGCGCGGATCGGCGAGGCCTGCTCGATACGGATACGCAGCGACAGACGCGGCAACACCTGCGGGCCGGGGCTGAAGTCGAATATCTGCGAAATCGGGTTGAGCTCGACCCAGGCCAGAATCCGCTGGATCCGCCCCGTGTAAGCGCTGGCATCGATCTGGATCGGCACCTGACGGGTATCTTCGGCAAACGGCGGCGCTACGACCTTGACCTGCTCGTCGAACACGTAGGCGGCGCCCTGCAGCAGGCGCGCATGGTGGTATTCCCACATCACCGACGCCACCGGGTCGGCGTTGGCGCCATAGCCGCCGCCAGCCCAGAGCAACGAAGCCACCGTCAATATCCTTCGCCACGCCATTCGCCACCTCCAAGCTGTCATCGATAACAGGCCTGGATCATTTGCTGGCCTGATACATACTCGGCACCTCGTAGTGCAGGCCGTAGCGCTCATAGCAGCGCTGCAGCTCGCCATCGAGAATCAGCGTCTCCAGCTGTTCCTCCAGCGCATAGGCCAGCTGGCGGTTGCTCTGGTGCACGGCCATGCCGATATCCCAGACCTGCTTGCCCAGCTTCGGGTAGGCGTTTTCCGCCAGCGCCAGACGATCATCCCGGGCCTGCTTGAGCTGCCACTCGACTTCCCCGCGCAGGGCCATCACCGCGTCGACCTCGCCGCGCTGCATCGCGGCAAACGCCGCCTGCGGGTCGACGAAGTGATGCAGCTGGCGGCTGAGCATGCCGTCGAACACCGAGGACAGATAGAACGACGGAATGCTGTCGACCTCGGCGCCGATCGGGTGCTGCTGGAACACCGCGACGCTAGGCACCGCGTCCAGTCGCCGACGGTCGTAGGCGACCTGCCAGCGCTCGCGCTGATAGGGCCCGAACATCACCACCAGGTCGTTGGCCAGCTCGCCGAATTCGTTGCTCATGTAGGCGAAATCGCGGTCGTAGGGCACCCGCAACATCACATCGGCCAACTCCTTCGGGCGCAGGTAATGGCCGCGCCAGATGTAGTCGCGCAGGTCATCGTCGAGTTTTTCCCCCGGCGGCGCCCAGATCAGCTCCAGCTTGAGCCCAAGCCCCTTGGCGAGCATGCGGGCGATGTCGACATCGACACCGCGCTCCTGCCCGTCGAGCTGGAAACTGTAGGGCGCAAAATTCTGGTAGACCGCGACCTTGAGCACACCGGACTCGATAATGCTGTCGTATTCGCGCACCGGCGCCTGGGCGTGCGCCAGGGTACTCGCCAGCGACAGCACACCGAGCAACACACGCAACAACAGGAGGATCCGGCGCATGGCCCTCACTCCTCGACGTGTACGCTTTCCAGGTAGCTGCGCACGGCCCACAGCGCTTCCTGGCTCAGGTAGTCGGCCATCTTCGGCATATACACCCGGCCATCGCGCACCGCGCCGTTGATCACCCGCTCCTTGAACCACTCATCGCCCATGGCGCCAGTTTCCAGCAGACGCAGGTCGGGGGCGATGCCGCCGGACTTGGCTTCCAGGCCATGGCAAGCCGCGCAGTTCTGGTTGTAGGCCGAAGCGCCGATCTCGATCGCCCGTGGGTTGTCGCGGTAGGGGTTTTCCTCCAGCCACTCTTCACCCAGCGGCTCGAGCCCTTTGGTTTCGACGGCCTGGGGCACCACGTTGCCATGGGCCCAGAGGCTGCCCGAAACGACCAGCAGAAGCAGAGCGAAACCGGTTTTCTTTGTAGTTTTCATGTGCCAGCCCTCATCAAATGCACGCAAGACAGTCGGATATGACGCTTGGTTTCGTTCATCTTAGAAAGCCCGGGGCCGGCGCCGAATGCTGCTTTGGTGGCTCGCGTCTCGTTCCTTGGTAGTAGATCGCTGGCCGCATGAAGGCGGCGAACGCCAGGCTAAACCCCTGCGGCATTCGAGAGGCCAAGCGCTGAAGGGAGCGCAGACAGAGCTGCAGTGATGGAGGGCATATTCTGCGAGGGCTGGCAGGCCCGCGCACGGGTTACCGAAGATGAAGTGCGCGCGGCTATACGCTCATCCGCAATCAAAACGCTGAGCCAGGTAGAGGCGCTAGTGCTGGAGACCGACGGCACTTCTAGCGTAGTGCGACCCGCATCGGACTATGGGCTTTCGAGCCTCGACAGGGTGAGGACACCGGGACCGAACAGGGTCGCTCGCGCCTGAGCCTCGCGGCAGACCAGCTCGCTCTCCGCATGCAGGTTGTCGAAGCCGATCAGGCTGGCGATCAGCAGAATGGGCAGCAGCAGCTTTTTCAAGGTAGCCATGGCAATCACCGTTTTTCTTGTTATGGGTGGGTGCGCCCATGCTAAAACCGACGAACTGGCGCGAACTTACTACCTTGGTACGGCCTCACTGGTACTTTGGGCATATTTCCCCCGGGCACCTGCGTTCCTATGCTGGCAACACCTACCCGGGAGTTGCCCATGCGCCAGATCTGCCGTCATCTCGTCCTTGGCACCGCCGCAATCCTCGCTTGCGCGGGCAGTGCCTGCGCCGCCGAGGTCGAGGCTGCGCCCGCCGAGCTGCAGGTGCGCATCGGCTACCTGGCCTATACACCCGATACCGGCCCGCTACTCTCCAACGTCATCCCTGAGCCCGTCGACGCCGGCCTGCGCGGCGCCGAACTGGCGATCATCGACAGCAACAGCACCGGGCGTTTTCTCCGGCACAGTTACAACCTCGCGGTGGCCGAACGCGATGACAGCAGCGACCTGCTCGCCGCCGCCAACGAGCTGCACCAGCAGGGCCTGCGCCTGTTCGTGGTCAATGCGCCCGTCGCCACGCTGCGCCAGCTCAGCCAGGCGTTGCCGGACAGCCTGCTGTTCAACGCCGGCAGCGCCGACGACGCCCTGCGTCGCGACCAGTGCCTGAATAATGTGCTGCATACGCTGCCGAGCCGGGCGATGCTCGCCGATGCCCTGGCGCAGTTCCTCACCGTGCGCCAGTGGCAACGCTGGCTGCTGATCACCGGCCCCACCGCGGACGACCAGGCCTACGCCGACGCCCTGCGCCGCGCGGCAAAGCGTTTCGGCAACAAGATAGTCGCGGAGAAAGCCTGGAGCTTCGACAACGACCAGCGCCGCAGCGCTCAGGCAGAGATGCCGCTGTTCACCCAGACCGCCGAATACGATGTGGTGCTGGTGGCCGACGAACGCGGCGACTTCGGCGAATACCTGCCCTATCACACCTGGTACCCGCGCCCGGTCGCCGGCACCCAGGGCCTGACACCGACCGGCTGGCACAAGACCGTGGAGACCTATGGCGCCGCACAACTGCAAAAGCGCTTCGAGGCCCATGCCAAACGCTGGATGAACGACCGCGACTTCGCCGCCTGGATCGCCGTGCGCAGCATCGCCGCCGCTGTCAGCAAGCTGCGCCGCAGCGATGCCACGGCAATTCGCCAGCTGGCGTTGAGCGATCAATTGCCGCTCGACGGTTTCAAGGGCCGCAAGCTGAGCTTTCGTAGCTGGAACGGCCAGCTGCGCCAGCCGATTCCCCTGGTGCATCCCCGTGCGCTGGTCAGCAATTCGCCGCAGGAAGGCTTTCTGCACCCCAGCAGCGAACTGGACAGCCTCGGCTACGACCGGGCGGAGGTCAGCTGTGATCTGGCCGGTAGCGGTATTTGACGGTGCGCACGGCGCACCCTACGGCAGAAGTAGGGTGCGCCGTGCGCACCGCCCAACTCCAACAACAGCGGCCCCAACAACAGTGCCCCACAACAACAAAGAGGATCGATCCATGCGTCTTAGCCATCTTGCCTGCGCCTGCGCCATCGCCCTCGCCAGCCACTCGGCGCTGGCCGCCACCGCCTATGTGTCCAATGAAAAAGACGACAGCATCAGCGTGATCGACCTCGACAGCCTGGAGGTCAGCGCCACCCTGGACGTCGGTCAACGTCCGCGTGGCCTGCTGCTGTCCAGCGACAACAAGCTGTTGTACATCTGCGCCAGCGACTCGGACCGCGTCCAGGTGATGGACCTGGCCACGCGCAAGATTGTCAAGGAGCTGCCTTCCGGCGCCGACCCAGAGCAGTTCGCCCTGCATCCCAACGACCGCTGGCTGTATATCTCCAACGAAGACGATGCGCTGGTCACCGTGGTCGATACCCAGACCGACCAGGTGCTCAACCAGATCGACGTCGGCATCGAGCCCGAAGGCATGGCTGTCAGCCCCGACGGCAAGTGGACGGTCAATACCAGCGAAACCACCAACATGCTGCACTGGATCGATACCAGTACCCAGCAACTGGTCGACAGCACCCTGGTCGACCAGCGCCCGCGCTTCGTCGAGTTCGATCCGGACGGCAAACGCCTGTGGGCCTCGGCGGAAATCGGCGGCACGGTGACCGTGCTCGACGTCGCCAGCCGGAAGAGTCTCAAGGTGCTGAGGTTCCAGATCAAGGGCGTGCACCCGGACAAGGTGCAGCCGGTCGGGGTCAAGCTGAGCGCCGATGGCAAGTTCGCCTTCGTCGCCCTCGGCCCGGCCAACCACGTCGCGGTGGTCGATGCCAAGACCTACGAGGTGCTCGATTACCTGCTGGTCGGTCGACGCGTCTGGCACATGGCGTTCACCCCGGATCAGAAGCAATTGCTGGCCACCAACGGGGTCAGCGGCGACGTTTCGGTAATCGACGTCGACAGCCTCAAGGTCAGCAAATCGATCAAGGTCGGTCGCTACCCCTGGGGCGTGGTGGTGACGCCATGAACGCCCTCGAAGTCAGCGATGTCGCCTTCGCCTATGGCCCGCGCCAGGCGCTGCAGGGTGTGGGTTTCAGCGTCGCACCCGGCAGTTTCGCCGCGCTGCTGGGGCCCAACGGCGCCGGCAAATCCACCCTGATCGCCCTGCTCACCCGGCTCTACGACCTGCAGCAGGGCGATATCCAGGTGATGGGCAGCAGCCTGCGTCGGCAGCCACGCGAAGCCCTGCGCCAGCTCGGCGTGGTGTTCCAGCAAAGCACCCTGGATCTGGACCTGAGCGTCGAGCAGAACCTGCGCTACCACGCCGCCCTGCACGGCCTGGCACCACGCCTGGCCGGCGCGCGGATCGACGAGGAACTGGCGCGCCAGCAATTGACCGAACGCCGTCATGAGAAGGTCCGCGCGCTCAACGGTGGCCATCGCCGCCGCGTGGAGATCGCCCGCGCCCTGCTGCACCGGCCGCGCCTGTTGCTGCTCGACGAAGCCAGCGCCGGCCTCGACCCGGCCAGCCGCCTGGCGCTCAACCGGCATGTCCGGCAACTGTGTCGCGACGACGGCCTGGCGGTGCTCTGGACCACCCACCTGCTCGACGAGGTACAGGCCAGCGACGACCTGTTGATCCTCAACCGCGGCCACCTGGTCGCCCAGGGCATCGCCGGCCAGATCGGCGCCGACGATGCCAGCCTGGCGCAGACATTCGAGCGCCTGACCAGCAGTGAGGCGGCAGCATGAGCGCAGGGGGCGCCGATGTGCGCGTCCGAGAACCTCAGGTGCGCATGGCGCCCCCAACCCCTGCGCGCCCTATCCCGGAGCCCATAGCATGAACGCCTACTGGTACTGCCTCGCCGGCATCGTGCAACGCGAATGGCTGCGCTTCGTGCTGCAACGCTCGCGCTTTCTCAGCGCCCTGGTGCGTCCGCTGCTGTGGCTGCTGGTGTTCGCCGCCGGCTTTCGCGCCGCGCTGGGCATCGCCATCATCGCGCCCTACGACACCTACATCACCTACGAGACCTACATAGTCCCGGGGCTGGCCTGCATGATCCTGCTGTTCAACGGCATGCAAGGCTCGCTGTCGATGGTCTACGACCGCGAAATGGGCAGCATGCGCGTGCTGCTGACCAGCCCTTTGCCGCGAGGGTTTCTGCTCGCCGGCAAGCTGCTGGCGATCGCCCTGATTTCGTTGCTACAGGTTTACGCCTTTCTCGCCATCGCCTGGTTTTACGGGGTGCAGCCGCCAGTCTGGGGCCTACTCGCCGCCCTGCCGGCGCTGCTGCTGGTGGCCCTGCTACTGAGCGCCCTGGGCCTGTTGCTGTCGAACGGCATCCGCCAGTTGGAGAACTTCGCCGGGGTGATGAACTTCGTGATCTTCCCGCTGTTTTTCCTCTCCTCGGCGCTCTACCCGCTGTGGAAGATGCGCGAGGCCAGCGAATGGCTGTATTGGCTATGTGCGCTCAACCCGTTCAGCCATGCGGTGGAGCTGGTGCGCTATGCCCTCTACCAGCGCCTGAATCTCAGCGCACTGCTGGTGTGCCTGGGCCTGACCGCACTGTTCGCGGTGCTCGCGGTGCTGACCTTCAACCCGCAGCACGCCGCCCTGCGGCGCGCCAGCTAAGTCCATTCGCGGCTAACAGGCCGTTGAAAACTACCTGCTAAAGCCCCCTCCTACAAAAACCATACCCCGTGGGAGGGGCTTTAGCCGCGAACATTGGTTCGCGCCTCTACTACTTTGGTACTGCTTTTACTCTCCATCGTAGAATTTCCAAAGCCTCGCTATTGGCCTGTAATACCTCCATAAAAAGAACCGCTACTTAAGCGAGGAGGTATCAGGTGGCAATGCGACCCGCGTTATCCGTGATCCACGGCCTGCTGGGACTGGCCCTGACCTGTATCGCCCATGCCGAACCGCCGCTGTTTTCCGCCGACGGCTACCGCATCGACCATTACCGCAGCCCGACCCCGACGCACAACGACGACGCCCGCCCGCTCGACACCCCATCCCTGCAGCGCCTGCTGATCGAACAACCCCATGCACGCTTGATCGACGTCTACCGGCGCCCCTGGCGGCATGGCCAGTTCATCGAAGACGAAGTCCACGCCAACCTGCCGGACAGCCTGTGGCTGGCCAATACCGGCGATGGCGAACTGGACGCGCAATGGCAGGCCTACTTCTATCATCACCTGCAGCAGGCCAGCCATGGCGACAAAGGCTGGCCGTTGGTGTTCTACTGCCGCGCCGATTGCTGGCTCGGCTGGAACGCGGCGAAACGCGCCCATGCCATGGGCTATAACAACCTCTACTGGTACCGCGATGGCATCGATGGCTGGCAACAGGCCGGCTTGCCATTGATTCCGGCACAACCGGCGGCCCTGCCCTGATAGCCTGCCCTGACAAAAGACTCTTTGCCGACGGCTGGAAGCCACGCCAGAATTAAAATAATGAGGTGAGCGACCATGTACAAAATTCTGATTGCCGACGACCATCCGCTGTTCCGCGAAGCGATCCACAACGTCATCTGTGACGGCTTCGAAGGCAGCGAAATCCTCGAAACCGCGGACCTCGACAGCGCCCTGGCCCTGACCCTGGAACACGACGACCTCGACCTGATCCTGCTCGACCTGAACATGCCCGGCATGCATGGCCTCAACGGCCTGATGCAACTGCGCAACGAGGCGCCGACCATCCCGGTGGTGATCGTCTCCGCCGAGCAGGACAAACAAGTCGTGCTGCAGGCCATCACCTATGGCGCCGTGGGTTTCATCACCAAATCATCGCCGCGTGCGCAGATGACCGACGCGATCCAGCAGATCCTCAACGGCAACGTCTACCTGCCGCCGGACATCATCCGCACCCAGGGTAATACCTCGCGGCGCAGCCACCCGGAAAACCCGAGCATCTCCGCCGAACTGCTGCAGGCCCTGACCCGCAAGCAGCTGCTGGTGTTGGAGCGCATGACCAAGGGCGAATCCAACAAACAGATCGCCTACAGCCTGGATATCGCCGAAACCACGGTCAAAGCCCACGTTTCGGCGATCCTACGCAAGCTCAACGTGCACAACCGGGTGCAGGCGATCCTCTCGGCCGGCGATATCGACTTCGCCGCCTACCTGCGCCGCTGAGCATTGTGTTAGAACGGCGGCTTTGCGACCTGGAGTCCGCCATGCATATCCGCTCCTTCCGACTGACCGACGAGACGGCCGTTATCGATCTGTGGCAACGCTGCGAATTGATCCGGCCATGGAACGACCCGCACAAGGACATCCAGCGCAAGCTCAAGGTGCAGCCTGAGCTGTTTCTGCTCGGCGAGATCGACGACAAGGTGGTGGCCTCGGTGATGGCCGGTTTCGACGGCCACCGCGGCTGGGTCAACTACCTGGCGGTATGTCCCACCCAGCGCCGCCTCGGCCTGGGCCGCCAGCTGATGGAAGAAGTAGAACGCCGCCTCACCGCCCTCGGCTGCCCCAAACTGAACCTGCAGGTGCGTAGCGATAACCAGGCCGTGCTGAGCTTCTACCGCAACCTCGGATACCAGGTGGATGAGGTGGTCAGCCTGGGCAAGCGCTTGATTGCCGATGTTTGAGGCTGGATGAAAAAAGCTGATTCCGATACCGAACTGTCCAAGTCATAGACGCGTCGAATTGCGCGCGTTCATTCATCCCCGCAAAAGAAAACCATGTTCAATTATTTAAAGATCTTTAGCTGGTTTCTCTTCACCTTCGCCATCGTCGGCCTCGGCGCCATGGCATTTTTTGACGTTGATCCCGGGATTGGCAGCAAAACCCAAGCACTCGTATTGATGACCTTGTAGACAGCTATCTCGTCCGTGCTGTTAGCGGGTTTCAAGCTCTATAACGCCGGCAAAATCGGCCGAAACACGCTTTTATACGGCGGCTGGGGATTGATACTGCTGCTGCTCGTAGCCGGTCAGGTCTGGATCAATCTCGATATTGCGTAGCATGCGGCCCGTAGGATGCGGTTGAGCGCAGCGATACCCATCGGCGGTCGATGAGTCACCACCTCCCCCAGCCTCCAACAGCTTGTGATGGGTATCGCTGCGCTCAACGCCATCCTACGGGTGGTTGCAACGTAATCCCGAGCCCCTAGGATCGGTTAGGCGCCCACCGATCTGCGGGCAGCCACAAAACTAAACGCGCCGTAACCCATCGTCGATTTATCCATCACCGCGGCTCGATGGTATTTCCTTGTCACCCGCTAAACTCTCTGCGTACTTCTCTGCAAAGGAATGCAGGCATGACCGCTTACCGCCGCGACTGGACGCCGGGCGCCACCTGGTTCTTTACTCTCAACCTGGCCGAACGCCAACGCGACTTGCTGACCACGCAAATCGACCTATTGCGCGTCAGCTTTGCCAGGGTGATGCAGCGGCATCCGTGGCGGATCGATGCGATCGTCATCCTCCCCGATCACCGGCATGCCCTGTGCACGCTGCCACCTGACGATGCGGACTTTGCGCTGCGCTGGCGGCTGATCAAAACCGGTTTCTCCCGTGCCCTGCCCCGTAACGAACGGATCGGCGCCAGCCGCCTGGGCAGAGGCGAACGCGGTATCTGGCAGCGGCGCTATTGGGAGCATCGCATTCGCGACGATCGAGACTTCGCCCGGCACGTCGACTACATCCATAACAACCCGCGCAAACATGGACATGTACAACGGCTCGCGGACTGGCCGTGGTCGTCCTTTCATCGGTATGTACAGGCGGGATTGTTGCCCGAAGATTGGGGCGGAGGCGATGACCCGGATAGGGGATATGGTGAGTAGAAAACGAACGGGATAAGCGTGTACCGCTAAGGCTGCAGCTGTCCTTGTGCTTTTCGTAGGATGCGGTTGAGCGCAGCGATACCCATCGGCGTTCGATGAGTCACCACCCTCCCTTGCCTCCAACAGCTTGTGATGGGTATCGCTTCGCTCAACGCCATCCTACGGGTGATAGCAACGTAATCCCTAGCCCGCCCCTCGCTCCAGTAAATGACTCATCGCTGTCTTCAGCTTCATCGGCCGTACCGGCTTATGCATCAAGGTATGGCCGAGCTCGCGCATCTGCTGTTTCAGTTCGTTGCTGTAGTTGGCGGTGATCATCAGTGCCGGTAGCGGTGTGCTGCGCCGGGCGTTGATCAGGGCGACGGCGTCGACGCCGTTGTGGCCGTCGTCGAGGTGGTAGTCGGCGATCAGCAGATCGGCGTCGGCGTGGTAGTTGTCGACCTGGCGCGCCAGGTCTTCTTCCGATAGCGCGGTGACCACCTGGCAACCCCAGGCTTCGAGCAAGGTGCGCATGCCGGCGCAGATCGCCGCGTCGTTATCCAGTACCCAGATGCGCGAGCCGCTGAGGCGTTCGAGCAACAGGTCAGGCGTCTCGTGCACCACCCGGGCGCGCGGCGCGCGGGTGGTCAGCGGCACTTCCACGGCGAACATCGAGCCGCGCCCCAGTTGCGAACGGACGTGGATACGGTGGCCGAGCATACGCGCGATCTTATCGACGATCGCCAGGCCCAGGCCGAGGCCGCGGTCCTGCTTGCGGTGGGTGACGTCGCCACGTTTGAACTCCTGGAATATCTCGCCGAGCTTGTTCTCGGCGATGCCGATGCCGGTATCCCAGACCTCGATCGACAAACTCTGCCGACGCCTGCGGCAACCGAGCAGGATGCGCCCGCTGGTGGTGTAGCGAATGGCGTTGCTGAGCAGGTTGCGCAGAATCCGCGCGAGCAGCTGGATATCGCTGCGTACCAGTGCCGAGCTGGGGATGAAGTCCAGGCGCAGGCCTTCGCTGCCGGCGATCTGGTGGTATTCGGCGGCGAGGTTTTCCAGCAGCTCGCTGACCGCGAAGGGTGCGATGTCCGGCTTGATCAGCCCAGCATCGAGCTTGGAGATATCCACCAGGGTGCCGAGCAGACTTTCCACGTCCTCCAGGGAATTGCTGACGTTGCGCACCAGGCCGGCGTTGCCGGCCAGCTCGCGTTTCTCCAGCAGCGCACTGGTGAACAGGCGCGCGGCGTTCAACGGTTGCAACAGGTCATGGCTGACCGCGGCGAGGAATTTGGTTTTCGACAGGTTGGCCTGCTCGGCCTCGCCCTTGGCTTCGCGCAAGCGTGCTTCCATCTGCGTGCGCTCGTCGATTTCGCGGCGCAGCTGCTGGTTGACCGTGGTCAGTTCGGCGGTGCGTTCGCGCACCCGTTGTTCCAGATGCTGATAGGCCTGATGCAGCGCTTCGGCGGTGCGTCGGCGCTCGGTGATATCGCGGATCAGCACAAAGATGCCGACTACTTCGCCGCTGGCCTGCCGGTTCGGCACGTAGGAACGCAACATGTAGCGTTCCTGGCCGCTGTGGTTGGTTTCGGCGACGTCGAAGGTCACGCTCTCGCCGGACAAGGCCCGTTCGATATAGGGCTCCAGGCGCCGGCAATGGTCCTCGCTGTGCACCTCGCGCAGGCTCTGGCCGAGCATCGCGCCGCGCGGCCAGCAGTACCATTCCTCGTAGACCTTGTTGGTGAACTCGTAGACCAGGTCGGCATTCAGGTAGGCGATCAGTGCCGGCACATGGTCGGTGATCAGGCGGATCCAGCGCTCGCTTTCGCTCAGCGCTTCGGCGTGCCGGTAGCGCTCGGTGATGTCGGTGAAGGTGTTGACGAAGCCGCCAGTGGGCAACGCATGGGTGCGCACTTCGAGCATGCGGCCGTCGAACAGGCGCAGCTCCAGTTCTTCGATTGGCCGGCCGTTGGCGTCGCGGCTGGCGGGGGTCAACAGGGCCATTTCGCTGTCGGCCATCACTTCGGCGAACGGCCGGTGCGCGTTGATCGGCGCCAGGCCGCAGAGGTCGAGGAAGCGGTGGTTCCACAACTCCAGGGTGCCTTCGGCGTTGACCATCGCCATGCCCTGGGACAGGTTGTCGACGGCGCGCTGCAGCAGCCGCGACTTCTGCGCCAGAGCCTGCTCGCGGCGCTGGGTTTCGTTGAGTTTGACCTCGGTGATATCGGTATAGAGGATCACCAGGCCGCCCTCGCGGGTCGGTCGCTCGCTGACCTGCACCCAGCGTCCGTCGCGCAGGCGGTAGAGCATCTGCTCACCTTCCTTGCTGCGCTGTTCCTCGACCACCAGGCCGGTGCTGATGCTCAGGCGTTTTATTTCCGCCAGGCGGGTGCCGGCGCTGATGCGCGCGCGGCTATGGGCCCAGAACGATTTGAAGTGGCTGTTGAACAGGACGATGCGCTGTTCGCGGTCGAACAGCACGAAGCCGTCGGAAATGCTCTCGATGGCGTCGATCAGGTGCTGGTGCGCGGTTTCCGCGCGCAGACGCGCGTCGCTGAGCAACTGGTTGCTGGATTTCAGCTCGGCCATCGCCTGGTTCAGCGCGTCGGTGCGTTCGCGCACCTGCTCGGCGAGCACCACCGAATGCTGGAACGCGGCATAGGCGTCGTCGCCGCGCGAGTGCACCGATTCGACCCGTTCGATCAGCGCGGCGTTGATCCGCTTAAGCTTGAGGTTTTCCTTTTCCAGCGCCTGGCAACGGGCGTGCAGCTCGACGGTATCAACCCCGGCCAGGTCGGCCGATGGCGACTCCGGTGAAGGTCTGGTTGATGTGCATACCATTGAACTGCTCTCCGTAGGTGTTGAACCCTATGACTGGCTGGTTACGCAGAAACGCCGAGACCGGCTCGACACCGCCCTGGTCTTCGATTTCCAGGCGGCGCAGAAAACAGTCGCAGCCGATGGTCAGCAGCAAGGGCCCGAGCCGCTCGCGCAGACCGGTGAACACCTGTTCCAGGTTCGGCAACAACGGCCCTGGACGCATGGCGGTGAGTACGATGCCGTTCTCCACCGCACAGTAGAACGTCAGGCTCAGGTCCTCGTTGACCCGCTGGATCGAGCGCACGTAGTACTGCTCGCTGATCCGCACGGCCAGCGGATGGGCGGCGAATACCCGGTGGTCCAGCGCCTCCAGCGGCACGCCGATCAACTCGGCGTACTCCTGCGCGGCCGGCGCCGCGTTCAACTCATAGACCCGTCGACCGGCGCTGTCGGCGCGGGTCACCACCAGCTTGTCGGCGCAGGGCTGGATGTGGTGGGTGCTGAACACTTCGAAATCCAGCCAGGTATTGAACAGCACCACCACCGCCGCGCCGGTATGGAACTCGCCGCCGTAGTAGACGTGGGTGTGGGTCAGGTGATTATCGTCGCCGGCCGAACCGCCGAAGTGCGGGATGCTGCCCAGGGCCGCGCTGAGCGCGCCGAGCACCACTTCCTCGCGGCTGGACAGGCCGTCGAGCAGGGTCAGGGCGAAGCTGTGGCCCTTGATCGAGGCCAGTTCGTTGGCGCGACAGTCCTTGACCAGACGCTCGACCAGTTGCTGGGCGTCGATCAGGCTGAAGCGTTCCATTTCGTCGATCAGGCCACTGGCGATGGAGAAACTGCGGTGGTCGAAGCCCACCGCGCTGACGCAGCCACGGCCATAGCCGTGGGGGGTGATTTCCCCGGCCGTGGTGCAACCGACCAGGTTGATCCCGCCAAAGTGCGACTCCAGCGCCTCGCCGAGCCGTTGCAGGTCATAGGCGGCGGAGCAGAAAAACAGCACGAAGCCCAGGTGCGGGTGGATCAGCTGGCGCGCCAGTTCCTGCGCCACCAGCTCGACGTCGGCGGCGCTCGATGTGGCGGTGATCACGCCTTCCGTCTGCCCTTGCTGCATAGATCGCCCCGTAAAAAAACCTAACTTTCCGAGATCGATTTTACGAAGCTTGCCGTACGCGCCCCATGCCACTTGAGTAGCGCCGGTCTAGTCCCTAAGTAGCACGACCGCGGAAGCTGGCCCTGTCACAGGCAGCGCATCAGGAAAATCGGCAGAGCCGCGAACAACAGCGTCATCGGCGACAGGATCAGCAGTAAATCCAGGCTGTGGAGTTCCATATTCACCTCGCAAAAAAGACCAGAGTGAGTTGCCATCGCAGATCCGGCCTCGGAGCGGCAAAGTCCACGACTCCTAGGACGGACATGCCGAAGGCTGGTCCGTCATCCGCATGCCAGTTCCGTAGATGAAATCCGGGAGCGATTGGCCAGGCTCTGGATTTCCCCGGATTACGCCTAGGCTTATCCAGGCTACGAAGAGCGAGGCCCAACATTGGATCGCCCATACCTGCCGGACAAAAAAATGCCGCTCACCTGAACCAAGTGAACGGCATTCGGCGCCAGCGTGCTTACCAGCTCAGCACCGCACCCACGGCGAAGGTGTCGGTGTCTTCGGCCAAGCCACTACCGGCAGCGGCATCGATCTCGTACTGGTTGTATTCGGCGACCAGCTTGAGGTTGTCGTTGATGGTGCGGAAATAGGCGACGCCACGGGTCTCGTAGTCGGCGGCGGTACCCAGGCCGTTGCCGTCGTCCTCGGTCTTGCCGTAGGACAGCGCCACGCGGTTTTTGCCGAAGGTGTAGGAACCCTGCAGCAGATAGCCTTCGCTATCGATTTCGCGCAGCGTGGCTTCGCCGGCATTGTTGGTGAAGAACGGGTTGATGCCTTCGGCCTGGAAGCCCGACGCGGTCAGCGAGACGCCACCCATCTTCGCCTGCACGCCGTAGCCGAGCCCCTGGGAGGTCACGCTGTCGACCGTGTCGTCGGTGTTTTCCGAGGTCTGGTAGGCGCCGTTGAGCCAGGAATAGATGGTCGCGCCGCCGAGGTCGAACTGGTAGCTGACCTCCGACTCGAAGCGCGGCTCTTCCTGGTAGGACTTGCCGACCGCGCTGTCGTCGTTGGTGTCCACCGGGTCCATGATGCCGACGGCGAAACGCAGGCCTTCGGCCAGGTTGTTGTTGCGGTAGGTGATCTGCGAAGTCGGGAACGGATAGGGATAGCCGGTGCCGATATTGCCGAAGGACACGCCGGTGCCGTCGACCAGGCCCAGGGTATCGCTGACGTTGCCGTAGCCGGCGAGCATCTCGTCAAGGAAGATATTCGAGCGCGAGAACAGGCCGAAGTCCTTACCCACCAGCACTTCGCCCCACTCCGGCGACGCCACGGTACCGTAGAACTGACGCACGTCGATGGCGGTGCTGGTGCCGTTGGTTTCGCTGTCGTTGATCGTCACCCAGAAGGACGAACGGCCGCCGAGTTTCAGGTCGTCGACCTGCTTGCCGAAGTTGAAGCCGATCCAGTTCGGCAGAAAGCCCATTTTCACCCGTGCCTGACGGCGGTCGAATTGCTCGCCCTCGCGGTCGACGTCGCTGTTCACATAAAAGGCGTTGATATAGCCGTCGGTGGAGAAGGTGGTGTCGTCCTGGTCGTACAGAACGATCTCGGCAGCCGCTTGCTGAGCCGTGGCCAGCGCTACGGCGGCCGTCAGGGCCAGGGGCAGGAATCGGATGTTGGCGATCTTGTTGTTGTGCATATCACTCTCCGCTTGAGGGGGTCGACCGTCGGGTAGTCGGTTCGGAGGCGATTATCGAAAAGCCGCAATCCCGGCCATACGCTGCTATGGCAGCGATTAGCTGCTGCTTTGGCCGGACGTACAGGCGTGGGCAATTAGGCGTAGTACCTGGGCGCAAAGGTCGTAATAAGCATGACGAGGCGCAATCGAATGCGCCCGCTATCGATACCGGGCAATCAGGGCGAGAGAGGGGTAGAAGCTGGGATAGCAACTGGGATGGGAGCGCAGATTGGCGCCGATACAGCAGCCGGTCAGTACGGTGCCGACCAGTCCGCATTGGGCTGGGTGGCATTGGCCAGCACGTGCCAACCGCCCTGCGCCAGGCTCAGCTGGCGTTGGCAACGCAGCAGATCGCTGCGGGTAATGGTCGCCAGCGCCTGTTGCAGCGCCGCGTCATGCTGTTCGGGCAGACCGGCCAGATGGTCGTTCCAGCGCTGTTCAGCGAACTCAGCCGAGTTCGCGACCTGCAATTGACGACGCAATTCACCGCTCGCGTCGCGCAGGCTCCGCTCGTCCAAGGCCGCCAGGCGTTCGCCCTGGGCCCGTAGAAAGGCTTCTATATGCGCAAGAATCTGCGCCGGCGAAGCCTGCGGCGATTGCACCGCAAACAGAATGCCGCGGCGTTCCTCGACCTGGCGGAAGCCGCAGAATACCGCGTAGCCCAGCTGCAGTTCGCTGCGCAAACGCTGGAAGAATGGCCCTTGGTAAAGCTGCGCGAGCAAGCGCCAGCCCGCTTCATTCGCCGCATCCGCCGCGGGCTGTGGGCAAAACAACAGCAGCACCGAGTCCTCGCAGCGGATAGCCGCGTCGCGCCAATATCGGCCCGCGCTCGGCTCGCCGTTCGGTTCGCCCTCGGCTAACGGCGACACGCTGGCGAACAGCTGTTCGATCTGGCTTTGCCCCGCCGCTTCGAGCCCCACGCCCAGGCCTTCGAATCGCGCCCGCCGATAGCTCTCGCGCAGGCCCTGGGGCGTCGGCTGGGCACAATCGCCAGGCGCCCTGAACAACTCGGGCAAGCACCGCAACAATTGACGGAAAGCCATTTCAGTCGCTTCCTGCGCCGCCTCCTCACGGGCTTGACCTGCGCTTTGTCGCCAGGCCTCGGCGGACGGCTCGAGCAATAGCGGCAATGCTTCGCCCAGCACCCGCGGCAACAGCGCCGCCGCCCCCCGTAGCGACAGCTGCCAGGCATCCGCCAGCAGAGTGATCTTCAGCACCACGCCGACTTCGCTCGCATCGGCCTCGAGGGCACGCAAAGCGACGTGAAACAGCGCTTGCAAGGGCGCAACGGCAATCCGTTCGGCGAACCGACAACGCCAATGCAATACGCCCTGCCCGCTGCTATCGCCCTTCGGCGCTGGCAACCAACGCAATTGCGTCGGCATGGCGATGGCGCTTCGCGGCACCGTGCCTGCCTGCATAAATAGATTGGCCGGCGGCAGTTGCCAGGCCCAGGTCCGCGGCGCGGCCACCAGCGGCGCTTCGCGGCGCATCTGCAAGGCAAAGCCTGCAGCCGGCCAATCGGGCATGGCCGCGCTATCGGCGAACAGCTGAATGCACCGCGAGGCCTGGCGCATTTGCGTCAACAATGCCGCGACTGCAACCGGCGACGGCGCCGAAATCGGCGTCTCGCCCAGCGCCAGGCTCGCCTGCCAACAACGCGCCAGGGCCAGAGGCGGCAAAGTGTTCAACCAGCATTGCCGAACCTTGCGGTAGCGCTCATGCAACCCGCCCAGCTCGGCGTCGGCGAAAAAATCCAGCCAGGCCAATAGCGCCTGCATCGTAGTGGCCTGGGCCATGGGCGAAGGTTCGACCCCGGCAAAACTCAGCAGCAACAGGCTCTGCCCGGCGTAGTTGTAGATCACCTCGCTCTTCAAGCCCTGACACAGCCCGGCTTCGCGCAGACCGGCGAGCAAGCCACCGGGCGTCTCGCTACCCAGCCAGGCCTGAAGAAACTCCACGGCTTGCGCCATGCCCGGCTGCGCCCACTCCAGGGCGAACGCCAGATGCAATACCGGCCCTCCCGCGCCCAGGTGCATCCGCAACTGCCGGGCCTGCAGCGGCAGCAAAGGCAGCGCCGGCGACTGTCGCTGCCGGGCCCCGGGCGACAATACATCGGCATGCTGGCGCGCCAGCGCGAACAACTGATCGACCGGCTGCTCGCCGACCAGCAGCAAGGACAGCTGCCCGGCCTGGTAAAAGCGTCGATGGAACGCCAGCAGCGCCTGCTGGAATGCCGCCTGCTCGACCGCCAGGGTATCCCGGTTGCCCGCCTGAAACGCCGCGCAACGATGCCCTGTCGGCAGCGCCTGAGCGAGCGCCACCGCGACCAGGGTATCGGCGTCCTGACTGCGGGCGAGAAATTCGGCGTGCACCACCTCGCGCTCGCGCAATTGCGCGCATGGGTCGAGCAAAGGGTTGGCCAGCATATCCAGCATGCGCGCCAGCGCCTCTCCCAGTCGCTCGGCCGGCACCTCACAGAAATATTCGGTATGCCGCGCCTGGGTCGAGGCGTTCACCTGCCCGCCGCAGCTCTGGACGAAGGCCATCAAACCGTCCTCGACGGCAAAGCCGCGGCTACCGAGAAACAGCAGATGTTCGAGAAAATGGGCCAGGCCCGGATAGTCCTCCGGCTCGTCATGGCTGCCCGCTGCAACCCGCACGCTGATCGCCGCCTTGCCCGCTCCCGCCCGACTGATCGCAGCCACCTGCAAGCCGTTGCCCAGCAGCCGAAATTCGGGCTGGGGCATAGCGACAAGCGGGCTGTTGTTGGCGGCAGGCATGGCGAGATGGACCTTTGACGGATTCCGGCAGCTCAGCATCGAACAATCGCTGCCGCCCGGCAATGCTGCTTTGGCACCAGCAGCCTTGCTACCAAAGTAGCTAAGCGGCGAAGCGGCAACTGCGCCTGTCGATGACGCGCTTCTCGAGCGAGAGAGGTTTGGACTTACCCATTGTTTCAAGTTGCCTGATTCAGACCGACCATTTGTCGAATGAAACGGAATTCCGATTCACCATCATCGCCGGCTACCCCTGTCCGCCGGCCCCTTCTCGGGCGTTCGCACTCGCGCGTTTTCACCGCCAACAATCGCTTGATGGAAGCCGTTCCCGCGACCTTGGAGGTGCCATGTCGGCCCAGGTGTTTTCGCCCAGGCGGGCCGCCACTGCGCTGTCAATTCCGCAATGATTGGCCCCGTTGACGGGCTATGCATAAAGGTTCCAAGCCCTTGGGAATGAGCGACGGGTGAACGGTCCAATTCAGCCATGGACGATCAACTCGACAACTCGATGAAGCTGACAGCCGATCAGCCCTCGCCTCGTCTGCCCGACCTCCCTTAACGCATCTGGTCACGTACCAGAAGGATCTGCCATGCGTCCGCACGTATTCCTGTTGTCCGCGATGTTTTTCCTGCCCTGGACAGCCCAGGCCGCAACCGCCGAACAAGCCGAACAAGTGGCGAAACGCGCAGATGAAAACCTGCACCACTACGGCGACATGCGGGTGAACCTGGAGATGCAGCTGATCAGCCCCAGCGGCGCAACCGCAAGCCGCGAGCTGCGCGTGCGCAGCCGCGAAGCCGGGGATGACCGCGACCAGACCCTGATGGTGTTCGAAACCCCACGCGACGTCGCCGGCTCGGGCCTGCTGTCATACAACCGGGCGACCGGCGAAGACCAGCAGTGGCTGTATCTGCCCAGTCTCAAGCGCATCAAGCAGATCGGTGCGCGCAACAAGTCCGGGCCCTTCATGGGGTCCGAATTTGCCTACGAAGACATAGTCACGCCGTTCTGGCAGAAATTCAGCTACCGCGATCTGACCGAGACGGAACTGGACGGCATGCCCAGCTACCGCCTGGAACGCATCCCCAAGGATCAGCACTCGGGCTATGCCCGCCAGCTGGTATGGATCGACAAGGCGCAGCATCTGATCCGGCGCATCGACTATTTCGACCGGCGCAACAGCCTGCTCAAGACCTATACCGCCGCGGACTTCCAGCAGTACCCGGGCGATAACTGGCGGCCTGGGGAAATGCTCATGGTCAACCATCAGACCGGCAAGCAGACGCGCCTGCTGTGGCGCGATTACCGCTTCGATACCGGTCTGACGGCCGCCGATTTCAGCCAGAACGCCTTGCTGCGGGTGCGTTGAACATGGTCGAGCACATGTCCCCCCGCCTCTGGCCCCTGGGGTTGGCGGCCAGCCTGATCGCCAGCCTGCCGGCCCAGGCATTGCAACAGCGCCATGAGCTGGGCCTGGAAACCTGGCAGTTCTCCGAACCAGGTGCCCAGGGCCAGGCCCGCACGAACGCCTCGGTGAGCCTGCGCAGCGAGTTCTGGCACGACCTCGATAATGGCCGCGAGCGCCTGGTGCTGGTGCCGTTCGTGCGCGGCGACCTGCACGATGGGCGGCGCAGCCATTTCGATCTGCGCGAGGCCAGTTGGGACCACCGCGGCGACGATTTCGAGTTGCGTGCGGGCATCCACCAGGTGTTCTGGGGGGTGACCGAAGGCGTGCACCTGGTCGACATCATCAACCAGACCGACCAGGTGGAAAGCCTGGATGGCGAAGAGAAACTCGGCCAGCCGATGATCAACCTGAGCGTCGAGCGCGGCCAGCAGTTGCTTGACCTGTTTCTTCTCGTCGGCGCCCGCGAACGGCGCTTTCCCGGTGCCGATGGGCGCCTGCGTCTGCCGCTGGTGGTCGACGAGGACCTGACCCGCTACGAGTCCGCCCGGGAGGACCGCCGCCTCGATCTGGCCGCACGCTGGCAGCTCAACCTGGCGAGCCTGCGCCTGGGTGTCAGCGGCTTCTCCGGCACCGCCCGCGAACCGCAATTGCGCCCGGTCATCGACCTCGCCCAGGTGCGCTTCAGCGACGGCCGCGCGGTCGGCTTCGCCCCCGGTTACCAGCCGCTGCTGGCAGCGTGTTACCCGCTGATCGAGCAATTTGGCGTGGACCTGCAGCTGACTCAGGGCGACCTGCTGTGGAAGCTCGAAGCCATCCGCCGCAACGGCGGCGAGGAAAACTTCGAGGCCGCCGATGCCGGCCTGGAATATACCCAGGTCGGCACCTTCGGCACCCGCCTGGATCTCGGCTGGTTGCTCGAATACCTCTACGACAGCCGAGGCGATCACGCCAGCACGCCTTTCCAGGACGACCTGCTGCTGGGTTGGCGCCTGGCGTTCAACGATGCGGCCAGCAGCACGCTACTGGCCAGTTTGATTCTCGACCGCCATAGCGGCGAGCGCCTGGTCAGCCTCGAAGGCCAGCACCGCTTCAGCGATGACCTGCTGCTGGAGTTGGAGCTGCGCGTTTTCGCCGGCGGTGCCGAGCGGCCGCAAAACGCCTTGGAGTTCGTCAACGCGCCCGACACCCGACACAAGTTGCGCCCATTGCTACAGGACGATTTTCTGCGCCTGCAACTGAGCTGGTTTTTTTAAACGAAGTAATTACTGGAACAGCCGCGACACGCGGCACTTCGCTACCGCCAGAGGCTTGATATGAAACGATTGTCCAACGCCACCGCCATCGAGGGCCTCGCAGAGAACTGGAGCAGCCGCCAGGCCGCGCGCCTGGCCAGCGCGATAGTCGGCCACCCGCTGATCGCCATGCTGCTCGGCCTGCTGCTGGTCGCGGCCTGCGCTGTCGGCATGGGCGGCTATCGCTATTCGTTGGATCACCGGGTGTTCTTCAGCCCGGAAAATCCCCAGCTGCAAGCCTTCGAAAAGCTGCACGAGGATTACTCGAAAACCGATACCGTGATCATCGCCCTCGCGCCCAGGTCCGGCTCGGTGTTCACTGCGCCATTTCTCGCGGTGCTGCGCGACCTGACCGAGCAGAGCTGGCAACTGCCCTATGTACAGCGCGTCGAGTCGCTGAGCAACTTCCAGCACGTGCAGGTCGAGGGCGACAACGTCGACACCGCCGACCTGGTGGAAAATCCCGCCGCACTGAATAGCGCCGAGCTCGCCGAAATCCGCCGCATCGCCGTGAACGAGCCGTTTCTGGTCGATGCCCTGATCAACCCCGAAGGCACTGTCGCCGGCGTGCGCCTGACCTTGAACATGCCCGGTTTGAAGCAGGTCGAGGAAGTCCCCGAGGTGGTCTTCGCGATTCGCCGACTGGTCGCCGAGCTGCACCGCGAACACCCGGATATCGACACCCATCTGGCCGGACAGACGATCGCCAATGAGGCCTTCCCGGAGGAGTCCCAGGCCGATTTCGTGCGGGTCTGGCCCTGGTTCATGCTGACCATGATGCTGGTGCTGGCGCTGCTGTTTCGTAACGTCAAGGCGATGTTGGTAGTCGTCTCGGCCTGCCTCTTGGCGGTGTTCGCCGGCGCCGGCCTGGTGGGCTTTTTCAAGCCGGTGGTCAACGATGCGGTGGTGGTGGCGCCGATCATGATCCTGGCCCTGGCCTTCGCCGACGGCATCCACCTGGTGGTGACCTGGACCCAGGCCATGCATGCCGGCGAGGACAAGCGCAGCGCCATGGTCCACAGCCTGCGCAGCAACATGGGCGCCATGCTCCTGACCACCCTGCTCACCGCCGCGGGTTTTCTGACCCTGCACTTCAACGACTCGCCGCCGTTCCGCATCATGGGTTACATAGTCGCCGCCGGGGTGGTCATCGCCCTGCTGCTGACCCTGTTGCTCAGCGCACCGCTGCTGACCCTGTTGCCGGGCCATCCGCCGCGGCGCATCTGGCCGCTGATGAGCCGCGACTCGGCGCAGATGGAGCGCCTGGCGGAATTCGTCATCCGTCGCCGCCAAGCACTGCTGGTCGCCTTGCTGGTATTCGCCGGCGGGCTGATCGCCTGCGTCCCGGCCAATCGGATCAACGACGACATCGTCAAGTATTACACCCCGGGCACGCCGTTCCGCCAGGACATGGAGTTCGTCAACGACAACCTCACCGGCATCGCCGAGATCAATTATTCGCTGCCCGCCGGCGGCCCCGAGCAGATCGTCGAACCGGCCTACCTGCGCCGTCTCGATGCCTTCGCCCACTGGCTCAAGACCCAGCCCTACGTCACTCAGGTCAACTCCCTGGTCGATGTGATCAAGCGGGTCAATCAGGTGATGCATGGCGACGATCCGGCCTATTACCGGATTCCCGATACGCGCGAGGAAGTCGCCCAGTACCTGCTGCAGTACGAACTGTCGCTACCCCTGGGCATGGACCTGAACTACCTGATCCGTTTCGACCGTTCCGAGTCGCGTCTGCGGGTCGCGGTCGGCAGCTCCAGCGGTCAGGCGATCATCGGCCTGGATCGGGCCGCGCAAGCCTGGCAGCGCGATCATCTACCGGCCGCCATGCAAACCCCGGGCGCCTCGCTGTCGCTGATGTTCGCGAATATCGGCGCGCGTTCGATCGGCGGCATGTTCGTCGGCATGCTCGGCTCGCTGATCGGCGCCTCGCTGCTCGTGGTGCTGCTGTTCGGCGCCTGGCGCCACGGCCTGGCCTGCTTCATCGGCAACCTGCTGCCGATCGGCATGGCCTTCGGCGTCTGGGGTCTGTTCAACGGCAATGTCGACGTCGGCCTGACCCTGGTACTGGGCATCGCCTTCAGCGTGGTGATCGATGACACCATCCATTTCATCAGCAAATACGAGCGCGCCAGGCGCCAGGGCCTGAGCAGCGAGGATGCGGTGCGCAGCGCCTTTCGCACGGTCGGCTACGCGCTGATCACCACCAGCCTGGTACTCGGCCTGGGCTTCGCCTGGCTGGCCAATTCGAATATCCAGATCACCGTCAACAACGCCATTGTCATCTGCCTGAGCATCGCTTTCGCCCTGCTGATGGACCTGTTCCTGCTGCCGATCCTGTTCCTCCTCACCGACAAACGCAGCATGGCCCGCGAGCCGGCAACGACGCCATCGACGCTGGATGTCCCCAGTGCGCAGGCCGATCTGCCGGCCCCGCCCACCCTGACCAAGGGGGTCCACCATGGATAGCCGCCGCCCTTCGCTTTCGCGCCAATTACGCCCACCCGGCGTCGCCCGATCCGTCTCAGCAACATTCGCAGTTATTCCGGCTAACAGGGCGTTGAAAAACAACATGCGACGACTAGACGAGGCTGCGTTCAACGCCGCATCGCCTAGCGCAGCAGTTTTGCAACGGCCTGCCAATGATGAACCTAGCCATGCACAGCCACACCCTGACCTCCGCCTCGCCCTTCGCCAGCCGCTTCGCCGCCTGGCTCAGCGAGCGTTTTCCCTTCGCCAATGCCTTGCTGTTCTTCTTCATCTACCTCAGCACTGCAACCGTGGTTCGTGCAGGCTACGCCGGCGCTATCGAGCTGAGCCTGCGCGACCTGATTGGCTGCCTGATCACCTGGTCGTTCTTCCTGCTGCTGCGGATTCTCGACGAGCACAAGGACTACGCCCAGGACTGCCTGAACCACCCGCAGCGAGTGCTACAGAGCGGCCTGATCGGGCTGCGCCACCTGAAGATCGCCGGCGGGCTGGCGCTGCTCGCGCAGGGTCTGTGGTCACTGGCGCTGGACCAGCAATGGGGTGAACTGCCGGGGCCCGTCAGCCTGGCCTGGGCGATCCTGCTGGTCTGGACCGGGCTGATGACCAAGGAGTTCTTCGTCCCCACCTGGCTCAACCGGCACCTGACCTGGTACGCCATCTCGCACATGCTGGTGATGCCCCTGGCGGTCTGGTGGCTGGCCAATCTGGCCCTGCCTGGCGCCGAGCTGAGCCCGGCACTGTTGAGCGCGATGAGCCTGGCCTTGATCAGCGGCTTCTGCTTCGAGATCACCCGCAAGACCAAAGGCCCGGAAGAGGAACGCGAAAGCATCGACTCCTACTCGCGGATTTTCGGCAGTCGCGGTGCGGCATTGCTGGTGCTGGTGCTGGTCAGCGCCATGCTCGGTAACCAGTTGTGGCTGCTGGAGCAGCTGCTCGGGGCTTTGCCGCTCTGGGCGCTGGTTCTGCTGCTGGTGGTCTACGGCCTGGCCGTCCGCCAGTTGCTCGCCTTTATCCGCCGCCCTTCTGCGGCCCTGCGCAATAAGAACGAAGCATTCGTAGCCCTGGCCATGTTGGTCGGCTATGCCGTGCTGATCGCCGCCTTGGCGGTCGAGCGCGGCCTGACTTTTTCGATAATTTGAGGAATAAGACATGCAATTCGCCAACAAAGACAACACACCAAGCAAGCCCTTGGGCGAACACAACCAGGCCTGCCTGCCGCTGAATTCTCCCACCCTCGACGCCGTCAGCACCGACGCGCAGGCGGTCCTGGGCAGCGCACTAAGAGACCTGCAACTGCACAACTCCGACCTGGGCTTCGTGATGCCCACGATGCCGCCGCAGCAGATGACCGGGAGCGAGAGCACACCCCAGGATGCTCAGTTGCAGATGCGCGGCTGCCCCGCGGCCGAGGTGAGCTACGACGAATTGACCCTGCCCAAGGTACCGGCCCGCGGCCTGTATACCGAGCAAGCCCGCCAGGAGCGCCTGGCCTTCGCCCGCGAGCAGACCGGCGCGCGGCTTTGCGAGGTCGAGCAGACCCGTCTGGACCCGCGCAAGTTGGTCGCCAATATCGAGGCCTTTATCGGCGCGGTGGAAGTCCCGGTGGGCCTGGCCGGCCCTCTGCATATCAAGGGCGAGCACGCCACCGGCCTGTTCTACGCGCCCATGGCCACCTCCGAAGGCGCTCTGCTGGCCTCGGCCACCCGTGGCGCCACCGCCTTGTCGCGCTCGGGCGGGGTGATCGCCCGGGTAATCCACCAGCGCATGATGCGCGTACCGCTGTTCGCCTTCGGCTGCATGCAGCAGGCGCTGCTGTTTGCCGAGTGGGTACAGCAGCGGCGTCAGGAGCTGGCGCTGGTGGTGCGCAAGTACTCCAACTTCGCCAGGTTGACGGAAGTCCAGGCCCAGGTCATGGGCCGCAACGTGCATGTGCATTTCATCTACGAAACCGGCGATGCCGCCGGGCAGAACATGACCACAAGCTGCACCTGGCAGGCCTGCCAGTGGATCCTCGGGCAACTGGAGCGTTTCGACGGCCTCGAGGTGCTGGATTTCATGATCGAGGCCAACCTGTCCAACGACAAGAAGGTCACCTACCAATCCTTCGTCAACGGCCGCGGCATGCGGGTGATGGCCGAGGCGGTGCTGAGCGATGCAACCTGCCAGCAGGTGCTCAAGGTCAGCACCAGGCACTTGGCCAACGCCTACCAGCACTGCGTCAGCGGCTCGATAGCGGCCGGCATGATCGGTTTCAACATCAATGTCGCCAATATGGTCGCCGCCATGTTCACCGCCCTGGGCCAGGACATCGCCTGCGTACACGAATCGGCCCTGGCCCAGCTGCACCTGGAGCTCAATGAACAGGGCGACCTGTACTGCATGCTGAACATGCCTTCGCTGGTCATCGGAACCGTAGGCGGCGGCACCAGCTTGCCGCAGCAACGCGAATGCCTGGAGCTGCTCGACTGCGCCGGCCCCGGCAAGGTGCGCAAGCTGGCCGAGGTGATAGCCGCCTATAGCCTGGCTCTGGAGCTGTCGACCCTGGCGGCCGTAGCCGCCGACCAGTTCGCCCGCGCCCATGAGCGGCTCGGCCGCAATCGCCCGGTCGATTACCTGAAGCTGGC
The DNA here is from genome assembly GCF_946885955.1 of uncultured Pseudomonas sp. The sequence goes on from NZ_CAMPHI010000019.1 coordinate 27,943, forward strand.
CGACCTGGATACCCAGTTCTTCTACGAGGCCCTGAGCCAGAGCGGCCTCTGCGAGCTACGCCCTTACGCCGTGGCCCCCCTGCAATTCGACAACCGGGGTTCGAGCATCATCACCGAACTTACCGCGCACAAGGTCAGCAAGCTGCTCGGGCACCTGCCCTTCCTGCTCAGGACCTATGACGGCGATGTGCGGGTGATGGTCAAGATCAAGCCCCTGGACGCTGAAGTGATCATCATGCTCAACGGTATCGCCAGCCTATGCGACGCGCGCCTGGCCAGGGCGTTCAACCAGTACCGCGAGCAACTCGGTTTCAAGGGCTGCCATGTGCGCGAACTGGCGGTGATGAGCCAGCGCGACCCACGTTTTACCCGCAACGCGCCGCGTGTCTATGGCGTGGTCGAAGACCAGGGACGCGAAGCCTACGTGATCATCGAGGAGCTGCTCGAAGGTCTGGAGTTGATGGACAGCGCCGACGACACCAGTGGCTGGAGCCAGGCGCATCTGGAGGCGGCGATCCGCGGCATCGCCGAGGTGCACAGCATCTGGTACGGCCGCGAGGAGCAGCTCAAGCAGCAGCCCTGGTTGACGGACTACCCCAGCGCCGCCGGCATGCTGGAAAAACGCGACCTGTGGGAAGCGCTCGGTGCCCATGCCCGGGAGGAATTTCCGCAATGGTTCGATGATCGGCACCTGGGTCTGCTGCGCGACATGGTCAACGGCATCGGCGACTGGTGGGCGGATATCGAGCGCATGCCGCGTACCCTGATCCACAACGACTTCAACCCGCGCAACATCGCCCTGCGCAACGGCCCGGAAGGCCTGCGCCTGTGCGCCTACGACTGGGAGCTGGCGACCCTGCACCTGCCCCAGCACGACCTGGCCGAACTGCTCGGCTTCACCCTGATCGCACCGGTGCAGCCAGCCACGGTGCAGCACTATCTGGAATTGCACCGCCTGGAGCTGCAGCGGCACAGCTGCCAGGCCATCGACCCCGAACAGTGGCGCTACGGTTACCAGTTGGCCCTGCGTGATCTGCTGGTCAATCGCCTGCCGCTGTACCTGATGGCCCATAGCTTCCGCCATTTCCCCTTTATGGAAAGGGTCTACGCCACTTTCCGCCAGCTACTGCAAATCGAAGAGGCTCGCCTGTCATGACTGAGTATTTCTACCCTCAGGAACAGGCGTTGTTCCTGCCCCCCGAACAGCTCGGCGGCAAAGCCGCCAACCTCGCGCGCCTGAGCCGCGAGGGCCTGCCCGTGCCGCGCTGGTGGGTGCTGAGCACGGACGCCTTTCAATTGCTGCTCGAGCGCAATCGACTCAGCGACTTGATCGACAGGCGCCTGCGGCGGGTCGCCCGGAACAACGCCGGCATCGAGGCCCTGGCCCAGCAAATCCAGCAGCAGGTGCTGGCCGCGAGTATCCCCACCGAGTTGCACACGCAATTGGCCGATGCCCTGGCCGGCCAGGAGGAGGTCTTGTTCGCCGTGCGTTCCTCGGTGCAGGGCGAAGATGCCCAGGGCGCTTCGTTCGCCGGGCAGATGGACAGCTTCCTGTTCCAGCACGGCCTCGCCAGCATCGAGCAGAGCCTGTTGCAGGTCGCAGCGTCGGCCTTCAACGCCCGCGCCCTGCACTACCGTCTGAGCAAAGGCATCGCCCTGAGCGATATCCGCATCGCGGTGATCGTCCAGGAGATGGTCGAAGGCGAGGTTTCCGGGGTGATGTTCACCGCCCACCCGGTTACCGGCAGCCGCCGCCATGCGCTGATCTCCGCGGCCTGGGGGGTGGGCGAAGGCATAGTCGCCGGCATCTGCAATACCGACGAATACAGCGTCGGCCTGTTCGATGACGGGATAGAAGTACAACTGGCGGACAAGGACGTCGCCGTACGCTTCGACCGCGCCGCTGGACGCGGCACCCAGACAAGCCCGGTCGATACGGCTCAACGCCATGCCCGCACCCTCGACGATCGACAGGTGCTCGCCCTGCGCGACCTGGGCCGGCGCATCGCCAACCTGCAGCGCTCTCCCCAGGACATCGAGTGGACGTTGCGCGACGGACAGTTCCACATCCTGCAAACCCGCCCCATCACCCGCCTGCCGGCCCCCAGCCAGCCGAGCGGACGGCGCCTGGTGTTCGACAACTCGAACATTCAGGAGTCCTACTGCGGGGTAACCACGCCGCTGACCTTCTCCTTCGCCAGCCGCGCCTATGCCACTGTCTATGAGCAGACCTTTCGCCTGATCGGCGTGCCCGAGCGGCAGATCCTGGCCCATCGCGACATGCTCGAAAATATGCTCGGGCTGATCCACGGCCGGGTCTACTACAACATCAACAACTGGTACCGCAGCTTGCTGCTGTTGCCCTCGTTCAAGACCAACAAGGCCGATATGGAACGCATGATGGGCCTGACCGATCCGGTCGACCTGATCGAGGATCGCCCGCTCAGCGGCCGCGAAAAACTCGCCAAACTGCCCGGCATGCTGCGCGCCCTGTTTCTGCTGACCCGCGGTTTTCGTCGCATGGATACCCTGCTCGGCGAATTCCGCCAGATGTTCGAGCAGACCTACCGCAGCATTGCCCGTAATGAACTGCACTGCCTGAACGTCGGCGAGCTGATCGAGGAAGTCCGGCGCCTGGACCGCGAACTGCTGCAACGCTGGACCACGCCGATCATCAACGACTTCTACGTAATGATGATGAACGGCCGAGTGCACCGCGCCCTGGTCGCCGCCGGCATAAGCAACCCGGAGCTGCTGCAGAACAACCTGCTGTCCGGCGAGGACGGCATCGAAAGTACCGAGCCGACCAAGCTGCTGTTGCGCCTGTGCGCCCATGTGCGCACCCAGCCCGAAGTACAGGCGCTGATCGAGCAGGCCGACAACGCCAGCCTGCTCGACCGGGTGCAGGTTTGCGACCCGGACTTCCATGCCCAGTGTCTGCATTACATCGAGCAATACGGCGACCGCAGCATGGGCGAACTCAAGCTCGAATCCATCACCCTGCGCCAGGATCCTAGCTTCCTCTTCGCCATCCTCAAGAACTACCTGAGCCGACCCGACCTGACCCCGCAAAGCCTGGCGGCCAGGGAGGCGAGCTTTCGCCAGGAGGCCGAAGCGCAGGCCTTCACCGCCGTCGGTCGTCAGGGCGGCCGTGCCCTGCGGCGTTTCAAAAACCATCTGGGCCGGCTGCGTGCGGCGATTCGCAACCGCGAGAACATGCGCCTGGCACGCACGCGCACATTCGGCCTGTACCGCGAGCTGTTTCTCGAGATCGGCCAGCAGCTGGCCATGGACCAGGTGCTGGCCGAACCGCGCGATATCTTCTACCTGAGCATCGATGAACTCTATGCGCTGAACGACGGCCGTGCGGTGCAAACCGAACTGAAAAGCCTGGTCGCCGCCCGCCAGGCCGAATTCGCCGGCTACCTGAAAAAGGACCTGCCCCATCACTTCTGGACCTGGGGCATGGTCTACCGGCACAACGCCTATGCCTACCCCGGCACCCCACAGGTGCAGGGCACAGGGGAGATCCGCGGCATCGGTTGTTACCCCGGCCTAGTCGAGGCAAAGGTCCGCTTGATCTTCTCGCCCCAGGACGAGCTGTCGCTCAACGGCCAGATCCTCTGCACGGTGCGCACCGATCCGGGCTGGGCGCCGCTGTTTCCCAGCGCCGGCGGCATTCTGGTGGAACGCGGCTCGACCCTCTCGCACTCCGCGGTGGTCGCCCGCGAGCTGGGCATCCCGGCCATCGTCGGCATTCCCGGGATCACCGCACTGTTACGCGACGGCGAGCGGGTGCGCATGGATGGCGCCGCCGGCACCATCGAACGCCTGGACCGGCCCAGGAGCAGCGCCAATTCAACGAGCGTCGTTCAGCCGGCGCAGGAGACCGCCCATGGCTGATTCCCGAATGGGCGCCTGGCAACCCGAGATGCCCCTGCCCGAAGCCTTTATCGAGTTGCCCCGGCAACTTTATGCCGACGACCCGCACTGGCTAGGCGAGGACGCCCGGGCCCTACAGCGGCAATTCTCCACGGCCAATCCTTGGTTCGATAGCGGCCGCGCCTGGTTGGGGGTGCTGCCTGGGCAAGCGCGCCTGGCCGGCTTCTTTAACGATCAGCGAATCGAGGGCGAGCCAGCGGCGTTCTTCGGCTTTTGGGAGAGCATCGACGACCCCAGGCCAAATCGACTGCTATTCCAGGGCCTGCGCGATTGGGCCCATGACCTCGGCGCCAAACGCCTGTACGGGCCAATCGATTTCCGCACTTTCGGCGCTTACCGCTTGCGTCTGGATGCCTTCGAGGCCGGCTGTTTTCCCGGCGAACCCTGGAACCCACCCTATTACCCGGCGCTGCTCGAGTACCTGGGGCTGAGCCTGCGCCACCGTTACGTCTCGACCTTCGACGACCTAAGCAAGTCTGCGGCCTCGGCGCGTCCGGTCTATGAGCGGCTCAAACCCAAGTTTGCAGGAGTGGTCAACCTGATACCTTTGACCGGCGATTTCTGGATGGCCCACCTGGATCAGTTGCATGCCTTCGTCGAGACCGTGTTCGGCGCCAATTTCGCCTACACGCCGCTGTCCCGCGCGGCCTTCGAGTGGCATTGCGGGCAAGCCCTGGCCGCACGTTTGTGCCCCCACAGCTCAGTGCTGGCCCTGACTCCTGAAGGGCACATCGCCGGATTGTTTCTGACCTGCGCGGATTTCAGCCCGCTGCTGCGCCAGGGCAATCCGCAGCGCCTGCCGGCTTCGAGTCTCAAGCCGGCGGAGCATCTGACACTGTTACCCCAGCCGCGCCAGTTACTGGCGAAGACCGCGGCTGTGCGCCCGGAATTTCGCAAGCATGGCCTGTTCACCGCCCTAGGCTGTGAAATGTTGCTGCGCGCCGAAGCCCATTACCAGCGGATAGTCGGCGCCCTGGTGCGCGAGGACAACAACTCCTGGCAGTTCGCTCAGCACCATATGTGCCATAGCGGCAGCGTCCTGCACCATTACGGCCTGTACCAGAGCGACCTATGAACAGTGCGAACTTCTGCGCCGCCATAGTCGCCGCCGCCCGCCGCCACCCCCAGCGTCTGGCCCTGCGCGTACCCCGGGTGCAGGACGACTATCGCAACGCCGATCAACTGAGTTATGCCGAACTATTGGCCCGTTCGGCCCAGTTGCAGCAAGGCCTGTTGCAGGCCGGGTTACGGCGCGGCGCGCGGGTACTGCTGCTGGCCCGGCCGGGCTTGGACCTCTACACGGCGATCCTCGCGCTGCTCGGCCTGGGCATGGTGCCGGTGTTGCTGGATCGGGGCATGAGCCGCCCGCGCCTGCTGGCCTCGATCCGCCTGAGTGGGGCGCAGACCCTGCTCGGCGAGCGCCAATTAATCGAGCGCTGGTGGTTGCTGCCCAGCCTCTGGCGCCTTGAGCGCCTGGGTCTGGACGGCGCCTGCCTCGGCGTGCGCGCCCTGCCCTGGGCGGCGAAGGCCACGGCCCAGAGTTTTCGTTGCGAGCCGGTGACCGCCGACAGTCATGGTCTGATCAGCTTCACCTCCGGCAGCACCGGCCTGCCCAAAGGCGCCGACCGCACCCATGCCAGCCTTACCGCCCAGCACCTGGCCCTCCACGAGTACTGGCCGGAGCAGCACGCCGACATCGACCTGCCGTGTTTTCCGGTGCTGGTGTTGCACAACCTCTGCTGCGGCATCGGCACCGTGCTGCCGGCCACCGACCTGGCCGCGCCCGGTCAGGTGCAACCGGCGGCGGTGCTGCGGCAGATCCAGCTGGAAGGCATCACCCGCCTGTCTGGCGCCCCGGCGTACCTCCAGCGCCTGACGCGCCATGCCCGGGAATGCGGCCTGCGTTATCCCGGCGTGCGCTCGCTGGTGGTCGGCGGCTCGACCCTGACCGAGCCGCTGGTGCGCGACTGCCTGGCGGTATTTGCCAACGCCAAGGCGCTGGTGGTCTATGGCTCGACCGAAGCCGAACCGATCGCCAAGGTGGAAATGGCCGAACTGCTGCGCGACTGGCAACAGCAACCGGGCCATCTGGTCGGCCGGCCGGCAACCATGACCGAGGTGTGCATCGTCGATCCATTGCTACCGCTGAGCGACGAAGCCTCGGTATGGCGTGCGCAACTCGCGGCCGGGCAACTCGGCGAGATACTGGTGGCAGGTCCCCACGTGCTCAAGGCCTATGTGGATAACCCCCGGGCGACTGCCGAAACCAAGATCGCCCGCGGCGACGGCCTGGTCTGGCACCGCACCGGCGATGTCGGCACCTTCGACGACCAGGGCCGGCTGTGGCTCAGCGGCAGACTCAAGGACGCCGTGATGGTGGATGGCCAACGGCATTACACCTACCCCCTGGAAAAAGCCCTCGACGCCCTGCCCGGCGTCGCTCGCAGCGCCCTGATCAGTCGCGACGAGGACCATCCGGACGATCTGGTGCTGGTCATCGAAGGCCAGGTACCGGCCGGGTTGCCTGCGCTGCTGGCACGCTTCGGTTTTAGCCACGCACACCTGGCGCAGACCGAGCGCATCCCGGTGGACGGCCGGCACAACAGCAAAATCGACCGCCCGGCCCTGCGTGACGCCTTGCGCAAGGGTCGCCTGCCCCTCAAGGAGCACTTGCCATGAAAACCCTGGACACACCATCGCGCTATATCGTCCGCCTGAACCCCGCGGACATCCTCACCCTGAGCGGGCTACTGACCTCGGCCCTGGCCATCCTCAGCGCCCTGCATGGCCTGTTCGCGCTGGCCAGCGCCTGGCTGTTCCTGGCCATGCTCGGCGATGCCCTGGACGGCATCGTCGCCCGCAGGTTGAAGATCGAACGCCCATTCGGCCGTTACCTTGATGGCTTCATGGATATGCTGATCTACCTGGTGGCGCCGGCCCTGACCCTCTATTGGCAGGGTTTCGACGGCCTCTGGGGGCTGTTTCTGCTGCTATTGATCGGCTGCGGCTGCACCCGCCTGGCGGTATTCAACGATATCGGCAACATCCGCGAAGGCAATCAGCTGGCCTATCTGGGCATGCCGGTGTTCTGGAGCCTGTTCGGCCTCGGCTCCTACCAGCTGCTGGTGCTATGGCTGCCGCCGCTATGGCTGCACATCCTGCTCGCCGTGGCCATAGTCGCGTTCGGCAACGCCATGTTGCTGCGCCGCCCCTTCTTCAAATTCAAGCGGCTCTCGCACATCCTCGGCCTGACCCTAGGCGGCTTCGTGCTGCTGGCTGCGCTGCAATGGTGGCTGGAGAGCGGCGTTGCGTAATGCCCTGTTGATCGCCCTGTATCTGCAGGTGCCGCTAGTCATCGGCGGCGTGCTACATATGCTGGCGGTGACCCGTAACTTGCTGCCGGCCCTGCGTGTGCCCATTCATACCGGCCTGTTCGGTGCCAATAAAACCTGGCGCGGCCTGCTGCTGATGCCGCTGCTAACCGCCTTCGGCGCGCTGTTGCTGTGGCCGAGCGAACGCTGGCTGGGTGAACAGGCGGTCTTCGCCCAACCTCTGTGGTGGGTCGGCCTGATCGCCGGCCTGGCCTATGTGCTCGCCGAACTACCCAACTCCTGGCTCAAACGCCGCCTCGGCATCGCCCCCGGCGCCACACCCTCGCTCTGGGTGCTACTGGGCGACCAGCTGGACTCCGGCATAGGCGTGGCCCTGGCCTATTGGCTGGTGCTGGACCAGCCAGCCACAGTCTGCCTGCTCTACATCCTGACCTTCCCCCTGACCGCCCTGCTGGTCAAACGCCTGCTGTACCAAGGGCGGCTCAAGCAGTCGGCGGTGTAGACGGCCAAGCGATCGGCGGCGACAACCTCAACGACCTGCACCACATCAACAGCGACCAGCAAAGCGCTCTGCCCGCCGCCCGCGCCGAATGGAGCCGCCTGCAACGCGGCAGCGTCACCCTCAGCTACACCCTGGCCAAAGGCCGCTCGGATCTGATCCCCGAACTCACCTACACTCTGGTGGGCGTCAAAGGCGATATCGACGCCATCATCTAGCACGGCGACAACGTGCAACACAGCCTAAGCACCGCCAGCGGCTACACCATGAGCCTGGAACTGGAAAGCCAATTGCCAGAAGACACCCTCGACGAACTGGCGGATGGCGGCGATTACACCGGCGTGCTCTCCTGGTACCGCGATGCCAAAACCGGCGAGCAGCCCAAGGTCACCGCTGGCGACTAGGCCAAGCCGAAGCGGCTGACGCATCTGTATGCCAGCAAGGCGAATGCGCAGCGGGCGGTGGATCTGGAGTGGGGCACCTTCCGACCAGCTTCGACTACTGAAACTAGCGAAACCACTCAATTGCACTATCGTTCTTCACGACGTCACCGACTCATAGCTAGCAGACCAAAGGCTAAAATCTCTAAGGTTTGATAGAGTTGGGAGAGCTATTATGCTTACGCCGGAAGAAAGAGATTGGGTAATTACTGTTCTTCACGCATGCCCAATTCGTGACTATTTTGCATACCAAGACAATATTGAAGAGCTACAAAAAATACTACTTCTCTACATACAATATCTAGCAAACAAAAATCAAAACCCACACCTAACGGACCCTTTGCCAAATAACCTGTATGGAAACTGGGTTAGAAATATAGTGGACACCTGCCCACGCTGGATAATATCGGGGAGTATCGACAAAGAGTTATTGAATTACGCAATAGAAATTGCACAATCTAAAATTTACAGTATAATCCGCCAACCAGAACTCCTAAACAAAATACTCTCATACCTAAATACCAAGCAAATTGTAAACCTTGCCAGCACCTCCAGCATTTTGCATAGAGAAATTGGCTACGATCCTTTTGGCGGGAGCCAACCACACTTGATGCTAGGCTATACATCGCGCACCAATTTAAACCCGCACGATCACTATCAGGCCCTAGCAAAGCTAGCATTTAATACAATATACGATAAGGTTTCCCCCTATGTAGCTGACCACCCAAGACCTACAGACAAGAAACTAACAGAACAATCTAGCAATAGCTATTACGGCTCATCTGGAAACAGTTTTATCGCTACAAACTGCGTCTCTACAGCTTACATACCAAAATTAAAAACAGGCGGTCACTATAATGCAGTTAACTTTATTAGCTACAGCAGCACCGAGCAGAACCGTTTAACAAACGACTTAAAACTCAATCCCAATGACTACAGATCAGCCAGCCACAAACATGCTGAAATACGCATTATCGAAAAGCAGGATGATGCCGAACAACGATATGACATATACATAGATAAACCTTGCTGTCCATTTTGCGCGGTGCAGATTATAGTCCTAGGGAGTTTAGACAAAACCAGAGGAGCAAAATTTACCAAACTAGCTTGGTACACTTTTTCACCTTATATCATGTATTTCAAAAAACGACGCACAGATATGTGGGGAGCAGATGTCGAGCATATTTTCTGTAAATTCTCCCCAGATCAGAAGATAGATTTCCTTACATATTTAGCCAGGGCCTGCCAAACAACTAAATATTTGATATCGATTGATGATGCTCTAAGGCTTAATGAATTACGCCTAGGATAAACCATACTCGACTAGCTATGCCCTCGCGAAAAGCTGTAAATTTTTTCATATAACGCACCTCCAGAACGGACCGCGGGTTGTGAACACTTTGTTTGCGCATCAATCGTTCGCCAAAACCCAATCAGTTAATGTCTAGTTCCTTAGCCCCGAGCGCTTTGACCTTGCTCATACATCGCCCCCCATTGTTCGTCAAGGTGCTCAAACCAAGACTGCGCAGATCTAAGGACGGAAATAGGGAACAGACCACGGTTGGCTTCCTGCCGCATTCACTTACCCTGGACAGACGACTACGTGGCCAAAGGGACTGTCGCGCCTTATATCCGAGAAAAACGAGTGCGAACGGACGCTAAAGCTGGAGTGGGACTGGTGTATGACATGATATCAATTTGACACCCAAAGCATTGTCGACTAATCAGATATATCTATCTCAGGCAATCATCGAAGGGAATCATCATGACCTCCATGTTTAGAAGTGCTCTTGTAATTATTTCTACATCTATTGCCATCAGCGGATGCGCTACTCAACAGGATGCAATCACTCCTGAAAATGAAACAAGCGCTCTGTATGGCACGTATATGTTTGTCGAAAAATGTCCTCATTTGGAAGTAAAGGCAGGAATTTCCGGCTTTGAACCAACTCTAGGAATGATCGCGGCCGAAGTAGTCAAAGCCGGCATCGACATCTTAGGGAGAGCGATCAAGAAAGCGGCAACCGATGAAATTGACAGAACTACAGTACTGTCTAACGTTGCATCCAGCGAAAACCTGCAGGGTAACTGCATTAATATTGTTAGAGCGAATTTTGACTTCGCCAGTGAAAAAGATCAGGAATTTATGTCTGAAACCGGAGCACTTAGCGGCACTGGCTTGACCCCGGCCAAAGTCAAGATCATTGGCAGCCCCGATTTGTATATCACGCTACTCCCGATCATGCAGAACAAAACGATAACTTTTGTGCCATTAAATCTAGAATATTCAGGAAAGACTCCCAGCGACCCCAAGAAATCCAAAGATCGTGAATTATCCCTCGCCATTGGCTTCTCAACAATTGACAAAGATGCATCAAAAGATACATTTTTCCGCCAGAATTATAGACTTCGGCCTAATCAAGAGCAATAAAAAAGACAGCAATACCAAACTAAACTTCATGAATGCGGGCACCATATTCTCAGCTAATCAAACTCAACTCTTAAAAATCGATACAACTGGGAGCTTTTCTCTCGCCGCAACAATTATAGAAACCAAAAAGGCAGGAAAGATGGCGAAATTTTGGGATACTGTTTTTAGCGCATCCCAAGAAGAGATAAAGACAGCAGCAGAAACTGCAGTTAAAGAGCTTGAGATATTCAAGACCCGAGAACAACTTGAGCGAGCCAAATGGAAAAAACAAGCCGCTGAGAACACCGCAAAGAGCCAGTACTACAGCGCTTTGCACTGGCCACCATTAAGGCAGAAGCGCTGGCACAACTATGCAGCACCGACACTCCCAAGGAATCAGCGATTATCAAAGCACAAACTGAATTGTTTGATGCAGTCAACACCGCAAACCTTAAAAAAGAGCAAGCGGAGGTTGATGGGCCACCGTTAGAGGTTGTAGTTCCAACTGGCCAGTGCTCATAGCTATAGAATCCAGAAGCCCCGCGGATGCGGGGCTTCTCGTTTCACCCCGGCGAATTACGCCTCGCCATCGCCTCGATCGCCCGGCGCATAAACACCTGGTCGGCGTCATCCAGCTTACGGCTTTGGGTAGAGGTAGACCTTCTGCACTTTGGCGTCGGGACGCATCATGACGGGGCTCCACAGGGGAAAACAGGGAGCCCAGCATCCGGAAATGGATAGATCAGTTGAAGGTGGGGCTTATGGAGCGTTTACATTGAGGTAGTGCATTGGTCGAGTTCCTTTCGAGGTGAGTGGCCTTCTTGGCCGCGGGGGTTCATTCAATTGTTACCAATCTAGATTATAAATTTCTACATCACCGCTTGCAGCTGCTCGTTCGATAGGATCGTCTGACTTAGCGCTCCGGACGTAGGCACCACTATCGCTATCCGCTTGAATTACATACTTTCTTGCGACCAAGTGCGACTCCTCCAAGCCTGTACTTGCCGACATAATGATCTGAATATCTACAACAGCCTTCTTAATCTTATTTACCCATATTTTCAAAGCAGCAAAATTATGGTCAACACAAAGCTCAAGACCATAAGAAATATTGTTACTTTCGAAAACAGGACTACCCTCGCCCGGCATAAATAGAATCGGCTCTACTAAATCGACCTTAGTCAAATCAGTGTCACTTGAATCATCAGCCTCAAAAACTTTATCATAACGATGGATAACTGAAGCCGACTTTAAAACGAAGCACGTATTTTTGGCAACCCTGGCAGTATCCGGCGCCTTCTCCAAACCCACTACATACCTATCAATATTTATAGCCTTTCTTTCATTCAGCTCTCTAACGGGCTTATCGTAGAATTTTTCCTTTAAATATGAAGGAGCAAAACTATAATCAGGAACCGCATTAATTGACCTTCCGTATTTATCAACATACTTCGACATATCGCGGCTTGTCGATTTTAATCTTGTCTGCTTGCGAAAAATAGTCACCCCGGAACGAGAGCTTGTTTTAAACCACCCAACACTCCCAGGAATTATAAGCAAATCAGGAAATCGCAGACTCAAGAACACCAATTGAGCACGAATTAACTCCTTGCTGCCCTCGCTCATAAAGTGACTATCTTTTGCCGTGAACAGGTATTCAGGCGCAACAAACAAATAACTTATATCTTTTCTTTTTGCATGATGGAATGATGTTTCACCTACAACATTAACATCTTGTCCAACGCTCATACCTACCATCAGCCCCCACGCAGTCTCTACTGCGTGAGTCAGCTGTGCCATTCGGGCATCTGGATTGCTTGCGTGCTTCTTAGTGTTTATCTTCCAAACAGCAACAATCATATTTGGCATAACAGTTCCTTTTATTGGAATTCGCTGCTCAAACTACACAAGTGACCACTAGTAAAGCAAAGAAACGAGCAAGAGCAAGGAAAGCGGCTACGCGAGGTGAAATACACTCGAGGTAATGGCTACAGTAGGGTCAAACCAAAAGGTCGCATAGACGTTAACCATTGTGGAAAAGAGGGAGAGAAGTAGGCAGTTGAGGTAGAGCAAATCGAATTCCTTTCGGGTTGGATGGCAGTCCTTGCCAGTGATTATTTTAAAATTAAGGGTGTGCATACGCTTAACTAACCCAGCCTGCCGCAGATATGGACAAAAAAGATCCAGCGACCCGAGAAAAACAAAACCGGAAGCAAACCTTACCCTCAGAGCCATGCGGCACTGGTACACAATCGCGGGTCTTAAGTCGGTAATCGGCTCCCGTCCAGCACACTGTATAATGCCGCCCCTATGCATCTTACGATGCGCCTCGGCCTGCGCCAGCGCACCGAGTAGATCCTCCGCTTTTTGGATTTCAACTTGATAGACAACCATATGAATCAACAGGTTATAAGCAGACGCTTTTCCGTCGCGCCGATGATGGACTGGACCGATCGGCATTGCCGGTTTTTCCTGCGCCAACTGTCGAAGCACGCCCTGCTGTATACCGAGATGGTTACCACCGGCGCCTTGTTGCATGGCGATAGCGCGCGGTTTTTGCGTCATAGCGAGGCGGAGTATCCGTTGGCGTTGCAGCTGGGCGGCAGCGTGCCGGCGGACCTGGCGGCCTGCGCCAAGTTGGCCGAGGAAGCGGGTTACAACGAGGTCAACCTGAATGTTGGCTGCCCCAGCGACCGGGTGCAGAACAATATGATTGGCGCCTGTTTGATGGGCCATCCGCAGCTAGTCGCCGATTGCGTCAAAGCCATGCAGGATGCGGTGGCGATTGCGGTGACGGTCAAGCACCGCATCGGCATCAATGGCCGCGACAGCTACGCCGAGCTGTGCGATTTCGTCGGCACGGTGCGCGAGGCCGGTTGCCGGAGTTTTACCGTGCATGCGCGCATCGCCATTCTTGAGGGGCTCTCGCCGAAGGAAAACCGCGAAGTGCCGCCGCTGCGCTACGAGGTGGCGGCGCAACTCAAGCAGGATTTCCCCGATCTGGAAATCATCCTCAACGGCGGGATCAAGACCCTGGACGAATGCCAGGAGCACCTGCGCACCTTCGATGGTGTGATGCTTGGCCGCGAGGCCTATCACAACCCCTATCTGCTCGCGCAGGTGGATGGGTTGCTGTTCGGCGCGACGACCCAGGCGCTGAGCCGCCTGGAGGCCATGCAATCGATGCGTGGCTATATCGCCGCACACCTGGCCGAAGGCGGCAGCATGCATCACATCACCCGGCATATGCTCGGGCTCGGTCAGGGCTTCAACGGAGCACGGCGCTTTCGCCAACTGCTCTCGGTGGATATCCACAAAACCGACAACCCGCTGGCGCTGTTCGACCAAGCGGCGCAGTTGCTGGCGGGACGCTAGGCTCTGTTGCGGCAACCGGGCACACGGCCAGCAGTTGAGCGGGCCCGGCACCTCGGGTAATGTCAGGCAACCGCAACGACAAGGCCCTGTCATGACCGCTTCCAAGCTGGACCAATTGAAACAGTTCACCACCGTGGTCGCCGACACCGGCGATCTCGACGCCATTGGCCGGCTGCAACCGGTCGATGCCACCACCAACCCGTCCCTGCTGCTCAAAGCCGCCGCCATGCCGCGTTACGGCGCACTGCTGCAAAGCGCCATGAGTGCGGGCCAGGGCGACCTGCATCTGGCCTGCGATCACTTCGCCGTGGCGGTCGGTCAGGAAATCCTCAAGATCATTCCCGGGCGTATTTCCACCGAAGTCGATGCGCGGCTGTCCTTCGATACCCAAGCGACCCTGGCCCGCGCCGAACGTCTGATCGGCCTGTACGACCAAGCGGGTATCGGCCGCGAGCGCGTGCTGATCAAAATCGCCTCGACCTGGGAGGGCATTCGCGCCGCAGAACAATTGGAAAGGCGCGGTATTCAGACCAACCTCACGCTGCTGTTCTCGTTTGCTCAAGCCCAGGCCTGCGCCGACGCGGGCGCGTTCCTCATCTCACCATTCGTGGGGCGCATCTACGATTGGTACAAGAAGGCCGCCGGCCATGATTTCGTCGGTGCGGAAGATCCCGGCGTGCAGTCGGTGACGCGCATCTACAACTATTACAAGGCCAATGCCTACCAGACCGTGGTGATGGGCGCGAGCTTTCGCAACGTCGGCCAGATCGAGCAACTGGCTGGCTGCGACCGTCTGACCATCAGCCCGGAGCTGTTGCAGCAACTGGCCGACGACGCAGGCCCGCTGGAGCGCAAATTGATCCCAGGGAAGGCCGCCGAGCCTCGCCAGACCCTCGACGAAAGCCAGTTCCGCTGGGCCCTGAACGAGGATGCGATGGCCACGGAAAAGCTCGCCGAAGGCATTCGTCAATTCGCCCGCGATCAGGAAAAGCTGGAAAAACTGCTTACGGAACTCGACTGACAGGCCATACGGCGGGGGCATTCGACGCCCTCGCCCGCTCGCATCATGGCTTGATCGTCAGTCATGCAAAACGGGGCGCCAATCGTCGATTGGCGCCCCGTTTCGGTATTCGTCCTGAGGTCAGCGGTGTTCTAGCGCATTGACCAGATCGTGGAAGGCTTCTCGATTGGATTCATTCAATCCCATCAGAATACGGTGAGCTTCCAGTACCTTGGCTCGCACCACCTCTTCGGTCTGATCTTGCGAGGGCAAGTCATCCAGACAATCCGGGCAGGGAACCGGGGTATCGACGATATTGAATACCTGGTCGAAGCCCATGGACTGCAGCAAGCGGGTGATGTCTTCGTGGGTGGTGACCACGGTGGGTAGCAAGCCGATTTTCTGCCGCGACAGAATCGACAACTTGGCCAGCAGACCAAGGGTGGTGCTGTCGATACTGCGAGTTTCCGTGAGGTCGATGACGATGGCGGAGAAATTCAGCGCGGTGAAAATCTTTTCGATCGTCGCGTCCAGCGCCGAGCAGAGCGTCAGGCGGACTTCACCGACAAACTTCAGAACGAAAGTACCGTCCTGTTCGGCGAATTGGATTCGACCAGGGTTTGTCCCAGGGTTCATGCAAGGTTCCTGCTTAACACCAGCAAGGCAATATCATCCGGCATATCTTCCAGATTGGCCAGCCCAAACACCTGTCGTAGACCGTCCAGCGTACCGCCGGCAGAGCTGATCAGATTCGGCAGCACGGTCTCTTTTTCCTTCAAGGTGTCGCCTGGCAACAAATCGAGAATTCCGTCGGACAACAGCGTCAGGCTGAAGGAATCGGGTAAGGCGATCACATGATCTGCGTATTCGGCTTCATTGAACAAACCGACCGGTAAGCCACGGCCCTGCAAATACTGAGCTTTGCCTTCGCTGTAGAGCACCGGTAAAGGTAAGTGACCACCGATGCTGTAGGTAAGTTGCCCGCTTTGTTCGTCGATCACTCCGCCCAGCATGGTCACGTGCTTGCCCAGCTTGCAATTGAGCAGGCCGCGGTTGATATGGCCGAGCACTTCCGACGGCTTGAATTCGGGCAGGCTGGCGCCGCCGCGACGCGACTCGTAAAGCAGACGAGTGGTCATGAACTTGAGCAGTACGGTGACGAACGCCGACGAGGCGCCATGACCGGATACATCCGCCAGATAGAAGGCGATGCGCCGCTGGTCGACCCGGAAGTAGTCGACGAAATCTCCAGAGAGATACAGCGATGGGATGATTTTGTGAGCGAATTCCAGGCCATCGACTTTCCAGGGCGTCACCGGCAGCATGTTCATCTGCACCTGACGACCGGCGTTCTGGTCTTCCTGCAGCAAATGCAGGCTGGCTTGCAGTTCGCGATTGGCGGTTTCCAACTTGTCGCGATAGCGCTGGTTTTCCTGGCGCAATTGCAGACGATCCAGGGCCCGACGTACCGAATGCTCGAGTACCGCGAGATCCTGCAGCGGCTTGATCAGGTAGTCGGCGGCGCCCAGACGCAGGGCTTCGACGGCATCGCTCATCACTCCCGCGCCGGAAACCACGATGACGGGGGTTTGCGCGTCGATCACATTGATCCGGCGAATCAGCTCGAGGCCGTCGACCTGGGGCATGCGCAGATCGCAAATGACCAGATCGGGGTGCTCGCGCTCGAACACTTCCAGGCCTTGCGCGCCGTTGCCGGCTTGCAGGACATTGAAGCCGCTATCTTCCAGGTAAGCGGCAAGGCTCGCGCGCACGACTTCGTCGTCATCGATAATCAGCAGCGTGGCACTGGTTTTGTGCATGGGGTATCCAGGCAAACTGCGCCAGGTTTGGTTGGCGTAAACGCCAGGCAAACCACCTGGGCGCGCGTACACGGTTCGCTTTAAGGCGCTGACGGTACTCCCATCCGCACCTCGATTCAAGCATATGCCGGTCGTCGCCAGGCGACTTTACACCTTAAATAAGGCAAGGTTATAAGGACAACAGGAGACATCATCTATAACAAGAGGATAGCGTCCATGAGCCAAAGCGATCGTGCGTACAGCGAAAAACGCGATTACATCCGTATGCGGCTGGAAGCACCAGTTACCCTGCATCATGCCGGGCGCGAGATTCCTGCGCTCTGCCTCGATCTCTCCAGTACCGGCATGCAAATCGAAGCCGAATGCGTATTGGCTCTGGGCGAGATGGTCAACGTGCATATCGCCTCCGACCACAACGAACTCAGCGGGCTCAATGCTCAGGCAGAGGTGGTACGAGTAATCGACCTGGGCGATGGCCGTCAATCGATCGGCTTGGCGATTGTCTCGATGACCTGAAGGTCTTTCAGCGGACTAGCAAAAAGGCGGCCTTCGGGCCGCCTTTTCGCTTCTTATCCATGCGCTGCTCAGAAGTCGTCTTCGACCTGACCGTCCTGCACGCGGAATTCGCGGTTCTGCAGATAGGCGTTACGGATAAAGATGTATTTGTCGCCACTGACCAGGCGCTCGGCCGACAGCAGATTGGCGCGCGTATCGATCACCTCGACCCCACGGGTGACATTTCGGGTCGGGATATGATCCATGTGCGGATACGGCGTCAGGAAGCTGTCCGGAATCTTGGCGCCGGCATCGCGCACGGTACTTGGCCCCAGCAACGGCAGGACCAGATAAGGTCCGCTGCCCAGGCCCCAGGCACCGAGGGTCTGGCCGAAGTCCTCGTCGTTCTGTGCCAGCCCCATATGCTTGGCCACGTCGAAGAAGCCCAACAGGCCAAAGGTGGTATTGAAGATCAAGCGCCCGGTATCCACGCCGGCATTATGAAACTTGCCCTGCAACAGGTCGTTGGCCAGGTTGCCGACATCGCCGATATTGCCGAACACATTGTGCACGCCATCTTCCAGGAACTGCGGCGTGACCGCCTGATAGCCCTGCGCCAGCGGCTTGAGGGCATAAGTATCGATGGTGTCGTTGAAGGTAAATACCTTGCGATTGAAGCCTTCCCAAGGATCTTCTTCGGCGGCATGGGCAAGCACTGGCAGCAGCACCAGACTGGTACAGGCAAACAATCGGCCCAGACGACTTATCCAACTTGCACCGATTACACGCATCACGGTCTCTCCTTGAGAAAATCAGAATGGCGGCCCGCGGACGGCCAACAGGGTCGCGCAGTATAAAGTCTGAATCACTGAATAGGCAGCATAGCGGATGATGAAGGCAAAATGCCTTACCCGATAGCTCGTCTCGTATCTGGATACATTTACCCGGCACTCAGCTGCGCAAGGCTTGATCCATGGCAAGCAAAGCATCGCGGCATGCATTACCCTTACAGGTAAGTGAGGGGTTGCGGCTCCCGCATGTAACCACCAGAAAAAGGATGTGCCCTATGCCTACAAACCGCCTGCAGCAGCAATTGGAAGAACTGCGCGATCAGTTGGCAGACGACCAGCCGCTCAGCGAAGAGGAGCGCGCATCGCTGTATGTACTCGTTCAGGAAATCGAAGCGCAATTGGCTCGCCACGCCGCGACGGCGCCGGACGCCAATCTGATCGATGGCGTCAACTTCGCGGTGGAGCGTTTCGAAGCCAGTCATCCGACCCTGGCCGGCACCTTGCGCAACATCATGCAAAGCCTGGCCAACATGGGGATCTGAGCCACAGCGGCAAGCTTATGGCTTGCCGCTCATGGTTTGCAGCCCGCCTACTGCCTTACCAGCCGGCAATTGTCCGGCGTTATCGCCGCGCTGCTGCGGTAAGGGTTGATGTCCAGGCCACCGCGGCGCACATAGCGCGCATACACCGTCAGGTGCTCAGGTTCGAGCAAGCGCTGCAGGTCGAGGAAGATTCGCTCGACGCACTGCTCATGAAAATCCGCGTGCTGGCGGAAGCTCACCAGATAGGCCAGCAGACTGGCGTGATCCAGCGCCGCGCCGCGATACTGCACCACCACCGTGCCCCAATCCGGCTGACCGGTGACCGGACAATTGGATTTCAGCAAATGGCTGTGCAGGCGTTCCTCGATCACCCGGGTCGAGTCACAACGCAGCAGTTGCGGTGCCGGCGCGGCGTAGTTGCTGATCGCCACATCCAGCTCATCGATACAGGTACCCGGCGCACCCGTCACGCCCTCGGCGGTGGCTTCGGCCAAACTGCGCAGGCGTACGCCAACGGGTTTGCCCGCCGCTGCCGACAGGTCCTTCTCCAGCAACGCCTGTAACTCGGCTCGGTCGCCGAACATCGTCTGATTCAGCGAATTCAGATAAAGCTTGAACGACTTGGATTCGATGATATTCGGCGAGTCGGCCGGGATCGCGAATTCGCCGATGGCCACCACCGGCTTACCGGATGGCAACAGCCAGGACAGCTCGAAACAGTTCCAGAAATCCACGCCGCGATAAGGCAGGGTCTCGGCGCTCAGGCCCAGCTCGGCCCATTTCGCCGCCCGGGGTATCGGGAACAGCAACGACGGCGTGTAGGTATCGATGTATTCGCTGGCTTTACCCAGGGGCGAATTTTCAGCGGCGGGATGCATGTGTCAAAACCTGGTTAATCGAACGAATCGGTGGGAGGGCCTGGGGTTCAGGCCAGTTCGGCAACGACCGCGGCCAATGCCTGCGCCGGATCGGCGGCCTGGCTGATCGGCCGGCCGATGACCAGATAATCGGAACCGACATCCATGGCCTGGCGCGGGGTCAGAATACGCCGTTGGTCGTCCTGGGCGCTGCCAGCCGGACGAATCCCCGGAGTAACCAATTGCAGTGCCGGATGGGCGCTTTTCAACGCCTGGGCTTCCTGCGCGGAGCAGACCAGACCATCCAGTCCCGCCTGAGCGGCCAAGCCGGCCAGGCGCAGCACCTGGGCCTGGGGCTCGATATCCAGGCCGATGCCGGCCAGGTCCTCGCGCTCCATGCTGGTCAGCACGGTCACACCGATCAGCAGCGGTTTGGCGCCGCTCAATTGGTCGAGGGTTTCGCGGCACGCGGCCATCATGCGCAAGCCGCCCGAGCAATGCACATTGACCATCCATACGCCCATCTCGGCCGCAGCCTTGACCGCCATGGCCGTGGTGTTCGGAATGTCGTGAAATTTCAAGTCGAGAAACACTTCGAAGCCCTTGCCGGCCAGCGCGCTGACGATATCCGGGCCGCAGCGGGTGAACAGCTCCTTGCCGACCTTGACCCGGCACAACCGGGGATCGAGACGATCGGCCAGCGCCAGGGCGGCATCACGGGTCGGGAAATCCAGGGCAACGATAATCGGGGTCTGGCAGGCGGACATGGACGGGCTCTCGCAGGACAAATTCGCCGCGCATTGTAGCGGAACCCGCCTGCAATTGCCGACTCGCCGTCCCTAGCCAAGGCACCCGCGTAATCGTGCCGCGTCGCTGCTCTTGCAATTGAGCGCCACGCGCTCCAACCCCAACCAGGCGGCCAACGCTAGCAGGTTGCGCGCCAGCGCCAATAGCGCGTCCTCATCCAGCCCTGGCGTTTCCACATGCAGCGCGTGCACGGCCAGACAGCCGTGGGCGCGCTCGGCACGCAAATCCAGGCGTGCCAGCAGACGATCGCGGTACAGAAACGGCAGTACGTAATAGCCATACACCCGTTTGTGTTGCGGGGTGTAGATCTCCAGGCGATAGCGGAAGTCGAACAAACGCTCGGTACGCGCCCGCTCCCAGATCAGCGAATCGAAGGGCGAGAGCAAGGCGCTGGCCTCGACCTTGCGCGGAATTTTCGGCTCGCCTCGGCAATACGCGAGCTGCGCCCAATCCTGCACCCGCACCGGCTGCAGCTCCCCGGCCTCGAGCAATTCGGATAGCCGCGCCTGGCTGTCGCGGGCGTCCAGACGGTAGTAGTCGCGCAGATCCTTTTCCGTGGCCACGCCCAGGGCCTCGGCCGCATGCAGCAATAGCCGCCGCTGCGCCTCGGCGCTCTCCACCTCGGGCGCGTCCAGCACGGCAGAGGGCAATACCCGTTCCGGCAAGTCGTATAAACGCTCGAAGCCGCGACGCCCGGCAACGGTCACCTCGCCCGCGGCGAACAACCATTCGAGGGCATGTTTTTCCGCACTCCAACCCCACCAGGCGCTGCTGCCGGCGGTTTTCTGCGCCAGGCTGCCGGCGCCCAATGCGCCCTGCTCGCCAACCGCCTGCAAAACCCGCCGAATCAATGGTTGCTGCTCGCGGCCGAAACGCGCCAGTTGTTTGTAGATGCCCTCGCCATTGCGCGCTTGCTGCATGCGCCAGCGCAGCAGCGGATGGAACGACAGCGGCAGCAACGAAGCCTCGTGCCCCCAGTACTCGAACAATCCGCGACGACGCCCGCCACTCCAGGCCACTTGCTCCAACAGCGTTCGGTCATAGGCGCCGAGGCGGGAAAACAGCGGCAGATAATGCGAACGCACCAGAGCGTTCACCGAGTCGATCTGCAGCACGCCGAGCCGGGCAATCTGCGCGAGCACTTGCCGGTGACCGACATTAGTCGGCAGCGCGCGGCCGAAGCCCTGGGCGCGCAGTGCCAGGCGCCGGGCTTGGGCGAGGGTCAGTGTCTGCGTCGAAGTCATGGCCTGGACGAGTTCATTCAGCCATCGCCGAAAGCGGCATGTCCCCGGGCGCAAACGCCTGGCGAAAGCTGAATGCTTGCGCCGTCGGTCCTCTTTCACGCAACGACTGCAAACGCTCGGCAGCTTCCTGCTCGCTGGGTAAGTGTCCGGCCGGCACCCACCAGAGCACCATGTGTGCCTCGCCCATCCGCGCGAACCATTCGTTACGTCGCTTGAGCATCTCGGCATGGGCGGACTTGTAGACATAGTCCTTGAGCGCATCGATGTCGCGCCACAGCGACAGATTGACCAACACCTCCTCGCCGAAGGGTCGTTTCGCGGTGGCATCGCCCGCCTCGTCCTGCAAACGCCAGACGAATCCCGGCGAGGCTTCGGCCAGGGCGTTGATGCGTTGCAGATTGGCGACGAAATCCGCCATGCCGGGGGACTCCAGCGGTTGCTTCATGCTGGCGATATTCAACTGCGCGAGGTGGTAGGCGGACATGCATGTGCTCCTTGTGTTTGTCACTGTCCTTCAGCGTAGCGCCAGCCAGGCATTGAGGCGCTTGCCCACCCAGGCATGATTGCTGACCAGAACGATCCCCAGCACCACCAGCAGCGCACCGGCGACGAAATTCAGGCTCAGCGGTTCGCCGAGGATCAGCACGCCGAAGGTCACGCCGAACATCGGGGTCATAAACGAGAACACCGCCATGTTCGACGCCAGATAACGGCGCAACAACCAGAACCAGGTGAAGTAGCTGAGAAACGACACCACAACGCCTTGGAACAGCACGCTGCCGACGCTGATCGCCGTCCAGCGGATCGGCCCGAGCTGATCGGTCGCGGCGGCATAGCCCAACAACAAGGCAAAAGAAACGCCGAGCTGATAAAGCAGCGTCAGCGTCGGCGGTGCTTCGGACAGGCGCGAACCGCGCACCACCACGGTGGTCGCGCCCCAGGCAGCCCCCGCCAACAGGCCGAACGCATCGCCTAGCAGCACGTAGCGATCCATCGTCGACCATTGCATGCCCACGCCAAACGCCACGGCGATACCGGCGAAGCACAGGGCGATGCCCAACCATTGCAGGCGGTACAAGCGTTCATGCGGCAGCAGCAGGTGCAGGCCCAGCGCGGAAAATATCGGCGCGGTATAGAGAAATACCGCGATGTGCGAGGCCGAGGTGTACTGCAAACCGAGCGCGATGAAAAAGAACTCCAGAGCGAACAGCACCCCGGCCAGCAAGCCGCCACGCCAGGTGCACCCCAGCCAGCCCTGCCAGCCGCGCTGCCAGAGCATCAACGCGCCGACCAATAGCGCGGCAATACCCGAACGCAGCGCGACCTGCAGCAGCGGTGTGATATCCGCGGCCGCCAGCTTGATCGCCACCTGCTGGAAGCCCCAGATGGCGCATAGCAGCAACATCAACTGGAACAGAAATACGTCGGCGCCCTTGCGCGCGACACTCATCCGGACCCACTGCCTGCGGCCACCATGGAGCCCTCCTCAAAACGGTTATTTCACAAGCGGATCATCCCAGAATGACCGCTCGGTTTCCTGCAAAATATCCGCCCGGCTCAAGCCGATATCCTTCAGTGCACCGTCACTCAGCGTCGCCAGCTGCTGACGCTCCCTGGCCAATTGATTCCAACGCTTGAGGTGCAGCCACAATGCGCGGGCATAGGCAGTCGGATCCAGCTGACGCGGCAGAGCAGAAGCTATTGCATAACCTTTTTGACCTTTCATCTCGTTGCCCTCCTGTGGGGTTGGCGCCAGTCTCGCGCCAGGCTTATGATCAAGCCAACGAATGTTTCTTATGTAATCCATTTCAGAGATTGATGAATGGCCAACTACCCGAGCATCGACAGTGAACTGCTGCGCACCTTTGTCGCGATCGCCGACCATGGCGGCTTCACCCGCGCCGCGGAAATGGTCAACCGCACCCAGTCGGCAGTCAGCATGCAGATGAAGCGCCTGGAAGAAGACGTGATGCAGCGCCCGCTGTTTCAGCGCGACGGCCGCCAGTTCAGCCTCACCGCCGAAGGCCAATTATTGCTGAGCTACGCCAGGCGGATTCTCCGCCTGCATGCCGAGGTGATGAACAGCATGCGCGAGCCGCATATGGTCGGCACCGTGCGTATCGGTACCCCGGATGATTATGTGATGCGCTTTATGCAGGGCATTCTGGTGCGCTTCGCCGACTCCTACCCGCTGGTGCAGGTGGAATTGCACTGCGAGCCCTCGTTCCAGTTACTGCAGCGAAAGGATCTCGACCTGACCATCGTCACCCGCGAACCAGGCACCGAAATCGGCCAACTGCTGCGCCAGGAACACCTGGTCTGGGCTCAGGCCCGGGGCAGCAAGCTGCACACGCGAAGCACCTTGCCACTTGCCATGTTCAACTCCCAGTGCTTCTGCCGCTCCTGGGCTTGTAATGGCCTGGATGCCCTCGGGCGCGACTACCGCATCGCCTACACCAGCCCCAGCCTCTCGGCGATCATGGCCGCGGTGAGCGCCGGCCTGGCGATTACCGCGCAATTGCACAGCCTGATCACCGCGGACCTGGAGATCATCGGCGAAGCGGAAGGCCTGCCAAGCATGCCCATGGCCAGTATCGTGTTGCTGCGCAACAGCAATACCCAGTCTCAGGTCAGCGAAACCCTGGCCGAGCAGATCGTCGAAGGCTTCAGATTTTAAACCCGAGCAACACCGCGCAGAGCAGCAGGAACCCAGCGAACAGCACGCGCAGTGTGCGTTCCGGCAAGGCGTGAGCCAGGCGCACGCCCCAACTGATACTAAGCAAGCCGCCCAATGCCAGAGGCGCCGCCAGCACCCAATCGACATGGCCGTGCAGGCCATAGGTCACCAGGGTTACCGCGGTGCTCGGAGCCGCCAGCGACAACGCAAGGCCCTGGGCGATCACCTGGGTGACGCCGAACACGCCGGTCAATACCGGCACCGCCAGTACCGCACCACCCACACCGAACAAGCCCCCCAGCAGCCCCGCTCCGCTGCCGAGCGCGGCCAGCCATGGCCAGGGCTGACGCAACCTGGTACCGCCGGCCTGCGGGCGAAAATACAAGCGCGACAGGTTGTAAGCGGCCAATGCCAGGAGAAACGCCACGAAGCCCATGCGCATCAGCTCCGCATCCAGATTCACCGCCCAGCCGGCACCGAGCAGCGCACAGAGAAAACTGCTCGCCGCCAGAATCAGCGCATGGCGCCATTCGATGCGGTTTCGTTGGTGATAGCGCCACAAAGCCAACAACACGTTCGGCACCACCATCACCAGGGCCGTGCCCTGAGCCATCTGCTGATCCAGCCCGAAGAGCACGCCGAGCGCCGGAATCGCGATCAGGCCGCCGCCAATCCCGAACAACCCACCGAGGGCGCCGAGCGACAAACCGAGCATCAGGTTCAAAGCAAAATCAATCGGGTCCATCGCTACCTCCATACAGGTGCCACCCATGCTATCCGGCGGCCTCTATCCCGGAAACGCACAGCAGTGCACAATGGCTATGCATAAATCGCACAAGCAAACCGATATGAATCCCGATGCGCTAACCGATCAACTCAGCCTGTTTCTCGATGTCCTGGAAACCGGCAGCTTTTCCGCGGCCGCACGCCGCCACCCCCTGACACCTTCGGCGGTAGCGCGGCGCATCGATGCGCTGGAGCGCTCGCTGGGCAGCAACCTGTTCAGCCGCAGCACCCATGCGGTTCGCGCCACCCAGGCCGGGTTCGCCTTCGCCGAACGCGCCCGGCGCATTCTGGCGGAGCTGAACCTGGCCCGCGCCGAAGCCGTATCGCTGAGCAGCGAGCCCGAAGGCCTGATCCGCATCGACGCGCCCGCGCCTTTCGGCAGGCGTCGGCTGGCCCCGGTCATCGCCGAATTTCTAAGCGCCTACCCCGGCCTGGATGTGCAGCTGCGCTTGATCGACAGCTTTGTCGATCTACAGGGCGCGCACTTGGGCGAAGTCGACCTGGTATTGCGCATCGGTCCGCTGGCGGATACCCGCTTGGTCGCCAGCGCCCTGTCGCCGATGATCCGGGTGGCATGCGCCAGCCCCGATTATCTGGCGCGCCGCGGCGTACCACGTAGCCCCGGCGAACTTGTCGAGCACGACGGTATCGACTGGAGCAGCCTGGCGCCGCCCTATGCCTGGCGCTTCGAACAAGATGGCAAGCTGCAGGTGTATCGACCCAAACGCCTGCGCATGACCGCCAACAATGCCGAAGCCCTGCTGTCCAGCGCGCTGGCCGGCCTGGGCATCGCCCACTTGCCGACCTGGCTGATCAGCGAATACCTGCTGCGTGGCGAACTGCTGCCGCTGTTCTGCGAAGACGGCCTGCCCGCCCCCGAACCCAGCGGCATCTATGCCCTGCGCCTGGAGCGCGAAACCGACTCGCGCAGCCGCCTGCTACTGGAGTTTCTCAAGTCGCGTTTCGGGCCCGTGGCGCCCTGGGATCTGGCCCTGCAAAGCGGTCTGAATCTTGGCTAATCGCGGCGCACAAGCAACCCTGTAGCCCGGATGAAATCCGGGGGGAGATCTATCCCCTGCATACCCGCTCCCGGATTGCATCCGGGCTACTGATCGGCGCCCTTGCTGGAGCGGTCCCGGCCTCCCACCCAAGCATGGAACGAGTAATCCGGCAAAACCCGGACATAAAAAAGCCCGGCGCTGAGGCCGGGCTTTTTTGCTCGCGATTAAAGCAGGTCTTAGACCGGAGCTTTAGCGCGCGACTTGTATTCGCCGGTACGGGTATCGATTTCGATCCAGTCGTCGATGTTGCAGAAATCGGCAACCTTGACTTCAGTACCGTTGCTCAGCTTGGCAGGCTTCATCACCTTGCCGGAAGTGTCGCCACGGGCCGAACCTTCGGTGTAGGTGATCTGACGCACGATGGTGGTCGGCAGGTCTACCGAAACCACTTTGCCTTCGAAGAATACGGCTTCGCAAACGTCGGTCATGCCGTCGACGATGAAAGGCATAACGCTTTCCAGATCGTCCTTGTTCAGTTCGTACTGGTTGAACTCTTCGTCCATAAAGACGTAGTTCGGCTCGCTGTAGTAGGAGTAGGTCACCGCTACGCGATCGAGGATCACCGGCTCCATCTTGTCGTCGGCTTTGTAGACGGTCTCGGTCGAGGAACCGGTCAACAGGTTGCGCAGCTTCATTTTGACGATGGCGCTGTTACGACCGGACTTGGTGAATTCGGCCTTCTGGATAAGCCAAGGTTGGCCGTCGATCAGAGCCACACTGTTGGGCTTCATTTCTTGTGCGGTTTTCATACTAGGATCCGGATTTGGATGGAGTTACAGAATTTCTAGGCCGCGTATCATAGCCAATTTAGGTAAAAGTGTGCCAGCGCTGCGGCAAGATCGGGCTGAGAGGCCTGTTGCAGACACCAGCGCTCCGCATGCTCGGCCAGCTCCGGCCAGTTCTCCAGTAATGCCCGCCAGGGATCGCCGAGCGCTTCGCCAGTGTTCCAGGCGCGCCAGAAGCCCGTCAGCGCCGCACCCGCCGTCGGCGACAAACCTTCTGTATAGCGCGCGAGAAAGGCCTCGAGCTTATCCAGATGGGCATCTTCCGCCTGTCGGTAAATATGCCAAAGCAGTGGCCGCCCAGCCCATTGCGCGCGCACGAATGAATCCTCGCCACGCACGGCATTTAGCTCGCAGCACCAGAGCAGGCAGTCGTATTGGTCCTGCCGGACAAACGGCAGTATCTGCACCTGCAATTGGCCGCGCCGGTGAACGTCACCCGCATGCAGATTGGCGCAACCGAGCCAGGATTGCAGGTCGCCGATAATGCGCCCTTCCGGGACCAGCAACTGAGTGACGCGAACATCCGCGGCCAGCACGTCAAGCCAACTGCCCAGCGCATCGTTCTCATAAGCGAATAGCGATATCAACCGCGCCCCAGGCAGCGCCTGTACCCCGAGACTGCGCAGAAAGCTCGCACGCACCTGCGCATCGGCTTGCAAAGCCTGCCGACGCGCAAGTAATTCGCGCTCGCGCAGCAAGCCACCGCTGCCCGCGGTAAAGCCTGGAAAGAAGAAGAACTTTTGCAGGCCGTTGGATTGCAACGACGGCAAACCATGACAACCCTCGACCCACTCCTCGGCGCTGAGGTACTCCAGGTTGAGCCACAACACCTTAGGCTCACGCGCCCTCATGGCCTCGATATAGGTCGCCGGCAGCTCGCAGGCAAAGGCCTCGATCACCACATCCGCAGCTTCGACCGGTTGCCACGGTTTGGGCCACAGGCGCACCTCCACGCCCTGCTGAACTTGCTGCGCCGCATGCGCGTCCGCCTCGGGGCAAAGACGACCGAACGCACTCAGATCATCCACCCACAGCCGCACCCGGGCGTCATGCTCGGCAACCAATTGCCGTGCCAGGCGCCAGGTCACCCCGATATCGCCGTAGTTGTCGATCACACTGCAGAAAATGTCCCAGCTCGCCTTCATGCTCTGCCCCATTTATCAGGCGCGCAGTCTAGCAAGAGCCAGGCAGCGAGGCTTGACTCCAAATCTGCCCAAGCGCGGCACCCCGTTTTAGCCGCGACCAAAACGCTCGCGATAAACCGAAGGCGGCAAACCGACATTGCCGCGAAATGCCACTCGAAAGCTTTCCACTGAGCGGTAACCGCAACGCTCTGCGATGCTTTCGTGCCCCAAGTCACTGTTTTCCAACAACTCCCGCGCCCGGGCCAGACGCTCATGCTGCAACCAGGACTTGGGCGACATGCCCGTTGCCTCGCTAAAGCGGCGCAGAAAGGTACGCTCGCTCATTGCTGCCCTTCCCGCCAACTGATCCACGCTCAACGGCTCATGCAAGCGTTCGCGCGCCCAGTGCATCACCTTGGACAGATCATTGCGCGGGGTTTGACTAAAGGGAGCAGGAATGAATTGCGCTTGCCCGCCCGTGCGTTGCGGCGGGGTTACCAGGCGTCGCGCCACTGTGTTGGCGACTTGCGTACCGAAGTCGCGGGCAATCAGATGCAAGCAGGCATCGATCCCCGCGGCACTACCCGCCGAGCTGATCAGTTGCCCGGCATCCACATAAAGCACATCGGGGTCGACGACAATTGTCGGGAAGCGCTCCGCCAACTCCTCGGCATAACGCCAATGTGTTGTGGCCCGTAAACCGTCGAGCAGGCCGGTCGCCGCCAGCACGAACACTCCCGAACAGATAGAGACGATTCTTGCGCCACGCGCATGCGCTTCACGCAACGCCTCCAGCAGCGCCTCGGGTGGCCGCTCGCTGCGGCTGCGCCAACCCGGGACGATGATCGTGCGCGCGCTCGCCAATTGCTCCAAGCCTCCGTCGGCCAGCACCTGAAATCCGCCCATGGCGCGCATCGGCCCCGGCTCGACCGCAACGATTCGATGCTGATACCAAGGAAAGTCGAATTCAGGACGCGGCAACCCGAAGATCTCCACCGCGATACCGAATTCGAATGTGCACAGACCATCATAAGCCAGGATGGCCACTAAACCGGGAGCTTGCAGCATTGGCGGAAAATTACCAGTTGATGTCTTTTGCGCCACTGTAGCGCCAAATCGGGCGTAGTTATAGTGGCTCGACACCCACCGACCACCGGAGAATCCAATGCCCAGCCTGGTTCGCGAAATAGCCGCCGCCCCTGCCGCAATCGCCCTGATGCACTTCAGTAACCGCTTGACCTTTGAAACCGACTGCTCCGACGTACACGCCAGCCTACAGGCTGGGGAGCTCGACTTCGTATTGGCCGATGTTCGCGGTCCTGCTGGCTTCGCTCAGGGCCATGTGCCGGGGGCAATCAATCTGCCACACCGTTCGATTACCGCGGAAAACATGAGCGGTTACGACAAGAACACGCTGTTTGTCGTGTACTGCGCCGGCCCACACTGTAACGGCGCCAACCGCGCAGCGATCAAACTGGCTGCCCTGGGGTACCCGGTTAAGGAAATGCTCGGAGGTATTACCGGCTGGCTCGATGAGGGCTTCCGCCTGAGCACCGAGGTGATACCAGCCTCGGCGGCCACCATAGCCTGCGAATGCCGAACAAGATGATCAATATCCGCTCCGCAACCCGGACCGACCTGCCGCAAGTACTGGAACTGATGCGCGACCTTGCGGCATTCGAAGATTACCTCGACACATTCGCCGTCGACCTTGGCGAACTGAACTCACGGGCCTTCGGGCCCGGGGCACAATGCCGGATTTTCGTTGCAGAACAGGCCGAAACGCTCGCCGGCTATGCGGTAGCGCTGGAGATCCCGTTCACCTACGACTTACGCCCAACGATCATCCTCAAGGAGCTCTATGTGCGTGCCACAGAGCGCAGCGCGGGCATCGGAACGCGCTTGCTCGAAAGCGCTGCCGTCTGGGCGCTGAGCAAAGGTGCCGGCCGTCTGCATTGGGACGTACTGACGGGCAACCAGCATGCCGAGCGCTTCTACCAGCGGCATGGCGGCCAGCGGGTAAGAAAATGGATCGCCTACCAAATGGATGCAGCAAAACTTATCGAACTGCAGGCCCGCTCCCAATAACCTGAAGCATCAGCAGACCGCTAAAAACATAGCCGAGGCCAGAGGCAAGGCTCCAGAATCGCATCCATGAACTGCACTACCGACACACCACACCCCGCCACCGAGGACACTATGGTCACCTGCTACCTGCGCTATATCGTCGATCCCTTCAAACTCGGGGAATTCGAGCACTACGCCAAGCTCTGGATTCCGCTGGTCGAGCGATTCGGCGGCAATCACCACGGCTACTTCCTGCCGTCGGAGGGCGCGAACAACGTGGCCCTTGCCCTGTTCAGCTTTCCAAGTCTGGCAATGTATGAAGACTACCGCAGCCGATCGGCGACCGACCCCGACTGCCAGGCCGCCTTCCAGTACGCGCAAGACACCCGCTGCATCGTCAGCTACGAACGCAGCTTCTTCCGCCCGGTACTGTCCTGATAAGCGCACAGCCTGTTTCGCCGCAGGCAAACGCCAGAAAACAAAAAGCCCCGACAACTTGTTAGTTATCAGGGCTTTAGTATTTCGAAAGTGGCGGTGAAGAAGGGATTCGAACCCTTGATACGATTTCTCGTATACACACTTTCCAGGCGTGCTCCTTCAACCGCTCGGACACTTCACCGGATCTCGGCGGACACTGCTGTCTGTCGAGGCGCGCTAATCTAGCCGAACAGTCGCCTAAAGGCAAAAGGTTTTTTCAGAATATTCATGTGCTTAAGCCAGGTGTTCGTCATCCGTCTGGCGTGGCGCCGAGTCGGATGGAAAGCGTTGCTCGCCGAACAGCAAAAAGCCCAGAGAGACGAACAGGCTGAAACAAAACAGGCCGAGCACGCCGAACGGGCTCTGGCTACGTGCGCTATCGGCAAGCACCAAAAGCCCGAGCATCAAACCCAATACAAGCGCCGTGCGGCAGATAATCATGGTCCATCCGGAGGTAGGCATATGCGGCTCCTGTGTCATTCCAAGATGCCGCACGCTAATGCCTGCGATTTCGCATCGCCAATTGCCGATGGCAATTGCATTGATAGTGAATGAGAGGCGCACACCCCCGAATAAGTTCACCGCGCTGACTCACCAGTCAGTCACGGCGCTTTACCTGGGCGATGCGGGTGGGTAACGTTTCGTGCACTTCAGTACAAGGAATCCGCCATGAGCGACCTGATCAGCTATCAATTCGAAGACGGCATCGCCACCCTGACGCTATGCAATGGCAAGGTGAACGCCATTTCCCCGGCTGTCATTACCGCCTTCAACGCCGCGCTGGACCGCGCCGAGCAGGACAAGGCGATCATCATCATCACGGGGCAACCGGGCATTCTGTCTGGCGGCTACGACTTGAAGGTGATGACCTCCGGCCCACAGAACGCCATCGATCTCGTCGCTTCCGGCTCGACCCTGGCACGCCGCATGCTAGCCCACCCCTTCCCGATCATCGTCGCCTGTCCCGGCCACGCGGTGGCCAAGGGCGCGTTCATTCTGCTATCGGCTGATTACCGCATCGGCGTCGAAGGTGCCTTCAGCATCGGCCTGAACGAGGTGCAGATCGGCATGACCATGCACCACGCCGGTATCGAACTGGCCCGTGATCGTCTGCGTAAATCGGCGTTCCACCGTTCGGTGATCAATGGCGAGATGTTCGACCCGCAGGGCGCCGTTGATGCCGGTTTCCTCGACAAGGTGGTGGCGCCCGAGCAACTGCTGGCCAGCGCGCAAGCCGTCGCGCAGCAGATGAAGAAGATCAATATGACCGCGCACAAGAACACCAAGCTGAAAGTGCGCAAGGGCTTGCTCGAAGCCCTGGATCGGGCCGTGGAGCTGGATAAACAACAATTGCTCTGACAGCGCCCCGCACGACACAAGCCCGGCCTCCATAGCCGGGCTTTTTTATTCGATAGTCCTAAGGCAACGAACGGCGGATAACAGCAAGCCATCTCCGGCAATTACCTCCGATCGACAGCAATTGCCGATCAGAGTGCACGCCCGTACACTGCGCGCCTTTTTCCTATGACGGACGTACCAGATGCTTTTCCTTCTGCGCATGTTGGCGATGGGCGTGCACTTCATTGTTGCCGGTACCATGGGGTTGCTGCTGGGGCTGTGCCGCCCGTTCAACCCGGATAACAGCCGCCTCTGCGCCCGCCTCTATTCGCTGCCGGCACTCTGGATGCTGCGTCTGAAGCTGAGCGCCGAGGTGCAAGCGCTGCGCGACCAGCAGCGCTCCTACGTGATAGTCGCCAATCACCAATCCAACTATGACCTCTACGTGCTGGGACGGGTCGTGCCGAAACGCACAGTGAGCATTGGCAAGAAAAGCCTGCGCTGGGTGCCGTTTTTCGGGCAATTGTACTGGCTGGCCGGCAACGTGCTGCTCGATCGGGGCAATGCCACAAGTGCCAAGCGGGCGATGCTCACCACCACCGACACGCTCAAGCATAAGGACACCTCGATCTGGGTGTTCCCCGAAGGCACGCGCAATCTCGGCAAGGGTTTGCTGCCATTCAAGAAAGGTGCGTTCCAGATGGCGATCGCCGCGGGCGTGCCGATCATCCCCGTGTGCGTCAGCAGTTATGCCAAACACCTGCGGATCAATAGCTGGGATAGCGGCAAGATCATGATTCGCTCACTGCCGGCGATCCCCACCGCGGGACTCGGCCTGGACGACCTGCCGAAGCTGATCGCCGATTGCCACGGACAAATGCAGCAATGCATCAGCGAAATGGACCAGCAGTTGGCACGGGCGGCCTGATCGCATCCTACGGAACCCGCCCGGATCGAGAAACCGAATGCTGGAGGGCCGCCCTGCGCTCGAATAAAAACCGGTGACGACCGATCAACCCCATGGTCATAACCGCTATTCTGAGGCGCAACCGTTCAACGCGCCCAAGCGCTGTCATCTGTCCAGGAGTCGAAATGGGTCATGTCGTTGCCGCCGCCGTCTATTACAAGGGTAAGAGAGTCACCGACATTTCCCTGGACGAAGGCTTGTCATGGTCGAAAAAGCCCGGGCACTTCGTCTGGATCGGCCTGCACGATCCAGGAACCGAAGAGCTGACCAATCTGCAACGGCAGTACGACCTGCACGAACTGGCCCTGGAAG
The DNA here is from genome assembly GCF_946885955.1 of uncultured Pseudomonas sp. The sequence continues at coordinate 61,091 of NZ_CAMPHI010000019.1, forward strand.
ATGCCCTGCAGCGGCATACCCGACCGAAGCTGGAAACCTTTGGCGATGCGCTTTTTCTGGTGCTCTACTCGCCGGTCAAGGTAGGCGGTGAGCTTGAGTTCATCGAGACCCAACTGTTCGCCGGCAAGGGTTATGTGATCAGCGCGCGCTATGGCGACTCGGCGCCATATTCGCAGGTGCGCCAGCGTTGCGAAGCGCGGCCATTGCTGCTCGAGCACGGCGAGGATTTCGTGCTTTATGCCCTGCTCAACTTCGTCATCGAGAACTATCGCCCCTTGATGGACGACTATTACGAAGAGCTGGAGGAGATCGAACGGGAGGCGTTCAAACGCACACTGGCCCAAGCCGATGTCGAGCGCATTCAATGCCTGCGGCGCAATCTGCTGCGCTTGCGCCGTTACATCGGCCCCCTGGCGGAAATCTGCCAGGAGCTGCAAAGCCTGGACTTCCCGTTTATCGACAAGCACATGCGCCCGTATTTTCGCGATGTGGCGATCCATGTGAACCGCCTGCTCGAAGACTTGGCCACCCTGCGCGAAATGGCCGACCACGCGATCGAGATCGGCCTATTGCTGGAGTCTTCGCGGCAGAGCATCACCCAGCGCAAGTTTGCCGCCTGGGCGGCGATCCTTGCCTTTCCTACCGCGGTTGCGGGGATTTACGGGATGAACTTCAAAAATATGCCGGAGCTGACCTGGCACTTCGGTTACTTCGGCGTCCTCGGCTTTATCGCTGCCGGGTGCGTCGGCCTGTACGCCAGCTTCAAGCACTACGGCTGGCTATAGAGGGCTTGCAGCCGAGGTTCAATCGTCCAGCCCGGTTCGCCCGTGGGCGACGAAGCGCATCATCCACTCTGCGACGGTGTGCCCCTGATGCTCGTGCTCCAAGCTGCTCATGCCCTGGCTGTAGGCCGGCTCGCCGATATGTTGCTGGCGGATTTCCAACAGCGCCTTGGAGTAGTCGTGGATGAATTCCGGATGGCCCTGGAAGCACAGCACCTGATCGCCGATGCAGTAGGCGGCGATCGGGCAGAACTCGCTGGATGCCAGCAAAGTGGCGTTCTCGGGTAGCTTGGTGACCTGATCCTGGTGGCTGATCAACAAGGTCAACTCCTCCAGCGGTGGCATCATCCAGGTCGGTTGATGTTTGACCTCGTAACGGTGTATGCCCACCCCCCAGCCGCGCTCGGCGCGCTCGGCATGGCCGCCGAACAGCAAGGCCAGCAATTGATGGCCGAAACAGATACCGAGAATCTTGTCGCCATGCCGGTAGCGCTCCAGCAAGTAGAGTCTTAGCGTCTGAATCCAAGGTTCGGGGCCGAAGGAGTCGGCCTTGCTGCCGGTTACCAGATAGGCGTCGTAGTGCTGCTCGTCCGGCGGATAATTGCCCTCCACCACATTGAATACCTCGAAGCTCGCCGCGATCGGCTGCCGAGCGAACAACCGCTCAAACATATGGCCATAGCTTTGGTACTGCTCGATCAACTCGGGGCGCAGGATATCGGTCTCGAGAATGCAAATGCGTAGCGGCATGAGGGGTCCTGAATGGGCAAACGGAACGGGCCCGCCCTTTTTAGCACAGACGACAGCGCACCGGCAGCGCTGCTTATCAGCCGGGGTGATATTCACCATGAAGGGCATTCACTTCTGCGACCCGCTGGGCTCGGCAATGATCTGCTCACGATCAATCCACCCCGGAACCCGACCATGAGCAACCCCGCATCCCTGCCCTTGAATGGCTACGGCATCACCTATGTGACGCTCGACGACAACGGCCTGTCCTTCGAATCGGAACTGGCCATTCACCTTGAGGACGGCGGCCTGCTGGCCCTGCCGATGCCGACGCGGCAGAGCGAACGCCTGGCGATCCATGATCAGCTGTGCGTACGCAACGGCTGGTGCCAGGCGGCCTGATCAGCGTGGTTCCCCCTGGCGGCGAACTTCTTCGCGCAGTTGCACGATTTCCGCGTGCAGCGCTTTGATCGCGGCCTGCCCGGCAACTGCCGACTTCTTGTCCGCGGCATCTCGGTCGATAAAAAACGACGCCAAGGTCGCCGTCAGGTAGCCGAATACGGCGAAACCGTACAGCGCCAACAGGAAGCACAGCAAGCGCCCCTCCGGGGTGTGCGGCCAGGCCTCGGAACCGATGCTGGTGATCAGCATGGCGACCCACCAGAGCGATTCGCTGAAACTGCCGAACCCCGGCGCACCGCCTTCGAGCGCATAGATGCCGGCAGCTCCGGCGACGCAGATCAGCAGGGTCAGCGCCAGCACATAACCGAAACCGCGACGGCGCATGGCGCGGCGCAAGGCGGCGATGCCGCGGTTGGTCGAGGTGAGGATGCGCAGCAGGTTCAGGCCTCGGCCGGCGCGCAGGATACGGGCCATGCGCAATACCCGCAGGGTACGCAGGGCCGGAAGCAGCAGCGCCAGCAAGGTCAGCAGGTTGCGTTGCAGATAAACGCGTTTGCGCGGCGCCAGGCTGAAACGCAGGAGAAAGTCGGCGATAAAGATCACCCATATGCCACGCCCGAGCAGCGAAACCAACGGCGAGTCACCGCGCACCAGCTCAACGATCAGCAAGCTCAGCCAGACAAAACCGAGCACCACCATCGGCGCTTCGAGCCAGGCTTCAACCTGGCGCAGCAAACGCCAGCGCTGGTGGTCGACGGAACGCCGGGCTTGCTCGGTACTGCTCGACATAAGACGTCCTGTGATTCGGCTACGGATCAATTGCCGCGGCTGGGCACCGGCGTAATGCGCTCGGACTCGCCCGGCAGGCGTGGTGCGGGAACCGCGGACGGGCTGGGCGCCATCTGCGGCGAATCAGGCGAGATCAGAGGCGGTACGGGGTCGATGTCCATTGAGCGGGCGTCAGGATCAATGGCTGGGGCATCCCTCAGTTCGTCCTCCACTTGCTCACCGAACTGATCCGCGGCTTCATTGCCGCGCTCACGCTGCAACTCCATCTGCTTGCCGCTCAGCTCGCGCGCCTGCCCCGGGGTTGTCAGCCCCTCCACCTGATCATCGACCTGGGCGGCATTGGCCATTACGCCGACCAACAGCAGCGGTATCAGCAATATCTTCATGGCGGTTCTCCCATGCTGGTTGCAGAACAGTGGACAGCGATTGCTCCGCAGGGTGCAGGTAAATACCGCAGGCAATAAAAAACCGGCTCAATGAGCCGGTTCGGTGCGACAGGTAGCTGAGGGGTCAGAAAGCTTCACCCTTGGCTGCCTTGTCCAGCAGCAATGCTGGCGGCTCGAAACGTTCGCCGTATTGCTCGGCCAGGTAATGCGCGCGGGCGATGAAGTCCTTGATCCCGTACTGGTTGATGAACTGCAGCGCCCCGCCGGTCCAGGCGGCGAAACCGATGCCGAAGATCGAACCGATATTGGCGTCGGCGACCGACTTCAGCACTCCCTCTTCCAGGCAGCGCACGGTCTCGATGGCCTGAATGAACAGGATGCGGTCGCGCACATCCTCCTGGGATATTTGCGCGTCGGGTTTCTCGAAGCGCGCCTTGAGGTCGGGCCAAAGGTGCTTCTTGCCCGCCTGCGGGTACTCGTAGAAGCCGCCGCCAGCGGCTTTGCCCGGCCGCTTGTACTCGTTCAGCATCAGGTCGATCACCGCGAATGCCGGGTGTTCGGGAATCCGTTTGCCCTCGGCGGCCAGGTCCTTGATGGTTTGCTGGCGAATATGGTTCATCAGGCTCAGCGACACTTCGTCGCTGATCGCCAGCGGCCCGACCGGCATGCCGGCCTTGCGCGCCTCGGTTTCGATCATCGCCGCGCTGATGCCTTCGCCGAGCATGGCGATGCCTTCGTTGGTGAAGGTACCGAACACCCGCGAGGTGAAGAAGCCGCGGCTGTCCTCGACCACGATTGGGGTCTTGTTGATCTGCATTACGTAGTCGAAGCCGCGCGCCAGGCTTGCGTCGCTGGTGCGCGCGCCACGGATGATCTCCACCAGCGGCATCTTGTCCACGGGGCTGAAGAAGTGCAGGCCGATAAACCTGTCCTGGTTGCGCACCGCGGCGGCTAGGCCGGTGATCGGCAAGGTCGAGGTGTTGGAGGCGATCAGCGCATCGCTCGCGGCGGCGCGCTCGGCAGCCGCCGTGACCGTGGCCTTGAGGTCGCGGTCTTCGAATACCGCTTCGATGATCAGATCGCAGCCGGCGAAGTCAGCTTCCTTATCGGTGGCGGTGATGCGCGCCAGAATGCCATCGCGCTTCTCCACGCTCATCTGGCCGCGGCCGACTTTCTTCTCAAGCAATTTGGCCGAGTAGCTCCTGCCCTTTTCCGCCGCTTCGAGGGAGACATCCTTGAGCACCACCTCGATTCCCGCCACGGCGGAAACGTAGGCGATGCCCGCGCCCATCATGCCGGCGCCGAGCACGCCGACTTTCTTCGTCAGATAGGGTGCGAAGCCCTGTGGCCGCGAGCCGCCGGCATTGATCTGGTTGAGCTGGAACCAGAAGGTGCCGATCATGTTCTTCGCCACCTGCCCGGTGGTCAGCTCGGTGAAGTAGCGGGCCTCGATGATCTGCGCGGTGTCGAAATCGACCTGGGCGCCCTCGACCGCGGCGCAGAGGATTTTCTCCGGCGCGGGGAAGCAGCCTTTGGTCTTGTCGCGCAGCACGCTCGGGGCGATCGCCAGCATCTGCGCGACGCTGGGGCTGGCCGGCGTGCCGCCGGGGATCTTGTAGCCGGCTTCGTCCCAGGGCTGCTTGGGCGCAGGATTGGCGGCGATCCAGGCGCGCGCCCGGGCCAGCAGATCGTCTTTATCGCTGGCCAGCTCATCGATCAATCCAGCCTTGAGCGCAGCAGCCGGGCGCACCTTCTTGCCCTCGGCCAGGTACGGCAGAGCTTTTTCCAGGCCGAGCAGGCGCACCATGCGCACCACCCCACCGCCGCCCGGCAGCAGGCCAAGGGTCACTTCCGGCAGGCCTATCTGCACGCTGGAACTGTCCAGGGCGATGCGGTGATGACAGGCCAGGGCGATTTCCCAGCCACCGCCCAGAGCGGCGCCGTTGATCGCCGCCACCACGGGCTTGCCCAGGGTTTCCAGACGACGCAGCTGGCCCTTGATCTTCAGGATCATCTCGTAGAAGGGTTTGGCGTCGGCCTTGGTGACCTTGATCAGTTCGTTCAGGTCGCCGCCGGCGAAGAAGGTTTTCTTCGCCGAAGTGACTATCACTCCGGCGATCTCATCCTTCTCGGCTTCCAGGCGCTCAATGATCCTGCCCATGGCCTCGCGGTACACCGCGTTCATGGTATTGGCGCTCTGGCCGGGCATGTCCATGGTCAGCACAACAATATTGTCCTGGCCTTTTTCGTAACGGATGGCGTCAGTCATTTCGTTTCCTATCCCCCTAAAAATGGGGGAGCTCTTCAGAGACGTCGCGAGCGAAGGGCAGGCAAGGCGGAAATCGTTTGGGAAGCGGAGTTTGCTGTTGCAAATGAGCATTCCCGGACGATTTCCAACGCAGCATGGTCGAGCGCAGTAGTCTCTGAAAGCTCCTTAGATGCGCTCAATGATGGTGGCGATACCCATGCCGCCGCCAACACACAATGTGGCCAGGCCGTAACGCAACTGGCGCTTCTCCAGCTCGTCGAGCAGGGTGCCGAGGATCGCGCAGCCGGTGGCGCCCAGCGGGTGGCCCATGGCGATGGAGCCGCCGTTGACGTTGACCTTGTCCTCGGGCACGCCCATGTCCTTCATGAACTTCATCACCACCGAGGCGAAGGCTTCGTTGACCTCGAACAGGTCGATATCGGCGATATCCAGCCCGGCCTTGGCCAGCGCCTTGCGCGTGGCCGGTGCGGGGCCGGTGAGCATGATGGTCGGGTCGGTGCCGGTCACCGCGGTAGCGACGATTCGCGCCCTGGGTTTCAGGCCCAGCTCCTTGCCCTTGGCCGCGCTGCCGATCAGCATCAAGGCCGCGCCGTCGACGATTCCCGAGCTGTTGCCCGGGGTGTGCACATGCTCGATCCGTTCGACGTAGCTGTAGACCCGCAGCGCAGTGCTGTCGAAGCCCATCTGGCCCATCATCTCGAAACTCGGCTTGAGCTTGCCCAGCCCCTCGAGGGTGGAATCACCGCGAATGAACTCGTCGTGATCGAGCAGCACAATGCCGTTCTGATCGGTCACTGGAATCAGTGATTTGGCGAACGAGCCGTCGGCGCTGGCGCGAGCGGCCTTCTGTTGCGAACGCAGGGCAAAGGCGTCGACATCGGCGCGGCTGAAGCCCTCCAGTGTGGCGATCAGGTCGGCGCCGATGCCCTGGGGGGTGAAATGGCTGTGCATATTGGTCGCCGGGTCCATCACCCAGGCGCCGCCATCGGAGCCCATGGGCACGCGCGACATGGACTCCACGCCGCCGACCACCACCAGGTCCTCGAAACCGGAACGCACCTTCATCGCCCCGAGATTGACCGCCTCCAGGCCCGAGGCGCAGAAGCGGTTGAGCTGCACACCGGAAACGCTGACATCCCAATCGGCAACCATCGCCGCGGTCTTGGCGATGTCCGCGCCCTGATCGCCCAGCGGCGTCACGCAGCCGAGCACGATGTCGTCGACCTGGCTGGTGTTCAGGTCATTGCGCGCCTGCAGAGCGCGGAGCAACCCGGCAACCAGGTCGACCGGCTTAACGCTGTATAACGCGCCATCTTTCTTGCCTTTACCGCGGGGCGTGCGCAGCGCATCGAAAATAAATGCTTCGGTCATGGCGTCCTCGTACATCCGATGGATGGGTGACTGACGGCGTCTCAGCGAGTACGCCGGTGAATTGCGGGGCTGGCAAATCGAGGCGAGCGACATTCGCGCGAGGCCTGGGCAACGCGGCGCTCGATTGACCGGCAACCTGCCGGCATTACATACCCCACCCCACCCTGTCTCAATGACCGAAGCGCTCAGGGCCATTGACCACTCAGCTCAGACGAACGGTCTTTTTCGCCTCAATAGCCGGCGGTGCGTCTAGCGCAAGGCCGCCTGGGCCATCGCGGACGCCGTCATAACCAGTCGTTTCAAGCGACGGGCACTTAGCAACCAAGACGTCTATTGGCGCGCCGCCGCCACCCTAGAGTTACTGGAGCAGTAACTCTAAAAACGAGTCAAAAAGAAAACGTTGTCGCCGGGTTTTGCCGGGGCGGCCAAGGCCCTGTTCCAGGCACCGCAGCCAATGCGGCCGGGATCGACGGGCGTCGCGTCACCAACAAGAACAATAGGCAGGTAGCCATGTTTACACAGCCAAAGATCCGGCAAGCGAGCCTCATCGTATTTGCCACCACCCTGATTCTGATCATTCCCAACCTGACCCGTCTGGTCAGCTAACGCCCTTCGCCCGCGCTGCGCGCCGCCCAGAAACGGTCGCGCAGCTGGGTGATCAACCGTTTTCTGAGCCCTCCTCGCTCTACTCCCGTACTCCGCACTCGTGCCTGCTCGGCCTGGCCGACGTTGATGCCGTCCAGACGATCGGGCAGCATGCGTGCACTAGCACACATCGGCGCGGCAATCTGCCGGCGCCAGGGGAGCAGCCATATTGAACGCACTGAATATATTCGCCGCAGCGGCGCTTTGTTATCTGGCCGGCGCGGTGCAGGCCGCCGAACTGCAACTCGATATCGGCGCAGCCAGCCGCACCTGGCAGAGCGCCGAACTGCTCGCGCACCCACAGGCCGAGCCAATCGAGATCGCCGCTGACGTCAGCTACGAGCGCCCGATGCACTACCGTGCCGTGCCCTTGGCCGCACTGCTCACCGAGGTGGCGCCGGGCGATCACCTGCAGGTGGTGGCGCTGGATGGTTTCGCCGCCGAGATACCGGCGGCCCTGATACTCAATTCGAATGGCGCCAAAGCCTGGTTGGCGGTCGAGGACCCGGCCCAACCCTGGCCGCCGCTGGCAGACGGCAAACCCAGCGCCGGCCCCTTCTACCTGGTTTGGCAAAATCCCGAAGCGAGTCAGATCGGCCCCGAACAATGGCCTTATCAGATAGCGGCCATCCGCAAACTGGCGCCGGTTGCCGAACGCTTCCCCGCGCTGTTGCCCGCAGAAGATGCCAGCACCGATGTTCGTGCGGGCTTCGCGCTTTACCAGAAGCACTGCATGGCCTGTCATCGGCTGAATGCCGCGGGCGACTCGGCCTTCGCTCCGGACCTGAATATTCCGCATAACCCGACCGAGTATTTTGCCGAGGGCTTCCTCGCAGCCTATATCCGCGATCCGCAAAGCCTGCGGCGCTGGCCGCAAGGCAAGATGCCCGGTTTCAGCGAGGCGGTGTTGAACGAGGCCGAGCTCCGGCAACTGCTCGGTTACCTGCAACACATGGCAACGCGCAAACAGTCGGATGCGCACTAGCAGGCCGTTGAAGAACCTAGCAGGCCGTTTTTCAATGGCCTGCCAAGACCGGGCCCGCGGCCGACCATTGGTACGCGGGCTGAACTATCCAGGAGAGTACCTACCGAACATATAAGCGGCTCGCTCGCATCACTCGTTTGCAGAGGAGGTCATCACGCCCATGCAGGATTGGGACTTCTGGCTCAGCTCAACGCTATGGCTGAATATCGCTATCGTCACGGCGGCTTGCCTGGCGCTCTTCTTGTTCCTACGGACACTGATCAACCGCATCAGCAAGCATGTCGCGACCTGGGCCGACAGGCAGCGCGAATTGCGCTACCGGTTGGTCGCGGAGATTTTCCGACAGACCAGTCGCGTCCTGCTGCTGGCCTTTTCCCTGTTGATGGCACTCAAGCTGGTGAACCTGCCGACGCAATGGGAAGGCACCCTGAGACACGGCTGGTTCATCGCCCTGGCCCTGCAGATCGCCCTATGGCTGGAAATCGGCGTGCGCCTGTGGGCCGCGGCGCCCGTGGTGCACACCGACGGCACGACACGCAACCCGGTAACCACGACCATTATCGCGATCATGCTGCGCATGGTCGTCTGGTCGATCATGCTGCTGTCGATTCTGGCCAACCTCGGTGTGGATATCACCGCCCTGGTCGCCAGCCTCGGGGTCGGCGGTATCGCCGTGGCGTTGGCAGTGCAGACGCTGCTCAGCGACCTGTTCGCCTCGTTGTCGATCGGCGTCGACAAACCGTTCGAGATCGGCGATTTCGTGGTGTTCGGCGACGTGGCGGGCAATATCGAGCATATCGGTCTTAAAACCACGCGCATCCGCAGCCTCAGCGGCGAACAGATCGTCTGCTCGAACGCCGACCTGCTGCACCAGACACTGCACAACTACAAGCGCATGGAAAATCGCCGAATTCTGTTCAAGTTCGGCATCACCTACGACACCCCGGCCGAGAAAGTCCGGGAAATCAGCCAGTTGGTCGCCAGGATTATCGCCGGGGTGGCGGACACGCGCTTCGACCGCGCGCACTTTCAGGCTTTCGGCGATTACCAACTGACGTTCGAGGTGGTCTATTTCGTGCTGAGTTCGGACTACAACAAGTACATGGATATCCAGCAGGAAATAAACCTGGGGCTACTGCAGGGCCTGCGCGATCTCGAGGTGCAGTTCGCCTTCCCCACCTACAGCCTGCAATTCATCGGCGGCACCCTGCCGGATATACGCATTAGCGAGCCGCCCCGCGAACAGCCGCGGAGCAGCGACAACGCCCAAAGCCCGCGGATGCAGTAGGCCGGGCTAGCCCCAATAGTCGCTGGGCGGCGCTGGGAGCTGAGTCAGCAGCTCACGCAGGCCGGCGCACCACTGCTGACGGATTTCCTCGAAGTAGGCATCGCCTTCATCGATACGAAACCCCGTCGGCAGCTCCAGGCTGTCGGCGCGGTACACCAGCAGGTCCAGCGGCATGCCCACCGAGAGGTTGCTGCGGATGGTCGAATCGAAGGAAATCAACGAACAACGCAGCGCCTGCTGCAAGGGCGTGCGGTAGTTCAAGGCGCGGTCGAGAATCGGCTTGCCGTATTTGCTTTCGCCGATCTGGAAGTAAGGCGTGTCCTCGGTCGCGGCGATGAAATTGCCTTGGGGATAGAGGTTGTACAAGGCCGGTGCGGCGCCGCTGATCTGCCCGCCGAGAAGAATCGAACAACCCAGCTCGACGCCCTGGGTCAGGGTCGCGCCGCTGTCGCGCGCCAGCACTTCGCGGATGGTATCGCCGACCAGCGTGGCGGCAGCGAACAGGCTGGGCACATTGTGCAGATGCTGGCCATCACCATTGAGGCGCTGGCGCAGCAGGCTGATCACCGTTTGCGAGGTGGCCAGGTTGCCGGCGCTTTGCAGCACGATCAAGCGCTCTCCGGGCACCCCGAAGACATGGAGTTTGCGGAAGGTCGCAATATTGTCGACCCCCGCATTGGTGCGCGAATCGGAAACGAACACCAGCCCCTCGGCCAGGTTCATGGCAACGCAATAGGTCATGCTTCACCTGTGGACGGACGCACCCGAACTGACTGCGCCGGGCACTGAAGCGCGCAATTCTAGCAGGTCGTTGCAAAACGTAGGTGAGGCAGCCGAAACAAGGCTAGGCGCCCCCGACAAAAACAGGTGAGGAAGCGACTGGGGTCGCATTCGACTTTACCTGTTGTAAATGAGCAGTCCGACTGGGCTCGCATCCGAGCCTGTTTTTAACGTCCCTCTCTTTTATGAAAAGGGGCAACGTAGGTAGTTTTTCAGCAGCCTGCTACTGCTGTTGCACGCGCAACAGCGGAGAAACTTCAACATGCGCATGCATCTGCTCCGTACCGCCGCCACGGCGCATGCCGCGCACCGGGCAGGCGTCCAGATAGTCCAGGCCGATCGCCAACTTCAGATGACGCTCCGGCCTGACCAGGCAATTGGTCACGTCGAAGCTGTACCAGGCGTCGCCCAGCCAGGCCTCGGCCCAGGCGTGGCTGGCCAAGTGTTCGCTGCTGTCGGTGTACAGATAGCCGGACACATAGCGCGCCGGAATACCCAGGCTACGCGCGCAGGCGAGAAACGCATGGGCATGGTCCTGGCACACGCCTTGGCCGCCGCCGAAGGCTTCGCTGGCGCTGGTTTGTACCGCCGTGGCGCCGGGCTGGTAGGCGATATGCCCGTGCAAACCATGCATCAAGTCGATCAGCGCGCTGCGGTCGCGGCGCTCCTGGCATTGCGCGTGGGCGAAGTCGCGCAGGGCTTCGTCGGCCTCGGTCAGCCGGGTGCAGCGCAGAAACGGCAGCGGCGACTGACTATCGTGCTCGGCCTCGCGCTCGACATCGATCTGCACTTCGCCGCTGGCGCCCAGGACGATGGACGCGTGCGGCTCTTCCAGGGTCAGTACATGGAGGATATTGCCGTAGGGGTCGAGCTGTGCGCGTACCGGCTTGGGCAAGTTGAGCTGCCAACTGAGTACTTGCTGGCGCTCGTTGTCGTGCGGCGTCATGCGCAGGTACTGGATGCTGGTGCGCACCTGATCTTCGTAGTGGTAGGTGGTGTCATGGCTGATCGAGAGTCTCATGCGACCTCCAGATAGGAACTGTGAATGGCTTGACCCAGCTGGCGCACCGACAGGATCAGGTCGGTCAACCAGGCATGCAGGCCTTCATCGAGAACTTCGTTGATGCTGGTGTAGCGCAGGCGCGCTTCCAGTTCGGCCGCCAGGCGTTGCGCCGGCCGGCCGTTTTCCCCCGGCAGGCTGGCGAGCATCAGGTTGAGTTCGTCCATGCAGGCGCGGAGCGAGCGCGGGATATCCGGGCGCAGCAACAGCAGTTCGGCGACCTTGCGCGTGCCGGGCGAGCCACGGTAGATCTCGGCGAAGGCCTCGAACGAGGAAAGCGCGCGAAGCAAGGCGTTCCACTGGTAGTAACTGCGCGCCGGGCGGCCGTCGACCTGGTCGATGTCGTCGCCAAGCATCTCGTAGCGTGCATCGAGCAGACGCAGGGTGTTGTCGGCGCGCTCGATAAAGGTGCCGAGGCGGATAAACCGGTACGGATCGCCGCGCCTGATGGTGCCAAAAGTGGCGCCGAGGAACAGGTGCGAGCGCTCCTTGGCCCATTCGCAGAAGCGGCTGATGCCGTAACGCCCCAGGCCCTGCTCGGCGATGCCGCGGATTTCCAGCCAGGTGGCGTTGATGTTTTCCCACATGTCGGCGGTGATGCAGCCGCGCACCGCATGGGCATTGCTGCGCGCCGCGCCCAGGCAGCAATAGAGGCTGGCCGGGTTGTCCGCATCCAGGGCGAAGAAATGCAGCATGCGTTCGGCGTGCAGCTGGCCGTGGCGCGCCCGGTATTCGTCCAGCGTGCCGGTGATCAGCAACGGCATAGCCAGTTCGTCGAGGCCGTCGGAGCGACCGTCCTGGGGCATCAGCGACAGGGAATAGCTGACATCGAGCATACGCGCGAGGTTTTCCGCGCGCTCCAGGTAGCGCGACATCCAGTACAGATCGGAAGCAGTGCGACTGAGCATGATTAATCCTCCACCACCCAGGTGTCCTTGGTACCGCCGCCTTGCGACGAGTTGACCACCAGCGAGCCTTCGCGCAGCGCCACGCGAGTCAGGCCACCCGGCACCAGGCGCACTTCCCGCCCGGACAGGACGAACGGGCGCAGGTCGATATGCCGCGGCGCTATGCCGTTTTCGACGAAGGTCGGGCAGGTCGACAGGCACAGCGTCGGCTGGGCGATATAGGCCTCCGGTTTGGCGAGCAGGCGCAGGCGGAAGGCTTCGATTTCCGCCTGGCTCGCCGCCGGCCCGACCAGCATGCCGTAGCCGCCTGAGCCCTGGGTTTCCTTGACCACCAAATCGCCGAGGTTGGCCAGCACATGGGACAGCTCGGCCGGTTTACGGCATTGCCAGGTCGGTACGTTTTTCAGAATCGGCTCTTCATCCAGATAGAAACGGATCATGTCGCCGACATAGGGATAGATCGACTTGTCGTCCGCCACTCCGGTGCCGATCGCATTGGCCAGTACCACATTGCCCGAGCGATAGGCCGACAGCAGGCCGGGCACGCCGAGCATGGAGTCGGGATTGAAGGCCAGCGGGTCGAGGAAATCGTCGTCGAGACGACGATAAATCACGTCGACCTGCCTGGCTCCGGCCGTGGTGCGCATATAGACCTTGTCGTCGCGCACGAACAGATCCGCGCCCTCGACCAGCTCCACGCCCATCTCGCGGGACAAAAATGCATGCTCGAAATAGGCGCTGTTGAAGCGCCCCGGCGTTAGCACCACGACGTTGGGATTATCCAGCGGGCTGGAGGACTTCAGGGTATCGAGCAACAGGTTCGGGTAATGGTCGATGGGGGCGATGCGCTGAGCGGCGAACAGCTCGGGAAACAGGCGCATCATCATCTTGCGATCTTCGAGCATATAGCTGACACCGCTCGGCGTGCGCAGGTTGTCCTCGAGCACGTAGTAGCTGCCGTCGCCATCGCGCACCAGGTCGACGCCGGCGATGTGCGCGTAGAGGTCGCGGTGCAGGTTGAGGCCCTGCATGGCGATCTGGTAACCCTCGTTGGCCAGCACCTGCTCGGCGGGAATCACCCCGGCCTTGATGATCCGCTGCTGGTGGTAGAGGTCGGCGAGAAACAGGTTCAGCGCCTGCACCCGCTGGATGCAGCCGCGTTCCACCACCCGCCACTCGCTGGCGGGGATACTGCGCGGAATGGTGTCGAAAGGGATCAGCCGTTCGGTGCCCTGCTCGTCGCCATACAGGGTGAAGGTGATGCCGGCGCGGTGGAACAATAGATCCGCTTCGCGCCGACGCTGCGCCAGCAACTCCTTCGGCGTCTCGGCCAGCCAGCGGGCGAATTCCTCATAGTGCGGGCGGCATTCGCCGCTCGCCTGGTACATCTCGTCATAAAAAGTGCGGGTCATGCCGTACTCCTGTTCACCCAAGCGCAAGAAAGCACTGCAAGGCCCAAGCCAGCAGATTTAGATATTATTTTTCAATGACTTAGCAATTTTAGACGAAACCACTGCACCGTTTTGGCGCAAAGCGCTGGCGCCTGGCTGCCCGTGGCTTCATTTTGCGGCGCCGTGACCACGAGCGGCAGGTGTCTGCATGAATTGGAAAGGGGAATAAACGCATCGACCAGCCGTAGCTGATCGATGCCTGTTGCTTGGCGCAGTGGTTTCAAGGACGTTGCGCCTTGACCTCCTGGGTCACGCCCCAACCGTCGAGCGTGCCGCCGAGCGGTACCACCACCGACGCCATGTCATGCTCGAAATCGCCAATGCCGGCGTGGGTGGCATACATCACCTTGCTCACCTGCAGATGCCAGGCGCCGTCATCGCGCTCGGTCACCAAAGCGTGCAAGGATTCGCCACGAAAATTTCTGGTCGCCATACGCGCCCGTTCCTCATCCGGGAAGATGGCATAGAACTCGATTGGATGAACGCTGGCAAAGTCGAAACCGCCCTCTTTCATCCGCCGTAGAACCCCATTACTGACATCATCGTGCAAGGCTGTGCTCATGAAGTGACCTCCTCAGGCGATGGATGAACTGACGGATCACTGGAAGCGAACTGCATTACCGGAGCGACCGGCGGCCCAAGTGATCCCTTGATCGTGTTCCCATTGCAACCGCCACTGCTTCGGCGGTGTCGCGGCACACAGCAACTGCGCCGCCCGAGAATCAAGCAAATGACTGCTTGATGTGTCATATGCCAGACCTGAAACCAGGGCTGGTTGCCGGTGGGTCATTGCAGAACGAAAAACCCAGAGCCGTCATCTGCAGACTAGCGCTATACCGGAGGTTTTGCCCGCGAAAAATTCACCGCACGCAGACGGCACCGTACCGCGTCGATCCGACACCAGCGGCTCAAGCGCTTCACGATGGGGCAATCGCGCCCTGCGGCGTGAACCGGCGCACCAGGCGCAAGCGCAAGCCCAGCGGGCGATTCACCTATAACGCCAGCCCTTGCCGCGGACCGCGGCAGCATCCTCGAGCACCACCCCACAGGGGTCATCACCGACACCTCGAACGCCTTGCTGCGCGGCTGCGGCGTACTGACGAACGGTGGCAACCGTACGTCGACGCGAACCGCGGCTGTGGAACAATCGCGCAGTCGCCTGAGCGAAGCCCGAGGTGGCCAGTTTGAAAGTCAGCTGCGTGCTGACACGGCAGTGTCCGCGCGCTATCGTCCCGCCATGCATACCTCGCCCCCCATCCTGCTTGCCTACCAACCGCCCTGGGATTGGCAGCAATTCCATGCGCACTACCAGCTGCGCGCCCTGACCGGCGTCGAGCAATTGAGTGCCGAAGGTTACTGTCGCAGCTTCCGCATCGACGGCGTTGACGGCTGGTTCAGCGTCCGTCCCGTACCCGCGCAGAACGCCCTGCTGTTGCGTCATAGCCCATCCGCCCTGGCTTGCCTGCCGGCGCTCACCCTCCGAATCAGGCGCATGTTCGATCTGGATGCCGAGCCCCTGCGCATTGCCGCGCACTTTGCCGACGACGCCTATTTGGGGCCGTCGTTCACACGTTACCCGCACTTGCGCCTGCCCACCGCGTTCGATCCGTTCGAACAGGCGGTGCGCGCCATCGTCGGCCAGCAGATTACGGTGAAAGCCGCGGTCACCATCACCACGCGACTGGTCGAGCGGCTCGGCGAACCGCTGCTCGATACCGACCCGCAAGCGCCTCAGCGCCTGTTTCCCAGCCCGGCGGCGATTGCCGGCGCCAACCTCGAAGGCATCGGCATGCCAGGCAAGCGGGTGCAGTGCCTGCAACACTTCGCCGCGCAGATCGCCAGCGGCGCCTTGCGTCTGGATATCGACGAAGGCAGCCAGGCATTGGTCGAGCGCCTTTGCGCCCTGCCCGGCATCGGCCCCTGGACGGCGCAGTACATCGCCCTGCGCGCCTTCGGCGAGGTCGATGCATTTCCCGCCAGCGACCTGGGTTTGCTCAAGTCGCCACTCTGGGGCAGCGGCGGCATCAGCGCCAAACAGCTCAGCGCCCGCGCCGAAGCCTGGCGACCATGGCGCGCCTATGCCGCGGTGCATCTCTGGCACAGCAGTTGATTCGCCAGCATGCGGATCAGACATAAGGGCTCGGGTAAATAAACATAGGCGAACCCTGAAGCAATACGGCGGGTCACAACCCTAGAAACCTTCGTTGTCCCGTGTCCCGCCACCTGCTAAGGATGCCGTAAATGTCCGAGGAGCCCACCCCAACCGTCGATGCCGATGAAGTCGCCGCGTTCCGTGCCAATGTCCTGGCCAAGCTGACCTACGCCGTAGGCAAGGACCCCGAACACGCCTTCGATCACGACTGGTTCGAAGCAATTGCCCTGGCCACCCGCGATCGCCTGGTCGAGAAATGGATGGATCACACGCGCAAGATCTACCGCGAAGGTAAAAAGCGCGTCTATTACCTGTCCCTGGAATTTCTCATCGGCCGCCTGTTATTCGACAACCTGTGCAATCTCGGCCTGCAGCACGTCGCCCGCGCCGCAATGGACGACCTGGGGGTCGACCTCGAGCGGATCCGCGGCCTGGAAGCCGACGCGGCGCTGGGCAACGGCGGCCTGGGGCGCTTGGCCGCCTGCTTTATGGAAAGCATGGCGACGCTCGGCCTGGCCGCCCACGGCTACGGTATCCGTTACGAGCATGGTCTGTTCCGCCAATCGATCGTCGATGGCTGGCAGCTCGAACAAACCGAAATCTGGCTGGATTTCGGCAACCCCTGGGAGTTCGAGCGCCCCGAGGTCAGCTATCTGATCGGTTTCGGCGGCGGCGTGGCGGCTTCGCCGGCGACCCGCGACGAACCCAAGCAATATTGGAATTGGGCAGAAGGCATCCGCGCCATCGCCTACGACACCCCGATCGCCGGCTGGCGCGGGGCCGGCGTCAACACCCTGCGCCTGTGGCGCGCGCGGGCCGAAAGCGACTTCCATCTGGAACGTTTCAATGCCGGCGACCATATCGGCGCGGTGGCCGAGGAGGCGCGTGCCGAGCGTATCTCGCGGGTGCTCTATCCAGCCGACAGCACCGAGGCCGGTCAGGAACTGCGCCTGCGTCAGGAGTACTTCTTCGTCTCCGCCTCGCTGCAGGATTTGCTACGCCGCCACCTCAATCAGCACGGCGATGTGGCCAGCCTGCCCGAGTACGCGGCCATCCAGCTCAACGACACGCACCCGGCCATTGCCGTCGCCGAGCTGATGCGCCTGCTGGTCGACGTGCATGATCAGCCCTGGGACAAAGCCTGGGACATCACCGTCGCAACCCTTTCCTACACCAACCACACACTGCTGCCCGAGGCCCTGGAAACCTGGTCGGTGGGGCTGATGGAGCGCCTGCTGCCGCGGCATATGCAGATCATCTACCTGATCAACGCCTACCACATCGATGCGCTGCGGGCGCGCGACATCCATGATTTCGAACTGCTGCGCTCGGTCTCGTTGATCGAGGAGGACAACGGCCGCCGGGTGCGCATGGGCAACCTGGCGTTTCTCGGCTCACACAGCATCAACGGGGTGTCCGGGCTGCACACCGAGTTGATGCGTAAAACCGTTTTCTCCCACCTGCATTCGCTCTACCCCGAACGCATCAACAACAAAACCAACGGCATTACCTTCCGCCGCTGGCTCTACCAGGCCAACCCCGAGCTGACCGCGTTACTCGTCGAGCATGCCGGCGAGGCGCTGCTCGACGACCCGCAGCATCTGTTGCAAAGCATCCAGGCCTGCGCCGAGCAACCCGCGTTCCGCCGGCGCTTCGCCGCCCAACGCCAGCTGAAGAAGCGCGCCCTGGTGCGCTCGGTTGAGGAACGCATGGGGCTTATCCTCGACCCGGAAGCCCTGTTCGATGTGCAGATCAAACGCATCCACGAATACAAGCGCCAACTGCTCAATCTGTTGCACACGGTGGCGCTGTATCAGGCGATGCGCGACGAACCCACGGTCGATTGGGTGCCTCGAGTGAAGATCTTTGCTGGCAAGGCCGCCGCCAGCTACCACCAGGCCAAGCTGATCATCAAGCTGGCCAATGACATCGCACGCACCGTGAACGACGACCCGACGCTACGCGGCCAGCTCAAGGTGGCGTTTCTCGCCAACTACAACGTCAGCCTGGCGGAAACCATTATTCCCGCCGCCGACCTCTCCGAGCAGATTTCCACCGCTGGGCTGGAAGCATCCGGTACCAGCAACATGAAGTTCGCCTTGAACGGTGCGCTGACCATCGGCACCCTCGACGGCGCCAACGTGGAAATGTCCGAGCTGATCGGCACCGAGCACATGTTCATCTTCGGTATGAGTGCAACTCAAGTGCAGGCGCGCAAGCGCGTCGGCGCCTACAACGCCGAGTCGCTGGTGCAGGCCTCGCCACGCCTGTACGAGGTCCTGCAGGCAATCCGCAACGGCGTATTCTCCCCGGATGATCCCAATCGCTATCGGCTCCTGGTGGATGAGCTGATCGCCCACGACACCTATTTCGTCTGCGCCGATTTCGATGCCTACTGGCAGGCGCAGCGCCGGGTCGACGCGTACTGGCGCACGCCCGACCAGTGGTGGCGCTCGGCCATCCTGAACACGGCACGGTCGGGCTGGTTCTCGTCGGATCGCACGATTGGCGAATACGCCCGCGAAATATGGAAGGTGCTCAAGTGAGACTAGAATAGGCGGCATATCAAACGCCGACTCGACAGGAGATTCAGGTGCATTACCGCTATCACGACAGCCCGCTCGGGCGCCTGCTGCTGGTCGGCGATCATGCCGGATTACAGCAAGTATCGATGGATATCGACGGCAAACCCTGGCGTCTCGATCCGACTTGGCTTAACGCGGGCACCGAGCTGGACGAAACCTGCCGGCAACTGGATGCTTACTTCGCCGGGCGGCGCCAAGCCTTCGACCTCCCCCTCGCCCCTCGGGGCACGGCCTTTCAACAGGCCGTCTGGCAGGCGTTGCTGAGCATCCCGTTCGGTCAGACCAGCAGTTACAGCGCCCTGGCCGCGCAGATCGGCCGGCCGAGCGCCATGCGTGCGGTGGGCGCCGCCAATGGCGCCAACCCGATTGCCGTGATCATCCCCTGCCACCGGGTAATCGGCCGCGACGGCAGCCTCACCGGCTACGCCGGCGGCCTCACGCGCAAGGCTTTATTGCTCCGACTCGAAGGCGCGCAGCTGCAGCAACAGGCGGAATTTTCGCTGTAATCATCTGACGACGCCGTTCCGCTCAGAACCGCACCCTACCCCGCGGGCCAAGCAGCGCCCAGATAATCAGCCCAAGCACCGG
This sequence comes from uncultured Pseudomonas sp., assembly GCF_946885955.1. The sequence goes on from NZ_CAMPHI010000019.1 coordinate 80,261, forward strand.
TAGAAACAGGATAAGCAGCACCCAGAGCACTTTCTTGCCCACGTCGCCGCTGCTATTGACCACATTGAGAATGACCCAGATATCCAGCGCCAAAATGATCAAGCCGAATAGGCCGCCAAATAAATCCATGGTGATACTCCTTTGCTCACTGCATAAATGGCTTGCGCCGCGGGTCATGGGACGACGCCCATCAAGGTGTCAGATTGCCAGGATCACGCCTTGGTTCCTTCCACCCGCATACCGACCTCAATCGTCCAGCCGGGGAAAAGCGCTGGCAATGGGGTCGCCGGTGAAGTGCGCAGCCGCTTGCGGCGCGTTGAACAGGCGAATCGCCACGAAGTGCGGATGCTCCCCCATATCGAACCAGCGCTTCATCCCGGACGGGATAACGATCAGGTCGTTCTTCTCGCACAGCACTGCGTACAGGTAATCGTCGACATGCAGGCCGAACAGGCCACGACCGGCGACGAACAAACACACCTCATCCTCAGCGTAGCTGTGTTCTTCCAGACGTTCGGCGCGCAGTTCGGCCGGCTGCGGCTGCCGGTTGTCCATGCGCACGACCTCGACATGGGCCAATCCCCGCTCGGCCATCAGCCCGTCGAGCGGCATGCGATAGGCGCCAATCAATTCGTCATGGCTGGCGTCGGGCGCCAAAGGCGCAGCCGCCTGCCAGCGCTCGAAGCGTACGCCGAGCTCGGCCAGAGTGCTGGCGATGTCCTCAAGATGGGTCAATACCTTGTTCGGCAGGTTGGCAGAAGTCAGGTGGTAAACGCTCAAGCTGCTCATATTCGGCCTCTGGTGTTGTCGGTAACGCGATCGGAGACGCGGCTGGCGGGCTGCTCGTCGCTGATCCAGGTGAAGGTGATAAAGGCGGCAACCATCACCACCAGGCTGGCGATGGCGAAGGTCCAGGCCGGGCCCAGGGTATTCCAACTGTAGCCCGAATAGAGCGCGCCCAAGGCGCCGCCCACACCGGCGAGGGCGGCGTATAGCGCCTGCCCCTGACCTTGCTGGCGGTCGGCGAAACTGCGCTGCACGAAATGAATCGCCGCCGCATGGAAGCTGCCGAACGTCGCCGCGTGCATCAACTGGGCAAACAGCAGCACCGGCAAATGGTCGGCCAGGTTACCCAGCAGCAACCAGCGTGCTGCGGTGATCAGAAAGCTCGCCAACAACACGCTACGCAGGGAATAACGCGCCAGCAGCTTGGCCATCACCATGAACAGTACGATTTCCGCCAGCACACCGAGCGCCCATAACTGGCCGATCAAACCGCGCGAATAGCCGAGGCTTTCCAGGTGCAGGCTGAGAAAGGTGTAGTACGGCCCGTTGCTCAATTGCATCAGACCGACGCTGAGGTAGAAGGCGAGAATCCCCGGCCGGCGCAACTGCCGGATGAAACCGCCCTCGCCCAAGGTGTTCGGGCGCAATTGCGGTTCGGCATTGGGCACCCACCAGCTGCTCAGGACGATACCGGCCATGATCAGCACCAATGCCCAGGGGTAAGCGGCCAGACTCAGCGAATCGAACAGTTTGCCCAGGCCCACCACCGCGACGATAAAGCCGATGCTGCCCCACAGGCGGACCTGGCTGTAGCGCGCGGCCTGTTCGCGCAAATGCGCCAGGGTGATCACCTCGAACTGCGGCAGCACCGCATGCCAGAAGAACGCGTGCGACGCCATGATCAGCGCCAGCCAGGCGTAGCTCTGGCTGATAAAGATGCCGGCGAAACACACCAGGGTGCAGAACGCGCCAAAACGCACGATCGCCAAGCGCCTGCCGGTGGTGTCGCCCAGCCAGCCCCAGATATTCGGCGCGACGCAGCGCATCAGCATGGGAATGGCGACCAACTCACCAATGCGCGCCGCGGAAAAACCCAGGTAGTCGAAGTACAGCGCCAGAAACGGCGCCGTGGCGCCGAGCAGCGAGAAGTAGAAGAGGTAGAAACCGGACAAACGCCAATAAGGCAGGGCGTCGCTCATGGCCTGACCGTAGCCTGGGTTGAGCGCAGCGATACCCAGGAAATCGACCGTTGGGTATCGCTGCGCTCAACCCAACCTGCAGCCGTCATAGCTGAGGCAACACCGGTGTACCCACCCGCACCTCGGCATTCTGCGCGCGGTGACGCAACAGATGGTCCATCAGCACGATGGCCATCATCGCCTCGGCGATGGGCGTGGCGCGAATGCCCACGCAAGGGTCGTGGCGGCCCTTGGTGATGATATCCACCGGCTGGCCGTGGATATCGATCGAGCGGCCCGGCGTGGTGATGCTGGATGTCGGCTTGAGCGCCAGGTGGGCGACGATCGGCTGGCCGGAGGAAATCCCGCCGAGGATGCCGCCGGCGTTGTTCGAGAGAAAACCCTCGGGCGTCATCTCGTCGCGGTGCTCGGTGCCGCGCTGGGCCACCGAGGCGAAACCGGCGCCGATTTCCACGCCCTTGACCGCATTGATGCTCATCAGCGCATGGGCCAGTTCGGCATCCAGGCGGTCGAAGATCGGCTCACCCAGGCCCGGCATCACGCCCTCGGCGACCACGGTGATCTTCGCCCCGACCGAGTCCTGATCGCGGCGCAACTGGTCCATATAGGCTTCCAGTTCCGGCACTTTGTCCGGGTCGGGGCTGAAGAAGGCGTTCTGCTCGACGCTCTCCCAGCTCTTGAACGGGATTTCGATGGGCCCGAGCTGGCTCATATAGCCGCGAATCACGATGCCCTGGGTGGCCAGGTACTTCTTCGCGATGGCGCCGGCGGCCACGCGCATGGCGGTTTCGCGGGCCGAGCTGCGGCCGCCGCCGCGGTAGTCGCGGATGCCGTATTTATGGTGATAGCTGTAGTCGGCGTGGGCCGGGCGGAACGAATCCTTGATCGCCGAATAATCCTTGGATTTCTGATCGGTATTGCGGATCAGCAGGCCAATCGAGCAACCGGTGGTCTTGCCTTCGAAAACCCCGGCGAGAATTTCCACCACATCGTCTTCCTGACGCTGGGTGGTATGCCGGCTGGTGCCCGGCTTGCGCCGATCGAGGTCGCGCTGCATGTCTTCCAGCGACAATTCCAGCCCTGGCGGGCAACCGTCGACGATGGCGATCAGGGCCGGGCCATGGCTTTCGCCGGCCGTGGTGACGGTGAACAACTTGCCGTAGGTATTGCCGGACATTGGCGAGACACTCCGCGAATCAGCAGCGGGCCGGGCGCGCTTGCCAGCGCACCCCGAACCCTCATTAAGTAAGCCGGCGAGTATACCCGCGGCGCCCGTGCAGTTCACCCACCAGCGCACCGCGCCGCCCATGGGATTCTGTCAGCGGGTGCGACTGGCGCGCGGCCTCAGGCGCGGACTAACCTTGGCCAATGCATTGGCCTCCAGCCCCGGAAGGATCGGCCGATAATCTAGGCAACCAGTGGATGTGGCGCTGGCACTGCGTACAGGACAGCCGTAGATGACCGATACCCCTACTCCGCCCGCCGAGCTTCCGACCGAAGCCGCCGAACCGCAAGCCGCGGCAGCGCCCCATGCCTGGGCGGACCTCGAACCCGAGCAGTTCCGCCTGCTGCGCCTGGCGCCTTTACCGGTGGACCGGCATACCGGCGCCCGCCCGCTGCGCTTCGTGCAATTGGGCCGGGTGGCGCGGCACAGCAAGGAGCAGAGCCTGTTGCGCCTGACCATTCAGCTGCCCGGCCAACTGCTACGCAAAGAACAGAACCTGCTGGAAGTCTGGCTCGACCATCGTCTCAAGGAAGCGCGCTTCGGCCCCGACCAGGGTTTGCAGGTCGAACCGGGCAATCGCGGACTCGGGCGTTTTCTGCTCGCCCAGGGCATCGCCTGGGCTCGGCAACAATGCGCGCACTATACGGTGGAAGGCGGTGCCCTGCCGGGCAAGGACGCGCTCGCCGAGGAAGCGCGCCTGCGCCGCGACCATTGCCTGCAGACCCAGGGATTCATCGTCGAATACCTCGATCCATTGCAACTCAAGGCATGCTATGGCGCCCCACGAGTGAGCGCGCTGCATAGCGACTGGCATACGGAAAAAGTGCAGATCGTCAGCTTGCTCGACGCCGCCGGCATGCTGCAGCAGGCCGATCAAAACCTGCGCGAGCAGGACGTGAAAATCCGCAAGCTGGAAGAGCGACTCAAGCTGTTCAAGCGCGAAGACGGTAGCTTGCGCTTCACCATCGCCTGCCTGGTGGCGTTCTGCTTGTTCCAAGCCGCCTTGCTGATCTGGATCGCCACACGCTAGGGCCTGTTGCCGTTTGGGCAAGAGGTGCCAAGCGCCGCTCCCAAGGGCGGGTTAGCGGTACCTGGCACCGCGAGTGGACCGACAAACGCAACAGACGGCTAACCCAGCCGAAACCTGGCGGATATTGCACAAAGCTCGCCCCGAGATCGCACTGCTGTTCACTTATGCCAAGTGAGCAGCATTTTTTCTGTAGCCCGGATGCAATCCGGGGAACTCTGGTGCCTACATAGCCGCTCCCGGATTGCATCCGGGCTAGGTGTTGGGTGCCTGGCGTAGGGTAAATTCCCTGAGATGCCGCTTAAGTGAACGGCATTACTCCCCGAGGTCGGCCTCCTACCTGTAAGGAGGCGATTCGGACCGCGCGATAACCTGTCAGCCGTTAAGCCGCTCGCGGAACAGCGCCTGATGCTCGCGGCACTGTTGGGCAGCGAGCAGGAATACGCCATGACCGCCGCGCTCGAACTCCAGCCAGGTGAAGTCCACTTCCGGATACAGCGCCTCGACATGCACCTGGCTGTTGCCCACCTCGACAATCAGCGTGCCCTTCTCGGTCAGGTGATCCGCCGCTTCGGCCAGCATGCGCCGCACCAGATTCAGGCCATCATCGCCGCACGCCAACCCCAGAGCCGGCTCGTGCTGGTACTCGGCGGGCATGTCGGCGAAATCCTCGGCATCGACATAGGGCGGATTGGACAGGATCAAATCGAAGCGCTGGCCGGGCAAGCCATCGAATCCGTCGCCTTGCACGCTGTAGACCCGCTCTTCCAGGCCGTGCCGTTCGATATTGCGGTTGGCCACTTCCAGGGCCTCGAACGACAGATCGGCCAGCACCACCTCGGCCTCGGGAAACTCATAGGCGCAGGCGATGCCGATACAGCCCGAACCGGTGCACAGATCGAGAATGCGCGCCGGCTCCTGCGCCAGCCAGGGTTGCAGGTGCTGCTCGATCGCTTCACCGATCGGCGAGCGCGGCACCAGCACACGCTCGTCGACGATAAACGGTAAACCGCAGAACCAGGCCTCGCCGAGCAGATAGGCGGTCGGCACGCGCTCCTCGATACGCCGCGCCAGCAGCATCTGCAGGTGCGCATGCTCATCGTCTTCCAGGCGGCAATCGAGATAGCCGTCGGCGATTTCCCAGGGCAGGTGCAGTGCGCCGAGCACCAGTTGGCGCGCCTCGTCCCAGGCGTTGTCAGTACCGTGACCGAAAAACAGCTCCTCCGCCTGAAAGCGACTGACAGCCCAGCGCACGTAATCGCGCAGGGTTCGCAAACGGGTCGGGCGGGCAGGTCTGAGGTCAGTCACGGCGGCGTCTCCAAGGTGAAAGTCGCGCATTCTAGCCCATGCCGTCAGCAGCGGGGCAGTGCAAAAAAATGTCGCCATTGACAAACAACTAGCCCTGCCAACGCCTTGGCCGCCCTATATAATTTGCCACCCTTTTTTAACCCCTTCCCCTTTCCCTTCTTATCGAGACGTACCAATGCTCATAGAACCCTTCTCGCTCACGGGCATGCTCGTGCTGGCGATATTCCTGATTGGCATGACGCTTATCATTTTCGAAGCACAACTGGAGATGGATAAGTTCAAGCCGGCCCTGTTCATGATGTCAGGCTTGATTGTGATTGGTGCGCATTACGCGCTTTCCGACCCGAACGGATTCAAGTACTTCGTCGCGGCGCAAAGCGAAACCAAGGGCGAACTGTTCGGCCTGATTGCCTTCATGGCGTTCATGTGGATGATCGTCGAACTGCTCAACGAGCGGAACGTGTTCACCGCCCTGAATGGTTTTCTGCTGCGCAAGGGCCTCGGCGCCAAGGGCATGTTCTGGGCCACCGGGGCACTCTCGGCGACGCTCTCGCCGTTCATCAACAACTTCACCACGGCGATGATCTTCGGCAACTCGGTGAAGAGCATTTCGGTCAACCAGCGCTACACCCATGTCGCCCTGTGCAACATCGTGGTCGCCTCCAACAGCGGCGTATGGTTCCTCGGTACCTCCACCAGCCTGATGGTGCTGCTGGCCGGCAAAATCAGCATCGCCGGCCTGCTGCTACTGTTCCCTTCGGCATTCATCGGCTGGCTGCTGTTCGCCGCCACCCTGCACTTCTTCTATCTGCGTGGCGTCGAGGGCAGCGACTTGATCCAGGTCGCCGACCAGAAAGACTCGGCGCTCAAGCCAGGCGGTGCCGGGCTGGCCGTGGTCGGTTTGTGCGCCGTGGTCGGCGCGGTGTTATGCAACATTCTGCTGAAGATCGGCATCGAGTTCTCAATCGGCATCGGTCTCGGCATAGTCGCGCTCTATGCCTGGCTGCTGACCCACCGTGGCATCGAATTGCCCTGGCAGGACCAGTTGCAGAAGGTGGAGTGGAACGCCCTGCTGTTCTTTATCGGCATCATCACCTCGGTGGCCGCGCTCAACCACGTTGGCTGGCTATCGTATATCTCGCGACTGTTCGAACTGCTCGATCCTTCCCTGGTGAACGTGATCCTCGGGGTGATTTCCGGGGTCATGGACAACGTGCCGGTGGAAGCCGCGGCGCTGCTGTCGAACCCGACTCTGGGTGCCGATCAATGGGCGCTGAACGCGCTGATGGTGGGTATCGGTGGTTCGCTGACCGTGGTTGGCTCGGCGGCCGGGGTCATGGCCATGTCGCTGGACAAGAGCTACAGCTTTGGCGTGCACCTGCGCTTCCTGCCGGCGATCCTGGTCAACTTCTTCGGCTCGCTCGGCGTCTGGTACCTGCAATTCCAGGTTCTGGGCCTGTACTGAGCGACCGCGCCCGGCGTTGTCGGTCGGGCGCGCCGGGATCAAGCTCAATCACGACGGCGGGGAATACGTAGGGACGGTTCTTCGGGGCGGCGTCTGAGTTCACGCACCACCGCGATGGAAACCGCGATGGCGAACAGCAGCCAGAAGTGAGCGGACAACTGCGCTAGCAAGGTCATAAGGCAACTCCGTTGCGTCGATTTTGCGTAGGACTCCCACCCCGCGCAGTGGTTCGATTCTGCGTCAACCGCAGATCGGCCACTACAATCGACAGAAAGGTTCACAGCGGCGCCGCAGGGGCGGACAATAGCCGCTGCCGTCCGCCTGCGAGGAGTCCGTAATGCCGCAACCGCACACCATGTTCCAACTGACCGGCCGTGGTCATCCGCCGGCCAGCCTGGCTCAAGCGACCCTGCTGATCATCGATGCCCAGCAGGAGTACCGCAGCGGCGTATTGCAATTGCCTGGGGTGGATGCCGCGGTCGAGGAAATCGCCCAACTGCTGGCGCGCGCGCGCGCCATCGGCGCCCCGATCGTGCACGTCGAGCATCTCGGCATTCCCGGCGGCCTGCTCGACCCCAGCGGCCCGCGTGGCGCCCATCTACCCGAACTGCTGCCGCTCGCCGGCGAGCCCGTGGTGCAAAAGCGCCTGCCCAATGCCTTTGCCGGTACCGACCTGCACGATCGCCTGCAAGCCATGGGCAATCTGGACATAATCGTCTGCGGCTTCATGAGCCACTCGAGCGTCAGCTCCACCGTGCGCGCCTGCAAGGACTATGGTTACCGCTGCACGGTGGTCGATGCGGCCTGTGCCACCCGCGATCTACCGACGCCGGACGGCGGCCAGGTCAGCGCCGCCGAAGTGCACCGGGCAGAGATGATCGCCCTGGCCGACAACTTTGCGACCCTGGTCCCACGCGCCAGTGCATTGATTTGAAACAATCGGCAGACATGCACGGCTCGCAATCCGTGGTGCCCAGGAACCCCGGCATGACCTGCGGGTCATACCGCCGATACCATTAAGGAAATCGGAATAAATGAAGTTATCCGATGGTTTTGATGCTCGCCGCCTCCGTCCGCGGGGGCCCAGTACCTGGCGCACTCGCCTGGCGGCCGCGCTGGCGGCGCTGTTCGCCTGCTTCGGCATCCTCCTGGCGATGGCCGGAGCCGCATCGCTGCTCAACCGCCCCATCTCACTCGGCGCGCTCAACGACTCGCCGGGGGCTGCGGTGGTAATGATCGTACTGGGGCTGTTTTTGCTATGGGCCGGCATATTCGCCTGGCGCCTGTTCCGCCGACGCCTGCGTCGCCCCAGTGACCTGAGCATGTCGCCGCACCTGATGAAGAAACGCAACTGAACGCCATCAGGACAGCACAGCAACCGCTGCCTTGGTTACACTAGCGGCCTTCGCGGAGGCCCCCATGCAAGACGACGATTTTTCTCTATTCAAAGCCGAGTTGCGCGGCGTCAAACCGCTCAAGCACGACCGCGCCGAGACCGGTAAGCCCAAACCCAACCGCGCGCAACTGGCCGCTTTGCGTCAGGCAGCCAGCGTGAGCACGGACTCGATCAAGGTCGACGGCCTGTCCGACCAGTTCGTTATCGATGTCGGCGCGGAAGACCCGCTGTACTGGGCCGGCAACGGCATCCAGGAAGGTCAGATGCGCAAGCTCAAGCTCGGCCAGATCAGCTTCGAGGGCAGCCTCGACCTGCACGGCATGAGTGTGGAAAAGGCCCGCGATACCCTGTGGGAATTCATCGCCGAAGCCAACAAGCTCGAAGTGCGCTGCGTGCGCGTCACCCATGGCAAGGCGGCGCGCATGGACGGCCGCAAACCCATGATCAAAAGCCACGTCAACACCTGGCTGCGCCAGCACCCGCAGGTGCTGGGCTTCACCTCCTGCCTGGCCAAACACGGCGGCACTGGCGCGGTTTACGTATTGCTCAAACGCACCATGATGGATGGCCGCGACGACTGATAGCGCCCCTCAGTCGGGGAATCGCGGCGCATGGGCTTCGTGCTCGACGCGCAGGCCGTTCACCATGAACGATGCCGCGTGATAGAAACCCACCAGCATCAGGCATTCGATCAACTGCTCTTCGCGGTAGTGCGCACTTAGCCGCTGCCACAAGCCATCGTCGACCGTCGAACTGCCATGCAGACTATCGGCCAGCGCCAACAGCGCCTGTTCCGACTCGTTCCACAGGCTTGCATCGGTGCTGGTGGCGCAGGTATCGGCAAGCTGCTGCTCACTGAAACCGGCATTGCCGTTGAAGCCGGCGACATGCACGCCCCACTCATACTCGGCGCCGCAGATCGCAGTGGTGCGCAAAATCAGCAATTCACGCTCGCGCAGGCCGATGCTGCCGCGATCGAGCAAACCGCCGGCAAGAAAGCGCTGCAACACTCGCGGGTTATGCGCCATGCTGCGGAACAACTTCAGCGGCGGCATGCCCGGCGGCATTATGCGATCGAACGCCGCCTGGATCTCTGGCGCGTAGGGCGGTAGCGCCGGTTGAATGCGTGAGCTGTTCATAGGCAAATCTCCCATCGGATTGTTAAGCTACGAAAACCGTAGCAAAGCAAATGTAAGTCGCTACTAAAAAAGAAGCAAGGAGACCTGATGAGCGTCGTAAAACCAGGACAACCGGTTCGTGGCTCCAGCACCGGCAGGCCGATCATGGCCTTGCTCGACCTGCTCGGCAGACGCTGGAGCCTGCGCATACTCTGGGAACTTCGGCAGTCGCCGGCCAACTTTCGCGAACTGCAAAGCCGCTGCGAAGGCTTGTCGCCCTCGGTGCTCAACACCCGCTTGAACGAATTGCGCGAAGCGCGCCTGCTGGAAAACGGCGACCAGGGCTACCAGCTGTCCCGCCTGGGTGTAGAGCTGATCGAGCAGTTCTTGCCGCTGACCCAATGGGCCGATAGCTGGGCCGCCAATCTCGAACCAACCGAGGAAAACTGAGCTCGATCTCTTGCCAGCCCGGCAGCGCCGCCCTACCCTGCGCGTCTGTATATATCCGTGAGTGCCACAGGAAGATCATGTCCCTGGAACAGAACTACACCGCGATTCTCGGCCAGCTCGGCGAGGACGTTTCCCGCGAAGGCCTGCTCGACACGCCCAAGCGTGCCGCCAAAGCCATGCAGTACCTCTGCCGCGGCTATCAGCAAAGCCTCGAAGAAGTCACCAACGGTGCGCTGTTCAGCTCCGATGCCAGCGAGATGGTGCTGGTCAAGAACATCGAGCTGTATTCGCTGTGCGAACACCACCTGCTACCGTTTATCGGCAAGGCCCACGTCGCCTATATCCCCAACGGCAAGGTGCTCGGCCTGTCGAAAGTCGCGCGCATCGTCGATATGTACGCGCGTCGCCTGCAGATCCAGGAAAACCTCAGCCGGCAGATCGCCGAGGCGATCCAGCAGGTAACCGGCGCCCTCGGCGTGGCCGTGGTGATCGAAGCGCAGCACATGTGCATGATGATGCGCGGCGTGGAAAAGCAGAACTCCTCGATGGTCACCTCGGTGATGCTCGGTGAATTCCGCGAAAACGCCGCCACCCGCAGCGAGTTTCTCAGCCTGGTCAATAATTGATCAGCTGTCGTGTTTGAAGAAACCGGCCTTGCGCCGGTTTTTTTATAGCCACCTACAGCGCCTATGTTTATGTACGAGATCGTAGAGTGGATGGCGCTTTATCCATCCACCAAACCGCGGTGGTGGATGAGAAAAGCGTCATCCACCCTACATAGCCCTGGTAGCCCGGATGCAATCCGGGGACTTCCCCATCACGGAAATCGCTCCCGGATTGCGCCAAGGCTTATTCGGGCTACAAGTCTGCGGTGGTGAATGAAAACAGGCCGTAGGGTGGATGGCGCTTTATCCATCCACCAAACCGCGGTGGTGGATGAGAAAAGCGTCA
>NZ_CAMPHI010000020.1 GCF_946885955.1 uncultured Pseudomonas sp.
CTCCCCCGCAGTAACCCCGCCCGCTCGGCACTTTCACCCATTCAGGTGAAATACACCCGCTTTTCTCGCCCCTAGAATCCACAGCGCCACAAAAGGGCCTGTAGTGGCGACGGCCAGGCCCGCCCCCAACGGACTGATAGAGAGAAAACAATAATGAAGAAGATTCTGTTCGCCGCCATCAGCAGCCTGCTGATGAGTATCTCCCTGGCCTGCCAGGCCGCCTATACGGCAAATCCGGTGGTACTGGTGCCGGGTATTTTCGCCTTCGACAACATTGCCATGATCGATTACTGGTACCAGATCCCATCCACCCTGCAATCCCAGGGCGTTAAGGTCTATATCCCCAAGATCAACGCCTTCGACAACTCCACCAAACGCGGCAATCAGCTGATTCAACAACTCGACGGCTACAAGGCCGCCTCCAACGGCAGCATCCAGAAGTTCAACCTGATGGCCCACAGCCAGGGTGGCATGACCGCACGTTATGTGATGAACGTGCGCCCTGACCTTGTCGCCTCGGTAACCACCATGGCCACCCCGCATACCGGCTCGCCCCTGGCCGATATCACCACCGGCATCGCCCCGCCGGGCACCCTGCAAGGCGTAACCTTTTCGGTATTCGCCAATGCAGTGGGCAATCTGGTCAACATCCTCTCCAACAACTCGGCCAGCCAGTCCGACATCAACGCCATGCTCGGCGAGTTCACCAAGCCCGGCGCCGCCGCCTTTAACAGCATGTACCCCCGCGGCCTGCCGACCACCAAGTGCGGCGTCGGCCCGAACAGCGTCACCATTCCACGCAACAACGTCAACCACAGCGTCCGCTTGTACTCCTGGGGCGGCCGCGCACCGCTGACCCACATACTCGACGTCTCCGATGCCCTGTTCGGCATCACCTCCCTAGCCTTCATCGGCCAGGGTGAATCGGGCAACGACGGGGTCACCGGGGTCTGCGCCAACCACTTTGGCCAGGTGATCAACGACCGCTACTTTATGAACCACCTGGACATCAACAATCAGGTATTCGGTCTGGTGTCCTGGTTTGAAACCAACCCCAAGACCCTGTTCCGCAACCACGCCACGCGCCTGAAAAACGCCGGCCTCTGATAAGTTGCTGAAAACCGCTGCCCAGCCTTTCCTGGGCAGCCGCCGTTTTGTAGGGTGCGCCGTGCGCACCACAGGCTCGCCCTCTGCTCCGGTGCGCACGGCACAGCCTACCCATGCTGCTTCACCGGCAATCTCCACAGGCCATAGAACCCGTGATCAAGACCCGCTACCTGTTGCTGCTCGCCGCCCTGTGCCTGGGCTTCAGTCTCGCCGCCGTGCTGCTGTTTTTACCTCAGCCAAGCGACCCGCTCGCCGCCGCGGAGATCACCCCGACAGTCGCGGCAACCGCTGCCCAGCAGGCGCACGAGAGCAATCTGCAGATCCAGCAACAGCCCATCGACAGCCTACCGGCACTGCCTCCATTACCCCGTTCCCTGCAAGACACCCAGCACAATGTGCGTCTGCAAACCGACGCGCAGGGCAACTTGCAGCTCACTGCCGAGATCCTCTACCTATTCGAGTTCTACCTCTCGGCCCTGTCCGAAGAACCCCTGGGGGTCAGCCTCAATCGCATCAGCCAGGATCTCGCCGCGCAACTGCAAGGGCCGGCCCTTGAACAGGCCCGTGATCTGCTCAAGCGCTATCTGGATTTCAAGATTGCCCTGGGTGACCTGCACAACCTACCTGCCATCATGGACAGTCAGGGGCAATACGCCCTGGACGCCATCCGCCAGCGCCAGCAGCAGGTGCAGGCGCTGCGCCAGCAGCACTTTTCCAGCCATGAATACCAGCTGTTCTTCCAAGAGCAGGACAGCTACGACGCTTTTATGCAGCAGCAGCTGCGACTGGCCGAGGATCAGAGTCTGGATAGCCAACAGCGCCAGGAGGCCATCGCGCAGCTCGAACAACAGCTGCCAGAGCCCATCCGCCAGGCTCGCGAACAGGCCATGCAAGAGACCCTGGTGTATGAACAGGCCGAGCAAATGAAGCAGCAAGGCGCCAGCGCCGAGGAGCTGTTTCAGCTACGCGCTAAGGCACTCGGCGATGAAGCCGCGACAGCCCTTGCGCAACTGGATCAGCAGTACGCCGAATGGGACAAGCGCCTGGCTAGCTATGAGCAAGAACGCGCAGCCATTCGGCAGTCGGGGCTGAGCCCGCAGGATCAGCAAATGGCGGTCGCCAATCTGATCGAACAACGCTTCAAACCCGAGGAGCGGCTGCAGGTGCAGGCCATGGAGTTGTATCAATAGCTGCCAGGCTGTGGAAAAACCACCCGCTATCGACCGAGATTAAGCATCCAAGCCAAGCCCTGGGCCACATGCAACTCGCAGCTGTCGAGCAGCGGCAGCTGCGGCGACGCGCCCTCCAGTAACAGGCCGATTTCGGTGCAACCGAGAATCGCCGCTTCGGCGCCGCGCTGGCGCAATGCCTCGATGCACTGCAGATAGAAATCGCGGGCCTCGGGCTGAAACTGCCCCTGGCACAGCTCGGCGAAGATCACCCGATCTATCTCGACCATCTGCGCCGGCTCCGGGATGATCACCTCGATGCCGAAACGCTCGGCCAGGCGCTGGCGATAGAAGTCCTCCTGCATGGTGAAGCGCGTACCTAGCAACGCCGCGCGCTTGACGCCTCGCTGCTGTAACGCTTGACCGACCGCATCGCCAATATGCAACAAGGGTATGTCCACTGCAGCCTCGATGGCCGGCGCCACCTTGTGCATGGTGTTGGTCGCCAGCAGCAGCGCAGTGGCCCCGGCCCGTTGCAGGCCCTGAGCGGCTGCGGCCAGTAGATCGCCGGCAGTTTGCCAGTCACCCATACGCTGTAGCTCGGCGATCTCAGCGAAATCCACCGAGTGCAACAGCAAGGGCGCCGAATGCAAACCACCCAGTTGCTCGCGCACGCCCTGGTTGAGCAGGCGGTAATAGCTCGCCGTGGACTCCCAACTCATGCCGCCGAGAATGCCTAATTGGCGCATCGTCTTTCCTCCTGATCGATTGCCCGCGATTTATTCGGCGGGGTTATGGATGGCATTCAGGTTCATCGTCAGCAGCGCATCGCGCTTCGGCAGGTCGGCGACGCAGATCACCGTGCGCGCGGGTAAATGACCGGCGAACGCCTCGGCATAGGCCCTGTTCATCGCCTCGAAATCCTCGACGTGCTTGAGAAATACCTGCACGTGCAGGACGTCCGCCAGGGTGGCCCCTACCGAGGCGAGCATCAACCGCAGGTTCTCGAGGATTTGCCGGGACTGGGCGTAAGCATCGGTGCCCGCCATCCGTCCGGCGCCATCCACCCCCGGGGTTGCGGAGAGGTAAATGAACGGGCCGCTCTTGGCGATATGGCTGTAAGGGCCTATGGGTTCGAACAGCTCGGGCGGGGTGTAGGTTTCGACATTCATAAAAAATCCATGTTGATGAAGACGAGGACACCCTCGCACTTCGAGCCTAGCGCGACAGACCGCCGGCACACAGACACAGTAGGCCGCCAGGGCGGCGGTACAGCCTGAACGGGCATGCCCGTTTCCCTCATCCGGCGCTACGCGCCACCTTCTCCCGACGGCAGAAGCACATCAGGATGGCGCCGCTGCGCGATTAACGCGTTAATTCGAAAAGACATATAAACCTTCTCAAACATTCTTAGACTCTCTAAGCCGCAAGCCTTATCTTCTGCGCCTTGCGGGGTCGCCGTGTGCGTGCCCGCCACCTTATATGCGCTTCACCCGCTAAGGATTCTCATGTTCTGGGACTCGCTGCCCTTGCCGCTGATATTCGTCGGCGCCCTGCTGGTCTGGGTGCTGTATGCCTTCGTGCGCGAGAAGTGGAGCCCGGACATAGTCGCGGCGATCGCCGTGGCGGCGCTGCTGATCACCCAATTGCTCGAGCCCAAGGAAGTGCTCAGCGTGCTGTCCAACTCGGCACCGGTGACCATCGCCTGCATGTTCGTGCTGTCCGCCGCCCTGGAACGCACCGGCTGCATCGACGCCCTCGGCAACTGGCTCGGCGATCTGGTCGGCACCAGCCCGATCCGCGTACTGACCGGCCTGACGCTTACCGCCTTGGTGATTTCCGCATGCCTGAACAACACCCCGGTGGTGGCCATTCTCACCCCGGTGGCGATTTCCCTGGCCCGGCGCGCCGGTACCTTGCCGTCCAAACTGCTGATTCCGCTGTCCTACGCGACCATCCTCGGCGGTACCCTGACCATGATCGGCACTTCGACCAACATCCTGGTCGACGGTGTGGCGCGCAAGGCCGGCCTCGAACCCTTCGGTATTTTCGAGATCACCGGCGCGGGGCTGATCCTCGCCACCGTCGGCATGCTTTACCTGCTGACCATCGGTCGCCACCTGCTGCCCGAGCGCGACACCCTGTCCAAACAGCTGCGCCCGGACCTGGATCGCACCTTCATGACCGAGCTGCTGGTGCCACATGACTCGCCGGTGATCGGCAAAACCCTGAGCGAAGCCAACCTCAACGGCGGCAGCGGCCTGCAGGTGCTCAAGCTGTTTCGCGACGAACAGGAGCTCACCGAGCCGGGCCACGAGACCGTGCTGGCCAACGGCGACCGCCTGGTGCTGCACGGCCAGGTGAAGAATGTGGTGGAGCTGCGCGAGAGCGGCCACCTGACGTTCAACCGCAGCGACGCGTTCGAGACCATCAGCAGCCACGATGTGGTGCTGGCCGAAGCCATCGTCGGGCGCAACTCGCGTTACAGCCACCGACCGATGCGCGACCTCGACCTCACCGCGCGCTATGGCATCGCGGTGCTCGCGGTTCACCGCCAGGACGAGAACATTCGCGGCAACCTCGACGACTTCGAGCTGCAGTTCGGCGACGTGATGCTGGTCGAGGGCACGCCGACGCAGATCAAGCGCTTCGCCGACAACGGCGAGCTGATCAGCCTCAACGCCGTGCAGGAGCGCGCGTTCCGCCGCGACAAGGCGCCGATCGCGATCATCGCCACGCTCGCCGTGATGCTCCTCGCGGCGTTCGGCGTGATGCCGATCGAAGGCCTGGCGATCATCGGCGCGGTGGCCGTGCTGGCGACCCGCTGCCTGGACGTGGAAGACGCCTATAAAGCGGTGGACTGGAAGATTCTCAGCCTGATCTTCGGCATGCTGGCGATCAGCATCGCCATGGACAAGGTCGGCCTGGTGCGCCTGCTGATCGAAAACGTCATGAGCCTGATGCCCTGGGCCGGGCCGCTGTTGATGCTGTCGCTGATCTACCTGTTCACCTCGATTCTCACCGAGGTACTGTCGAACAACGCGGTGGCGGTGCTGGTAACGCCGATCGCCATCGGCCTGGCCCAGCACCTGGGCGTCGACCCACGGGCCTTCGTGGTCGCGGTGATGTTCGCCGCCAGCGCCAGCTTCGCCACACCGATCGGCTATCAGACCAACACCTTCGTGTATAACGCCGGCGGTTACCGCTTCACCGATTTCATGAAGATCGGCATTCCGCTGAATCTGCTGCTGTGGATAGTGGCGAGCGTTGTGATTCCCTGGTTCTGGCCGCTGACCCCGGTTTGACTACCGGCTAGCGGCTCCATCTAGCAGAACGCTGAAAACGCAGCTCGCGATCGTGGCTGTTTTTAACGCAGTATTGCCAACACAGGCAGTTTTCAGCCCGCTAATGGACATCGCCACCGGAGCCCCCTCATGAGCCAACCTCTGTTGATTCCCTGCCCGCACTGCAATGGTCTGAACCGCATCCCCGCCGAGCGCCTCGCCGATACGCCGCATTGCGGTCGTTGCAAGGCCGAGGTGCTGCCCGGCAAGCCGATCGAATTGAACCAGGGCAACTTCGCCAGCCAGCTCAAGGGCGACCTGCCGCTGCTGGTGGATGTCTGGGCCAGTTGGTGCGGCCCGTGCCGAGGGTTCGCGCCGACCTTCGAGCAAGCCGCCGCGCAACTCGTCGGTCGTTATCGCCTGGGCAAGCTGGACAGCGAAGCCAACCCGCAACTGTCGGCGCATCTGGCGATTCGCTCGATTCCCAGCCTGATCCTGTTCAGCGCCGGCAAGGAAGTCGCCCGACAAAGCGGCGCCATGTCTCTGCCCCAACTGCTGGCCTGGGTCGATCGCGCGGGCCGCTGAGCGAATCGGTCAGCGGCGTCGTAACCTCGGATCAATTGCAAGCGCGGGATGATTGGCTAGGCTGCTTGCACACACCTATTCGAGAACACCACGCATGCCGTTAGCCTTTGAGATCGCCCGCCAGCTCACCGAAGAGCAGATCGCCTTCGTCAAACGCAGCGGGCTCAAGGCGGAAGTGCTCGAGCCGGGGCGCGTACGCCTGTGCATGCCGCTGGCCGGCAACCAGAATCATATCGGCAGCATGTATGCCGGCGCCCTGTTCACCCTGGCGGAAATTCCCGGCGGCGCACTGTTTCTCACCAGTTTCGATACCCAGCGGTTTTACCCGGTGGTCAAGGAACTGAACCTGCGCTTTCGCCGGCCCGCTACCGGCGATATCCGGGTCGAGGCACAACTCAGTGCGCCGACCATCGTACAGCTGCAGAATGAGGCGTTGGAGCAGGGCAAGGCGGAGTACCAATTGACCCTGGAACTGACCAGCGAGACTGGCGAAGTGGTGGCTGAGAGTCGCGCGCTGTATCAGTTACGTTTGCATGAACAACGTGGGAACTTGTCTCAAATCAAAAGACCAGATAACTGATGGAGCCATGCTTCGCAATGGAGCCATACTGCTTATCTTTTAGTAGAACCGACATGTAGTAGAACCGACATGTATTGGCAGGAGAGCCGTATACCATGTTCAAACATATCTTGATTGCCCATGACCTGCGTGACACTGCCGACATGGCCTTGTGCCGGGCCGCCCAATTGGCGCAGCAACATGGCGCCAAGCTGACCATGCTGCATGTGCTCGACGCCAACAAAAGCGAGCAGGAGCATGAAAACGCCCGTCAGGCCCTGGATCTCAGCCTGACCCGCTACGCTCCCGCCGGCTGCGAGTTACGGGTATGCAGCGCCAGCAAAGCTTCCGACATGGTCCTGCAGCAGGTCGACGAACTGGCATGCGACCTGCTGGTGCTGGGCGCCCACCATCAGCGTCACGACTTTTTCTCCGGCACCAGCCTGGACCGCATCGCCCGGCGCTGCCCGGTGCCGCTGCTGCTGGTCGCGCGTAACGATGCGCGCCCCTATAAACGCGCGCTCTCGGCCATCGATTTTTCGCTGTGCGCGGTCAGTGCCTTGAGCCAGGGCTACTGCATGCTCCCCAACAGCGCCGAGCTGCATGCCGTACACGTGTTCGAGCCGAGCAAGGGCACGCCCAAGCAGGTCGAGGACCAGCTGCAACTGCAATGCGGACTGATCGACCAACTGATGCTCGACGAGGCGCAAAAGCTGCCAGCCAAGGGCCCGGCGCTGAGCCATTCAGTGCAGCAGGGCGGGATTCTGCGCTGCCTGCAGGAAAATATCCGCAGCCGCGAGATCGAGGTACTGGTGCTCGGCAGCCACGGCCGCAGCGCGCTGTCGCAGGCCCTGCTCGGCAGCCTGGCGCAGCATTTCCTGCACCGCGCGCCCTGCGATATTTTCGTGGTGCGTTAAGACGTAGCGACTGGACGACAAAGGCGCCCCAGGGCGCCTTTGTGCTTCTGTAGCCCGGATGAAATCAGGGGAAACCCGGCGCCGATCAATCGCTCCAGAATTGCATCCGGGCAGCTGATCGTTCCCACGTGGACGGTTCGACGCCTCGATATGGGAACGATCAACGTCAGCCAATGGTAGCCCGGGTTGAGCGAAGCGATACCCGGGTATCGGTGCCCTGGGTATCGCTGCGCTCAACCCAGGCTACGGGATGCACTTTGGTAGGGTGAGCATGGCGAAGCCTTGTCCACCGTTGGCGGGCAAAATGGCGGACAGGCCGGCGCAATCCACCCTAGGATTTTCCAGGCCTTGCACACCAACCTTGCCCATCTACCTTGCCCATCAACATAGGATCTACGGACGCCACCCGAGCTAGGACGCGGCGACCAACAGATCGTGCAGTTCGACGAACTGCTGGGTCAGCTTGTGGTTGCGATCCAGGTAGATCAGCGGTGTGCAGGTCTGGTGCGATTCGCGCATGCGCACCGAACTCATCAGGTTCACCGGCAGCACCGGCAAGCCTTCGGCGAGCAATTCATCGAGCAGCTGCTGCGGCAGGCTGGCGCGGGGCTGGAACTGATTGACCACGATGCCCTCGACCTCCAGGCCTTCATTGTGGTCTTCCTTGAGCTCTTCGATTTCCTGCAGCAGGCCATAGAGCGCATTGCGCGAGAAGCTGTCGCAGTCGAACGGGATCAATACCCGGTCGGCAGCGATCAGGGCCGACACCGTATAGAAATTCAGCGCCGGCGGGGTGTCCAGGTAAATGTGGTCGTAGTCTTCGGCCAGTTCGTCGAGCAGTTTGCGCAGCTTGTTGATCTTGTGTTTGGACTCGAGCTTGGGCTGCAGGTCCGCCAGTTCGGCGGTGGCGGTGACCACATGCAGGTTGTCGAACGGCGTTTCGTATATATCCACCCGCCCCTTCTTGGCAAAGGGACCGCTGGACAGGGTCTGCTTGAAGAACTCGGCGATCCCCATGGGAATCTCCGCACCGGTCAAGCCGGTGAGGTAATGGGTGGAATTGGCCTGCGCATCCAGGTCAACCAACAACGTGCGATAGCCCTGGAACGCGCTGACGGCCGCCAGATTACAGGCAATGCTGGATTTGCCCACGCCACCCTTCTGATTGAATACCACACGCCGCATAACCACCTCTCGATAACCACAATGCCGGAAGTCCGCCGATCCGGATCCGGGTTTCCCTGTCGGCCGCTGCACCTGGGCTGGCGGACTCCTGGGGATTCTATGCAAAGCGCATGACAAGGGCGAGGTATTCGGTCACCCCATGACCACAAACCTCCCGTCAGAACAATCGCACAAAATTTGCGCAACGGCCGTACGGACTGGATAATGCCGGCCATTCGCCACGGCGGCCCCGGCAGTTTCCTGCCAAACCCGGCCGCCGATCTCTACATGGAGCCTGACAAGGCCGGATCATCCGAGTGATGCACTTCAGGATCGAGCAATGGCGTGCCTGGGCCCCCGGCCTGGAAAACGCGGATGACTGGCGCCGTTGGTGTGCCGCACCCGCGCGCCTACCAATTGATGCGCAGGACGCGTCGGCGCAAGCGGACGTAAGCTTTCTGCCGGCCATGCAACGCCGCCGTCTGAGCCCCCTGGCGCGCATGGTCTGCCATGTCGCCTGGCCACTGGCCGATGCTTACGGCCAGTTACCGCTGGTGTTCGTCTCCCGGCACGGCGAGACCCCGCGGACTCTGGCTATCATCAACGACCTGGCCAACGACGAAGCGCTGTCGCCAACCCAGTTCAGCCTCTCGGTGCACAACGCGGTGATCGGCCTGTGGTCGATCCTGCGCGGCGATACCAGTGAGATGACCGCGCTCGCCGGCGAGAACGACGGTCTCGAGCAGGGCATGCTCGAAGCCAGCACACTGCTCGGCGAGGGCGCCCCTGCGGTATTGCTGGTGGTGGCCGAGGAAATGCCGCCGGAGCTGTATCGGCCTTATATTGACGATGTGCCATTCTCCCATGCGCTCGCGCTGCTGCTGACGCCCGGCCGGGAATGGCAGCTGACGCTACGTTCGGCCACTGGCGCGGTCGCCGAATGGCCCCATGCAATCAACCTGATTCGCGCTCTGTGCAGCGAAGAAGACGCAGTGCAACATCACTGGAAGAGCCGTCAATGGAACTGGTCACGCATCAAGGCCTGAGCCGCTACAGCGCGCCCTACTGCTGGCGCCTGATCGCCACCGCGCTGAGTTTCACCCTGTTTGGCATAGGCGGCGTAGTGCTGCGCGTGCTGATCTTTCCGCTGCTCGGCCTGTTGCCCGGCGACGCTCTGGCGCACCGGTCCCGCGCCCGCCTGGTCGTAAGCAAGACCTTTCTGCTGTTCATCAAATTCATGTATCACAGCGGCGTACTGACCTATTCGGTCGAAGGGGCCGAACGCCTTGGTCGCCCCGGCCAGATGGTGATTGCCAATCACCCCTCGCTGATCGACGTGGTGGTGCTGATCGCGTTCATCCGCGATGCCAATTGCGTGGTCAAGCAGAGCCTGTGGGAAAACCCCTGCATGCGTGGGCCGATCCGCGCCGCGCAGTTCATCAGCAACAGCGGCAGCCTGGACATGCTCGACGAAGCCGCCGGCGCGCTGCACGACGGACAGACGCTGATAGTCTTTCCCGAGGGCACCCGCACCGTTCCAGGGCAGCCGCCGCAGTTTCACCGCGGCGCAGCCGCCATCGCGGTGCGCGGCGCGCGCGTGGTCACCCCGGTGGTGATCAGCGTCACGCCCAGCACCCTGACCAAGGCAGAGCCCTGGTACAGCATTCCATCGCGCCGTTTTCATTTCCGCTTGCGAGTTGGCGATGATATCGACCCGCAACAGTTCAATGCCCTGGGGCCAGCACCGATTGCCTCGCGTAAACTCAACGATCACCTGCACCACTACTTTATGAAGGAGCTCGCCAAAGATGAGCGATCTACAACTGGAAATTAAGCATCTGATCATCGACGCTCTGGGCCTGGAAGACATGGCCGCCGAAGATATCGCCGCCGATCTGACGCTATTTGGCGAGGGACTCGGCCTGGATTCGGTGGATGCATTGGAGCTCGGCCTGGCGATCCAGAAGCGCTTCGGTATCAAGATCGACGCCGATGCCAAGGACACCCGCAAGCACTTCGCCAACGTGGCGAGCTTGGCGGCGTTCGTGACCGCACAAAAAGTCGCCTGAGGACGTTCGCAGATGCAAACCCGTGAAGAAGTATTCGTCACCCTGCGCGACGCCCTGGTCGAACTGTTCGAACTCGACGCCGACCGCATCACCCTGGATGCCAACCTCTATCAGGACCTGGAAATCGACAGCATCGACGCCGTCGACCTGATCGACCATATCAAGCGCCAGACCGGCAGAAAGATCGCCGCCGAGGAATTCAAGGCGGTACGCACCGTCGGCGACGTGGTCGATGCGGTGTTCAACGTCGTCCACGCCGCACCGAACTAAGACCGAACCTATGGCCCGTTTGTTCGGCCTGCTGCTGGTAGCAGCAGGCCTGCTCTACCCTTTTGCCGTGTATTACGGCATGGAGCACCTGTCGCCACGCCTGTTCGCCCTGCTGCTCGGTGGCCTGTGGCTGGTGCGCGCGCTGAGCCAGCGCCGCCAGCCCGGCAGCCGCTGGATGGCCGCCGCCGCCCTGGGCTTCTGTGTGCTGCTGGGTGTATCAGGCGAAGCCGCCCTGCTGCGCTGGTACCCGGTGCTGCTCAGCGCTTTGCTGCTGGCCGTCTTCGGTCTCAGCCTGAAGTTCGGCCCGCCGCTGGTCGAGCGCTTGGCGCGTTTGCGCGAACCCGACTTGCCGGAGGTGGCGGTGCGCTATACCCGCATCGTCACCCAGGTGTGGGCTGGTTTCTTTTTGCTCAATGGCCTGATTACCGCGGCGCTGACCCTGTGGGCGCCGCTGAGCTGGTGGACCTTGTATACCGGGCTGATTGCTTACGGCCTGATCGGATTGTTGTTTGCGGGAGAGTGGTTGGTGCGCCAGCGTGTAAGGGCCGATTCAAGGAGAAGCGCATGACCTGGGTGAACCTCGAGCAACTGCTGAGTGCAGCCCATCCCGGTCGCCCGGTTACCAGCGGCATGGATCACGCCGCCTGGCGGGCGCGCACTCTACGTGTGGCCGCCGCCCTGCAACAGCGCGGGATCAAGCGTGTCGCCCTGTATCTGGAGGATGCCGGCGAGCTGGCCGTGGCGCTGTTCGGCGCCTGGCACGCGGGGGTCGAGGTGCTGCTGCCGGCCGACGCCCAGCCACAGAGCCGCCAGCGCATGGGCGGGCAGAGCGATCTATGGCTCGACGATCTCGACGATCTCGATGCAGCCAGCCCATTACCGGCTGCCGCCCTGGATCTCGACCAGTGCCACCTGACCCTGTGCACCTCCGGCTCCAGCGGCGAAGCCAAGCTGATCGGCAAGAACCTGCGCCAGTTGGCCAACGAGGTCGAAGCGCTGGAACAGTTATGGGGTGCCGAGCTGCAAGGCGCGACCATTCTCGGCAGCGTCGCCGCCCAGCACATCTATGGCCTGCTGTTTCGCGTGCTCTGGCCGCTGTGCGCCGGCCGGCCATTCCTGCGCCGCGCCCAGCCGTTCCCGGAAGATCTGCAGCGTGAGAGCCTGGCCTGTGCCGACGGCTTCGCCTGGGTCGCCAGCCCCGCGTTATTGAAAAGGATGGGCGACAACCTCGACTGGCCGGCGCTTGGCGCGGTGCGCAAGGTGTTTTCCTCTGGCGGCGCGCTGTCCGCCGAGGCCGCGCAATTGCTGCAACAACAGCTCGGTCAATGGCCGACGGAAATCTATGGCAGCTCGGAGACTGGCGGCATCGCCTGGCGCCAGGGCGGCGAGCTGTGGCAACCGTTCGCTGGCGTCGAGCCGGGCGTGGACGAACAGGGTGCGCTCAACCTCACCTCGCCCTACCTGCCGAACGGGCAACGCGAACAGACCGCCGATGCCGTGCAAATCCAGGCCGACGGCCGCTTCGCACTGCGCGGGCGCCTGGACCGCATCGTCAAGCTGGAAGAAAAACGTATTTCCCTGCCCATGCTGGAACAGGTGCTGGCCGGCCATACCTGGGTCGCCGATGCGCGCCTCGGGGTGATTCAAGAAGGCCGCGCCTTTCTCGGCGGCCTGGTCGCGCTCAATCCGGCCGGCATCCATGCCCTGCGCAACCAGGGCCGCCGTGCGGTTACCGAGGCGTTGCGGCGGCATCTTTCCAGCCATTGCGAAGCCATTGCCCTGCCGCGGCGCTGGCGCCTGGTCAGCCACCTGCCCTATAGCACGCAAGGCAAACTGGCCCAGGCCAGCGTCGACGCAGTGATAGGCGCGCCACGCCCGACCCGGGTCGAGCAACTGAGCGCCCGGGAGCAAGACGGCGAATGGCAGGTCGAGCTGGAGGTGCCGCTGGACCTGGCCCATTTCACCGGTCACTTCCCGCAAACCCCGGTGCTGCCGGGCGTGGTGCAGATCGACTGGGCGCAACACCTGGCGCAAACGCTGATCGCCGACCTGCCGCCGCGTTTTTGCGGCATGGAAGTGCTGAAGTTCCAACAGCTGGTGCGCCCCGGCGATCTCCTGCAGCTGACCCTGCGGTTCGACACCACTCGCGGCAAGCTGTACTTCGCCTTTCGCAACGGCGAAGCGGCCTGCTCGTCCGGGCGGATTCTACTGGGGCCGGCGCAATGAGAACCTCCCGTAGGTTGGCGTTGAGCGCAGCGATACCCAACAAAACCGGCAGGGGTATCGCGGCGTTCAACCTGCACGGCCCAACCCACCCCAAGCAGGGCGCGGCCCATGCATAAGCCCTGCGCCGTCATCCCGGTATACAACCACGAACACGCCCTGCCGCAGGTGGTCGCGGCGCTGCGCGACGCCGGGCTGGCCTGCGTACTGGTCGACGACGCGTCGAGCCCGGCCTGCGCGGCGGTGATGGATCGCCTGGCAGAGCAGACGGACGTCCATCTGGTGCGCCTGCCGCTCAACCAGGGCAAGGGCGGCGCGGTGATGGCCGGCCTGCGCGAGGCCCGCCGCCTGGGTTTCAGCCATGCCCTGCAGGTGGACGCCGACGGCCAACACGACCTCGGCCATCTCGACACCTTTCTCGCCGCCTCGCGGGCCGAGCCGCAAACCCTGATCTGCGGCTACCCGCACTACGACGCCAGCGTGCCCAAAGGCCGTCTGTACGCGCGTTACCTGACCCATGTCTGGGTGTGGATCAATTGCCTGTCGCTGAGCGTTCGCGACTCCATGTGCGGCTTTCGCGTGTATCCGCTGCAACCGACCCTGGCGCTGATCGACAGCGTGGCCATTGGCCGGCGCATGGACTTCGACACCGAAATCCTGGTGCGCCTGGCCTGGCGCGAGCAGCCGATGCGCTGGCTGCCGATCCGCGTGCATTACCCGCAGGACGGCCTCTCGCATTTTCGCCTGTGGCACGACAACGCGCTGATCTCGAAGATGCATGCCAAGCTGTTCTTCGGCATGCTCGTGCGCGCCCCCCGGATACTCTGGCGCAGGTGCTGTCGATGAGCGGCAAGCGGCACTGGGCTGGGCAGCGCGAGCGCGGCAGCTTCATCCTGATGAAGTTCACGGTCGGCATGACGCGCCTGCTCGGCCGCCGGCCGATCGCCCCGCTGATCTACCTGATCGTGCTGTACTTCTTTGCGTTCGGCCGACAGGCGCGACGCAGCATCTGGCACTACCAGGCCAACCTCGCGGCCTGGAGCGGGCGTAGCGAGTTGCGCCCGAGCCGACGCGCGGTGTTCCGCCAGTTCATGGCCTTCGCCGACACCCTGCTGGACAAACTCGACGTGTGGAACGGTCAGCTGCGCCTGGAGCAGGTGACCCTGAGCGACCCGCACGACGTGACAGGGCAATTGCACCGGCAAGGCCGCGGGCAGATCCTGGTCGCCGCGCACCTGGGCAACCTCGAGGTATGCCGCGCCCTGGCCGAACTCGGCGAGCGGGTGCAGATGAACGTGCTGGTGCACACCAAACACGCCGAACAGTTCAACCGCCTGCTCTTTGATGCCGGCGCCAGCAACCTGCGCCTGATCCAGGTCAGCGAGCTGGATGCGGCGGTGATGCTGCAACTGTCCGAACGCCTGGAGCGCGGCGAATGGCTGGCCATCGCCGGCGACCGCGTGCCGCTCAAGGGCGGACGCAAGACCCGGGTGAACTTTCTCGGCGAGCCGGCGGCCTTTCCGCAAGGCCCCTGGCTGCTGGCCGGGCTGCTGCAGTGCCCGGTCAACCTGATCAACTGTCTGAAGATCGATGGCCGCTACCAGGTGATCATCGAGCCCTTCGCCGAGCGCATCCAATGGACCCGTGCCGAGCGTGACGCAGTGATCGCCGGCTGGGTGCAGCGCTATGCCGACCACCTCGCCGCGCACTGCCTTCGCGCGCCCCTGCAATGGTTCAATTTCTACCCCTTCTGGAACGAAGATGACGACAAATCAGCCTGATCCCATCGTATTCGGCGAACGCCCCCTGAGCATCGAGCAGGTCGTGACCCTGGCCCAGCGCAGCGCGCCGGCGCAGTTGCAGAGCGATGCCGCCTACCGCGAGAAGATCGCCAAGGGCGCGCGCTTTCTCGACAGCCTGCTGGACAAGGAAGGCGTGATCTACGGCGTCACCACCGGCTACGGCGACTCCTGCGTGGTGGCGGTGCCGCTGCATCAGGTCGAGGCGCTGCCGCGCCACCTCTACACCTTCCACGGTTGCGGCCTGGGCAAGCTGCTCGATGCACAAGCCACCCGCGCGGTACTCGCGGCGCGTTTGCAATCGCTGTGTCAGGGTGTGTCCGGGGTACGAGTGGAACTGCTCGAACGCTTGCAGGCATTTCTCGAATACGACGTGCTGCCGCTGATTCCGGAAGAAGGCTCGGTCGGCGCCAGCGGCGACCTGACGCCGCTGTCCTATGTCGCCGCGACCCTATCCGGCGAGCGCGAGGTGATGTTCAAGGGCGAGCGCCGTAGCGCCGCCGCCGTACACGCCGAGCTGGGCTGGACGCCGCTGGTATTGCGGCCGAAAGAAGCGCTGGCGCTGATGAACGGCACCGCGGTGATGACCGCCCTGGCCTGCCAGGCCTATTCGCGCGCCGACTACCTGCTCAAGCTGGCCACGCGCATCACCGCGCTCAATGTGGTGGCGCTGGAAGGCAACCCGGAACATTTCGACGAGCGCCTGTTCGCCGCCAAACCCCATCCCGGGCAGACCCAGGTCGCCGCCTGGTTGCGCCAGGATCTGGCCATCGATGCACCGACCGCGCCGCTGCACCGCCTGCAGGATCGTTATTCCCTGCGCTGCGCCCCCCACGTACTCGGCGTGCTGGCCGACAGCCTGGGCCTGCTGCGCCAATTCATCGAGATCGAGCTGAACAGCGCCAACGACAACCCGCTGATCGATGCCGAAGCCGAACGTGTGCTGCACGGCGGGCACTTCTACGGTGGACATATCGCCTTCGCCATGGACAGCCTGAAGAACCTGGTCGGCAACGTCGCCGACCTGCTCGATCGGCAGCTCGCCCTGTTGGTCGACACGCGCTACAACCACGGCCTGCCGAGCAACCTGTCCGGCGCCCCGGAGGTCAGCGCGATGATCAACCACGGCTTCAAGGCGGTGCAGATCGGCACCAGCGCCTGGACCGCCGAAGCCCTGAAGAACACCATGCCGGCCAGCGTGTTCTCACGCTCCACCGAGTGTCACAACCAGGACAAGGTGAGCATGGGCACCATCGCCGCGCGCGACGCCCTGCGCAGCCTGGAGCTGACCGAACAGGTCGCCGCCGCCGCCCTGCTCGCTGCCAACCAGGGCGTCTGGCTGCGCCAGCGCAACGGCAAGAACGACATCCCCGCGCCAGTGGCAGCGATGCGCGAACAGCTGGCCGCGGACTTTCCACCGGTGATCGAAGACCGCGCCCTGGAAAGCGAACTGCGCCTGTGCCTGACCCGTATCCGCGACCAGCATTGGAGCCTGTATGCGTAGCAAAGGCGTATTGCAGGCCGAGATCGAATTGCAGGTACCGTTCTTCGACGTCGACATGATGGAAGTGGTCTGGCACGGCCACTACGTCAAATACTTCGAACAGGCGCGCTGCGCCCTGCTCGACAAGCTCGACCACAACTACGTGCAGATGCGCGACGCCGGTTACGCCTGGCCGGTGATCGATTTGCAGGTCCGCTATGTCCGCGGCGCCCAGTTCGGCCAGACGATTCGCGTGCGCGCCGACCTGGTGGAATGGGAGAACCGCCTGAAGATCAACTACCTGATCACTGATGCCGCCAGCGGCGAGCGCATGACCCGCGGCAGTAGCGTGCAGGTCGCGGTGGAAATCGCCACCCGCGAAATGCAATTCGCCTCGCCCAAAGTCTTGCTCGACGCGGTGGAAAAGGTGCTGGCGTGAAGACGATTCTGGCCGGTTTCCAGCACTGGCTGAACGCCCGCATTCGCCCGGCGAAAACCAATCCCGTAGGTTGGGTTGAGCTTTGCGAAACCCAACGCGGCTTGGCCTGCGCAATAAAACGGTGCGCACCACCGCGGTTACCCAGCCAAAACAAAAGCCCCCCCCCCAGCAGCTGCCAAACAGAAATGTTGGCGCCAGGACGGGCCCCGTCAGAAGGCCGAACGCAGTCGCTATGGAAGGGGTTGAGCGGCATGGATGCCGCGAGAGCCGCGATGGGCCAGGGATGGCCCTTCGTCGGGGTGCCGCCCAGGTCGCGCCCCTGGAATAGCGATGGAGTGAGGGAAGTCGAGCGCAGCGAGACCCGGATGCCGGGCGTGCTTTCTCTTTGGTTACTTTCTCTTTGCACCGGCCGCCGCCGCGGGAGCAAAGAGAAAGTGACTCGCCCGAGGGGGCGAAACACTCTATTCCAAACACCCGCAGCAACAAGCCGGACACTAAGTGCCCTAAGCACCGTAGCCTGGATGCAATCCTGGAGACGAAGCTCACACTATTCCCGGATTACATCCGGGTTACTGGCGCTCCTGCTGTTTCTGACCAGCAATGCCTACGCCTTCGACCTGGAACAGCTCAGCGCCCAGCTGGCCAAGCCGGCCGTGGTGCGCGGGCCGCTGATCCAGGAAAAACACCTGCGTGCCCTGCCACAACCGCTGACCAGCCGCGGTCGGTTCGTCCTCAGCGCCGAACTGGGCCTGCTCTGGCAACTACAGAGCCCGCTGCAGCAGGATTACCGCATCGACGACAACGGCATCGCCAGGCGCACCGCCAACAGCTGGCAGCTGCAGCCCGGCCAGGATGTCGCCGCGCAGCAGAGCCGGCTGTTCCTCGCCGTGCTCAAGGGCGACCACAGCGGCCTGGCCCGCGATTTCGATCTGCAGCTGAGCGGCAGCAGCGAGGCCTGGCAGCTCAACCTCATTCCCCATTCGTTACTGCTCAAGCAGATTTTCCAGCGTATTCAGATCGACGGCGGAGCCCTGGTCGAGCGCATCGAACTACTGGAAACCCAGGGCGACAAGACCGTGCTGCGTCTGCCCGACAGCCAACCCGGCGAAGCCTTGAGCGAGCAGGAGCGCCGCGATTTTGCCCCGTAAGCAGCGCGCGCTGGAGCGCAGCCTGCCGCGGCTGTTCAGCGTTGTATTGCTGGCGCTGCTGGCCCTGGCCGCCTGGCAGTGGCGTAACGGTCCCCCCGTCGCCGCGAGCATGCTCGACCTGCTGCCCGAAGGCGCCGGCGACGCCCTGGTGCTGCGGGCCGAACAGCGCATGCAGGAGCCCTTGAACCGCGAACTGTTGCTGCTGATCGGCCATCCCCAGCGCGAACAGAGCATCGCCCTGGTGCAGCGGGTCGGTGCGCAATGGCGCGACAGCCAGACTTTCGAGCGCGTGCAATGGAGCCTGGACGCCGACTTGCCGGCCCTGCGCCGGCAATTGCTGGCCAGCCGCCTGGCGTTGCTGACGCCGGCCGATCGCCAGTTGCTCGTCGAACAGCCAGAAGTGTTCATCGAACAGCGCAGCGCGCAGCTGTTCGACCCCTTCGCCGCCTTCGGCCTGCTGCCACTGGAGCAGGACTGGCTGGGCCTGGGCGCCCGCGCCCAGCAGGCGCTGACCCCGCATAGCCGCATCCAGGCCGACCTCGGCAGCGGCGCCCTGCTGGTCGAAGACAACGGCATGACCTGGGCGCTGTTGCGCGCCCGCGTGCGCGGCGACGCCTTCGATCTGCAGGCACCGCTGACCATCGCCACGGCGGTGGCCGAGGTACGCGCCCAAGTGACCGGCGACGGCGGCCAGTTACTCGCGGCCAGCGGTCTGCTGTATGCCGCAGCCGGCCAGGCCCAGGCCAGCCGCGAAATCGGCTGGATCGGCGGCGGCGCGGTGCTCGGCATCCTCCTGTTGCTGGTGCTGGCCTACCGACGCGCGCGGGTGCTGCTCAGCCTGCTGCCGGTCGGCGTGGCGCTGCTGGCGGGCGTCAGCGCCTGCGTGCTGGTGTTTGGCCAGATCAATGCTCTGACCCTGATACTCGGCGCCAGCCTGATCGGCGTGGCCGCGGACTACCCACAGCACTACCTGAGCAAAAGCTGGGGGCAGCGCGACTGGCACAGCTGGAGCGCCCTGCGCGCCACCCTGCCGGGCCTGAGCCTGAGCCTGGGGACCAATCTGCTCGGCTACCTGGCGCTGGCCTTTACGCCGTTTCCGGCGCTGACCCAGATCGCGCTGTTTTCCGCCGCCGGCCTGATCGCCGCCTACCTCTGTTCGGTGTGTCTGCTGCCGGCGTGGTTCGCGGGCCTGCGCCCGAACCCGGCGCCCGGCCTGCTGACCCTTAGCGAAAAACTCCTGAGCCTGCGCGCCCGCCTGCTCGGCAAAATCGGCAGCGCGCCCCTGCTCGGCCTACTGCTGCTGTTCTGCGCCGGCGGCCTGTGGCAGCTGCACACGCAAAACGATTTGCGCCAATGGCTCGGCCAGGAGCCACGCTTGCTCGGCGAAGCCCAGCGCATCGCCGAACTCACTGGGCAACAACCCACCAGCCAGTTCTTCCTGGTGCGCGCTGCGGATGAAGCGCAGTTGCTGCAGCGCCAGGCCGAACTCGCCGCGCGTCTGGATCGCCTGGTGGACGACGGCGCTTTGCGCGGCTACCGCGCGCTCAACCAGTTGGTCGCGCCAAGCCAACAACTACAGGCGCTGCACGCGGCCTTGGCCAGGCTGCCCGAACATTGGCAAGCGCTGCTCGCTGTCGGCATTCCCGAAGCCGCGCTGCGCGCGGAATTGCAGCAATTGCTGAGCACGCCACAACCGACGCTCGACCAGGCCCTGGCCACGCCTCTCGGCGAAGCCTGGCGCCCGCTGTGGCTCGGGACCGACGCCGAGGGCCAGGTCGCCGGTCTGGTCAGTTTGCAAGGCCAGGCCCAGCGGGGGCAGCTCGACGCCGCGGCCGCGGGCCTGGCCGGCGTGCAACTGGTCGACCGCCTGGGCGAATTGAATGAGCTGTTCGCCGCCACCCAACTCAGCGCGGCGCAGCTCAAGCTGGCGGCCTGCGCCGCCATCGTGCTGCTGTTGTGCCTGCCCTTCGGCTTCGCTGGCGCCTTGCGCGTGGTCTGCCTGCCGCTGCTGGCCGCCGCCGCGGCCCTGGCCTGCCTCGGCTGGCTGGGCCAGCCGTTGACCCTGTTCAGCCTGTTCGGCCTGTTGTTGATCACCGCGATCGGCGTCGATTACGCGATCCTGATGCGCGAGAGCGTCGGCGGTCCGGCGGTCAGTCTGATCGGCACCTTGCTTGCGGCGATCACCAGCTGGCTATCGTTCGGCCTGTTGTTGCTCAGCCAGACCCCGGCCATCGCCAACTTCGGTCTGGCGGTCAGCCTCGGCCTGTTTTTCTGTTGCCTGCTGGCGCCCTGGGCGAGCAAGCCCGGGACCACCGCAGCGCAGGTGATCGCTTGAGCGCCCGCACCCTGGTGGCCCATCGCCGATGGTCCGCGACAGCCCCCCGGTTTTATCCAAGCGTCCCCGGCTATTCGTCGGGGCCCGCACCTGCCAACCCCTGCTGAAAACGAGGCATGCACCATCATGAAGTCTCTTGAAGTCGAACAACGCCAGGTTGTAGTCATCGGTGCCGGGCCCGCAGGGGCGATCGCCGCCGCCTTGCTCAAGCGCCAGGGGCATGATGTGCTGGTGCTCGAGCGCCAGCGCTTCCCGCGTTTCTCGATCGGTGAAAGTCTGCTCTCGCACTGCCTGGATTTCGTCGAGGAGGCGGGGATGCTCGAAGCGGTGCAAGCGGCAGGGTTCCAGACCAAGCACGGCGCGGCGTTCCGCTG
Source organism: uncultured Pseudomonas sp. (assembly GCF_946885955.1). The sequence goes on from NZ_CAMPHI010000020.1 coordinate 20,926, forward strand.
GGGCGAGCGTTACAGCGAGTTCGACTTCCGCGATACCTTTACCGAGGGCAAGGGCTCGACCTATCAGGTGCTGCGCGCGGACTTCGACAAGCTGCTGGCCGACCAGGCCGAATTGCAGGGCGTGGAGATCCGCTACGAGGAAGAAATAGTCGCCGGCGACTTCAGCGGGAACAGCCCACGCCTGACGGTCAAACGCCTCGGCGATGGCCACAGCTACGAGGTGCAGTGCGCCTTCGTCCTCGATGCCAGTGGCTACGGCCGCGTGCTGCCGCGCCTGCTCGACCTCGACCTGCCGTCGACCTTCCCGGTGCGCCAGGCGGTGTTCACCCATGTAGAGGACCGCATTGACGCGACCTCGGGCTTCGATCGCGAAAAAATCCTCATCACCACTCACCCGGCCCTGCGCGATGTATGGTTCTGGACCATTCCCTTCAGCAACGGCCGCTGCTCCATCGGCGTGGTTGCCGAGGCGTCGCACTTCCAGGACCGCCCCGCGGACCTGGATGCCTGCCTGCGGCAGTTCGTCGAGCAAACCCCGAGCCTGCGCCAGACCCTGGCCAATGCTGTGTGGGATACCCCGGCACGGGCCATCGGCGGCTATTCGGCCAACGTCAAAAGCCTGCACGGCCCGGGCTTCGCCCTGCTCGGCAATGCCGCGGAGTTTCTCGACCCGGTGTTCTCCTCCGGGGTGACCATCGCCATGCGCTCGGCAAGCATGGCCGCCGGCCTGCTGCATCGCCAGCTGAATGGCGAAAGCATCGACTGGGAAGAACAATTCGCCGTTCCGCTGAAACGTGGGGTGGATACGTTCCGCGCCTATGTCGAGGGTTGGTACGATTGCAGCTTCCAGGACGTCATTTACTACGAACACGCGACCCCGGAAATTCGCCGCATGATCAGTTCGATCCTCGCCGGCTACGCCTGGGACCAGCGCAACCCCTACGTCGCCGAGCCCCGGCGGCGCCTGCGGGTGCTCAGCGAACTCTGCGCCATGAACGGATAGGGACATTGATGAACAACGCCACGCCCAGCCAGATCGCCCCGACTTATGTCGAGGAAACCCGTTTCGGCTTCTGGTTCCTGCAAAGCCATGTCTGGCAGCACCACGTATTGCGCGTGGCGATCAATGACCTCAAGCGCCTGATCGATACACCGCTGCCCGAGGCGCCGGTGCTGCTGGATGCCGGCTGCGGCCAGGGCAAGTCATTCGGCCTGCTGGCCGAGGCTTTCAAGCCGGCACGCATGCTCGGCCTGGATGCCGACCCGCACAGCCTCGCCTGCTCGCGCGCCGAGGCCGAACGCCTGGGGCTCGAGGTGCAACTGCTGGCCAGCGATTGCGCGGCCATCCAGCTGGCCGACGCCAGCGTGGATGTGCTGTTCTGCCACCAGACCTTCCACCACCTGGTGGAACAGGAGCAAGCCCTGGCCGAGTTCTGGCGTGTACTCAAGCCCGGCGGGCTGCTGCTGTTCGCCGAGTCGACCCGCTTCTATATCGACACCTGGGTGATCCGCTGGCTGTTCCGTCACCCCATGCACGTGCAGAAAAGCGCCGAGCAATACCTGGGTATGCTGCGCAGCCAAGGCTTCCAGTTCAGCGAACGCAATATCTCCTACCCCTACCTGTGGTGGAGCCGCGCCAAGGATTTCGGCCTGCTCGAACGCTGGGGCCTGCGCCGGCCCAAGCCAGTCGGGCAACGCGACGAGACCCTGGTCAACGTCGCCGCGCGCAAGCCGCTGGAAGCCGTCGCGCCATGAGCCGCCTGTTGTTGCTCGGAATTTGCCTGCTGTTGACGGCCTGTGCCGCACGCACGCCGCTGCCCGCCAAGGCGCCCGCGCTGAATACGCCGCTGGCGCTGCAAATCGAGCGCGCCCAGGGCGAGCAACGACAGAGCTGGTGGTTGGTGGTGCAGCGCGAGGGACCGGCGCTGCGCTGGTCGCTGTTCGATCCGCTTGGGGTGCCCCTGGCGCGGCAGTTGCTGGAGGATGGCGCCTGGCGTGCCGATGGCCTGCTGCCGCCGAACGACGAGGCGCGCGAACTGTTCGCCGCCCTGCTGTTCGCCTTGACCCCGGCCGATGCCTTGGCCGCACGATACCCGGCGAATGCCTGGCAGGCGCTGGCCGGCGGCCAACGCCGGCTCGATCCACACTGGCGCATCAGTTATTTGGCGCCGCTGGATTTCACCCTGTACCAAGCCGACGGCCCGAGCTACCGGGTCTACGCGCTAGCCGACCACGAGATCCCCTGATGCCCGCCTACCTGAACGCCCTGGGGCTGAACTGCGCCCTCGGCCACGACAAACAGACGGTGGCCGAGGCCCTGTTCGCCGGCGATGCCTCGGGCATGCAAGCGCAAGAGGGCTGGGTCAGCGGCCGCAGCCTGACCGTCGGCGCGGTCACCGCCGAGTTGCCCGCCATGCCGACTGGCCTGGAACAGGCGCATAGCCGCAACAACCAACTGCTGCTGGCCGCTGCATTGCAGATCGAGGCGGAGCTGCGCGACGCCATCGCCCGCCACGGTGCCGAGCGCGTCGGCCTGGTGCTGGGTACCAGCACCTCGGGCATCGACGAGGCCAGCCAGAGCATCGCGCGCTTCGTCCACGAGGGCGCACTGCCGGCGCACTACCACTACGCCCAGCAGGAAATGGTCGCACCGGCGCGTTTTCTCAGCGACTGGCTGGGCCTGTGCGGCCCCTGCTACAGCATCTCCACCGCCTGCACCTCGAGCGCGCGGGCACTGCTCAGCGCCCAGCGCTTGCTCGATCAAGGCTTCTGCGACGCAGTCATCTGCGGCGGCGTGGACAGTCTCTGCCGCCTGACCCTGAATGGCTTCAGCGCGCTGGAGGCGGTCGACGCAGAACGCTGCAAGCCATTCTCCGCGAACCGCAACGGGATCAATATCGGCGAGGGCGCGGCGCTCTTTCTTATGACTGGAGAGCCGATGACCAGGGAGCCGCTGAGCGAAGCGCCCAGTGGCGCAGCAATCGCCCTGCTCGGCGGCGGCGCCAGCTCCGATGCGCATCATATTTCCGCGCCCCATCCCGAGGGCCTTGGCGCCCAGCACGCGATGCGCCTGGCCCTCGCCAAGGCTGGCCTGAACGCGACCGATATCGACTACCTGAACCTGCATGGCACCGCCACGCAGCACAATGACGCCATGGAAAGCCTGGCCGTGCATGCGCTGTTCCCGGACGGCGTGCCCTGCTCCTCGAGCAAACCGCTGACCGGCCATACCCTGGGTGCGGCCGGCGCGCTCGAAGCCGCCTTCTGCTGGCTCAGCCTGAGCGGATATAACCCGCATAACCTGTTGCCGCCGCACCTCTGGGACGCCGAACCCGACCAGGCGCTGCCCGCCCTGCAACTGGTCAGCGCCAGCGGGCGCATGGCCCGCCTGCAGGGCCGACGCCTGATGAGCAATTCGTTTGCCTTCGGCGGCAGTAATATCAGCCTGATTTTCGGCGACCAGCCTGGAGAAACCCGATGACCTGCCCGTGGCCGATTGCCCAACTGCTGCCGCATGCCGGCAACATGATCCTGATCGATGAAGTGCTGCGCTACGGCGATGAGGATGTGCACACGCGCGTCACGGTGCGCGACCATGGCCTGTTCAATCAGGCGGACGGCAGCTTGCCGGCCTGGCTGGGGATCGAGCTGATGGCGCAGAGCATTGCCGCCTACGCCGGTTGCCAGGCGCATCAGGCCGACGAGCCGGTGCGCCTGGGCTTCCTGCTCGGCAGCCGTCATTACCAATGCAACGTCGATCGTTTCCCGGCTGGCAGCGAACTGCATATCACCGCTCTGCGCTCGTTGCAGGACGACAATGGCATGGGTGTGTTCGAATGCCACCTGCAAGGCCCCGGCATCGAAGCCGCCGCCCGTCTCAACGTGTTCTGCCCACCGCAGATCGCCAGCTACCTGAAAGAACAACCCCAGGACAGCGCTTTATGACCCCCACCAACGACCCGATTCTGGTCACCGGCTCCAGCCGCGGTATCGGCCGCGCCATCGCGTTACGACTGGCGCGCGCCGGCTTCGATATCGTCCTGCATTGCCGCTCGCGCCGCGATGAGGCCGAAGCGGTACAGGCACAGATCGAAGCCCTCGGCCGTACGGCGCGCATCCTCCAATTCGACGTCTCCGACCGCGCCGCCTGCCGGCAGCAGCTGGAGGCCGACATCGAAGCCCATGGCGCCTATTACGGCGTGGTCTGCAATGCCGGCCTGACCCGCGACGGCGCCTTCCCGGCGCTCAGTGAGGACGACTGGGATCAGGTATTGCGGACCAACCTCGACGGTTTCTACAACGTGCTGCATCCCCTGAGCATGCCGATGATCCGCCGCCGCAAACCTGGGCGTATCGTCTGCATCACCTCGGTATCGGGGCTGATCGGCAATCGCGGCCAGGTCAATTACAGCGCCTCCAAGGCCGGTGTGATAGGCGCGGCCAAGGCCCTGGCGATCGAACTGGGCAAGCGCCGGATCACCGTCAACTGCGTGGCGCCGGGGTTGATCGACACCGAGATCCTCGACGACCAGGTGCCCATCGATGAGATTCTCAAGATGGTGCCGGCACAACGCATGGGCACGCCGGAAGAAGTCGCCGGCGCGGTGAATTTTCTGATGTCCGAGGAGGCGGCGTACATTACCCGCCAGGTCCTCGCCGTGAATGGTGGGCTGTGTTGATGAATGGCAAACGGGTTGTGGTCACCGGCATGGCCGGCGTTACTTCGCTGGGTAGCGATTGGGCGAGCATCCAGGCGGCCTTCAAGGAAGGTCGCAGCGGCATCCGCTATATGCACGAGTGGGACAGGTTCAGCGAGCTGAACACCCGTCTCGGCGGCCCGGTGGATGACTTCGTCACGCCCAGGCACTGGACGCGCAAGCAAACCCGCAGCATGGGCCGGGTAGCCAAGCTGGCGGTACACGCCGCCGAACGCGCTCTGGAAAACGCCGGCCTGCTCGGCGACCCGAGCATCCAGGACGGCCGCATGGGCGTGGCCTGCGGCTCGTCGACCGGCAGCACCGACGAGATCAAGGCATTCGGCAACATGCTGCTCAACTCGGTCGCCGACGGCCTCAATGCCAACTCCTATATCCGCATGATGCCGCACACCACGGCTGCCAATATCAGCATCTTCTTCGGTCTCAAGGGCCGCCTGATCCCGACCTCGAGCGCCTGCACCAGCGGCAGCCAGGGTATCGGCTACGCCTACGAGGCGATCAAGTTCGGCCGCTTGCCGATGATGCTCGCCGGCGGCGCCGAAGAGCTGTGCCCGACCGAGGCCATGGTGTTCGATGCGCTCTATGCCACCAGCCTGAAGAACGACGCGCCGCACAGCTCGCCGCGCCCCTACGACAGCGGCCGCGACGGCCTGGTGATCGGCGAAGGCGCCGGCATGCTGGTGCTCGAAGAGCTGGAACACGCCCTGGCCCGTGGCGCGACCATCCATGCCGAGATCGTCGGCTTCGGCTGCAACTCCGACGGCCAGCACGCCACCAAGCCGGAGCAGCTGACCATGCGCGGCGCCATGCAACTGGCGCTCGACGATGCCGGCCTGCAGCCCGCCGCCATCGGCTACGTCAACGGCCATGGCACCGCCACCGAGCAGGGCGACATCGCCGAAAGCCTGGCCACCAGCGGGCTGTTCGGCCCGGGTATGCCGATCAGCTCGCAAAAGAGTTTCTTCGGCCACACCCTGGGCGCCTGCGGCGCGCTGGAATCCTGGTTCAGCATCGAGATGATGAACCAGGACAGCTATGTACCGACGCTCAACCTGGAGCACATCGACCCGGCCTGCGGCGAGCTGGACTACCTGCGCGGCGAGTTCCGCCAGATGCAGCATGAGTATGTGATGAACAACAATTTCGCCTTCGGTGGCGTCAACACCTCGCTGATTTTCCGGCGCTGGAGCTGACTCGGGACACGAGACGACCTCGAGGATCGCCGCTACAATCGCCTGAGGCCGCGGCGTGCGGCTTCCTCACCGATATCGCGCTTCTGTCATCGTCAAGGAGACGACCATGCAATTGAAAAAATCGACCCTCGCCGCCCTGCTCCTGGTCGCGGCCCTGCCCTCGGTCAGCCAGGCGCGCGACACCGCGCTGTACCCGAACTTCGAGGCCGCCGTGCAGGAGGCCACCAATGCCGGTCGCCTGGATGGCAGCGTGAAGTTCTACCTGGCCGGCACCAAGCCGGCCGGTAAAGTCAGCGTAATCAAATCCGGCGTGACCACCAGCAAGAAGACCAATGCCTTCAACAAGAGTGACGAAGGTGCCTGCAGCTGGGCCATGCAGTCGGCGCTGATCGCCTTCCAGAACGCCGCCAAGGCAGCCGGCGCGAATGCCGTGGTCAACCTGGCCAGCAACTACAAGAATGTCGAGTACAAGAACGCCGAGAACTATGAGTGCCATGCCGGGGCGATCATGGCCGGCGTCGCCATCAAGGGCGATCTGGCCAAGGTCAAATAAACCAGGTCGGCGTTGCGCTCGAGATTCGGCAACGGGAACGCTCCCGGTAGCGGGTCGGTCGACAGAGGAGACACCCCATCGCGCGGGGCTCCGATGTTCGACCGCCGGCATAAACTCGAGCTCAACTACCTCTCGCAGAGCTAGCCACAGACGCAGATTGCCGAGTTCTAGCGCGAGCCGGCCCGGGCAGCTCGCCCGGGCACTATCAGCAGCCCTGAAGCAGCAGCCCTGAAGTTGTGCCCACCGTCAGCCGTGATAAGCCGCCGACAGCTCATGCACCGCTTCGAAGAAGGCGCCGGCATGGGCCGGATCGACTTCCGGGGTGATGCCATGGCCAAGGTTGAACACATGGCCCGAGCCCTGGCCATAAGCCGCGAGAATACGCGCCACTTCGGCACGGATCGCTGCCGGCTTGGCGTAGAGCACGCTCGGGTCCATATTGCCTTGCAGCGCCACCTGGCTACCGACGCGCGCGCGGGCGCTGCCGATATCGCAGGTCCAATCCAGGCCCAGGGCTTCAGCACCGCTGTCCGCCATGGACTCCAGCCATAGGCCGCCGCCCTTGGTAAACAGGATCACCGGCACGCGACGACCGTCGTGTTCACGGATCAGGCCGTCGATGATTTTCTGCATATAGGCCAGGGAAAACTCCTGATAGGCCGCCGCCGACAGCGAGCCACCCCATGAATCGAAAATCTGCACCGCCTGCGCGCCGGCCTTGATCTGTCCGTTCAGGTAAGCGGTGACCGACTGCGCCAGCTTGTCGAGCAGCGCGTGCATAGCCTGCGGGTTGTCGTAGAGCATGGCCTTGGACTTGCGGAAGTCTTTCGATGAGCCGCCTTCGACCATATAGGTGGCCAGGGTCCAGGGGCTGCCAGTGAAGCCGATCAGCGGCACACGACCATTCAGTTCGCGGCGAATGGTACGCACGGCTTCCATCACATACCCCAGATCCTGCTCTGGATCGGGGATCGGCAGAGCCTCGATGTCGGCCATGGAATTGATGACCTTGTTGAAGCGCGGACCTTCGCCGGTCTCGAAATACAGGCCCTGGCCCATTGCGTCTGGGATGGTCAGGATATCGGAGAACAGAATCGCCGCGTCCAGCTGCGGGTAGCGATCGAGCGGCTGGATGGTGACCTCGCAAGCCAGCTCGGGGTTTTTCATCAGATTGACGAAGTTGCCAGCCTTGGCGCGAGTGGCACGGTACTCCGGCAGATAACGACCGGCCTGGCGCATCATCCACACGGGCGTGACATCGACGGGCTGCTTGAGCAGGGCACGCAGAAAACGGTCGTTCTTCAGGGCGGTCATGGCAATTCCTGAGCAATAACAAGCGGCAAAAAAGTGCGGGCATTTTCGCAGACCGCCAAACAAAAGGCACGGTGGGCGCCGTGCCTTTTATCCATTGCGACGATTTGACTCGCCAAGGCCAGCGAGTGATTTCGGCAGGACAATGACAAATCTCTGATGAGTTCTTGATGCTCCTTTCACACTCGAGCCCCTAAATTAGGCGCCGCAGCCTTCCCTGCAGCCCTGATGGACGTCCCTCCGATGAATAAACTCCCGGCAATCACCCTGGCTTTCTGGGTGATGAAGATATGCGCCACCACCCTTGGCGAAACCGCCGGGGATCTGCTTTCAATGACCCTAGATGTCGGCTACGCGGCCAGCTCGCTGATCCTCATCGGCCTGTTTCTGCTCACCCTGATCGGTCAGCTGCGCGCCCGCAGCTACAACCCAGCCCTGTATTGGACGGTGATTCTGGCCACCAGCACAGCCGGCACGACCATTTCCGACTTTATGGATCGTACCCTGGGCCTCGGTTATGCCACAGGCTCCGCGCTGCTGGTGACGCTGTTGATCGCGATCTTCACGATCTGGTACCGGAGCGAAAGGTCCTTGTCGGTCGACCATATCCAGAGCCGCCGAGGCGAGCTGTTCTACTGGGTGGCGATTCTGTTTTCCAATACGCTGGGCACGGCGTTGGGCGATTACCTGGCCGATGATTCCGGCCTGGGCTTTGCCGGTGGCGCGCTGTTGATCGGTAGCCTGATCGCCGCGGTGGCGGCGGCCAAATACCTTACCCGCCTCTCGCCCGTCGTCCTGTTCTGGCTGGCATTTGTGCTGACCCGTCCATTTGGCGCCACCCTCGGCGACTTTCTCAGCAAGCCGCTGGATCACGGCGGACTCGGTTTCGGCACCCTGGGTTCGTCCGCCGCACTGGCCATTACCCTGACGATGCTGGTGGCGGGCGCGGTATGGAGCAGCCGTCGCACGGCCCCTGGCAATTTTGCGGCGACGCCGAATAGCTGAATTAGCCAATAGCAGACACAACGAAGCCAGCCCCAGGGGCTGGCTTCGTGCATGGCCGTCCGGCCGATCGGCGTTTACACGCCGAGATAGTCGAGGATGCCTTCGGCGGCGTTGCGCCCTTCGAAGATCGCCGTCACCACCAGGTCAGAACCACGAACCATATCGCCACCGGCGAAGATTTTCGGGTTGCTGGTCTGGTGCTTGAACTGGCTCTGCTCGGGGGCGACGACGCGGCCCTGGCTGTCGGTGTCGATGCTGAACTGCTCGAACCAGGGCGCCGGGCTCGGGCGGAAACCGAAGGCGATCAGCACGGCGTCGGCCGGAATGATTTCTTCGGAGCCCGGGATCGGCTCGGGGCTGCGACGGCCACGGGCGTCCGGTTCGCCGAGACGGGTCTCGACCACTTTCACACCCTCGACCTTGTCCTCGCCGACGATGGCGATTGGCTGGCGGTTGAACAGGAACTTCACGCCCTCTTCCTTGGCGTTCTTCACTTCCTTGCGCGAGCCGGGCATGTTCGCTTCGTCACGACGATAGGCGCAGGTCACGCTCTTGGCGCCCTGACGGATCGAGGTGCGGTTGCAGTCCATGGCGGTGTCGCCGCCACCAAGCACGACGATGCGCTTGCCCTTGGTATCGATGAAGTCTTCCGCGTTCTTCTCGAAGCCGAGGTTGCGGTTGACGTTGGCGATCAGGAAATCCAGGGCATCGTAGACGCCTGGCAGGTCCTCGCCGGCGAAGCCGCCCTTCATGTAGGTGTAGGTGCCCATGCCCATGAATACGGCGTCGTACTCAGCGAGCAGTTGCTCCATGGACACGTCCTTGCCGACTTCAGTGTTCAGGCGGAACTCGATGCCCATGCCGGTGAAGACGTCGCGACGATTGCTCAGCACGGTCTTTTCCAGCTTGAACTCGGGGATGCCGAAGGTCAGCAGGCCGCCGATTTCCGGGTTCTTGTCGAACACCACCGGGGTCACGCCGTTGCGCACCAATACGTCGGCACAGCCCAGGCCTGCCGGACCGGCACCGATCACCGCGACTCGCTTGCCGGTCGGCACCACACGCGACATGTCCGGACGCCAGCCCATGGCGAACGCGGTATCGGTGATGTACTTCTCCACCGAGCCGATGGTCACCGCACCGAAACCGTCGTTCAGGGTACAGGCGCCCTCGCACAGACGATCCTGCGGGCATACGCGGCCGCAGACTTCCGGCAGGGTATTGGTCTGGTGCGACAGTTCCGCGGCGGCGAGGATGTTGCCCTCGGAGACCAGCTTCAGCCAGTTGGGAATGAAGTTGTGCACCGGGCACTTCCATTCGCAATAGGGGTTGCCGCAACCCAGGCAACGGTGTGCCTGGTCGCAGGCCTGGGCCGGCTTGAAGTTGTCGTAGATCTCGACGAATTCTTTCTTGCGCTGACGCAACAGCTTCTTCTTCGGGTCTTTACGCCCGACATCGATGAACTGGAAGTCGTTATTCAGACGTTCAGTCATAGCAAACCTCTTTACAGCAGCTTCAAGCTCTAAGGCTCAAGCCACAAGACAATCACGCTGGGTCGACAACCCCAAAGCTGCTTCTAACTTGCAGCTTGGGGCTTGCCGCTTGCAGCTGCTTTATTGCGGGTTGGCGCGGGTGCTGGAGAGCAGCGACTTCAGGCTTGCGGCCTTGGGTTTGACCAGCCAGAACTTGCGCAGGTAGTCATCCAGGTTCTCCAGCAGATGGGCGCCCCACTCGCTGGCGCTTTCCTGCACATACTCGCTCAACACACGTTGCAGGTGGCTGCGGTAGGCCTCCATGGCCTCGTTGTTGATCCGCTGGATCTCCACCAACTCGTGGTTGACCCGGTCATAGAAGCTGTTGTCCAGGTCGAGCACATAGGCGAAGCCGCCGGTCATCCCGGAACCGAAGTTATAGCCGGTCTTGCCCAGCACGCAGACGAAACCGCCGGTCATGTACTCGCAGCAATGGTCGCCGGTACCTTCCACCACGGCGTGGGCGCCGGAGTTGCGCACCGCGAACCGCTCGCCCGCAGTGCCAGCGGCGAACAGCTTGCCGCCGGTGGCGCCGTACAAGCAGGTGTTGCCGATGATGGCGCTGTCCTGGGTCTTGAACGGGCTGCCTTGCGGCGGAACTATAACCAGTTTGCCACCGGTCATGCCCTTGCCGACGTAATCGTTGGCATCGCCCTGCAGGTACAGGTTCAGGCCGCCGGCGTTCCACACGCCGAAGCTCTGCCCGGCGGTGCCCTTGAAGCGGAAGGTGATCGGCGCCTTGGCCATCCCCTGGTTGCCGTGCTTGCGTGCGATTTCGCCGGAAACGCGGGCACCGATGGAACGGTCGCAGTTGCAGATATCCAGCGCGAACTCGGCACCGCTGGCGGCGTCGATTGCCGGCTTGGCCAGCTCGACCATCTTCTCGGCCAGCAGGCCCTGGTCGAACGGCGGATTACGGTCGACCTGGCAGAACTGCGGCTTGTCGGCAGCAATCAGATCGCTGCCGAGCAACGGGCTGATATCCAGATGATTCTGCTTGGTGGTTTCACCCGGCAGTATCTCCAGCAAATCGGTACGCCCGATCAACTCCTCGAGGCTGCGCACGCCCAGCTTGGCCAACCACTCGCGGGTTTCTTCGGCGACGAAGGTGAAGAAGTTCATCACCATTTCGACGGTGCCGATGAAGTGGTCCTTGCGCAGCTTGTCGTTCTGCGTGGCCACGCCGGTGGCGCAGTTGTTCAGGTGACAAATGCGCAGGTACTTGCAGCCCAGGGCGATCATCGGCGCGGTGCCGAAACCGAAGCTTTCAGCGCCGAGGATGGCCGCCTTGATCACATCGAGGCCGGTCTTCAGGCCGCCGTCGGTCTGCACCCGCACCTTGCCGCGCAGGTCGTTGCCGCGCAGCGCCTGATGGGTTTCGGCCAGGCCGAGCTCCCAGGGCGCACCGGCATACTTGATCGAAGTCAGCGGCGATGCACCGGTGCCGCCGTCGTAACCGGAGATGGTGATCAGGTCGGCATAGGCCTTGGCCACACCGGCGGCAATGGTGCCAACGCCAGCTTCCGCGACCAGCTTGACCGAGACCAGCGCGGCCGGGTTGACCTGCTTGAGGTCAAAAATCAACTGCGACAAGTCTTCGATCGAATAGATGTCGTGGTGTGGCGGCGGCGAAATCAGAGTCACGCCGGGCACCGCATAACGCAGACGCGCGATCAAGCCGTTGACCTTGCCGCCGGGCAGCTGGCCACCCTCGCCGGGCTTGGCGCCCTGAGCGACCTTGATCTGCAGCACTTCGGCATTGACCAGGTATTCCGGGGTCACACCGAAACGGCCGGTGGCCACCTGCTTGATCTTCGAGCTGCGCACCGTGCCGTAGCGAGCCGGGTCTTCGCCGCCCTCGCCGGAGTTGGAGCGTGCACCCAGGCGGTTCATCGCCTCGGCAATGGCTTCATGGGCCTCGGGCGACAATGCGCCGAGGGAAATCCCGGCGGAGTCGAAGCGCTTGAAGATGGTTTCCAGCGGCTCGATCTGATCGAGACTCAGCGGCTGCTCGGCCAGTTTCAGCTTGAGCAGGTCGCGGATCATCGACACCGGGCGGGTGTCCACCAGGGCGCTGTATTCCTTGTACTTCTCGTAGTTGCCTTGCTGCACCGCGACTTGCAGGGTGCTGACCACATCCGGGTTGTAGGCGTGGTATTCGCCACCGTAGACGAACTTCAGCAGGCCGCCCTGCTGGATCGGCTTGCGGTTGTTCCAGGCCTCGGCCGCGAGCATCTTCTGCTCGGCTTCAAGGTCGACGAAACGCGCGCCCTTGATCCGGCTGGCGACACCACGGAAGCACAATTCGGTGACTTCATCGGCCAGGCCGACCGCCTCGAACAGCTGTGCGCCGCGGTAGGACGCGACCGTGGAGATGCCCATCTTCGAGAGGATCTTCAGCAGGCCTTTGGAGATGCCCTTGCGGTAGTACTTGAACACTTCATAGAGATCGCCGAGCACTTCGCCGGTGCGGATCAGATCGCCCAGCACCTCGTACGCGAGGAACGGATAGACCGCCGAGGCGCCGAAGCCTAGCAGCACCGCGTAGTGGTGCGGGTCGCGGGCAGTGGCGGTTTCGACCAGGATGTTGCAATCGCAACGCAGGCCTTTTTCGGTCAGGCGATGGTGCACGGCGCCGGTGACCAGCGCGGCATGCGCCGGCAGTTTGCCGGGCGCGATATGCCGATCGCTGAGGATCAGCAGGGTCTTGCCCGCGCGCACCGCCTCTTCAGCCTGGTCGGCCATGTTGCGCACGGCAGCCTGCAGACCAAGCGACTCCTCGTAGTTCATGTCGATGATCTGGCGCTCGAACCCAGGGCGTTCCAGGGTCGTCAGGGTGCGCCACTTGGCCGGCGAGATCACCGGCGAGCTCAGAATCACCCGGCTCGCATGTTCCGGCGACTCTTCGAAGATATTGCGCTCGGCACCGAGGCAGATCTCCAGCGACATGACGATGGCTTCGCGCAGCGGGTCGATCGGCGGGTTGGTCACCTGGGCGAACTGCTGACGGAAATAGTCGTACGGCGAGCGCACGCGTTGCGACAGCACCGCCATCGGCGTGTCGTCACCCATCGAGCCGACCGCTTCCTGGCCCTGCTCGGCGAGCGGACGCAATACCTGATCGCGCTCCTCGAAGGTGACCTGGTACATCTTCATGTACTGCTTGAGCTGGTCAACGTCGTAGAACGCCGAGCCGTGGTCGTTGTCGTCCAGGGTAGCCTGAATGCGCTGGGCACTCTTGCGCAGCCACTGCTTATACGGATGACGCGACTTCAGGCGGTTGTCGATGTCGTCGGTGCCCAGCACCTGGCCGGTTTCGGTATCCACGGCGAGGATCTGCCCCGGGCCGACGCGACCTTTGGCGATTACCTCCTCGGGCTGATAATCCCAAACGCCGATTTCCGAGGCCAGGGTGATATAGCCGTTGGTGGTGGTGACCCAGCGCGCCGGGCGCAGGCCGTTACGGTCGAGCAGGCAGACGGCATGGCGGCCATCGGTCAGCACCACGCCGGCCGGACCATCCCAGGGCTCCATGTGCATGGAGTTGTACTCATAGAACGCACGCAGATCGGCATCCATGGTTTCGACGTTCTGCCAGGCCGGCGGAATGATCATGCGCACGCCACGGAACAGGTCGATGCCGCCGGTGACCATCAGTTCAAGCATGTTGTCCATGCTCGAAGAATCGGAGCCGACGCGGTTGACCAGCGGCCCCAGCTCATCGAGGTCGGGAATCAGCGCGTTGGCGAATTTGGTGCGCCGCGCCTGCGCCCAGTTGCGGTTGCCGGTGATGGTATTGATCTCACCGTTATGGGCGAGGAAACGGAACGGCTGCGCCAACGGCCACTTCGGCAGGGTGTTGGTGGAGAAACGCTGATGGAACACGCAAATCGCGGTCTGCAGGCGCTCGTCACCCAGGTCCGGGTAGAACTGCTGCAAGTCGGCCGGCATCATCAGGCCTTTGTAGATGATGGTCTTGTGCGAAAAGCTGCAGATGTAGTGCTCGCTGTCGTCAGCGTTGGCCACCGAGGAGCGGCGACGGGCACCGAACAACTTGATGGCGAAGGCCTGGTCGGATAAACCATCGCCACCAACGAAGACCTGCTCGATCTGCGGCAGGCGCTCGAGCGCCAGGCGGCCGAGCACGCTGGTGTCGATCGGCACCTTGCGCCAACCAATCAGGCTCAGACCGGCCGCGAGAATCTCGCGATTCATGTTCTCGCGCGCAGCTTCAGCCTTTACCGGGTCCTGATTGAAGAACACCATGCCCACGGCATATTGCTTGGGCAGTTCGACGGCGAACGTTTCTTTGGCCACCGCCCGAAGAAACTGATCCGGTTTCTGGATAAGCAGGCCACAGCCGTCACCTGTCTTACCATCGGCGTTGATGCCGCCACGGTGGGTCATACAGGTCAGCGCTTCGATAGCGGTTTGCAGGAGGTGATGACTCGCCTCACCTTGCATATGGGCGATCAAGCCGAAGCCGCAGTTATCCTTGAATTCATCAGGATGGTACAGACCTGCTTTCATAGGGAACTCTCACCAGACAGCCTTTAAATCAGGCAAATTGCTTTTTAATTCAACTACTTACCATACAAGCAGGAGCTAGCTCCTGCTTTGCGCAGGCAAAAGGGAGGTCATTGTACATATCCGCCCACACCGTCACAAATCTTCGTGACGACCAGTTGAACGCGAATGTCGCAAAATCGAAGGATTAGACCAAAAGGTCGTGTTAACGACCGATAAGTCACGATCACACTTCAGCTCAAGGTGCGGGCACGAGCTCCTGACGGATACTGGCAAAGGTTCTCGGCCAGGGCTTACCCGCTTGAATGGCGGCTGGCAGGCGCTGTAGCGCAGCTTGAGCCTCCTGGCGGGTCGCGAAGCTACCATAGGTCACGACGTACAGGGGCTGCCCCTGATGCTGCTTCCTGAAGTAGTGATACTGCTCGCCGTGCTCACGCACGAAGGCTTGCGCACTGCTCTCGGCGCGCGCGCCGAGAATTTGCAGCGTATAACGCGACCCGGCCTGCGCAGCATACCAATCGGCCGCCACTGTCGACTTAGCGACTTGCGGCGCGACGACAGGCTTTGCTGGCGTAACGGGTTGCGGCTTGGAGACCGGCACGGGATCGACCTTCGCCGGCACCTCGGCCACCACAGGAACCGCAGGAACTACAGGGACCGCAGGAACAGCGGGAACCGACGGTACTGTCGGCACAGCCTCCTGAATAGCTACGCCACCTGCGCCGTCCGCCTCCTCGACGCCGGCCATACCTGCCGCCTGAGCCAAGGGCTCCCGAATCACCGGCTGGGCCTCACCCACCAGCGGCAGGGGCAATGGCTGACTGGTACCGGCGAACTCGATTGCCGGCGCCTGATCATCCTCAGGCACCGATGAAGGCTGCGCCGGCGGCGAACCCACCTCGGCGAGCGGAAGTGCCTGCTCAATTGGTTTCTGGGATCCAGGGTTGGAAACCACGGCGGCATCATGCCCTTGCATCAACCAGGCGGCCAGCACCCCGGCGACCACAACCACCAACGCCAATACGTGCTTCTTCGGCAGACTGAATCCTAAGCCGGCACGCTTGGCCAGTCCGCGTTGCGCGAGCATATTGTCGATCAGCACTTCACGGGCAACCTGATTGATCAGGCCTGGCCAGCCCTCGGCACGCGCCTCGATAGCCGCGAGCTGCTGATCGGAAAATACCGCCAGATCCCGACCGGCTCCCTCGAGACGCTGCGCCAGATACTCGCGGACCTCCTCATCGGTGTAGGGCATCAGGTCGATAATATGAAAACACTCTTCGCCATCGGCCAGGGCCTCCAGGCGCGCGCCCAGCTGCGGTTCGGCAAACAGGAAAACATGCAGGCGGCCTTCGCCATTGCCCGCCGCCAATGCCAACAAGCCGGTCAATGCGGCGTCGCTCAACTGCTCGGCGTCATCGACCAACAAGTAGGTTTCCTGGCCGGTCAACGCCATCTGCGCAACCTGAGCCAGAATTGCCCGCGGCTCGGCCTGCTGAATCTGCAATCCCTGGGCGACCTGACGGAACAGGCTGCCGGGATCCTCCGCCCCTTGCGCGGAAACCACTATGGTATGCACCGCCTGCTTGTTGGTGCTGGCAACCAACGCCTGACGCAGCAAAGTCTTGCCACTGCCCTCTGGCCCGGCCACCACCAGAAGCAACTGGCTGTAACGCGCCAGGTGGTGCAACTGCCCCAAAACCGGCTTGCGTTGCGCAGGAAAGAACTTGAAGCCCGGAACCCGTGCGGCGAAGGGGTCGTGGCTGAATTGATAGTGTGCGAGGAAAGCCTCGTCAGCATGCAAACCGGTCATGGGGCACTCTATAAAATGGGTAAAGCCGAAAATACTTAAAGCGCAGCGACCAGCGCGGCGTAATCCGCGCCAAGCGTGTCATGCAAAACTTCCCGCGGAAACTCGCCGGTCACCACCGCTTCGCCAAGACCACGCAACAGCACCAGACGCAGCCGACCATCGAGCACCTTCTTGTCGACCGCCATATGCTCGAGAAAGTGCTCGGGCAACATGTCTGCTGGTGGCACCACGGGCAAACCCGCCGCGATAAAAAGACGCATGGCCCGGTCCCGCTCCCGGGGCTGAATCCAGCCAAGTCGGCAGGACATTTCCAGGGCCATTACCGTACCCGCGGCGACCGCCTCGCCATGCAGCCAGACGCCATAGCCTTGATGCGTTTCGATCGCATGACCGAAGGTATGCCCCAGGTTCAAGGTGGCGCGCACGCCCGACTCGCGCTCATCGGCACCCACTACCCGGGCCTTCGCCGCACAGGAGCGCTCGATTGCAGTGGTCAGTGCCGACTGGTCGAGCGCCCGCAGGGCCCCCATATTGGCTTCCAGCCACCCAAGGAAGGGCTCATCACAGATGAGTCCGTACTTGATCACCTCGGCCAGACCGGCCGACAACTCGCGAGCCGGCAACGTCAGCAGGCTCTCAGTATCGATAAGCACCGCCTGCGGCTGGTAGAACGCCCCTATCATGTTCTTGCCCAAGGGATGATTGATCCCCGTCTTGCCGCCTACGGACGAGTCGACCTGAGAAAGCAGCGTCGTGGGTATCTGGATGAAATTGACCCCACGCTGGTAACAGGCAGCCGCAAAGCCGGCCATATCGCCAATAACGCCGCCGCCGAGCGCCACCACGGTGGTGCCACGGTCATGTCGCGCGCCCAATAAACCGTCGAAGATCAGCTGCAGGGTTTGCCAGTTTTTGAAGGCCTCACCGTCGGGCAATACGATCGACAGCGGGTTGAAGCCACTGAGCACCGCCTCCAGGCGGGCCAGATAAAGCGGCGCCACGGTTTCATTGGTCACGATAGCGACCTGGCGCCCGCCTATATGGGACGCGAGCAAATCGGCCCGAGCCAGCAGCCCGATCCCGATGTAAATGGGATAGCTACGCTCACCGAGATCGACCTGAAGAGTTTGCATGAAGCCCTCGCATTCAAAAGGGCCCTAGAATAGCGCAGTTCAGCTGCGCTTTAACGGGGGGGAAGCGCATCGAGGCGCTCTAAAATTTCTTGCACAACCAGACGCGGAGGACGCTCGTCGGTGTCGACCACGATATCGGCGATTTCGCGGTACAGCGGATCACGAATCGCCAACAGCTCCCTGAGCACCTTCCCTGGGTCCGCATTGCGTAACAGCGGGCGATTTCGATCACGCGAGGTACGATCGATCTGCTGCTCAACCGTGGCGTGCAGATAAACCACCCGTCCGCCCTGGCGCAAGGCGGCGCGATTCTCCGGCCGCATTACGGCACCGCCGCCAGTGGCGAGGACCATGCCTTCCTGCTCGCAGAGCTCGACAATTACCGCCTGTTCGCGCTCACGAAATCCGGCCTCGCCCTCAACGTCGAATATCCATGGAATATTGGCGCCCGTTCGCTGCTCAATCTCCTTATCGGAGTCCTTGAACGGGACTCGCAGCTCTTTTGCCAGCAATCGCCCGATGGTGCTTTTTCCAGCCCCCATCGGGCCAACGAGAATCAAATTGCTCACTGAATCAACGGCTCACCGCAATGGCTTGGTTGTTCATGATGCGCGGGGTGAGGAAGATCAGCAATTCCGACTTGCTGTCCTTGACCAGATCGCGCCGGAACAATCTTCCAACGTAGGGGATATCACCGAGCAAGGGCACTTTATCCACCGATTTGCTTTGGGTGTTGGTAAAGACACCGCCGATTACAATGGTCTCGCCATCGGTAACCAGCACTTTCGCATTCACCTCGTTCTTGGAGATCGCCGGCACACCGCCACTGGCAGCGGCATTCGAGAAGTCAGGCGCATCCTTGGTCACCTTGACCTCCATGATGATCCGATTGTCTGGTGTGATCTGCGGAGTCACTTCCAAAGAAAGACTCGCCTCCTTGAAAGAGGTGCTGGTAGCACCACTCGAACTGGCTTCCTGATAAGGCACTTCCGAGCCTTTCAGGATCTTTGCCGTTTCCTTATCGGACGTGACCACTTTAGGTTGGGAGATAACTTCGCCGTTACCGGTTTTTTCCATCGCCGACAGCTCAAGGTCCAGCAAGGTGTTATTCGTGATAAACCCAAGGTTCAGACCGACATTTCTACCTGATGCCCCCAAATCCACAAAAGTACCAGCTTGAGTTTCAAGTGGATCGGACCCCTTGACCAGACTATTGGTACCGCCCACGATAAAGTTGTTGTCACCCAGGCTGACACCGCGCCACTCAACCCCCAGCGACTTATCAAAGTCAACATTGGCCTCGACGATTCTCGCCTCGACCATAACCTGACGGACAGGTATGTCGAGCTGGGCAACAATACGACGCAGCTCGTCGAGCCGCTCCTGCGTCTGATAGGCAATGATGCTATTGGTACGGTCATCGACCGTGATCGAGCCCCGGTCATCACCTGCCTCTTCGGAGCTGGTGACCGATTGAAACAACTTGGCCATATCCGAAGCTTTGGCATAGTTGACCTGAATCAACTCGCGACGCAGCGGCGCAAGCTCGGCGATCTGTTTCTGCGATTCGAGTTCCTGACGCTCACGAGCGGCTATTTCATCCGCAGGAGCCACCAGCAGTACGTTACCCACTTTACGCTTGTCCAGCCCCTTGGTCTTGAGCACCAGATCCAAGGCCTGATCCCAGGGAACATTCTGCAAACGCAGGGTGATATTGCCCTTGACGGTATCGCTGGCAACCAGGTTCAAATCGGTAAAGTCGGCGATCAACTGCAGGACCGAACGGACATCAATGTCCTGAAAGTTCAGCGACAGCTTTTCGCCCGTGTAGGCAAAACGCTCGGCCTTGCGTTTCTCGACATCATCCTGAGTCAATGGCTTGATGCTCAGGGTGAGCTTGTTATCGGTCTGGTAGGCCAGGTAGTCATAGAACCCTGTGGGCTCGATAACAATGCTGGCCTTGTCGGCACTACCGGTTGCGCTGACAAACTGCACCGGGGTCGCAAAATCCTTCACATCCAGACGCACACGCAGCGATTCTGGTAGCTGGGTCTTGGCAAAATCCAGACGAATCTTGCCGCCCTGATCCTGGATATCCGGACTGACGGAAGCATCGGACAGGGTAACGACGACATTTCCCTCACCCTGTTCGCCACGCTGAAAATCAATATTGCTGATAGCTCGCGATTGCGCCGCATAGACCTTTGCCGGAGCTGGCTTGCTGACTGGCGCTACCGTAGCGGAGGCCGTATTGGCCTTAACCCCATCGCCCACTACTACATAGAGATTGTTGCCGTCTACGCGGGTATTGTAAGGCGCAAGATTGGTCAGGTTGATAATCAGGCGAGTGCGGTCTTTTGCCTCGACCACCGTCACGCTACGCGCGTTACCCACGCCCAGCTCACGATTTTTCGATCCCAGCTTGTTGGATACGCCAGGCAAGTCGAGCGCGATTCGCGCCGGCTGCTCGATGGTATACCCACGCGGCGCCAGCACCGGCTCATCGAAGGACAGCTTCAATTCGACACGATCACCGGGCAATGCCGCCACGTCCAAGGCCTGGAGGTCTGTAGCCAGCAGTGCTGGAGACGTGATCAACGCCAACAGTGAAAGGGCTAGACGCGAAAAAGAGCTATTCATTTTCAGGTTCCGTTGGGCAGACCGATTATTTTTTTTCATCTTCATTCCGCTCATTTAAGAGCGCTCCTTAAGGGAGATACTGCGCGGCCGCTCCAGCCAACCACCTTCACCATCTGGAACGATTTCAATCACATCAACCTTGGCCTCATCGATAGCGACAATCCGGCCATAATTTCGACCCAAATAGTCGCCTACCTTGACGCGGTGAACGCCGCCAGCACCACTGACCAGCGCAAACATGCCGCTGTCATTGGAAAGTGTCCCCACCATCTCGAAAACTTCGATATTGAAGCCCTCGAGAAACTGCTTGACCCGCGATTCATCAGGCTTGATTTCCTTCGAGCCCTTCTGCCGCTCCAGCAATTCGATCTTGACTGGAGGTTGGAATGGGCTGCGCTTCGCCGACGCGTTATAGGTAAAACTTTCATAAGGGGGGAACTTTGGCGCGGGTTCGATTGCACCAGGTGGACGAGCACGCACTTCGTCCATATACGATTGCAGATCGGAAAAGTCGTTACCGGACCCACAACCCACTAAGCCAACGGCAAGCAAACATACGAGGCTAGAACGAATCATTTTTTCGCCCCTTTCTTGGGCTTCTTCTGCGCACCACCTTGTTCCTCTTCCTTATCGTTATAGCGATAGGTCTTGGCCAATACGCTAAAGCGAAGTTTAGAGGTGCTGCCTGTGGTAGCTGGAAGCAACTCGAAATCATGCAGGGTCACGATTCGAGGAAGACTCGCGACACCCGTTACGAAAGTCGCAACATCGTGATAGTTACCCAACACTTTGATTTCAATAGGCAATTCGATATAGAACTGCTGCGTGACTTCTGGCAGCAATTTTATCGCCTCGAACTCCAAGCCACTGCCCAACCCGGTACGAGTGATGTCCTCCAGAAGCCCAGGCACTTCGGTATCGCTGGGCAACTGCCGAAGCAAGGCGCCGAACGAGACCTCCATCTCCTGCATTTGCTCTTTGTAGGCCTCGAGGTTGGCAGCCTGCGCTGCCTTGCTGGAAAATTGCCCCTTGAGCGTCGCTTCCTCGGCCTCATTGCGAGCAAGCTGCTCCTGCAGATCCTTGAGATGAAAGTTGTAGCCAAGTCCCAATACCAGAATCAGTATCAATATGCTTGCAATAACTTTTACCGCAGCAGGCCAGGAACCAATATTGTTTAAATCCAGCTCGCTCAAGTCCAGCTTGCGCAGGCCATCCAACGATTCACTCAAACTCATTTTTTAGCCTCCTCAGCGTCGAGCTTCGGCTGCGTCTGCTGCACAGCTAGCTGGAATACATTGGCCTGATCCACTGCGCCGGCAGTAACCGACTTGACCTCGGTAAGGTTGGGCGAAGTCAGCCATTCGGAGGCATCCAAATTCCGCATCAAATCCGAGACCCGATTGTTCGACTCGGCGGCGCCAACAATGGAAATATTATTTCCTTTCATTTTCAAGGCAGTGAAGTAAACACCATCCGGCAACGTTCTCACCAACTGATCGAACACCCGGCCGATAATAGGGCGATTGCCTTGCAGATCCTGGATGATCTTCATTCGCTCGATCAATTGTTGGCGCCGAGTCTTCAACTCGCTGATTTCCTTGATGCGCGCATCCAACACTGCAATTTCTTTTTTGATAAAAGCATTGCGTGCGTTCTGTTGCTCAATGGCGTTATTCAGGTATTGATCACCAAGAAAAACGATCCCTGCTGCGACGGCAAGAACACCTGCAAGGCTGACCAGAAAGCGCTGCTTGCGCTCCTCGCGTAACTGCTCGCGCCAGGGAAGAAGGTTAATCCGCGCCATTAGTCGAAACTCCTCATCGCCAGCCCACACGCAATCATCAATGCCGGAGCGTCACTGGCCAACGCACCTGCATTGACCTTGCCGCTCAGCGCCATTTCGGCAAACGGATTGGCCACCAGGGTCTGGGTACCGATTTTCTGCTGGATCAATCGATCGAGGTCCGGGATGGATGCGGTGCCGCCAGCCAATAGGATGTAGTCGACGTCATGGAACTGACCAGCCGCGAAGAAGAACTGCAGCGAACGCGATACCTGCTGAACCACCGCCTCCTTGAACGGCTGCAGAACTTCAGTGTCGTAGTCATCTGGAAGACCGCCTTGTTTCTTGGCAAGCCCAGCCTCTTCCACCGAAAGACCATAACGGCGCTGAACCTCTTCGGTGAGCTGCTTGCCACCAAACAGCTGCTCACGCGTATAGATAGTGCGGCCATTATGCAGAACGCTGAGTGTGGTCATGGTCGCACCGATGTCGACCACCGCTACCGTCAACTCATCACCTTCGCCCCCAAGCTGCTGGGCGAGCAGGCCGTAGGCGCGCTCCAGCGCATAGGCCTCGACGTCTACGACTTTGGCTGTCAAGCCGGCAAGGGCGAGCGCGGCTTCGCGGACCTCGACGTTTTCCTTGCGGCAAGCCGCCAGCAAGACCTCGACCCGATCAGCATTGCGCGGCGAGGGACCTTGTACCTCGAAGTCGATCGCCACTTCCTCCAACGGATAGGGAATGTACTGGTCGGCTTCGATTTTCAGCTGGTTTTCCAACTCGTCATCGGAAAGACCGGCTTCCATCTCAATGGTCTTGGTGATCACCGCCGAACCGGCAACCGCCACGGCGACTGTTTTCACCCCGGACTTGGCTTTGGCCAACACGCGCACTAGTGCCTGACCGACGCCCTCGAGTTCGGCGATATTCTTTTCGACCACAGCATTGGGTGGGAGCGGCTCGACAGCGTAAGCCTCTACTTTGTAGCGGCTTCCGGAGCGACTCAATTCGAGGAGCTTGACGGAGGTCGAACTGATATCGATCCCGAGTAGCGTATTCGCTTTCTTATTGAAGAGCCCTAGCACGACCGAATTCCTATTGGCATCCGCAACTTACGGACTATTTATGTTTTTTCACATTAAATAACAGTCTTGACAGAAGCGCAAATGGCTCCCCGGCAAAAAAACCGCTTATAATGTGAACAGTTTTCCCCTTTTTACCTTCTCTTCCTTTTAACCCATTCTTTTTTCTGGAAATCCCAAAATTTTGATGCGTTTGCTAAAGCTGTTCTGCTGGTCGGGTGTCGCTGTTTTTTGTGGGCTGCTACTCAGTTTAAGTGGCGCCTTCCTTTATCTTAGCCCTAGCCTGCCATCCGTCGAATCATTGCGCAGCATTCAGCTGCAAATTCCGCTGAGGGTTTACAGCAGCGATGCCAAGCTGATCGCGGAATTCGGCGAGATGCGTCGATCGCCCATTGCCTTCGCCGACATTCCCAAGGACTTCATCAGCGCCCTGCTTTCGGCCGAAGACGACAACTTTGCGAATCATTATGGCGTCGACCTTAGCAGCCTGCTGCGCGCTGCCACGCAAATATTGCGAAGCGGCCAGATTCAGTCCGGCGGCAGCACCATCACCATGCAGGTGGCGAAGAACTATTTCCTCACCAGCGAGCGAAGCTTTTCGCGCAAGATCAATGAAATCCTTCTGGCGCTGCAGATCGAACGCGAGCTGAGCAAGGATGAAATCCTCGAGCTGTACGTCAACAAAATCTACCTGGGTCACCGTGCCTACGGTATCGAAGCCGCCTCGCAGGTCTATTACGGCAAGCCGATCGGTGAACTCAGCCTGGCGCAGATGGCCATGATCGCCGGCTTACCGAAAGCCCCCTCCCGCTACAACCCGCTGACCAATCCCGAGCGGGCAAAAGCGCGCCGAGACTGGATTCTCGGCCGCATGCACCTCCTGGGACGCATAGATCAGCAACACTACGAAAGCGCGCTAGCCGAGCCCAATACCGCCAGCTATCACATGCAAACTCCCGAGCTGGCCGCGCCTTATGTCGCGGAGATGGCCCGCGCCGAAATGGTCGGCCGCTATGGTAGCGATGCCTACACCGAGGGTTTCAACGTATACACCAGCATTTCCAGCGACCTGCAAACCGCCGCCAACACCGCCGTGCGCGAAGGCTTGCTTGCCTATGACCAGCGCCACGGCTATCGCGGCCCCGAGAGCCGGCTACCGGGGATGACCCAGGAAACCTGGATGGCGGAGCTGGCCAAGCAGAACACCCTGGGCGGACTGGAGCCGGCAATCGTCACCCAGGTCGAGAAAAGCGGGATTCTGGTACTGCTGCGCAATGGCCAGGAGGAAGCCATAACCTGGGACAGCATGAAGTGGGCACGTCCCTTCCTCAACACCAACAGCCTGGGACCACGGCCACAGCAGCCGGCAGATGTCGCACAGATCGGCGACCTGGTACGGGTCCTCCGCGCGGAAGATGGCAGCCTGCAGTTCAGCCAATTGCCGCTCGCGCAAAGTGCGCTGATTTCCCTGGATCCATATAACGGCGCAATACGCGCCCTGGTCGGCGGTTTCTCCTTCGAGCAGAGCAACTACAACCGCGCAATCCAGGCCAAGCGCCAGCCTGGCTCCAGCTTCAAGCCTTTCGTTTACAGCGCCGCACTGGACAGTGGCTATACCGCCGCCAGCCTGGTCAACGATGCGCCCATCGTCTTCCAGGAAGCCGGCATGAGCGAAGCCTGGCGACCGAAGAACGACAACAACACCTTCCTGGGGCCGATCCGTTTGCGGGAAGCGCTTTACCGATCGCGCAACCTGGTGTCGATTCGCTTGTTACAGGCGCTCGGTGTCGACGCCACCCTCGACTACGTCAGCCAGTTCGGTTTCAACAAACAGGAACTGCCGCACAACCTCTCCCTGGCGCTGGGCACAGCCAACCTGACCCCGATGGAGATTGCGACCGGCTGGACGGTATTCGCCAATGGCGGATACAAAACCCAGCCATACCTGATCGAACGCATCGACGATCGACATGGCGAAACCCTGTATGTCGCCAACCCGCCGAGCACGCCGAATGCAACCCGCGCAGTAATTCCGAAAATTGCCGAACACGCAACGCCGGACGGCGAAACCAGCACTGCAGACCAGCTCCCAGCGACGACGCCCGCGGCAGCACCGCGGATCATCGACGAGCGCACTGCCTATATCATGACCAGCATGCTGCAGGACGTGATCAAGCGCGGCACCGGCAGACGCGCATTGGCGCTGGGCCGTGACGATTTGGCCGGCAAGACCGGTACAACCAACGAGTCGAAGGACAGCTGGTTCTCCGGATATAACGGCGATTACGTGACCACCGTATGGGCTGGCTTCGACCAGCCGGAGAGCCTTGGCCGCAACGAATATGGCGGCACTGTCGCCTTGCCGATCTGGATGCGCTATATGGGTGCAGCACTGAAGGATCGCCCAAGCCATCTACCTCCTGAACCGCAAGGTATCTTGACCCTGCGCATCGACCCCTACAGTGGTCGCGCCGCGCTGCCAGGAACGCCGGATGCCTATTTCGAGCTGTTCAAAAGCGAAGATTCACCGCCGCCAATGAGTGAACTGGACCCCGCTCTCGGCATTCCTGGCAGTCCGTTGCCTGCCGATGAGGCGGCCCCGATCGATTTGTTCTAGCAAGTGTCATATGCACATCAGAGCGATGAGCCGATCGAAACCGCGCAACCACCCAGGCTAGGCGCTCGTTGCGCGCTTCAGGAGTGCGCATTGGCGCCAGTGCGCGCAGCACAGCCTTCGAACCAGCGCCTGATAAGTGCCGAGCACTTGAGCGCAACAGAGCAGGACGCGCGCCCCACGGCGAATGCAGCCCTCAGGACCACCCGCTCGTCGCTTGGCGATACAGGGAAAGGTCCCCCTCCCGAGATCGCGGAACGCAGCCCGAATGCCGCACAAAGCTCACGCATGCGCAGTTAACGGAAACGCAGCCAATAAAAAACCCGCCTCGGCGGGTTTTTTATTGGCTGCGAACAGCGGTTTAGCCGTTAAACACGTCGTCCACCGACTGCAGCGGGTAGTGCTTCGGATAAGGCAGGGTCGCCACGCCGCTCTCGATGGCCGCCTTGGCCACTGCGTCGCAGACCACGGTGATCAGACGCGGGTCCATCGGCTTCGGAATGATGTATTCACGACCGAACTCCAGGGCGATACCGCCATAAGCGTCACAGACTTCCTGCGGCACCGGCAATCTGGCCAGATCACGCAGGGCCAATGCGGCGGCAATCTTCATCTCTTCATTGATTCGGGTGGCGCGAACGTCCAGAGCACCACGGAAGATGAACGGGAAGCCAAGCACGTTGTTGACCTGGTTCGGATAATCCGAACGGCCGGTGGCCATGATCACGTCATCGCGTACGGCATGCGCCAGCTCCGGCTTGATCTCCGGGTCCGGGTTGGAGCAGGCGAAGACGATGGGCGACGGCCCCATGCGCATCAGGTCTTCCTGGCTGAGCAGGTTGGCACCGGAGAGGCCAACGAACACATCGGCACCATTCAGCGCGTCGGACAGGGTGCGCTTGGGCGTCTCGTGGGCAAAAACCGCCTTATACTGGTTCAGATCGTCACGCCCGGAGTGGATCACCCCCTTGCGGTCGATCATATAGATGTTCTCGACCTTGGCGCCCATGCTGACCAGCAACTTCATGCAGGAAATGGCTGCCGCACCGGCGCCGAGGCAGACGATCTGCGCTTCTGGAAGAGTCTTGCCGGCGATTTCCAGCGCGTTGATCATGCCCGCAGCGGTCACGATCGCAGTGCCGTGCTGGTCATCGTGAAAGACCGGAATATCGCACTGCTCGATCAGCGTACGCTCGATTTCAAAGCATTCGGGCGCCTTGATATCTTCCAGGTTGATGCCGCCGAATGTGATGGAAATGCGGCGCACGGTATCGATAAATGCTTGCGGGCTCTCGGATTCGACTTCGATGTCGAACACGTCGATGCCTGCAAAACGCTTGAACAGGACGCCCTTGCCTTCCATTACCGGCTTGGATGCCAACGGCCCGAGATCGCCAAGCCCCAGAATAGCGGTGCCGTCAGAAATTACCGCGACCAGATTACCCTTGCCGGTGTAACGGTAAGCCAGCTCAGGATCACGTGCGATTTCACGCACAGGCTCAGCGACGCCCGGGCTGTAGGCCAGCGCCAGGTCACGAGCAGTTGCGGTAGGTTTGGTTAGCTCGACGCTCAACTTACCCGGACGGGGATTGGCGTGATATTCGAGAGCGGCGGTTTTTAGATCAGACATGGTGGCTTTCCGCTTTGGGCTGTTGACGGGCAGGCGGCCGAGCATACGCAAGTTGCCCACGGCTGCACAAGACTGACGCACCCCATCGGCAATAGCCGCAGCGGCCGGGTGCGCGACCGTAGAAATTGCCAATATAGCCACAAAAGCGACTTAAAAATGCTCTTTACCGACGTGTTACCTGCTTTTTCGCTCGCGTTCGCCTTGCACTAGATCGGCCAATGGACTGCTAGCGCACCTGCTTCAACCAGTCGCCCGATTGCGGCTCGCCAGAGGGATAAAGGTTATTCAGCAAGCGCAGAGTGTCCAGCGCATCCCCAGGCAAGCCGCTTTGCCTGGCCAGCGCCGCGAGGCTTTGGCCAGGAGTGGCCCGCAGCAAATGGATACGCAACGGCTCGGCCAGCTTGCGCTCGGCCGCCGCCAGCGGGCGCATGCTTTGAATCACCTGGATAAATGCCGGATCCCAAGTCTCTAACGCGCCACGACCGCGCACAGCACCGACGAGCAGGTAGCTGCGCGCAGCATGCTGCAGCAGCGCCACCCGCTTATCGCCCACCCGCGCACTGTAACCGCGCATCCCGGACTGGCGCAGCTCACTACCGTCGACCAGGCGCTGCCCGCCCACGCGCTGACGCAGCAATTGTTCAGGCGGCAAATTCTGCGGATTGGGCTCGAGCGTCATGACCACCAGCGCCAACTGATCCGGCGAATGCGCGACCAGGGCGTCGGAACGATTGATGATGATCCAGCCACGGGGATACATCAGGGTGAAATCCAGCGGCCCATGATAGAAATGCTGACCGCGGCGTATTCCGGTTTCGGCCGAATCCCCGAATGGCAGCCCTTCGAGATGGCGGAGAAACACCTCGCGATTGAGTTCCTGCCGCCCATTCGCCAGTGCCTGTGCCGGCCCCAGCACTTGTTGCAGACGCCGATCATTGTCCGGGTGAGTATCGAACAGGCCGTGATAACCACCGGCCGGTTGCGCCTCCCCGCGTTTCGCGGCCTGGTCGCGGGCGAAGACCTCCTGCGCCTTCAGCACCTTGACCACCGCGATCATCGCTTCGGGATCATAGCCACTGCGCGCCAGATACTGAGCACCCAGGCCATCGGCCTCCAGCTCCATGTCGCGACCATAGCCACGAACCAGCGCACTGCCCAGCACATTGGTCAAATCCCCCGCCGCACCGACTCCGGTACCGATCGCCACCGCCTGCCCGAGGATGCCCCAAGCGCTGGCCTGACTCTGCTGCTGCACACTATGGCGAGCGGTTACATGACCGATCTCGTGCCCCAGCACGGCGGCCAGCTCCGCTTCGGAGCCCAGATAGGCGAGCAGCCCGCGGTGAATGAAGATATATCCGCCAGGCAAGGCAAAAGCATTGATATCCGGACTATCGACTACCGTGAAACGGTAATCCAGTTGATTGCGGTGACTGGTACGCGCCACCCGCTCTCCGACCTGCTGCACATAGGTCTGCAGGGCTTCGTCGGCATAGCGTGGGTACTGCTTGAGGATTTCCTGGTTGTCGCGCCGACCGAGATCCAGCTCCTGCTGCTCACTCATCATCACGAAGTTCGTGCGACCGGTAGCCGGATTGACCGCGCATCCCGCGAGCTGGCCGAGCAGCACCAGCAACAGCAGCAGCCGCCCACTCACGGCAGCGCTTCCAACATCGCCGGATGGGTCAGCGGCAGCAACCAGCGCGCCTGGTTCGGCTTGAGCGCGCCGCGCTTGGCGCGATCGACCACCCAGCCACGGGCCTCGACCCGGCGCCCGACCAGGGCCTGCAACTGGCGCACGTCGAAACTGTCGAGTGCCTTCCCGTTCACCCGCAGCACCAGGGCATCGCCCATCTCCAGCCAGACGCCACCACTATTGCGCTCTACTCGCTGAACTTCGCCGCGGATCAGCGCGAAACCGGAGTGGCGCAGCTGCCCCGGGGTTTGTACCTCTGACTGGCGCCAGATACCGAGACGCGCGTGGCGTGCGCTCTGCTCGGCAGCACGCAGACATTCGACCAGGTCGACATTGGGCGCTATCGCCACCAGATAACCCAGGCCCTCGGCGAGCATCTGCGCCTCCAGGTTGCGCCCCCGCGCATCGTAAAGGTGGGCCAGGGTACGACCGTAATGGTCTTTGCCCTGATGCCCCACCTGCAAGCGGAGGCGTCCGTCGCTGGCCCTCACCAGTGCCTGCAATTGCTTGCGCGCCGCCTCGGCGAATGGCTCGGCGGAGCGCTTACGGTGCGCCAGCTCTGGGCTATTCAGACCAATCAGGCGAACGCTGCGACCATCGCTCAAGCGCAACGTATCGCCGTCCACGACCCGCTGCACGGCGACACTCGGCAAGCCATCCGGCATCGTGCAAAAGGCCAGCGCCGGATTGAAATAAATCGCGGATACAAAAAAGGCGCCCACCAGGGACGCCTTTTTCAGTAGCGAGGAACAACCCATCGGGGCATCCAACGCTGCGCGCAAGCTTACTGCTTGGCGCCGAACATGCCGAAGCGCTGCTTGAAGCGATCGACGCGGCCGCCGGTATCCAGCATCTTCTGCTTACCGGTGTAGAACGGGTGGCACTCGTTGCACACGTCCAGGCTCAGCGGCTTGTTCAGGGTGGAACGGGTTTCGATCACGTTGCCACAGCTGCAAGTAGCGGTGATGGCTTCGTAAGTAGGATGGATATCGGCTTTCATGATGTATTCCTCGGGCTATCGTGCCGCCATCCAACACTATTGTTGAATACCGCACGGAATTAGGCCGCGGATAATACCAGAGTGCCGCGGCGAAGCAAGCCGGCACGCTTGCCGGTCATCGCTCACCTGCATGCTAAGATCGCGCCTCGCTCACTCCCGACAGAGCCCAGGAGTTCCCCTCGCGTGCCCGACGCCATTCTGCGCCTCGCCCTGCCCTCGCCGCTACGCCGCCTGTTCGACTATCGCGCCCCGCCCGGCGTACCGCGTAGCGCGCTGCAGCCGGGCGTGCGCCTGCGCGTGCCGTTCGGCAAGCGCGAGCTGATCGGCATTCTGGTCGAGCTGAGCGAGCACAGCGACGTGCCGGCCGAAAAACTCAAACCGGCGCTGCAACTGCTCGATGCCCGCTCGCCGCTGCCGCCGGCACTGTTCAAGCTGTGCCTGTGGACCGCGCAGTATTACCAGCACAGCCTCGGCGACACCCTCAGCTGGGCGCTGCCAGTGCTGCTGCGCCAGGGCGAACCGGCCGAAGCGCGACAGGATCGGTTTTGGCGCCTGGCCGAGGGCGCAAAGCTCGACGATCCGCGCCTGAACCGTGCCCCGCGCCAGCGGGAAGCGCTGAAAATCATCGCCCAGCATCCGCACGGCGTTGCGCACCGATTGCTCAGCACATTGCAACTGAACAAGGACAGCCTCGATCTACTGCTGGCGAAGGGCCTGGTCGACATCGACGTACGCCGCCATAACCTCAGCGAGCGCCACGCCAACTGGCTGGCCCAGCCGGAGCTGACCCTAAACGCCGAACAGCGCAGTGCGATGCAGGCGATTCGCTCGGGCCTCGGCGGTTTCAACGCCTTCCTGCTTGCCGGCGTCACCGGCAGCGGCAAGACCGAAGTTTATCTGCAACTGATCCGCGAAACCCTGGAAGCCGGCAAGCAGGCCCTGGTGCTGATTCCCGAGATCAACCTGGGGCCGCAGACCCTGGCGCGCTTCCAGCAGCGTTTCAACGCACGCATCGCCTTGCTGCATTCGGCAGTCAACGACCGCGAGCGCCTGGATGCCTGGCTGGCGGCGCGCGACGGCGAGGCGGATATCATCATCGGCACCCGCTCGGCATTGTTCACTCCGATGCAACGCCCGGGCCTGATCATCATCGACGAAGAGCACGACGCCTCTTATAAGCAGCAGGAAGGTCTGCGCTACCACGCCCGCGACCTGGCGGTGGTACGCGCGCGCCAGGAAAACATCCCGATTCTGCTCGGCTCAGCCACCCCGTCACTGGAAAGCCTGCACAACGCCCACAGTGGCCGCTACGCGCTGCTGCACCTGCGCGAACGCGCCGGCGGCGCCAAGCCACCACGCTTCCTGCGTCTGGATGTGAAGAGCCGGCCGCTGGACTCGGGGATTTCCGGACCGATGCAGCAAGCGATCGCGCAGAGATTGGCGGCCGGCCAGCAGGTCCTGGTCTTCCTCAACCGCCGTGGATTCGCCCCGACCCTGCTCTGCCACGATTGTGGCTGGCTCTCCGAGTGCCCGAGTTGCGACGCGCGGATGACCGTACACCAACGCTTCCGCGAACTGCGCTGCCACCATTGCGGACACGTCGAGCGCCAACCGAGCAACTGCCCGACCTGCAACAACGTCGACCTGAGACCGGTAGGAGCCGGCACCGAACGGGCCGAGGAGCGCCTGGCCATCCTCTTCCCGGATGTGCCGGTACTGCGCGTGGACCGCGACAGCACCTCGCGCAAGGACGCCATGAGCACCCTGTTCAGTACCGTGCAACGCGGCGCACCCTGCATCCTGGTCGGCACCCAGATGCTCGCCAAGGGCCATCACTTTCCCCGGGTGACTCTGGTGGCGATTCTTGACGCTGACGGCGGACTGTTCTCGGCGGACTTCCGCGCCAGCGAGCGCATGGCGCAGCTGATCGTCCAGGTCGCGGGGCGTGCAGGCCGTGCGGAAGAAGCCGGCAAGGTGATTATCCAGAGTC
The DNA here is from genome assembly GCF_946885955.1 of uncultured Pseudomonas sp. The sequence goes on from NZ_CAMPHI010000020.1 coordinate 53,146, forward strand.
ATCTGGCCGACCACCCACTGCTGGTACAGCTGACCGAACAGGGTTATTTCGCCTTCGCCGAACAGGCCCTGAGCGAGCGCCGCAGCGCGGGCCTGCCGCCGTTCTGCCACCTCGCCCTGCTACGCGGAGAAGCCCACAAACCAGGACAGGCCGAAGCATTTCTCGATCAGGCCTGCAGCGAAGCCGAGCTGCTTCTGGGCGAACTCGGCCTCAGCGGCATCGAATTGCTCGGCCCGGTACCGGCCCCCATGGAGCGCCGCGCCGGCCGCTACCGCGCCCAATTGCTGATCCAGGCCAACACTCGCGCGACGCTGCACCGACTGCTGGGCAGCTGGACTCAGGCCCTGGAGCAGATGCCCAGTGGCCGCGCGGTACGCTGGTCGCTGGATGTCGACCCCATCGATTTGTTTTAAGCGGCAAGCGGATCAGCTTGAAATCGGGGCGCCAGCGCACGCTTTTACTGACCGCTTATGACATGCAGCTTGAAGCTGCGCCCTCCGGGCGTCGATAATGCCCAATTTTCCACCAGCGCCTTCGGGTGCCGCCGCTGACAACGGCCGACCGAGTAGATCATGAAAGACAGCATTCGCCACCTGATCCAGCAAGCCCTGACCCGCCTCACCGCCGAAGGCGTGCTGCCCGACGGCCTGAGCCCGGCTATTCAGGTGGAGAACACCAAAGACAAAAGCCACGGTGACTTCGCCAGCAACATCGCCATGATGCTGGCCAAGCCGGCGGCCATGAAGCCCCGTGACCTGGCGGAGAAGCTGATCGCCGCGCTGCCGAACGATGCACAGATCAGCAAGGTCGAAATCGCCGGCCCGGGCTTTCTCAATTTCTATCAGAACACCGACGCACTGGCCAAACGCCTGGACGCCCTGCTCGCCGACGAGCATCTCGGCGTACGCAAGACCGGTGCGCCGCAGCGCGTGGTCGTCGACCTGTCGTCGCCGAACCTGGCCAAGGAAATGCACGTCGGCCACCTGCGCTCGACCATCATCGGCGATGCCGTGGCGCGGGTGCTGGAGTTCCTCGGCGACACCGTGATCCGGCAGAACCATGTCGGCGATTGGGGCACCCAGTTCGGCATGCTACTGGCCTTCATGGAAGCCAACCCGGCCGCCGCCGAAAGCGAGCTGGCCGACCTCGAAGGCTTCTATCGCGCGGCGAAGAAATGCTTCGACGACTCCGCCGAATTCGCCGAACGCGCCCGCGAACTGGTGGTGCAGCTGCAAGCCGGCGAGCCGGAATGCATGCGCCTGTGGCACCGCTTCAACGATATCTCCCTGTCGCACTGCCAGAAGGCCTACGACCGCCTCGGGGTGAAGTTGAGCCCCGCCGACGTCAAGGGCGAGAGTGCCTATAACGCCGAGCTGCCGGGCATCATCGAGGCCCTGCGCGCCAAGGGCCTGCTCAGCGAAAGCAACGGCGCGCAGTGCGTGTTCATGGACGAATTCAAGAATGCCGAAGGCAATCCGCTGCCGGTGATCGTGCAAAAGGCTGGCGGCGGCTACCTCTACTCGACCACCGACCTGGCCTCCATGCGCTACCGCAGCGAACAGCTCAAGGCTGACCGCGTGCTGTATTTCGTCGACCAACGCCAGGCCCTGCACTTCCAGATGGCTTTTGAAGTCGCGCGCCGCGCCGGCTTCGTGCATGACGGCATGCAACTCGAACACATGGGCTTCGGCACCATGAACGGCGCCGACGGTCGCCCGTTCAAGACCCGCGACGGCGGCACGGTGAAGCTGATCGACCTACTCGATGAGGCCGAAGAACGCGCCTATGGCCTGGTCAAAGGCAAAAACCCGGACCTCAGCGAAGAAGAACTGCGGCAGATCGCCCATGCGGTCGGCATCGGCGCGGTGAAATATGCCGATCTGTCGAAGCACCGCACCAGCGACTACAGCTTCAATTTCGAACAGATGCTCAGCTTCGAAGGCAATACCGCGCCCTACCTGCTGTACGCCTATACCCGGGTGGCCAGCGTGTTCCGCAAGCTCGGCAAGAGCTTCGAGCAGATCGAAGGTCAGTTGACACTGCAAGCGCCCCACGAAATCGAATTGGCCGGCAAGCTGGCGCAATTCGGCGAGGTACTCAATGGCGTGGCCGAGAAAGGCGTGCCGCATCTCCTCTGCGCCTACCTCTACGACCTGGCCGGGCTGTTTTCCAGCTTCTACGAGCACTGCCCGATTCTCTCGGCCGAGGACCAGGCCACCCAGCAAAGTCGCCTGCGTCTGGCCGCCCTGACCGGCCGCACGCTCAAGCAGGGCCTGGAGCTGCTGGGCCTGGAAACCCTGGAGCGCATGTAAGTGGCAGCGCGCAAGAAAGCCGCGCCGAAACGCGGCGCCAGCCGCTATCAGGCACCGGCGAAGAAATCCGCGCCCGGTTGGATCTGGCTGGTCAGCGGCTTGGTGATCGGCGGCTTCATGGTGTTCCTGTTCAGCCTCGAACCTGGCCGGGACGACATCAAGCGTCCCCGCGGCGAGCAGGCGAACAGCCAGCAAGGCACCAAGCCCACAACAAGCAAGACGGACAAGAACGAGCCGAACAAACCCAAGTACGACTTCTACACCCTGCTTCCCGAGTCGGAAGTGATAGTTCCGCCGCAAGAGCCGGAGCCCGCCAAGCCCGAGCAGAAGCCCGTCAGCCCCGAGGAAGCCGCGAAAATCGACACCGCGCGTGCCGAAGCGGCGCTCAAGGGCCTGACCCCGCCACCTCCACCGTTGATCGCGCAAGCGGCCACCAGCACCCAGTTTTTCCTGCAGGCCGGTTCCTTCCGGCGCCGGGAAGATGCTGACAGTCTGCGCGCGCAGATCATCCTGCTCGGGCAGAACGTGCAGGTCGAATCCGGCACCGTGCGCGACGAGACCTGGCATAGGGTGTTGGTCGGCCCCTTCGCCACCCGCGAGCAGTTGGCCGGCGCGCAGAAGACCCTGGCCGGCAACGGCTTCAGCAATCTCCTGCTGCAGCAACGCAAGACGCCCTGAGCAGCAACTCGCGGTCGCATTCGGTTACAAGCCGCCGAGGGTTTCCGTCCATCGGCGTGGCCCTAGACTTGAACCTCGCACCCTGCGCCCCCATTTGAGTCTGCATTGGGCACTTTCGCCCCGCTGCGTGGAGACTCTCCCTTGACCACCATCGTTTCAGTGCGCCGCAACGGCAAAGTCGTCATGGGCGGCGACGGCCAGGTGTCCCTCGGCAATACCGTGATGAAAGGCAACGCGAAAAAAGTCCGTCGGCTCTATCACGGTCAGGTATTGGCAGGCTTCGCCGGTGCCACCGCAGACGCCTTTACTCTGTTCGAACGCTTCGAAGGCCAGCTCGAAAAACACCAGGGCCATCTGGTACGCGCCGCCGTCGAACTGGCCAAGGACTGGCGCACCGATCGCTCCCTGAGCCGTCTGGAGGCGATGCTCGCGGTCGCCAACAAGGACGCCTCGCTGATCATCACCGGCAACGGCGATGTCGTGGAGCCCGAGCACGGCCTGATCGCCATGGGTTCCGGCGGCGGTTTCGCCCAAGCCGCGGCCATGGCGCTGCTGCAAAAGACCGAGCTGAGCGCCCGCGAGATCACCGAAACGGCCCTGAATATCGCCGGTTCCATCTGCGTCTTCACCAACCAGAATCTAACCATCGAGGAAGAAGACTGCGCCGAGTAAGCGCGGTTTCTGCCGGAGTACGCCTGCATGTCCATGACCCCTCGCGAGATCGTCCACGAACTCAACCGCCATATCATCGGCCAGGACGACGCCAAACGCGCCGTGGCCATCGCCCTGCGCAACCGCTGGCGGCGCATGCAGCTGCCGCTGGAGCTACGCGCCGAAGTCACACCGAAGAACATCCTGATGATCGGCCCCACCGGGGTCGGTAAAACCGAAATCGCCCGCCGTCTGGCGAAGCTGGCCGGTGCTCCCTTCATCAAGGTCGAAGCGACCAAATTCACCGAGGTCGGCTATGTCGGCCGCGATGTCGAATCGATCATTCGCGACCTCGCAGATGCCGCGGTGAAGATGCTCCGCGAGCAGGAAATCGTCCGCGTGCGCCATCGCGCCGAAGATGCCGCCGAAGAACGCATCCTCGATGCCCTGCTGCCGCCTGCCCGCAGCTTCGGCGAGGAATCGGCATCGAACGACAGCAACACCCGCCAGCTGTTTCGCAAGCGCCTGCGCGAAGGCCAGCTGGACGATAAGGAGATCGAAATCGAGGTCGCCGAGGCGTCCGCCGGCATCGAGATCATGACCCCGCCGGGCATGGAGGAGATGACCAGCCAGTTGCAAAACCTGTTCTCCAACATGGGCAAGGGCAAGAAGAAGAGCCGCAAACTCAAGGTCAAGGAAGCGCTCAAGCTGGTGCGCGACGAAGAGGCCGCACGCCTGGTCAACGAGGATGAGCTGAAAGCCCGCGCCCTCGAAGCAGTCGAGCAGAACGGCATCGTCTTTATCGATGAGATCGACAAGGTCGCCAAGCGCGGCAATGTCGGCGGCGCCGATGTTTCCCGCGAAGGCGTGCAGCGCGACCTGCTGCCGCTGATCGAAGGCTGCACGGTGAATACCAAGCTGGGCATGGTCAAGACCGATCACATCCTGTTCATCGCCTCAGGCGCCTTCCATCTGAGCAAACCGAGCGACCTAGTGCCGGAACTGCAGGGCCGCCTGCCGATCCGCGTCGAACTCAAGGCATTGTCGCCAGAGGACTTCGAACGCATCCTCAGCGAACCCCACGCCTCGCTGACCGAGCAATACGCAGCGCTGCTCCAGACCGAAGGGCTGAACATCGAATTTGTCGCCGACGGCATCAAGCGAATCGCCGAAATCGCCTGGCAGGTCAACGAAAAGACCGAGAATATCGGCGCCCGGCGTCTGCATACCCTGCTCGAGCGCCTGCTCGAAGAGGTCTCGTTCAGCGCTGGCGATCTGGCTGGACAACAGAATGGCCAGCCGATGATGATCGACGCCGCCTACGTCAACCACCATCTCGGCGAACTGGCGCAGGACGAAGATCTCTCGCGCTATATTCTCTAAGAGCAGCCTCAAGCGACAAGCTACAAGTCACAAGCGCCCCGCTTCAACTTGTAGCTTGAGACTTGCGGCCTGGAGCTTCCCATGCACATCCCCAGCGCGATCAAGCTGCACAAAACCAGTAGGACTCTGGAACTGCGATACGGTGCCGCCGAGAGCTATAGCCTGCCCGCCGAGTTCCTGCGGGTACATTCGCCCTCGGCCGAGGTGCAAGGGCACGGCAAGCCGATCCTGCAGACCGGCAAGCTGCACGTCGGCCTGACGCACATCGAACCGGCCGGCAACTATGCACTAAAACTGTGCTTCGACGACGGTCACGACAGCGGCCTGTTCACCTGGGACTACCTCTATCGCCTGGCGACCACACAGGCAGAGCTTTGGGCGGATTACCTCGCAGCACTTGAGGCTGCGGGAAAATCACGCGACCCGGACGAATCCGCAGTCAAGCTGATGCTGTAATCTTTCCCCAATGAAATTTCTTTCCACGCAATAAGCGCACCGCATGGGCCCGCATCAGCGGGAGCCCATTGGTCGGCATACCGTTGAAAAACCACCTGGGTTGGCAATACTGCGCTGGGCGTCTCGAATACGAGCCCAGACCAGCCACCCCGGGCCAAAATGCTCATTTACGGCACCTCACCTCAAGTACGATCCCTGCCATTTCTCGCCTGTTTTTGCGGCGACACCTGGTCATTGCCTTGGCTATTCGCAGACGTGCTTCAACGGCCTGTTAGAGCGCATTTTCTAATCGATATCGGCATACTCCTCCCATCTCGGCCCACCTCGCGGCCAGCTTGCACAAATTCAAAAACTCGGGTAACCAGAGGCTATGGATAAGCTTTCTGCGTCAGGCCCGTCTGATGCATGGAAAAGTTGCGGATCGTTCCGCCCCCCTTCAAACCGGGCAGTACACGGCCCCTTGGCCCTGTGTAGCACACAGCCGTACGCCGGTATCCGTCTCAGGACAATGGAGCGTTGTAGATGACCGATAAAAGCAATGACGATCTGAAGTCGCAGGCATCAGAGAATACCCTCGGCGTGAATCCGGTTATCGGCATTCGCGGCCGGGATCTTCTTACTGCGGCGCGCCTGGTGCTAAGGCAAGCGATCAAGCAGCCCTTTCATAGCGCCAAACATGCCGCGCATTTCGGCATTGAGTTGAAGAATGTCCTATTGGGCCAATCGGAATTGCAGCCCGAACCCGGCGATCGTCGCTTTGCCGATCCGGCCTGGAGCCAGAACCCGCTGTACCGGCGCTATCTGCAGACCTACCTGTCCTGGCGCAAGGAGCTGCACGACTGGGTCGAGCACAGCAACCTGTCGGAACAGGACGCCAGCCGCGGTCATTTCGTGATCAACCTGATGACCGACGCCATGTCGCCGAGCAACACCCTGGCCAACCCCGCCGCGGTAAAGCGTTTTTTCGAGACCGGCGGCAAGAGCCTGCTCGACGGCCTTTCCCATCTGGCCAAGGACATCGTGCACAACGGCGGTATGCCGAGCCAGGTGAACATGTCGGTGTTCGAGGTCGGCAAGACCCTGGCCACCACCGACGGCGCGGTTATTTTCCGTAATGAGGTACTGGAGCTGATCCAGTACAAACCGACCACCGAGCAGGTGCACGAGCGCCCGCTGCTGGTCGTGCCGCCGCAGATCAACAAGTTCTACGTATTCGACCTGTCGCCGGAAAAAAGCGTGGCGCGCTTCCTTCTGCGCAACGGCATTCAGACCTTCGTGGTGAGCTGGCGCAACCCGACCAAGGCACAGCGCGAATGGGGGCTTTCGACCTATATCGAAGCGCTCAAGGAAGCCATCGAAGTGGTCTGCAAGGTTACCGGCAGCGCGGACATCAACATGCTCGGCGCCTGCTCCGGCGGCCTGACCACCGCGTCGCTGCTCGGCCACTATGCAGCTCTCGGCGAACAGAAGGTGCATGCCCTGACCCTGCTGGTCAGCGTCCTCGATAACCGCCTGGAAACCGACGTCGCACTGTTCGCCGACGAAAAGAGCCTCGAAGCCGCCAAGCGCCGCTCCTACCAGGCCGGCGTCCTGGAAGGCAGCGACATGGCCAAGGTATTCGCCTGGATGCGGCCGAACGACCTGATCTGGAACTACTGGGTCAACAACTACTTGCTCGGCAACGAGCCACCGGTATTCGACATTCTGCACTGGAACAATGACACCACACGCCTGCCCGCCGCGTTGCATGGCGAGTTCATTGAGATGTTCAAGTCCAACCCGTTGGTTCGTAGCGGCGCGCTGGAAGTATGCGGTACACCGATAGACCTGAAGCAAGTGACATGCGATCTGTATTGCGTAGCCGGAACCACCGACCACATCACCCCGTGGGAGTCGTGCTACAAGTCAGCCAAACTGTTTGGCGGCAAATGCGAATTCGTACTGTCCAACAGCGGTCATATCCAGAGCATCCTCAACCCGCCGGGCAATCCCAAGGCCCGCTACATGACCAACAGCGAAATGCCCGAAGGCCACAAGGCCTGGCAGGAAAGCGCTACCAAACATGCCGACTCCTGGTGGCTGCACTGGCAAACCTGGCTGGCCGAGCACTCGGGCAAAACCCATAAGGCGCCCGCCAACCTGGGCAACAAAAGCTACCCGGCCGGCGCAGCCGCTCCTGGTACTTACGTGCACGAGCGCTAATCGGCCGAGCATTGCACAACATTTGTCGGCGGCACCGGGAAGTGCCGCTCGCCAGCGTCGTCGGGAAGGTCTAACTCGGTATTTTATTTATTAGGGCTTCTGCGCATGTCGTTACCTTTCGTATTCCGTACCATCGAGCTGGATGGCCAGACCATCCGCACCGCGGTTCGCCCCGGCAGCGGCAAGATGGCCCCGCTATTAATTTTCAATGGCATCGGCGCCAACCTGGAATTGGTCATGCCATTCGTCAAGGCACTCGACACCGACCTCGAAGTGATCGCCTTCGATGTACCCGGCGTCGGCGGCTCCTCGACTCCCAATACGCCGTACCGCTTTCCGGGTCTGGCCAAGCTGGCGGCACGCATGCTCGATTATCTGGACTACGGCCAGGTCAATGTGATCGGCGTGTCCTGGGGCGGCGCCCTGGCGCAGCAGTTTGCCCATGATCATCCCGAGCGCTGCAAGAAACTGGTGCTCGCGGCGACCTCGGCCGGCGCGGTGATGATCCCGGGCAAGCCCCGGGTGCTGTGGTGCATGGCCAGCCCACGACGCTATGTGCAGCCTTCCTATGGCGTATTGATCGCCCCGGAAATCTATGGCGGCGCCTTCCGTCGTGATCCAAGCCTGGCCATGGCGCACGCCAGCAAGGTGCGCTCCGGCGGCAAGATGGGCTATTACTGGCAGCTTTTCGCCGGACTGGGCTGGACCAGCATTCATTGGCTGCACAAGATCCGCCAACCCACGCTGGTGCTGGCCGGTGACGACGATCCGCTTATTCCATTGATCAATATGCGCTTGCTGGCATGGCGTATTCCCAACTCGGAACTTCACGTAATCGATGACGGTCACTTATTCCTGGTTACTCGGGCCGAAGCCGTAGCGCCGATAATCATGAAATTCCTTGCCGAGGAACGCCACCGCGCAGTGATGCACCCGCAGCCTGCCCGCAGCAGCCACTGATGTCAGGCTCGCATTGTTGTAGTGCGTAACCCTTGAGCTTGGCCCAATTCCGGGGCCGCCAGCTGTGGATACGGGCACACATGTACCCGTAACGCGGTCCTGGCGCACTCTGGTACAAGCCTTGCTGCTTGGTTGTAACCCTTGAAGTCTCATGGCTTGACGACGGAGTGTTGCCCTATGCGAGACAAATCACCCAGCGACCGATTACCGACGCCAGTCAAATTCATGACCGCACAAAACGCGGTGATAGGCCTGCACAGTCGCGATCTCTTCTCCACCGTCCGCACGCTGCTGCTGCAGGGCCTCAAACATCCGGTCTACAGCGTCCGCCACGCGCTCGCGCTGGGTGGCCAGCTCGGCCGCGTACTGCTTGGCGACAGCCCTTATAAAGTCGACCCACGCGACCCACGCTTCACCGACCCCACGTGGCGGCTCAACCCATTCTATCGGCGCGGACTACAGGCCTACCTGGCTTGGCAAAAGCAGCTCGATCAATGGATCGACGACAGCGACCTCGAACCCGACGAGCGCGCCCGTGCACGCTTCGTCGCCAAGCTGCTTGGCGATGCTCTGTCGCCCTCCAACAGCCTGCTCAACCCGCTGGCGCTCAAGGAACTGTTCAACACCGGCGGTGCCAGCCTGTTCAAGGGTCTCGGCCACCTACTCGACGACCTGTTGCATAACGACGGCATGCCCAGTCAGGTCAACAAACAAGCCTTCGAAGTCGGCCGCAACCTGGCCGCGACACCCGGCGCCGTGGTGTTTCGCAACGAGTTGCTAGAGCTGATCCAGTACAAGTCCATGAGCGAAAGGCAGTACGCCAGACCCCTGCTGATCGTGCCGCCGCAAATCAACAAGTTCTATATCTTCGACCTGTCCAGCAGCAAGAGCTTCGTCCAGTACGCGCTGAAGAACAGCCTGCCAACCTTCATTGTCAGTTGGCGCAACCCCAATACCCAGCACCGCGAATGGGGCCTCTCCAGCTACGTGAAAGCTCTGGAGGAGGCGCTCGAAGCCTGCCAGGCGATCAGCGGCAGCAAGGAAGTCAACCTGCTCGGCGCCTGCGCCGGCGGCCTGACCATCGCCGCCCTACAAGGCCACCTGCAAGCCAAGCGCCAGCTCCGCAAAGTATCCAGCGCCACCTACATGGTCAGCCTGCTCGACAGCAAGATCGACAGCCCGTCGACGCTGTTCGCCGACGAACAGACCCTGGAAATGGCCAAGCGCCGCTCCTATCAGCACGGCGTCTTCGATGGCCGCGACATGGCCAAGGTATTCGCCTGGATGCGCCCGAACGACTTGATCTGGAACTACTGGATCAATAACTACCTGCTCGGCAAGGAGCCGCCCGCGTTTGACGTGCTCTATTGGAACAACGACAACACCCGCCTGCCCGCCGCGCTGCATGGCGAGCTGATCGACTTCTTCAAGCACAACCCGTTGACGCGCCCGGGCGGGCTCGAAGTATGCGGCACACCGATCGACCTGCAGAAAGTCACCGTCGACAGCTTCAACGTCGCCGGAGCCAACGACCACATCACGCCCTGGGATGCGGTGTATCGCTCGGCGTTGCTGATTGGCGGCAAGCGCCGCTTCGTGCTCTCCAATAGCGGGCATATCCACAGCATCCTCAACCCGCCCGGCAATCCCAAGGGCAGCTACTTCGAGAACGACCAGTTCAGCGGCGACCCGCGCGCCTGGCTGTATGACGCGCAAAAGTACGAGGGCAGCTGGTGGCCGCAATGGCTGAGCTGGATTCAGGAGCGCTCGGGCGAGTTGCATGAAAGCGAGCAGGCGCTGGGCAACCGGCAATACCCAACCATGGAGGCCGCACCGGGTACCTACGTCCATGTCCGCTGAACCGAATGAATCCAGACCGATCGCGCCCCAGTGGCGCGTCCTTTCTCGCATACCGCAGCAGAATAAGAAGACCGGATGAAAACCAGCGAGCGTATCCTCGAATGCGCCAGAGTGCTGTTCAACCAGCAAGGCGAACCCAATGTTTCCACCCTGGAAATCGCCAATGAGCTAGAGATCAGCCCAGGCAATCTGTATTACCACTACCACGGCAAGGAGCCGCTGATCCTCGCTCTGTTCGAGCGCTTCCAGGCGGAACTGGCGCCCCTGCTCGATCCGCCCGAAGACGTCAGCCTGGATATCGAGGACTACTGGCTATTCCTGCACTTGATCGTCGAGCGCCTGGCGCACTACCGCTTCCTGTTCCAGGACCTGTCCAACCTCGCCGGGCGCTTACCGAAGCTGGCTCGAGGCATCCGCAACTGGCTTAACGCCTTGAAGCGCACGCTGGCGGCATTGCTCGCGCGGCTCAAGGCCGAAGGCCATCTGGCCAGCGATACCCAGGCACTCGGCCAACTGGTCGAGCAGATCACCCTGACCCTGCTGTTCTCGCTGGATTATCAGCGCATCCTGGGTAACGAAGGCGAGAGCCGCCTGGTGGTCTATCAGGTGATGATGCTGGTTGCGCCCCACCTGAGCGAGGAATCGCGCTTCGCCGCCGAACACTTGGCGCAGCGCTACCTGGAAGCTTGATCGCCCAGACGAAAACGCCCGGCACTGGGCCGGGCGCTTGCGTGTAGCTCAGTCAGCCTTACGACTGACTGGCCGGCGGTGTCACCGGTGCAGCAGCGGCGGCGACAGTAGGCGCCGGTGCCGCTGCAGGCTTGGCCGCCGGCTTGGCTGCGGCTTTCACCGCTGGTTTCGCTGCAGCTTTCGCTGCCGGCTTGGCCGCCGCTTTCGGGGCTGGCTTGGCCGCAGGCTTGGCTGCTGGCTTCGGCGCAGGTTTCGCTGCTGCCTTCGGCGCCGGCTTGGCCGCCGCTTTTGGGGCTGGCTTGGCCGCGGGTTTAGCCGCAGCCTTGGGGGCCGGCTTGGCTACGGCTTTGGCCGCAGGCTTGACGGCTGGCTTGACCGACTTGGCCGATACACCGGTCAATTGCTCGATCTTCTTGGTCAGGCTATCGACTTTGGCATTGAGCGCCTTCACTTCATTACGGCTCGGCACACCGAGACGCGAAATGGCGTTGTTCAAGCGTTTGTCGAAAGCTTCTTCCAGCTCGCCCCATTTACCGATTGCACGATCTTTTACTTCATCCACTTTGGACTTGGCAGTACCAACTCTGGAACCGACAGTGGACTTCACGGCGTCGACTTGTTTATCAACTTCGGTCTTCGCCACCTTCTCGGCTTTTTCGCCATCCTTGACCAGCGTATCGAACAGCTTGGTGCCGTCCTTGCTGACCTTCGAATAAGCGCCCAGGCCTGCTAACCAGATCTGACGGGAGTATTTTTCAATCTCGCCGACCCAGGAAGACGCCTGCTTTTCAGCTTTCTTTTTAACAGCCATCCCGCTCTCCCTATTTCTTGTTCTGCGCTACTTGCTCGAGCAATGCGCTCAGCTCATCAAGCTTAGCAGACAGAACTTCGATGTCCTGTTTGGAAGGGATACCGATACGGTTGAGGGCGCTGGCTACACGGGTATCGAACGCTTTCTCGATCTTGTCGAGACGACCTTCGACTTTACCTTTCACACTGCTGACATTGGTCTTGACGCTATCGAGCTGGCTATTGGCAGCTTCGACCTGTTCGTTGATCAGCTTCTTACCTTGCTGTTCGACGTTTTCGCCATTCTTGACCAGCTCTTTGAAGTACTCGGCGCCTTCCTGACCGGCCTTGGCGTAAGCACCCAGACCTGCGAGCCAGATCTTGCGAGCGTAAACCTTGACATCGCTCAGCACGGTACCGGCCTTGTCTGCGGTCTCATCGACCTTGGCGGCAGTCTTGCGTACGGCCTTGTTGGTTTTTTCCGCGGCCTTGTCTACCACCTGATTGGCTTTATCTGCGGTCTCGTTGACTGCATCAGTGGTTTTGGCTTCGGCGGTATCGATATTTTGTTCAACGGCGGATTTCGACATGGTGCACCTCACTCTATTGGTTTCGAGGAAACGCCCACGGGATGCAGGCTTAGCTGCAAGGTATCGAGGAAAATTAGAATCCGCATACTAAGCACAGACGTACCAGCAAAAAATCGGTGCCGCGCCAAAACCTCAGGCCTTCAGGCTTTTATCCAGCACCTCTTCGATTTCGCGTTTGATGCTGCCGCTCATGGCAGACAGCAGCAGCCCAAGGCTCAGCTGCACCCTGACGCTATCCTCGGCGACATCGATCTGGCCGTGGGCGCCGCTACGCTTGAACTCCAGCGTATCGCCCGTCCAGTGGTAGCGTACGCTGTACTCCCGAGCCAGGCGTTCGGCCAGCTGTTCGGCCTTCTGCCGAGCGACTTCGCGGCCGAGTCCATGCGACCGCTCGACATTTATTTTGGCCATGTTATTTCCCCTCGCTGGTTATTCATCGTTCAAGCTGCGACCTTAAGTCGCTGCGCGCTTAGCGACAAGCATCTACGGTAATTGCGCAGAATGGGCCGCGGCCAATAGCCGCAAAAGCTATACGCTCCTGGCAGGCCGTCGAAAAACTACCCGCGCTGGCAATACTGCGTTGAAAACGGCCTGCCAGTTGCAGCTTATGGTTTACGGCGTACCGCTGATAGCGGCTTTTTCGGTTTAGAATAAGCGCCACTTTTAAGCCTCTCTGTGTAGGGAATGGGCAAGATGAACGACCCGCGCAAAAGCAGCGACAGCGAACCCACCACGCACTTCGGCTTCCAGGACGTGCCGGAAAGCCAGAAGGCGCAGAAAGTCGCCGAGGTGTTCCATTCGGTGGCCGCCAAATACGACCTGATGAACGACCTGCTCTCCGGCGGCATGCATCGCCTGTGGAAGCGCTTCACCATCGAGCTGTCTGGCGTGCGCGTCGGCAATCGGGTGCTGGATATCGCTGGCGGCACCGGCGATCTGACACGCAAATTCGCCAACCTGGTCGGTCCGACCGGCGAGGTGGTACTGGCCGACATCAACGATTCAATGCTCAAGGTCGGCCGCGATCGCCTGCTCGACCTCGGCGTCGCCGGCAATGTCAGCTTCGTCCAGGCCGATGCCGAGAAGCTGCCGTTCCCGGACAACCACTTCGATGTGGTGACCATCGCCTTCGGCCTGCGCAACGTCACCCACAAGGAAGACGCGATCCGCTCCATGCTGCGCGTGCTCAAGCCCGGCGGTCGCTTGCTGGTGCTGGAGTTTTCCAAACCGTCGAGCCCGCTATTGTCGAAGGTCTACGACACCTACTCGTTCAATTTCATGCCGCTGATGGGCAAGCTGATCACCAACGACGCCGAAAGCTACCGCTATCTGGCCGAGTCGATCCGCATGCATCCGGACCAGGACACGCTCAAGGCGATGATGGTCGAGGCCGGTTTCGAGCGCGTGACCTACCACAACATGACCGGCGGCATCGTCGCCCTGCACCGCGGCATCAAACCCTGATGTTATTGACAGGGCTGCTCGCCGGCGTCGAACTCGGGCTGAACCGGGTGCTCGCCATGGACAGCACGGCGTTGCCGCGCCTGGCGCGCCTGCACGGGCGCATCATCGCGCTGGAGTGCTCGGCACCGCAGCTGCAACTGTTTATCCGCCCCAGCGCCGAAGGTCTGGGCCTGGCCGCACACTATGCCGGCGAGCCCGATTGCCGGCTGCGCGCGCCGGCATCCAGCCTGCTGCGCCTGGCCTCCGGCAAGAACCAGAGCGAGGTGCTGCACAGCGCCGAAGTCAGCCTGGAGGGCGACACTGCCGCACTGCTGGACCTTGTCGGCGTGCTCCAGGATCTCGAACTGGACTGGGAGTACGAACTTTCGCGCTGGCTCGGCCCGGTCGCCAGCCAGCTGTTCGGCAGCCATGTGCGCAGCCGGGTCAACTGGACCCAGCAGACCCTCGACAGCCTGCGCCTGGACCTGGCGGACTACCTCAGCGAGGAATCACGCAGCCTGGTCGGCAAGCGTGAAGCCGATGCGCGATTTGCCGAGCTCGACCGCTTGAAGCTTGCCCTCGACCGTCTCGATGCCCGCATCGAACGCCTTTCCCAACGCCATAAGCCCACCGCATGAAGCTGCTCGCCGTCCGTCGCTTGATACGTATTCAACGTGTAGTCGTCCGCTATCAGCTCGATGACCTGTTGTTCGCCTTGCCGCTACCGCTGTGGTTGCGCGTCAGCCGTTTCGTCCTGCCCTGGCGCTGGCTGCCGCGCAGAGCGCTGCCCCTGAGTAGAGGCGCGCGCCTGCGCCTGGCGCTGGAAGAGCTCGGGCCGATCTTCATCAAATTCGGTCAGCTGCTTTCGACCCGGCGCGATCTGCTGCCGGCGGATATCGCCGACGAGCTGGCGAAACTGCAGGACCAGGTGCCACCGTTCGACCCGGCGCACTCGCTGGCGTTGATCGAAGCGCAGCTCGGTGCCCGGGTCGGCGAGGTGTTCGCCCGCTTCGACGCCCAACCGCTGGCCTCCGCCTCGGTCGCCCAGGTGCATGGCGCGCAGCTCAAGAGCGGCGAAGAAGTGGTGGTGAAGGTGATCCGTCCGGGCCTGAAACCGATTATCAAACAGGATCTGGCCTGGCTGTTCCTGCTGGCCAAGATTGCCGAGAAGGCTTCGTCCGACGCGCGCCGGCTGCGCCCCGTGGAAGTGGTCTGCGATTACGAAAAAACCATCTACGACGAACTCGACCTGCTGCGCGAGGCGGCCAACGCCAGCCAGCTGCGGCGCAACTTCGAAGGCTCGCCGCTACTCTACGTGCCCCAGGTGTACTGGGATCTGTGCCGGCCGAAGGTGCTGGTCATGGAGCGCATCTACGGTATCCAGGTCACCGATCTGGATACCTTGGCCGACCAACGCACCGATATGAAACTGCTGGCCGAACGCGGCGTGGAGATTTTCTTCACCCAGGTGTTCCGCGACAGCTTCTTTCATGCCGACATGCACCCCGGCAACATCTTCGTCAGCACCCGCCAACCTTGGAACCCGCAATATATCGCCATCGATTGCGGCATCATCGGCAGCCTGACGCCCGAGGACCAGGATTACCTGGCGCGCAACCTGATCGCCTTCTTCAAACGCGACTACCGCCGCGTCGCGCAGTTGCATATCGACTCTGGCTGGGTGCCGGCCGACACCAAGGTCAACGATTTCGAGGCGGCAATCCGCACCGTTTGCGAACCGATCTTCGAGAAGCCGTTGAAGGACATATCCTTCGGTCAACTGCTGCTCCGCCTGTTCCAGACCGCACGACGCTTCAATATGGAAGTGCAACCGCAACTGGTTCTGCTACAGAAGACCCTGCTGAATATCGAGGGGCTGGGCCGCCAGCTGTACCCGGACCTGGACTTGTGGAGCACTGCTCAGCCATTCCTCGAACGCTGGATGCGCGAACGAGTCAGCCCACTGCACCTGCTGCGCAACCTGCAGCAGCAGGCCGAACAAGTGCCGCACCTGTCGCAGATCGCCCGCGACACCCTGGAACGGCTCAACCAACAGAGCAATGCGCCGGGCCAAGCACGCGTCGCCAACACCCCCTGGCCGGTACGCCTGCTCGGCGCCCTGCTGATCGCCGGGGCGGCGACTCAGGGCCTGGCGCTCAACCCACAGGCCTGGCCAAACTGGGCGATGCTCGCCGCTGGCCTGTATCTGGTGCTGCGCCGATAGCCACATACGAGCCGTACTGGCACACTACCCAACTTTCGAACAGGCCCGCGACGGCGAATGCAACGATGAACGATTGGCTCGACGAAATCAGCTGGAACAGCGACGGCCTGGTGCCGGCGATCGCCCAGGACCATAAAACCGGCCGTGTGTTGATGATGGCCTGGATGAACCGCGAAGCCCTGGCGCTGACCGCCGCCGAGCAGCGTGCGATCTATTGGTCGCGTTCGCGTGGCAAGCTATGGCGCAAGGGCGAGGAATCCGGGCATGTGCAGCAGCTCCACGAACTGCGCCTCGACTGCGACGCCGACGTGGTGATCCTGATGGTCGAGCAGATCGGCGGCATCGCCTGTCACACCGGCCGGGAAAGCTGCTTCTATCGGGTATTCGAAAACGGCGCCTGGAAAACCGTCGATGCCGTACTCAAGGACCCGCATGCCATCTATGCCGCAGGACACAAACATGAGTGACATGGGCATGACCGACACCCTGAGCCGCCTGGC
Organism: uncultured Pseudomonas sp.; assembly: GCF_946885955.1. The sequence goes on from NZ_CAMPHI010000020.1 coordinate 69,884, forward strand.
CGAGGTACTCGAATCGCGCAAAGGCGCGGCCGCAGACAGTTCCTATGTGGCCAGCCTGTACCACAAGGGTCTGAACAAGATCCTCGAGAAAGTCGGCGAAGAGTCGGTGGAAACCATACTTGCCGCCAAGGATGCCGAGGTCAGCGGCGATTGCAGCGACCTTATCTATGAAACCGCCGATTTGTGGTTCCATAGCCTGGTGATGCTCGCCGCCCTCGGTCAGCATCCGCAAGCCGTGCTGGACGAGCTGGACCGACGCTTCGGCCTGTCCGGGCATGCAGAAAAAGCCGCACGTCCAAACAACTGATCAACCTATAACTACGGAGTACGCACTATGGGATTCGGTGGCATTAGCATTTGGCAACTTCTGATCGTGCTGTTGATCGTGGTCATGCTGTTCGGCACAAAACGCCTGAAAGGCCTGGGTTCCGACCTTGGCGGTGCGATCAAGGGCTTCAAGAAATCCATGGGTACCGATGACGACAAGCCCGCCGTGGAAGAACCCAAAGGTCAGACCATAGACGCCCAGGCGCGCAAGGTCGAAGAACCCGCGAAAAAAGACTAAGCCATGTTCGACATCGGCTTTACCGAGCTACTACTGATTGGCGTGGTCGCGCTGGTCGTGCTTGGCCCCGACCGCCTGCCTGGCGCTGTGCGCACGGCAGGCCTGTGGATTGGCCGGATCAAGCGCAGTTTCAGCGCGATCAAGGCCGAGGTCGAGCGCGAGATAGGCGCGGACGAAATCCGTCGCCAGCTGCACAACGAGCAGATTCTCGACCTGGAGCGCGACATGCGCAGCATCAAGGACGACCTGCTTTCGCCGCCAAGTAAATCCCCAGCCGCCGGCAATGGCGCAGAACCCGCGCCACCTGCGCCTGACGTCGCCAGCCAGGACAAATCCCCAACATCATGAGCCGCCTAACGGACAGCGACCAGGAAATGCCCCTGGTTTCGCACTTGACCGAGCTACGTACACGCCTGCTGCGCATCGTCGGCGCCGTCTTGCTGCTATTTGCCGGGTTGTTTTATTTCTCCCAGGACATCTACGCACTGGTCGCCGCCCCGCTGCGCGCCTACCTGCCCGAAGGCGCGACCATGATCGCCACGGGCGTCGCCTCACCGTTCCTGACGCCGTTCAAGCTGACCATGATGGTCGCGCTGTTCCTCTCCATGCCGATCATTCTCCATCAGGTCTGGGGCTTCATCGCGCCGGGGCTGTACAAGCATGAAAAACGCATCGCCGTTCCCCTGCTGATTTCCAGCATTCTGCTGTTCTACGGCGGCATGGCCTTCGCCTACTTCGTGGTATTCCCGATCATGTTCGGCTTCTTTGCCAGCGTGACCCCGGAAGGGGTGGCGATGATGACCGACATCGGCCAGTACCTGGATTTCGTCCTGACCCTGTTCTTCGCCTTCGGCGTGGCATTCGAAATTCCGGTGGCGACCTTCCTGCTGATCTGGATCGGTATCGTCGATATCGAAACCTTACGCAAAGGCCGCCCCTATGTAGTGGTCGGCTGCTTTGCCGTCGGCATGGTGCTGACCCCGCCGGACGTCTTCTCGCAAACCCTGCTGGCGGTGCCGATGTGGATGCTGTTCGAGGCTGGCCTGCTCTGCGCCGGCCTGGTCAAGCGCCGCGACGAACACGCAGAGGATGACGACGAGGACAGCGAAACCGAGGACCAACCTCCAGCTCCGCTGCCGTGAACCTGCTGCTGCTGGAAGACGCCGACTTTATCGACGCCGAGCGCGTACGGCTCAGCGGCCGACGCCTCAAGCACCTGCAGGAAGTGCACCGCGCCGAAGTCGGCGACAGCCTTCGCGTCGGCCGGGTGAACGGCCTGATGGGCAGCGGCCAGCTTCTCAGTTTGACTGCCGAGTACGCTGAACTGAGCGTCACGCTCGCCCAGACGCCGCCCGCCAAACTGCCGTTGACCCTGCTGCTGGCCTTGCCACGGCCGAAGATGCTGCGCCGGGTGCTGCAGACGATCAGCGCCATGGGCGTGCCCAGGCTGGTGCTGCTGAACAGTTACCGTGTCGAAAAAAGCTTCTGGCAAACGCCCTTTCTGAGCCCCGAAGCGATTCGCGAACAACTGATCCTGGGCCTGGAACAGGCGCGCGATAGCGTGCTGCCCGAGGTACTGATCGAAAAACGCTTCAAACCCTTCATCGAGGACCGCCTGCCGGCACTGGCCGCGGGAACCCTGGGCCTGGTCGGCCACCCCGGCGACTATCCGGCCTGCCCACGGGCGGTCGAGCGCGCCGTAACCCTGGCAATAGGCCCGGAGGGCGGCTGGATTCCCTACGAAGTGGAAAAGCTGCAAGCCGCCGGCCTGCAGCCCGTGCAGCTCGGCGAGCGCATCCTGCGCGTCGAAACCGCGGTCAGCGCCCTGCTCGCCCGCCTGTTCTAACGCCCGTACGCCTGCGCGACCCGATACAGCGGCCGCGCCCGGCTATTGCGCGCAAGGGCCTGCGCTTACAGGCGCACGCTGGCGAAGGTCGACTCGCCCTGGGCGCGGGTCAATGCGGCCATTGCCGACGAGGTCGAGGGACGCATCAGGTCCTCCGGCATCGGGACCAGCGCGACCACGCTCGAGCCCTGCTGGCCGGCGCGCTCATCGCGCGGTGGAATGCCGAAGTATTCGCGGTAGCACTTGGAGAAATGCGGCGTGGAGACGAAGCCGCAGACCGAAGCCACCTCGATGATCGACATGCTGGTTTGCTTGAGCAACTGCCGCGCGCGGATCAACCGTAGCTTCAGGTAATAACGCGACGGCGAGCAGTGCAGGTACTTCTGGAACAGCCGTTCGAGCTGCCGACGCGAAACGTCGACATAGTGCGCGAGCTGATCGAGGTCGATCGGCTCCTCCAGATTGGCCTCCATCAGCGCCACTATTTCCTGGAGCTTCGGCTGGTTGGTGCCGAGCATATGCTTGAGCGGCACGCGCTGGTGGTCCTGCTCGTTGCGGATACGCTCGTAGATGAACATCTCGGAGATCGCCGCCGCCAGCTCGCGGCCATGTTCGCGACCGATCACGTGCAGCATCATGTCCATCGGTGCCGTGCCGCCCGACGAGGTATGGCGGTTGCGATCGATGGAAAACAGCCGGGTGGTGACCGCCACCCGCGGAAAGGCTTCCTGCATCGAAGCCAGGCACTCCCAATGCACGCTGCAATCGTAACCGTCGAGCAGGCCGGCCTTGGCCAGAGCCCAGCTACCGGTACATACCCCACCCATCTGACAGCCATGCCGCGCCTGGCATTGCAGCCAATGCAGGTGTTCGCGACTGACGCTTTGCTGGATACCCACACCGCCACAGACGATCACCGCATCCAGGCGCGGCGCATTGGCCAGGCTGGCGTCCGGAGTGATCTGCAGACCGTCGCTGGCGCTCACCGGCAGGCCATTCAGGGTCAGGGTGTGCCAACGGTACAGCTCCTTGCCGGAGAGCTGGTTGGCCATGCGCAGCGGCTCGACCGCTGAAGCCAGGGAAATCAGGGTGAAGTTATCCAACAGTAGAAAACCGACGGACCGGGGAACCCGATTCTGGGCTTGCGCCCCTTGGTTGAACTCTGACATCAGCGGATCCTCATGCAACGCAACACAGGGTATCGAGCCTTTTAGCGGGCCCTTAATGGGGCTTGTGCTGCGCTAACCCGTTGCATCTTTTTCCGTGCGGCCAAGCTGCAGCCATCGGTAACAGGTAACGCATACAGCCTTATTCTTGCATCCAGCCGAGCAATCTCAGTGGGCGGAGATTACAACGCAAAGGTCATGCCTAAATTGATTGAACATCCAATTAAAAAGCGACTTACCAGTCGAAGCTTGCCGCACTAGGCATAGGCAGGAGCGACATGGGTTTTCCATTTGCGACAACCAGAGCCCTGATTTCAATGCTCTTGAGCATTTCGGTAGCACCGAGCGAGCCATTGCCACCCATGCGCTACATGTAGAAATAAATAGACGGTAACAGCCCCGCTGTAACCGCCTCGACCGACAATTCCGACGGCCTGCACCGTTAGCAGGCACGCCGTGCATCACCGTGGTCAAAACAGGCCACCACGCTCAACATTCGATGGCGCTGACCGCCAAACCGCCGCGCGAGGTTTCCTTGTATTTGTCGTGCATGTCCGCCCCGGTATCACGCATGGTGCGGATTACCCGATCGAGCGAAATGAAGTGCTGACCGTCGCCGCGCAATGCCATCTGCGCCGCGTTGATCGCCTTTACCGCGGCAATCGCGTTGCGTTCGATACAGGGCACCTGAACCAGCCCGCCAACCGGGTCGCAGGTCAGGCCGAGGTTGTGCTCCAAGCCGATCTCGGCGGCGTTCTCCAGCTGCTCCGGAGTGGCCCCGAGAATTTCCGCCAGGCCGGCCGCGGCCATGGCGCAGGCCGAACCGACTTCGCCCTGGCAGCCGACTTCAGCGCCGGAGATCGAGGCGTTCTTCTTGCACAGGATGCCGACCGCCGCAGCGGCCAGCAGGTAGTCGACCACATCGGCCTCGCTCACCGCCGGGCTGAAGCGCACGTAGTAATGCAGCACCGCCGGAATGATCCCGGCCGCGCCGTTGGTCGGCGCGGTAACCATGCGCCCGCCAGCGGCGTTTTCCTCGTTGACCGCCAGGGCGAACAGGTTGACCCACTCCATGCCGCTCAAGGTCGAGCCGATCACATTGGGTTTGCTCATTTCCTGCAGGCTGCGGTGCAGCTTGGCGGCGCGACGCTTCACATTGAGCCCGCCGGGCAGAACGCCCTCATGTACCAGGCCCTGCTCGACGCAATCGCGCATGGCGCGCCACAAACGCATCAAGCCGCTGCGAATCTCTTCTTCGCTGCGCCAGGCTTTCTCGTTGGCCATCATCAGTTCGGATACGCGCAGGCCGTGCTCGCGGCACAGCGCCAGTAGCTCCTCGGCGCTGTCGAAGTCATAGGGCAAACGCGTGTGGTCCTGGTCCAGCACGCCACTGGCGGCCTGCGCCTCATCGACCACGAAGCCTCCGCCCACCGAGTAGTAAGTGTTTTCGTACAACAGTTCACCTTCATGGGCGAAGGCGCTGAGGGTCATGGCGTTCGGGTGGTAAGGCAGGTTTTCGTCGAGCAACCGCATGTCGCGTTGCCAATCGAAAGCGACCTGCACCTGACCGTCGAGCGGCAAACGGCCGCTGGCGAGCAACTGATCGATGCGCGGCGCGATGCTCGCCGGATCGATACGATCCGGCCATTCGCCCATCAGGCCCATGATCACCGCCCGGTCGCTGCCGTGGCCAACCCCGGTGGCGGAGAGCGAGCCATACAAGCGTACCTGCACCCGGCCGACCCGCTCGAGCAGTTGCTGCTCACGCAACACACCGACGTAGAGCGCCGCGGCGCGCATCGGCCCGACGGTATGTGAACTGGACGGCCCGATGCCGATCTTGAACAAGTCAAACACGCTGATAGCCACGACAGGCTCCTGCTAGGGAATAACCCGGCCATCATCGAGATTTCACCAAAGCATCTGGCTCCAATTCCGACAAAGTCGTATCCAAACCCGCCAAAGCCTCCCATGGCCGGACGACCCGCACCGCCGACCTGGCCGGCGAAGACGCCCAGCACTCGCGACCTATAGCTGCAGAGCACTATCCGCGATCGTCCAAGCGCGGTTTTTATCAGCCACCTGCGGCACGAAAACAGGCGTTTCGCAGACAGCCTCAAGCATTAGCCGCACGGCAAAATATTCGTTAAATACCCATTAAAAATGCCGACAAATTCTGCGAAAAAGAATGATCACGATGCATTTATCGTTCACTCCCGATCCAGGCGCAGCTAAAGAAACGACACCCACCTCCGCCCCACTGAAATACGACAACAGCGTTCCACTTGCGACGCCGCGCATAGGCAACGCGCAAAGGCAGCCGGCATGATCGGCACGCGCGCAGCCTCGCCGGCCCGGCCACGCGCATGTCCCGGCACCTAGCCGGATAGCCCCGCAACCGGTTATAGGAGCCACGCTATGAAGCTGAAGAAATATCTGCTGGCTGCAGCCCTGAGTACCCCCATGCTGGCCCAGGCCGCCGATCCTGCGAGCTGCGATATGGTGCGCTTCGCCGATGTCGGCTGGACCGACCTGATCACCACCAATGCCGTGACTCGCCTGGTGCTCAGTGAGCTGGGCTACCGTTCGCAGGTCAAACGCATGTCGGTGCCGGAAACCTTCAAGGCGCTGCATGACGGCGAGCTCGATGTGTTCCTCGATACCTGGATGCCCACCTCGGAAAAGGACATCCGCCCTTACCTGGACAACGGCTCGGTCGAGTTGCTGACGGTCAACCTGGAGGGCGCCAAGTACACCCTGGCGGTCAACCAGGCCGCCTACGATGCCGGCCTCAAGGACTTCGCCGATATCGCCAAGTTCAGCAAACAGCTGGGCGGCGAGATTCAGGGCATCGAGCCGGGCAACGGCGGCAACCAATTGATCCAGCAGATGATCGACAAGAACGCCTTTGGCCTGAAAGGTTTCAAATTGGTCGAGTCCAGCGAGTCGGACATGATCCTGCACGTCAAACGGGCCGATCACCTGAACCAGTGGTCGGTATTCCTGGGCTGGGAACCGCACCCGATGAACAACCAGTTGAACATGCGCTACCTGAGTGGCGGCGATGACTATTTCGGCCCCAACCTGGGCGGCGCCACCGTCTACACCACGGTGCGCAAGGGCTTCACCAGCCAGTGCCCGAATGCCGGTCGACTGTTGAAAAACATACGTTTCAGCCTACAGATGGAAAACGACCTGATGGAGGCGATCCTGAACAAGAACACCAACCCCCGCCGCGAAGCCAAAGCCTGGCTGAAAGCCAACCCGAAGGTGCTCGATCAATGGCTGCAAGGCGTCACCATGCGCGACGGAAACCCGCTAAAACCGTCATTGGACCCACTGAAAACGCCATAAATTTCATTTTTTTCAATTTCCTCTCAGCCCCCGACATACGGCGGCTAAGCCGCAATCCATGGCTGGAAACCGCTGCCGGCGCGGCTTTCAGCCTTGGCCAGGCGGTCAAAAAATCTGTTATGGTTTTTTAGGGCGCACGCTATGTCGTCGCCCAATACGTCAGGGTCGCAATTCGATAATTGCATATACCCGAAGACTATATCGTTGAGTCAGCCGATTTCGTCGCTGTTGAAACTCGGCGGATTGTTGAACGCATAACGAGCGAAGGTTAAGGCGGCAGATTAGATGCCGAACAACCTGACGCCAGCGGTCGATTATTCGCCAGGAGAGACGACAGACCGGAGCTCCCAAGCTCTGGACCGAAGAAAAAAAAGCGCTGGCTCCCTCAATCGGGCGCCAGCCCAACAAGAAATTTCGGATGTACGCGCATCTCGGTTCGAGATGTGTAATTCCCACGGATTGGGTTTCGTAACACTGCCAGAGGGTTTGGAAAGCGGTTTGCAGCACGGCACAGCAAGGTTCACTCGACAGCACACCCCAGCTACGTCCATTGCCCTCGCGGCAACTGGAGCGTCGCCCCGGTTGTGCCCGATGAGCCAAGAGGTGGCGCGCGGCGAAACGAGCTCCAACCCCCGCAAACAAGTCAACCCACACAGGCAAGAACAGTCGGCATCACCCAACGTGCGCCTCATGGCAAGCGTGCGGTTCCGTGGCACTGGTCTGGTTGTCTACTGAAGGGGAACCATCCCATGCAGTCTGGAAAAATCGTCGTCAAAAACCTCTATAAGGTTTTCGGCGCACAGCCTCAAGAAGCCATCGACCTGCTCAAGCAGGGCTGGAGCAAGGATCGGATCCTTGCTGAAAAAGGCGCGGTGATCGGCGTCAGCGACGTCTCGTTCAGCGTCGAAGAGGGCGAGATCTTCGTCCTCATGGGCCTCTCCGGGTCGGGTAAGTCCACACTTATCCGCCTGATCAATCGCCTGATCGAACCCACCGCTGGCGATGTCTTCATCGACGGCCAGAACGTCGCCAAGCTGCCCAAGGCGCAACTCATCGACCTGCGTCGCCGCGACATGAGCATGGTCTTCCAGTCGTTCGCCCTGATGCCGTCGCGCACCGTACTGGACAACGCCGCGTTCGGTCTCGAAGTGGCGGGCAAGGGCCGCAAGGAGCGCGAGCAGCGCGCCATGGAAGTGCTCAAGCAGGTCGGCCTCGACACCTTCGCCCACAAGCATCCGCATGAGCTGTCCGGCGGCATGCAGCAGCGCGTCGGCCTAGCCCGTGCGCTGGCTGTCGACCCCTCGATGATCATCATGGACGAGGCCTTCTCCGCCCTCGACCCACTCAAGCGCCGCGAAATGCAGGACGTGCTGCTGGAGCTGCAGAAGACCCATCGCCGCACCATCATCTTCGTCTCCCACGACATCGAAGAAGCCATGCGCATCGGCAACCGCATCGGCATCATGGAAGGCGGCAAGCTGGTACAGATCGGCACCCCGCAGGAGCTGATCGACAACCCGGCCAACGACTACGTACGCAATTTCTTCCAGACCGTCGACACCAATCGCTATCTCACCGCCGGCCAGCTGATGGCCGACAGCGTGCCGCTCTACGTGCACAACGGCAGAGCACCGGACGCGCAGAAGGTCTGCCAGGAACTGCAGGCGCTGGACAAGCACTATGCCTTCGTCGTCGACGAACAGAACAATTTCCAGGGCTCGATCAGCCTCGAACGGATCGCCCTGCTGGTCGAAGGCGGCGCAACCTGCGGGCTGGACGGCGACGTACTCAAGCAGATCAACCCGGTTCCCGAAGACATGCCGCTGGATCAAGTGATCGAGCGCCTGGTGGACAACGAGGGGCCGATTCCGGTGATCGACAGCAATGGCCGTTACAGCGGTGCCATCAGCAAAGGCCGACTGTTGACCCGCCTGCAGGGAGAATCCCATGAGTGACAAGAAGCTCGACCTGGGCAGCTGGGTCAACGATGTGGTGCAGCATCTGCTGGACAACTACAGCGAGGGCTTCGACAGCCTCGGCGGTGTGGTCAACGGTTTCTCCGAAGCCATCGAATGGCTGCTGACGCTGCCGCCGGCCTGGCTGCTGATCTCCATTTTCGTCGGTCTGAGCCTGTGGCGCATCAGCTACAAGTTCGCCATCTTCACCGCGGTATCCTTCATCCTGATCGAGGCCACCGGCTTCTGGGAGCAGACCGTGGTGACCCTCGGCCTGACCTTCTCGGCGACCCTGATCAGCCTGTTGCTCGGCATCCCGATGGGCATCTGGGCGGCGCGCAGCGAGCGGGTCTCGACCACCATCCGGCCGATCCTCGACTTCATGCAGACCATGCCGGCGTTCGTCTACCTGATCCCGGCGGCCATGCTGTTCGGCCTGGGCCGGGTACCTGGAATCATCGCCACGGTGATCTTCGCCATGCCGCCGGCGGTGCGCCTGACCAACCTCGGCATTCGCCAGGTCAACAAGGAAATCATCGAAGCCGGCCAATCGTTCGGCTGCAACTCCCGCCAACTGTTGTTCAAGGTGCAATTGCCGAACGCCATGCCGTCGATCATGGCCGGGGTCAACCAGACCATCATGATGGCCCTGTCGATGGTGATCATCGCCTCGATGGTCGGCGCTGGCGGCCTGGGCAACGATGTACTGGCGAGCATCCAGCGTCTGGATATCGGTCTAGGCTTCGAAAGTGGCATGGCCGTGGTGTTGCTGGCGATCATCCTCGACCGCATCACCGAAAGCTTCGGCACCCCGAAAGCCGCCAAGCGCAGCAATCTGGTCGCCTGGTTCAGCGGCAAACTGCAACGCCAATAAAAACCTGGCCAATAAAAAACTATACGTTCGCACAACACAGGGAGTCGCAGATGAAAACGATTAAAACGCTCGCAGGTGTCGGCCTGCTCTCCGTTGCGATGTTGCAAAGCGCCTGGGCGCAGGAACCGGAAAGCTGCAAGATGGTGCGCTTCGCCGAAATCGGCTGGGCCGACATCGCCGCCACCACCGGCGTGGCCATGACCCTCAGCGAAGGTCTGGGCTACCAGACCCGCAAGATCATGGCCTCGGTGCCCATCGCCTTTACCGGGGTGAAGAACAAGCAGATCGACGTTTTCCTCGGTTATTGGGCGCCCTCGATGGACGCGGTGATCGAACCCTTCACCAAGAACGACGGCGTCAAGGTGCTGCCCAAGGCCAATCTCGAAGGTGCCAAATACACCCTCGCGGTGCCGACCTATGCCGCCGAAGCCGGCCTGAAGAGCTTTGCCGATATCGCCAAGTTCAAGGATCAGCTGGACGGCAAGATCTTCGGCATCGAGCCGGGTAACGACGGCAACCTGCTGATCGAGAAAATGATCAAGGACAACCAGTTCGGCCTCGGCGAATTCAAAATGATCGAATCCAGCGAAGCCGGCATGCTGGTGCAGCTGCAACGCGCGGTGAAGAAGCATCAGCCAGCGGTATTCCTCGGCTGGGCGCCACACCCGATGAACACCCAGTTCGACATCACCTACCTGGAAGGCGGCGACGACGTCTTCGGTCCGGACTTCGGCGCCGCCAAGGTCTACACCGTGGTACCGCCGGATTATCAGGAACGCTGCGCCAACGTCGGCAAGCTGCTGGATAACCTGCAGTTCACCGTGGAAATCGAAAGCCAGCTGATGGAAAAGGTGCTCGACAAACAGAACCCGACCGAAGTCGCCAAAGAATGGATCAAGGCCAACCCCGAGATCCTCGACAAGTGGCTGGCCGGCGTCACCACCTATGACGGCCAGGACGGTATCGCCGCCGTGAAGAAACACGTCGGCCTGTAACCGCCGCACCGCGCCCTGCCCGCCCGCCTCAGAACCGGGCGGGCAGGCCCAGCCAACGTTTTAAGCAACAGTCAACGAGCGAAGCCAGAGCGCTTATCGCCGGCCTTGCTGTTGCCCGAATTTGCCGATTTGCACCTGGAGCGATCCGGGAACGGACCGGCGAATAGCAGGATTGACCCGAACACCCAAGTCGCGCAGGGCCTACAGCCCGAGCCGACCGGTAAAGCAGCACCGGCCGCAAGGCCAATAAGAAGAACGCGCCAGTAACTCCATGAACTGCAACTTTCACCGACGGAGCAATACCCATGCGTAAACTCAAGACCCTCTGCCTGCAAAGCCTTGGCGTCGCCGCCCTGGCCATGGGCATGACCACCGCCATGGCCGCGGATAAACCCACCCTGACCATCGGCTACGTCAACGGCTGGGACGACAGCGTCGCCGCCACCAATGTCGCCGGCGAGATCCTTCGCGAGAAACTCGGTTACGACGTGCAACTGAAGCCGGTCGAGCCTGCCATCATGTGGCAAGGCGTGGCCCGCGGCGATCTCGACGTCACCCTCTCGGCCTGGCTGCCCGCCACCCACGGCGAGTACTACGAGAAGCTCAAGGACAAGGTCACCATACTCGGCACCAACTATGCCGGTGCCAAGATCGGCCTGATCGTACCTGACTACGTCGAAGCCAAGACCATCGCCGACCTCAACACCTACAGCAAAGAGTTCGGTGGCAAAATCACCGGCATCGACGCCGGCGCTGGCGTGATGCGCCGCACCGAAGACGCGATCAAGGAATACCAGCTCAACGACATCAAGCTGATGCCGAGCTCGGGCCCGGCCATGGCGATCGCCCTGACCCGCGCCGAGAAGAACAAGGAAGCCATTGCGGTGACCGGCTGGATTCCGCACTGGATGTTCGCCAAGTGGAAACTGCGCTTCCTCGAAGACCCGAAAAAGGTATTCGGCGACGACGAGCATGTCGACACCGTAGCCAACCCGGGCCTCGAGGCCAAAGCACCCGAAGCTGCCGCCTTCCTGAAGAAGTTCTCCTGGAGCGGCGAAGAAGTTGGCGCCGTGATGCTCGCTGTCAGCGAAGGCGCCAAGCCTGAGCAGGCGGCAAAAGACTGGATCGCGAAAAACCCTGAGCGCGTTGCTGCCTGGTTGAAATAACCGTCAGCTGACCTTGCGCTATTGAAGCGGGCCTCGGCCCGCTTCTTTTTTTTGAGTTGGAAACCGCGCAGAGGGGACCGCTTCCGACAGGTGCATCCGCCCCACCGACGTGTGAATAATTGCCGCGACTCGTCGCCATCACCCAAAACTGCAAAGTCATCCCTGACGCTCAGCCGGCCCTCCCCTCAAGCCCGCTCGACCCGGCACTGGAAGCAGTTGTATTTCGAGCGCACATGCACATAGGCGACGCTGGAATCGCCGAGGATGCTCTGGCAGCTTTGCGCAATATCCTGGCCCGCCACCACGTTGCCGGTGTCGTAGCGAATCCAGTGATTTTCGTCGTAGCCCCTGACGATTGCCGGGGCGAGATAGTCGAACCAATACGGAAAAGTCTCGCCCTCGTAGCGCTGGCAGGGTTGTGCATGGAGAAAGATCGGCCCCGTTTCCGCGTAGGGTTGCAGGCTGTCGAACGGACGATGGGCCAGTACCAGTTTCTCGCTGCCGGCGGGGATCAGTTCGAGGCAATGCCGACAGGGGTTGGCCAAGCCCTCGGCAGTTCGACGCAGGGCTGGTTGGCCGTTGGCGTCCGGGCCGCCGCGCCAGATGCGGGCGCATTCCTCAGTAGCAATCCCTCGAATCTTCAATTTCATTGTGTGCTCCTCATTGCCGAATCGGCTGGTGAGGCGCACTAAAACATTCGCGGCCAACGCCATCTATCCGCTTCTGGCTTTCAAACTTGCGCGGGACAAGGCAGCTCAGGTGTGGAATCGGCATACCGATTAACCAACGCCGCCCAGCGGCAAGCGGGTTAGCGCTGGGAACACCAGCCAGCGGGCCGGGTCTGGTAAAGGACTCAAGCAAGGAGTAGCTCCCCATGCAGCGCGCAACCTTGTTGTCGCTGGGCAGTATCAATGCGGATTTCCAGGTCCGCACCACTGAGCCGCCCGGCAGCAGGGAGTTGTTGCATGGCAGCGAATTTCGCAGGTTTTCCGGCGGCAAGGCGGCCAATACCGCTTGGCTGGCGGCGTATTTCGGCCATCGCAGCCAACTGCTCGGCCGGGTCGGCGACGACGATCTGGCCGAACAGGCACTGGGGCCATTGCGCAAGGCTGGCGTGGACTTATCCGCGGTCGGCCGGGTGAGCTGTGAGGCGACCGGCGTGGCGATGATCATGGTGCCGCCGGATGCGAAGAAATACATCGTGCTGGCCAGCAATGCCAACGACTGCTGGGGTCCGGCTGCGATCGCCGACATGTGCGCGGCCATCAATCGCGCGGCGCTGCCGGCCGGGCTGGTGCTGAACTGCGAAATCCCGGCCGAAGTCGCCCGGCAGGCGCTGGAGGTGGCCTGTGCCCGCGGCATGCCGGTGGTACTCGACCCATCGTTTGCCGAACGGGTGGACCCGCAATGGTTCGGCCGCCTGCTCGCCATCACCCCGAACCTCAGCGAAGCCGGCAGCCTGGTGGGCTTTCCGATCGAGTCGCTTGAGCAGGCGGCCCAGGCCGCGCGGCGTTTGCGCGAAACGGGGGTGAGGATCGTCTGCCTCAAGCTTGGCGACGGAGGCTGCGTACTCGACTACGGCAAGGGCGCGCTGCACATTCCCGGCGGCACGCTCGAGCCGGTCGACACCACCGGCGCTGGCGACGCCTTTACCGGCGTCTTGGCGGTCGCCCTCCTGGAAGGCCGCGAACCGCAGGAGGCAGCAGCCTGGGCGGTGGCCGCGGCGAATATCGCGGTGACCGGCTATGGCTCGCAACCCGCCTACCCGCCGCGCGCCCATGTGCTCGCCAGCGCCACCAGGCTGCTGAGCAAGGCCAGGTGTCTGGATGGCTGACAAAGCCGCCCGGCAGATCGGTTTCAGCCATTACGACCCGGCGGACGAGCGCCGCCGCGAAGCCTTGCTCGCCCTGGGCAACGGCCGCCTGTGCTGGCGCGCCAGCGCACCGGAGGCCGCCGCGCCGCAGGCCGAGCGCGACCTGCACTATGCCGGACTGTACCGCGCCGGCTGGTACGACGAGGCGCCGCGCCAGGTCAACGGCGAGACGGTCGCCGTGGCCGCACTGGTCAGGCTGCCGGACCCATTCGGCCTGAGCATTTCCGTGGATGGCGGCGAGCACTGGTTCTACCCGCACCCCGCCACGCTGCTCGGCTATCGGCAATGCCTCGACCTGGAGAGCGGCCTGTTGCTGCGCGACATCCGCTTCACGCTTGGCGGGCACGACCTGCATCTGCGCGAGGAACGCTTCCTGAGCATGGCCAACCCGCACCTGGCGGTTCTGCGCTGGGAACTGCAAGTTCCGCCGGCGATCGTTTCGTTGCGCGTGCGCAGCGTGCTCGACGGCGAGGTCGAAAACTGCCTGGTGCAGCGCAATCGCGCCTACGAGGGGCGCCGCCTGCAGCGGCTGGCGATCGAGCACAACGGCCACGGATGCGCCACGCTCAGCGCCAGCCTGAGCGACCCGGCGCGTTATATGGCGATGGCCGTGGTTACCCATATCGATGGCAGCCAAGGCGACTGGACGACCTGCCTGGATGGCGCGCGCCTGCAGCAGGAAGTCGACTGCCGCCCGGACGCCAGCGGTCGCCTGAAGATAGAGAAACGCGTGCTGATCAAGCACGAGCGCGAACTGCCGGCAGACTCGACTGCGGCCCGCCAGCAGATTGCGCAGCAATTGCCGGACAGCTCGTTCGCCAGCCTGCTCGACCAGCACCAGCGCGCCTGGCGCCGGCTCTGGGTGTGCCTGCCGCTGCGGGTATCGTCGCCGGCAGTCGAGCGCGCCCTGCACCTGCACGCCTTTCACCTGCTGCAAAGCCTGGCGCAAAACAGCCGCGGCCAGGACCTGGGCTTTCCCCCGCGCGGCTGGCAGGAAGGTTATTACGGCCAGGTGTTCTGGGACGAGATCTTCGCCGTTGCCCTGCTCGCCACGCACCTGCCGGCACTGGCGCGGGAGCTGCTCGGCTATCGTTACCGACGTCTCGATGTGGCCCGCGAACGCGCCCGCCGAGCCGGCCTGCGCGGTGCGATGTTTCCCTGGCGCAGCGCACGCAGCGGTGAGGAGGAAACGCCGCCATTCCAGTGCAATCCGCTGTCCGGGTGCTGGATACCGGACCACACGCACCTGCAGCGGCATATCGGCGCGACCGTGGCTTTCGATGCCTGGCAGCTGTACCTGGCGACCGGCGAGGAGGCGCTGCTGGCTGGCCAGGTTGGCGAGCTGATCGTCGAGGTCGCGCGCTTCTGGGCCAGCATCGCCAGCTACGACGAGGCGCGCGCTCGCCATGTGATCTGCGGGGTGATCGGCCCGGACGAATATCACAACGTCTACCCGCACGCAGCCCGACCTGGGCTCGATAACAATGCCTACACCAACCTGATGGCCGCCTGGACCCTGCGCCAGGCCCTGGAAGTGCTCGAAGTGCTGCCTCCGGTCAGGGCCGAGGCGCTCTGCGCACGCCTGGGTATAGAGCAGGCGGAAAGGCAGCAGTGGGAGCACATCAGCCGGACCCTGTACCTGCCGATCAGCGAGGACGGCCTGCTCAGCCAGTTCGACGGCTTCGAACGCCTGCAAGCGGCTCCGGCGGGCTGGCTGCGCGACCAGCAACCGCGCCTGGACTGGTGGCTGGAGGCCCGGGGCGACAGTTGCGACCGTTATCAGGTCAGCAAGCAGGCGGATGTGCTGATGCTGCTGTATCTGTTCCCTCCCGCACAGCTGCACAGCCTGTTGGAACGCCTCGGCTACCCGCTCGACGAAGCGGCGCTGAAGCGCACCCTGACCTATCACCTGGCGCACCTCAGCCATGAATCGAGCCTGTCGCGGGTGGTCTGCGCTGGCGCGCTGGCGCAATTCGACGCGGCTGCCTCCTGGGCATATTTCCAGCAAAGCCTGCAGGTGGACCTCGATGCCCCGGCCCACAGCGGCACCATCGAAGGCGTGCACCTGGGCGCGATGGCCGGCTCGCTGGATGTACTGCAGCGTCATTACCTCGGCCTATGGCCTGCGCACGATGGCTTGCACGTGCAGCCCAGGGCGCCAGCGGCGCTCGGCGATGTCGACTGGCAGCTGCACTACCGCGGGGCCAGGTTGCGGGTCCACTTGACGGGCGAAACGCTGCGTATCGCCGCGGATGTCGGCAACCTCAACCATTGCCTGATCCGCCACGGCGGCGGCCGGGCCTGGCTGCGGCCGGGCGAGACACTGGAGCTGCCCTGTCCACGCGCCTGAACCCGGCCGAACGCGGCACACCCGCGATCATCGCCTGAACTTCATCCGCTGCGTCTCTGTCGGTATTTCAATAATCACCGCGCGGGCCCGGTATTGCTTGCGCCAGGCATGCCCAGGGGAGCTCGATGGAAAACCAAGCCGAATACCTGCGTAAAGATGCGATGCCATCCGACATGAACATGGACGAGCATATGCACATGATGGCGCGCCGACGCGACGCCACGCGCTGGTGCCATTTCGTCAATATCGCCCTGGGTTTCTGGGTACTCAGCGCACCCTTCATCTCCGGATACCTGACGCTCGCCGCCGGCGACCTCGACCTGCCGCGCGTGGCCCTCGAACGTTCGATTGCCGGCGTGGAGTCCCGCGCCCTGTGGATGACCTGGAGCGACCTGCTCAGCGGTACGCTGATCGTGGTGTTTTCCGTGCTTTCGCTGCTGCGCATCAGCTGGAGCCAGTGGGCCAACGCCTGCATGGGACTATGGCTGATGTTCGCCCCGCTGCTGTTCTGGACGCCCTCGCCGGCCAGTTACAGCAACGGCCTACTGGTCGGCGCCCTGGTCATCGGCCTCTCCGTGCTGGTGCCGATGATGCCGGGCATGAGCATGTCCGGCATGATGCAGAAAGCCTCGGTGCCGCCCGGTTGGGACTACAACCCCTCGACCTGGCTGCAGCGCCTGCCCATCGCCGTGCTCGGGCTGCTCGGCATCCTTCTCGCGCGCTATTTGGCGGCCTATCAATTGGGCCATATCGACAACGCCTGGGATCCGTTTTTCGGCACCCAACCCAACGGCACCGAGACCATCATCACCTCCGACATGTCCAAGGCCTGGCCGGTGCCAGATGCCGGGGTCGGCGTCGTGGCCTATATGCTGGAATTGCTGATGGCGGTGATGGGCGATGCGCGGCGCTGGCGCACCATGCCCTGGATGGTCGCGGCATTCGGCGTGGTGGTCGTGCCGCTGGGGGTGGTGAGCATCTTCTTTATCATCGCCCAGCCGATCGTCATCGGTACCTGGTGCACGCTATGCCTGCTGCAGGCGTTGGCAATGCTGGTGATGATGCCCTATGCCCTCGACGAATTGGTCGCCATGGGGCAATTCCTCAAGGATGCGCTGCGCCGCGGCAAGCCGTTCTGGCGCAGCTTCTTTATGGGCGACGCGATGGAGGGCGCGCGTGAAGAGCAGCGCCCTGAATTCGAAGGTCGCCTAAGCCATATGGCGATGAAAGGCCTGTATGGGGTGAACCTGCCCTGGAACCTGGCGTTGCTGTGCCTGATCGGCGTCTGGCTGATGTGCACCCGGCTGATCTACGGCACCGCAGGCGCCATGGCCAACAGCGACCACCTGATGGGATCGCTGCTGATCACCGTATCGGTGCTGGCCATGGCCGAGGTCGCCCGCCCGCTGCGCTGGCTGAATATCCCCATCGGCCTGTGGCTGCTCGCCGCGCCCTGGATACTGGCCGGCGGCGGCCTTGCTGCGGCGATCGGCAGCATGATCGCAGGCGTGCTGATAGTCGCGGCCAGCCTGCCGAAAGGTCCGATTCGCCATCGCTATGCCGGCTGGAATGAATTACTGCGTTAGTCGCTCACGGCCCCATTCCTGGCTATTGCCGCGTCCGCCGATTGCGCTAATCTGCACAGACTTCGCCCCCGCCCGCGCGGGTGCGGCAGGGAAGCCCGCAGACAGATAAGGAAGCCCATGCAGGTGAACGACAAACCTACGCAGCCGCAGCTGATAATCCGACCCGCCGGCGAAACGGATTCGCCCGCCATCGCCGCGCTGATCGACAGCCTGATTCCGCAGATCGTGGAACCAGGCGCGCCCGCCGCCGAAGTCTTTATGGCGAGTATTTCCCCAGCCGCTATCGCCGGCTATATCCGCAACCCCGACTATCGCTACTTGCTGGGTTTTATCGGCGAAACCCTGGTCGGCGCGGCTGCGATGCGCGACAACCGCCACCTCTATCACTTGTTCGTCGATGCGCGGTTCCATCGCCGGGGCATCGCCAGGGCGCTTTGGCTGCAGTTGCGAGAGGCGGCCATGGAGGCCGGCAACACCGATGAATTAACCGTCAACTCATCGATCAATGCCATTGCCGTCTACACCCGACTCGGCTTCGTCGCCGCGGGCGAAGTGCAGCACAAGAACGGCCTGCAGTTTCAACCCATGCGGCTGGCAGCGGACCAATAACCAGATAAACGCCAGCTCTGACCATCAACAAGGAAGCCCGATGAACATCAAACCAGCCCTTATCCCCCTACTACTCGCCCTCACGCTCTCGGCTTGCGGCAAACCGGTACCCGCAGAAAAAGCCGCCTACGTCGGCGAATGGCAAGCGCCAGCCATGTACCTGCTGATCACCCAGGATGGATCGGTGCGCTACAAGCGCCTCAAAAGCGGCGCGACCACCTCGGTCGAAGGCCCGATCAAAGGCTTTGTCGGCGATAACCTGGAAGTCGGCATCGGTCCGATGGCCACCACCTTCGTCGTCAGCCAACCACCGCACCAGGACGGCGGCCAATGGAAAATGACGGTGGATGGGGTGGAGCTGAGCAGGCAATAGGCCAACCAGCACATTTTGCTGATCACGACCGGCAAGGCTGAACAGACCACGTCCGAGCCGAATTATGTGCGGCAGCTCTCACTCCACCGTCCGTATAGCCAATGGCTTACACGCTCCCGCAGCGATCTGCCCTGTCGGCGCTTTAGTTCAACCCCTAATCTGTGTCCATCAGCTGCTGCGCAGGACGCGCACAGGGATCACGGACGATCGACCATGGCCCGGATGGCTACCGACAGGACGTTGGAATGGTCTGAGAAAAAACCCGCCTCGGCGGGTTTTTTGTTGTGCGCGATTAAAGCGCCCGGCAACGACTGAGCGCCCTGTGAGACGCTGGGCAGCCGCAAAACCCACCTGAGCCTGATTGCCATGTTTGGAACTCAAGACCTGCTGCTGTTCATGATTACCGGCCTGTTGTTGAACATGGCCCCCGGCCCGGACTCGTTGTTGATCATGGCGCGTAGCGCCGCCCATGGCTGGCGCGCGGGCTCGGCGGCGGCATTGGGTATCGGTGCAGGCACCTTCGTGCATGTGTTCGCCGCGGCGATCGGCCTATCGGCGCTGCTCGCCACCTCGAGCACGGCGTTCGCCGTGGTCAAATATCTGGGTGCGGCCTATCTGCTATATGTGGGTTTCGCCATGCTGATCGCCCGGAAAAAATCCGCAGCGGACGCAGCCACCCCGCTCGCACCGCCACCGACCCTGTCGTATCGACGCATCTTCGCCCAGGGCTTTCTGACCAATGTACTGAACCCGAAGGTCGCGGTGTTTTTCCTCGCCTTCGTGCCCCAGTTCATCGCACCGGATGCGCCAAACAAGGCGTTGGCGTTTATCCTGCTGGGCTGCATTTTCAATTTCAACGGCATGCTCTGGTGCCACTTCCTGGCCGTATCGTCGGCATTCGCCAGCCGACGCATTCAGGCCAGCGAGACGGTTTCGCGCTGGTTGAACCGGTTGATTGGCGGCGTATTCATATCGCTCGGTATCAAGCTTGGACTCGCCGAGCGTACTTAGACCGCAGGAGCAAAGCCCCGGGGGGCGACGCCTGCACGCCATGGCGCTGCTTTGCAGCACGTACGGGTGATCGAGGATGCGTACGGGGTCGCTCATATCGAAGCGCCATTGGCGGTCGTCGCCAGTGAAGTGGGCCCGCAGTTCGGTTCGGATCACCTGCCTGTGCTGACCCGGCTCGCCTTGCGCACAGCCGAGTAAGTTTTGGCTCTGTCCCAATAGCGTGTTGCAGGCCGCTTTTGTAGGGTGGGTTAGCGGCGCTAGGGGCTGGTTATAGGGGAGCTCCACGCAATTCGAG
>NZ_CAMPHI010000021.1 GCF_946885955.1 uncultured Pseudomonas sp.
TGTAAATGAGCATTCCGAGCCTGTTTTTAACGCAGTATTGCCAACGCAGGTAGTTATTCAACGGCCTGCTAGCGAGCGGTTATGAGCCAGCACGCCTTCAGCGTCGAAGAACGCGCGGCGGTGTATCGGGCGATTGCCGAGCGCCGCGATATGCGCCATTTCAGCGGCGGCGAGGTGGCCCCGGAACTGCTCGCACGGCTGCTCGAAGCGGCGCACCAGGCGCCCAGTGTCGGCCTGATGCAGCCCTGGCGGTTTATCCGTATCACCCGGCCGGCGCTGCGCGAATCGATCCACGGCCTGGTGGAGGCGGAGCGGCTACGCACCGCCGAGGCCATGGGCGAGCGCGGCAGCGATTTTATGCGGCTCAAGGTCGAGGGCATCCGCGAATGCGCCGAATTGCTGGTGGTGGCGTTGATGGATGGCCGCGAGGCCCATGTGTTCGGCCGTCGCACTTTGCCGGAAATGGACCTGGCATCTCTGGCCTGCGCCATTCAGAATCTCTGGCTGGCAGCCCGCGCCGAAGGCCTGGGGATGGGCTGGGTGTCGCTGTTCGAGCCCCAGGCCCTGGCCGAACTACTGTCCATGCCGCCTGGCAGCAAGCCGTTGGCGGTGCTGTGCCTGGGCCCGGTCAAGGCCTTCTATGAGGCACCAATGCTGGTGCAGCAGGGCTGGGCTACACCGCGGCCGCTGCATGAGCTGCTATTCGAGAATCGCTGGGGAGAAGAACAATAATGCAAGGTCCGCAACCCAACCGTCGCCCGGCCGTAGCCGGGGCAAACCTATGAGTCTGGTGCTCGCTAGCTTCGCCGGTGTGGCCCTGGATGCGGCTCTCGGCGAGCCGAAAGGCTGGCATCCGCTGGTGGCGTTCGGGCGCCTGGCCGAGCGGCTCGAACAGCGCTTCAATCCGGCTGGCGGCGGTTGGCGCAGCCATGGGGTGAGCGCCTGGTGCCTGGCGGTGTTGCCGCTGACGCTGCTGACCTGGCTGTTGAGTGAGATATCGGCGCTGGGCTGGGCGGTGGAGATCATCGCGCTGTATCTGACCCTCGGTTTGAAGAGCCTCGGCGAACATGCATTGCCGGTGGCCCAGGCCCTGCGTTTGGGCGACCTGGCGCTGGCGCGCGAGCGGGTCGGTTATATGGTCAGTCGCAATACCGCCGAGCTGGACGCCACCGGTGTGGCCCGCGCCGGTACCGAGTCGGTGTTGGAAAACGGTTCGGACGCGGTGTTCGCCGCGCTGTTCTGGTTTCTTATCGCTGGCGCGCCGGGGGTGGTGTTCTATCGCCTGAGCAACACCCTGGATGCGATGTGGGGCTATCGCAACGAGCGCTTCGAGCGTTTCGGCTGGGCCGCGGCGAAAATCGATGATGTCTTGAATTACCTGCCCGCGCGGCTGGTGGCGCTGACTTACGCGCTGCTCGGGCGCACCTGGTCGGCGTTGCAATGCTGGTACGCCCAGGCGCCGCAGTGGGACAGCCCCAACGCCGGGCCGGTGATGGCCGCCGGTGCCGGCGCCCTGGGTGTGAGCCTCGGCGGCGCGGCCGAATACCATGGCGAGTTGCATGAGCGCCCGCAATTGGGCGAAGGCCCGCCGCCGCGCGCGCGGGATATCGAACGGGCGCTGAACCTGGTCTATGGCGGCGTGCTGCTGTGGCTCGGACTGCTACTGCTGTGGGCGGTTTTCCGTGCTTGAGCATGGCGGCCGCTTGCGTGCGGCAGCGCTGCGCCATGGCATCGCCCTGGCGGATTGGCTGGATCTGTCCACCGGCATCGCGCCCTATGGCTGGGCGTTGCCGCCGATTCCCGCTACGGCCTGGTCGCGCCTGCCGGAAACCGACGACGACCTGGAAGCCGCTGCCCGCGACTACTACGGCGTGGCCAGCCTGCTGCCGGTGGCCGGCTCCCAGGCGGCGATTCAGGCGCTGCCGCGGCTAGTCCGCAACGCTCGGGTCGGCATCGTCTCGCCAGCTTACGCCGAGCATGCCGCGGCCTGGCAGCGCGAGGGCCATAAGGTGCTGGCGCTCAGCGAGGCAGCGGTCAATCGCGCTTTGGAGCGCCTCGATGTGCTGCTGTTGATCAACCCGAACAATCCCAGCGGGCGGCGCTTCGAGCGCGAGCAACTGCTGGTCTGGCATGCGCGCCTGGCCGAGCGGGGCGGCTGGCTGGTGGTCGACGAAGCCTTTATCGACTGCACCCCGGAACAAAGCCTGGCGCAATACAGCGATTTGCCGGGGCTGATCGTGTTGCGCTCGTTCGGCAAGTTCTTCGGCATGGCCGGTATCCGCCTGGGCTTCGTCCTGGCGCAGCAGGCGTTGCTCGATCAATTGGCCGAACTGCTCGGGCCCTGGGCCGTCAGCGGGCCGAGCCGGGCGGTGGCCAGCGTGCTGCTGCAGGATCGCGCCGGGCAGCAGATGCAGCGTCAGCGCCTGCTCGCCGATGGCGAGCGTCTGGCGGCCTTGCTCGGCGACTATGGTTTGGCGCCGACCGGTGGCTGCGCATTGTTCCAGTTCTGCTGCACCCCAGCGGCCGCGTTGCTGCATGAATTTCTCGCCGCCAACGGCATCCTCACCCGGCTGTTCGACAGCCCCAGCAGCTTGCGCTTCGGCCTGCCGGCGGACGAGCCGGGCTGGCAGCGTTTGCAGCAGGCGCTGGCTTTGTTCGCCAAGGAGTCCCAATGAGCAGTTTGATGGTGCAAGGCACCACCTCCGATGCCGGCAAAAGCACCCTGGTGACCGCGCTGTGCCGCTGGCTCAGGCGCCAGGACGTCGGCGTGGTGCCGTTCAAACCGCAGAACATGGCGCTCAACAGCGCGGTGACCGCGGACGGCGGCGAGATCGGTCGCGCCCAGGCGGTGCAGGCCCAGGCCGCCGGGCTGGCGCCGCATACCGATATGAACCCGGTGCTGCTCAAGCCCAACAGCGACACCGGCGCCCAGGTGATCATCCATGGCCGCGCGCTGAGCAGCATGGATGCGGTGGCCTATCACGATTACAAGAAGGTCGCGATGAACGCGGTGCTGGAGTCGCACCGGCGTCTGGCGGCGGCTTATCCGGTGGTGATGGTGGAGGGCGCCGGCTCGCCGGCGGAGATCAACCTGCGCGCCGGCGACATCGCCAATATGGGCTTCGCCGAAGCGGTGGATTGCCCGGTGATCCTGATCGCCGATATCGACAAGGGTGGGGTGTTCGCCCACCTGGTCGGTACCCTGGCGTTGCTCTCGGACAGCGAGCAGGCGCGGATCAAGGGCTTTGTAATCAACCGTTTTCGCGGCGATATCGCCCTGCTGCAGCCGGGACTGGACTGGCTGGAACAGCGCACCGGCAAACCGGTGCTCGGAGTGCTGCCCTACCTGATGGATTTCCATCTTGAGGCCGAGGACGCGATCGACGTGCGACAGACCGCCAAAGCCAGCGAAACCCTCAAGGTGGTGGTGCCGGTGCTGCCGCGCATCAGCAACCATACCGACTTCGACCCGCTGCGCCTGCATCCCCAGGTCGAGCTGACGTTCGTCGGCCCCGGCCAGGCGATACCGCCCGCCGATCTGATCATCCTGCCGGGCTCGAAGAGCGTACGCGCCGATCTGGCGTTTCTGCGCGCCCAGGGCTGGGAAGCGGCGATCCACAAGCACCTGCGTTATGGCGGCAAGTTGCTGGGCATCTGCGGCGGCTTGCAGATGCTCGGTGAGCGCATCGAAGACCCCCATGGTCTCGAAGGCGCCGCCGGTAGCAGCGATGGTCTGGGGCTGCTGGAATTCGCCACCGTGCTCGAGCCCGAGAAGCAGCTGCGCAATGTGCAGGGCCGTTTATGCCTGGAGAATGCCGCGGTCGGCGGTTATGAAATTCATGCTGGGGTCAGCAGCGGGCCGGCCCTGGAACGCGCGGCGGTGCACCTTGACGACGGCCGCTGCGACGGCGCCCTGAGCGCCGATGGCCAGGTGCTCGGCAGCTACCTGCACGGTCTGTTCGAGTCCAGCGATGCGTGCGCCGCACTACTGCGCTGGGCCGGGCTGCGCGAGGTGCAGGCGGTGGATTACCACGCCCTGCGCGAACGCGATATCGAGCGCCTGGCCGATATGGTCGAGGCGCATCTGGATACGCAGAAATTACGCGAGCTATGTGGCCTGTAGCCCGGATGAAATCCGGTGGAAGCGGTGGCGGCCATAAGACCGATCCCCGGATTGCATCCGGGCTACGAAGAGCGCGCTGCGTTCGTGGGAGGGGCTTTAGCCGCGAAAAACGTTCTCGCGGCTAAAGCGGATCGCCGCCCGGCCCCTCCCACTATTCCTCTGTCATCCATTGGATTGAAAAGATTATCGACATGCATGAATTGATCCTCGGCGGTGCCCGTTCCGGCAAAAGCCGTCTGGCCGAGAAGCTGGCGAACGAGTCGGGCCTGGCGGTGACTTATATCGCCACCAGCCAGGCCCTGGACGGCGAGATGAGCGCGCGCATCCACCAGCACCGCGCGCGGCGGCCCGAGCACTGGGCGCTGGTGGAGGAGCCGCTGGCGCTGGCCCGGGTACTCGGCGAACTGGCCGCTTCGGAGCGCTGCCTGCTGGTCGATTGCCTGACCTTGTGGCTGACCAATCTGCTGATGCTCGACGATCAGGGGCGTCTGGCGGCCGAGCGCGATGCGCTGCTCGCGTGCCTGGAGGGGTTGCCGGGGCGGATCATTCTGGTCAGCAACGAAACCGGCCTGGGCGTGGTGCCCATGGGCGAATTGAGCCGGCGCTATGTCGACGAGGCCGGCTGGTTGCATCAGGCGCTGGCCGAGCGCTGTGGGCGTGTGGTCTTTACCGTGGCGGGTTTGCCGATGGTTTTGAAAGGAGAGGCACTGTGAGCGAGCAATGGTGGCAACAGGGCTGTCGGGCGGCGGATGCGCGGGTACGCGAACAGGCCCTGGCCCGTCAGCAGCAATTGACCAAACCGGCCGGCTCGCTCGGCAAGTTGGAGCACTTGGCGGTGCAACTGGCGGCGCTGCAAGGCGAGCAACTGCCTGGCGTTGAGCGTATTTCCATCGCGATCTTCGCCGGCGACCACGGCGTGGTCGCCGAAGGGGTGTCGGCGTTTCCCCAGGAAGTGACCGGGCAGATGCTGGCGAATTTCGTCGGCGGTGGCGCCGCCATCAGCGTGCTCGCGCGGCAACTGGGGGCGACCCTGGAAGTGACCGACCTGGGCACCGCCACACCGCTGCCGCCGTTGCGCGGCGTGCGGCACCTGCGGATAGGCGCGGGCACGCGCAATTTCCGCCATGAAGCGGCGATGAGCGCCGCCCAGCTGGCGCTCGCCCTGGAAGCAGGTCAGGCCGCCGCACTGCGCGCCCGTGAGGCGGGCTGCCAGCTGTTTATCGGCGGCGAAATGGGCATTGGCAATACCACCGCGGCCACGGGCCTGGCCTGCCTATTGCTGGACTGCGCCGCGGCCGAGCTGGTCGGTCCCGGTACCGGCCTGGACAGCGCCGGAGTGACGCATAAGGCCGCGGTCATCGAGCAGGCGCTGGCATTGCATCGACCGGCCAGCGGCGACCCGCTGGAGATGTTGCGGCGCCTGGGCGGCTTCGAGATCGCCGCCTTGAGCGGTGCCTATATCGCCTGTGCGCAGCAGGGCATCGCGGTGTTGGTGGACGGCTTCATCTGCAGCGTCGCCGCGCTGCTGGCGGTGCGCCTGAACCCGGCATGTAGGGCCTGGTTGCTGTTCGCCCATTGCGGTGCTGAGCCCGGGCACAAGCGCGTACTGGCCGAGATGCAGGCCGAGCCCTTGCTCGACCTCGGCCTGCGTCTGGGCGAGGGTAGCGGCGCGGCCCTGGCGGTACCGCTGCTGCAACTGGCCTGCGCGCTGCATAACCAGATGGCGACCTTTGCCGAGGCGGCGGTGTCCGCAGCGCCGGCATGACGCTGCATCTGGAGCTGTTGCGCCATGGCGAAACCGAACTGGGCGGCGGCTTGCGCGGCAGCCTCGACGACGCCCTGACCGCCGGTGGCTGGGCGCAATTGCGCGCTTCGGTGGTCGGCGGCGGTCCCTGGGATCGACTGATCAGCTCGCCGTTGCAGCGTTGCGCGCGCTTCGCCGAGGAACTGGCCGCGCAGCAGGCGCTGCCGCTGAGCCTGGAACCCGATTTGCAAGAGCTGCATTTTGGCGATTGGGAAGGGCGCAGCACCGCCGAGCTGATGCAGACTTCCGCCGCCGACCTCGGACGCTTCTGGGCCGACCCCTATGCCTTCACCCCGCCGCAAGGCGAACCCTTGGTCATGTTCGAGGCGCGGGTGCTCGCTGCGCTGCAGCGGTTACAGATGCGGCATGCCGGCGAGCGCCTGCTATTGATCACCCACGGCGGGGTGATTCGCCTGCTGCTGGCGCGCGCCCGCAATCTGCCGCGCAATGGTTTGCTGCAGGTCAACGTGGCCCATGCCCAGCGCTTTCGCCTGAGCCTGGACGACGCCGGCGAGTTGAGGGAATTGGCATGACGCCGTTACTGATCGCCCTGCAGTTTCTCACCCGCCTGCCGATCCGCCTGGCCGGCATGCCGACGCCACGGCAGATGGGCCGCTCGCTGCTCTGGTTTCCGCTGGTGGGGCTGCTGATCGGCCTGTTGCTGATCGCCGCACGCGGGTTGCTTGGCGACACGCCGACGCTGTTGCAGGCGGCGTTGCTGCTGACCCTTTGGGTGGCACTTAGCGGTGGCCTGCATCTGGACGGCCTGGCCGACAGCGCCGACGCCTGGGCCGGCGGCTTCGGCGATCGTGAACGAACCTTGACGATCATGCAGGACCCGCGCAGCGGGCCGATTGCAGTGGTCGTGCTGGTGCTGCTGCTGTTGCTCAAGTTCGTCGCCCTGGTCACGCTGCTCGACGCCGGGGCTGCGTCCATCGCCTTGCTGCTGGCCCCGCTGCTCGGGCGTAGCGCGCTATTGGCGCTGTTTCTCGTCACGCCCTATGTACGCCCCGGCGGCTTGGGCCAGGCCATGGCCGATAATCTGCCGCGCGCAATCGGCTGGCGCGTGCTGATCGCCAGCGCGGCGTTCTGCCTGCTGCTGGGCGGGCGTGCAGGACTGCTGGCTATCGCGGCGGCGCTCGGGGCGTTCTGGCTATTGCGGCGGCTGATGTGCCAGCGCCTCGGCGGCACCACCGGCGATACCGCCGGCGCCCTGTTGGAAACGCTCGAATGCGCGGTCCTGCTGGCCTTGGCGCTTAACCTGTAACCACTGGCTCAGGCCAGGGTCAGCGAATTGCATTCGTCGGCGCAACGCTGGCAGGCCTGGGCGCATTGCTGGCAATGCTCATGCTTGTGCTTGATGCATTCTTCGGCGCAGGCCTGGCAGACGATCGCGCACAGCCTGCAAAACTCGTCGACCAGGCCGCTCTCGCGGGCCATCAGCACCTCCGCCAGGTGGCACATGTCCGCGCAGTCGCGGTCGAGTTGAATGCAGGTGGCCATTGCGGTCACGTCGTCTTCCCTGAGGCAGGCCGACGCGCAGACCTCGCAGGCGATGGCGCAGGCGCTGCACGCTTGCATGCAGGAGGCATATTGGGGCGAACTCATATCTGCTTCTCCAGTCGAGGATGACTTGCGGTTGACTGGCGCGCAGGCGGGTGCGTTCAGGTTTTTTCCGGGGCGCCGGATGCCGGCAGCGCAGCGATCGCCAGGCAAGATTTCAGGGCGGGTTAGCCGATGGTCCACTTGTTTTAACTGCTGCCGGGCGGCACTCTTGGCGATCTGATCGTTCGATCAAGATTGAGCAGCCTGGGAGACTGGAAAATGGGAACAATAGGGCGCGCCGGGTTGTGGATACTCATCGGCGGTTCGCTGATCCTGGCGCTGTCGCTGGGCATTCGTCATGGCTTCGGCTTGTTCCTGCCGCCGATGAGCGGCGAGTTCGGTTGGGGGCGGGAAGTGTTCGCCTTCGCCATCGCCCTGCAGAACCTCATCTGGGGATTGACCCAACCGTTTACCGGCGCTCTGGCCGATCGTTTCGGGGCGCAGCGCACCATCATCCTCGGCGGTGTGCTCTATGCCCTTGGCTTGCTGGCGATGGGCCTGGCGGATTCGCCGTGGTCGCTGTCGCTGAGCGCCGGGTTGTTGATCGGCATGGGGCTGTCCGGCACCTCGTTCTCGGTGATTCTCGGCGCGGTCGGGCGTGCGGTACCGGTGGAAAAACGCAGCCTGGCGATGGGCATAGTCGCCGCAGCGGGCTCCTTCGGCCAGTTCGCCATGTTGCCCGGCACGCTCGGTTTGATCAGTTGGTTGGGCTGGTCGGCGGCGCTGCTCGCCCTCGGCCTGTTGGTCGCGCTGATCGTGCCGCTGGCGGCGATGGTCAAGGACCGGCCGTTGCCGAACCTGGGCCATGAACAGACGCTGGCTGAGGCGTTGCGTGAAGCCGCCGGGCATTCCGGGTTCTGGTTACTGGGCCTGGGATTTTTCGTTTGCGGCTTTCAGGTGGTGTTTATCGGCGTGCACCTGCCGGCGTATCTGGTCGATCAGCACTTGCCGGCGCTGGTCGGTACCACGGTGCTGGCCTTGGTTGGGCTGTTCAATATCTTCGGAACCTACTGCGCCGGCTGGCTTGGCGGTCGGATGTCCAAACCGCGCCTGCTCAGCGCCCTTTACCTGGCGCGCGCGGTGGTGATCACGGCGTTCGTGGTGGCGCCGCTGACGACCTGGAGCGCCTATGCGTTCGGCATCGCCATGGGGTTGTTGTGGCTGTCCACGGTGCCCTTGACCAACGGCACGGTGGCGACGCTGTTCGGTGTGCGCAACCTGTCGATGCTCGGCGGCATCGTCTTCCTGTTTCATCAGATTGGCGCGTTCATGGGCGGCTGGCTGGGCGGTTATCTGTACGACCGCACCGGCAGTTACGAGCTGGTCTGGCAGATCGCGATCCTGCTCAGCCTGCTGGCCGCGGCGCTGAACTGGCCGGTGCGCGAGCAACCGGTGGCGCGCCTGCGTGATCTCGAGGTTGCGGCATGAACGCGAACCACTGGCTCAATAGTGCCTTGGCTCTGGGCGGCGCCGCCTTGCTCGGCCTGATCTGGTGGGGGTGGCTGCAAGGCGGTCTGGCGTTTATGCAGCTGGGCATCGGCGTGTGCTGATCGGCCGATGCCGGGGGCTTGTTGCATGCGGTTACCGCTGTCCGGTTGAGGTCGCCCGGGCATGCGAGTAGCGTCGAGTTTTCGCCCTCGTTCAGGAACTTGCCCATGTCGTTGCGCGCCTTTGCCATCTCCGTGTTGTTGACTGCCAGCGCCGCCCCGGCTTTGGCCAGCGAATGCCCCGAGCTGTTGCAGGGCGAGCTGACCCAGTTGCGCAGCAAGGACAGTATCGATCTGTGCAAGCGCTTTGCCGGCAAGCCGCTACTGGTGGTCAATACCGCCAGTTACTGTGGCTTCACCCCGCAGTTCAAAGGGCTGGAAGCGCTCTATCAGCGCTACAAGGGCGAGGGCCTGGAGGTACTCGGCGTACCCTCCGACGACTTCAAACAGGAAGCCGGCAGTGCCGAGGAGACCGCCAAGGTCTGCTACGTCAATTACGGCGTGACCTTCACCATGAGCGAGCCGCAACGGGTCAGCGGCGCCGATGCCATCGGCCTGTTCAAGGGGCTGGCGGCGCAGAGCCAGGCGCCGGGTTGGAACTTCTTCAAGTACGTCGTCGACCGCCAGGGCAGGGTGGTCGCGAGCTTCCCCAGTACCACCCTGACCGATGATCCCGAGCTGCTCGCCGCATTGCAGAAGGCCATCGCTTCGACGCCCTGAAGCTGATCGCCGCTAGCCCATCGCCAGTCACCCATCTGGGCGATGGGAGCGGCTCGCACTCCTCCTTACACTTGCTGGCACGTCGGACGCAGTCTCCCGGCGCCAACAATAATAATCAGGAGGCATCCCATGCGTCGTACCTTCACCACTGCACTGGCCGGTCTGGCCCTCCTCGGCGCCGTCGAGGCTCACGCTGGTTACACCCAAACCAAGTACCCGATCGTACTGGTGCATGGTGTCACCGGTTTCGACACCATCGGCGGTTTGATCAACTATTTCCACACCATTCCCTGGAACCTCGAGCGCGACGGCGCCAAGGTTTATGTCGCCAGCGTTTCCGCGTTGAACGACAGCGAGCAGCGTGGTGCTGCGCTGGCGCAACAGATCGTGCCCTGGGCCGGGGCCAACGGTGGCAAGGTCAACCTGATCGGCCACAGCCAGGGTTCGCCGACCTCGCGTGTCGCCGCCTCCCTGCGCCCGGACCTGGTGGCCTCGGTGACCTCGGTCGATGGCGTCAACAAGGGCTCGAAGGTGGCCGATGTACTGCGCGGGGTAATTCCGCCGAATAGCGCTATCGAAGGTGGTGCCAACGCTCTGGCCAATGCCCTGGGTGCGGTGATCAACCTCCTGTCCGGTTCCAGCAACCCGCAGAGCGGTATCGATGCGCTGAAAACCCTGACCACG
Organism: uncultured Pseudomonas sp.; assembly: GCF_946885955.1. The sequence continues at coordinate 10,424 of NZ_CAMPHI010000021.1, forward strand.
GCTGGCACCGCCGCGCTCAATAGCCGTCACCCGTGGGGCGTCAATACCAGCAGCTACTGCGCCAAGTCGACTGAAGTGCAAAACGTGCGCGGCTATAGCATCCGTTACTTCTCCTGGACCGGTAACGCCTCTTACACCAACGTCTTCGACGCGGTTGACCCGTTTCTGGCAATCACCGGTCTGGCCTTCGGCGGCGAGAAGAACGATGGTCTGGTCGGTGTCTGTTCGACCTACCTGGGTCAGGTGTTGGGCGACAGCTACAACATGAACCATGTCGATGCGATCAACCATCTGTTCGGCATCCGTGGCTGGACCGATCCGGTATCGCTGTATCGTCAGCATGCCAATCGCCTGAAAAACAAAGGCGTCTGATCGTCTCGATAGTTGTTCAACTGAACGCCCGGCGGATTTAGCATCCTGTCGGGCGTTTGGCGTTTTTCCCCGTCGCTCAGCTACAAGCTTCCCGGAGGTCGCGTGAATCTGCCCCATCGCGTTATCTGGCCGACTGCCGCATTGGTGGTCGTGACCGCTGCCGTCACCCTCTACTGGCAATGGCCGGCGCCACCGTCGTCCGCGCCCGTGGCGGCCATCGCACCTGCTGTCGCTCCCGTGCCCGCATCAGTCGCGAGTGCCGATACGATAGTCGCCACGGCGGCACAGAAACAGGATGCGCCGACCCGTTTTGCCCACTTGCCAAGCATCCAGGGTACCGAGGTAGATGGCGAACTGAAGACCGATAGCGCCGGTAATCTGGTGCTGCAACTGGCGGTGCGCGATTACTTCGATTACTTCCTCAGCGCCGTCGATCAGGCCGGGCTTGATGTCGCGGTCGGCGCGTTATTGGCGGATGCCGACTCGCGGTTGCAGGAGCCTGCCCTCGGTCAACTGATCGGCCTGCTCGGCAATTATCTGGATTACAAACGGGCCAGTCTGGAGTTGATGCAACAGCCACTGAGCGCGCAACAGCAAGCGCGGCCGGAGAACCAGCTGGCGGCCCTGCAACAAGCGTTCAACAGCCTGGAGCAACTGCGTCGCGCGCATTTTTCGGCGGCGCAGACCGAGGCCCTGTTCGGTGCCGAGGAGGCTTACGCACGCTACACCCTCGACAGCCTGGCGCTGCAGGCGCGCGAGGACCTGAGCGCGCAGAGCCGGGCCGAGCTGCAGGAACAACTGCGCGCGCAATTGCCTGACGCCATGCGCGCCAGCGAAGAGCGGCAAAGTCAGGCGCTGGAACTGCAGGCGCAAAGCGAACGACTCTGGCAACAGGGCGCCAGCGAGCAACAACAGCGCGAGTTTCTGGCGAAGAACTATACAGCGCAGACGGTCGAGCGTTTACTGCTCGAGCAGCGCAACGAACGCGACTGGCAGCAACGCTATGCGGACTATCGCAACGAGCTGGCCAAGCTTCAGGGCGATGGCCTGAGCCCGGCGGATCAGCAGCGCGAGCAGCAACGTTTGCGTCAGCGCCTATTCAATGAGAGCGATCAGCACCGAGTCGACACCTATGACGCCATTGCCGCCAAACAGCAGGATCCGCAAGCCGCCGAAATGTAAGCGCTGGAAGCCGTCGCGATGACCCAGGCGCATGAAGAACGCTTGTTGCTGGCCCAGCAAAAGCGCGGTTATCGCAACCTGCGTTTTACCCGTGTGTTGGAGGCGGGGTTCCTCGAGCACCGTGTGCAGCGCATGCGCCGACGACTGTTACTGGTAGTCGGCATCGCCATCGTCTTTCAGCTGATCTACTGCGTGCTCGACCTGTGGTTATTGCCGCTGACGGTGAGCCTGTCGGTTATCCCGCTACGCCTGCTGGCGATACTCTGGGTGGCCGGCGGCTTTTCCTATTGCCGCCACCCCCAGACCCCGCCCCGGCACGCCTTGCTCGCCTATGTCGGCGCCTATTGGCTGAATGGCGCTTGCGTCGTGCTGATAATCTACGTTTCAGCGGCATTGGGCACGCCCATGCCTTACGACGGACTATTTCTGATTCTGCTGTTCGGCTATGTACTGCTCGGGGTTTCGTTCCGTGCGATCAGCGTAGCGGCATGGGGTTTCTGTCTGTTGTTTTTGCTGATTGGCCTGGTGCTCGGCGACGGCGGTGCGACGCTGGCGTTTCAGGGGCTGTTCCTGACTTGCGCGAACCTGATCGGCAGTGTTGGTGCCTATCTGCAGGAGCATGGCCAGCGCGGCGCCTGGCTCAACCTGCGCTTGCTCGATCTGGCCCGGCAGCGTGCCGAAGCCGACGATGCGCGCAAGCTGCGCCTGCTCGCCGCCGCCAGCCATGACCTGCGTCAACCGCTCAATGCCATGGGGCTCTATGCCCAGCATCTGCTTGAGCAGAGCAAGGAGCCGGAAACGCGTCAGGTCAGCAGCCGCCTGGCTATTTCGGTCGAGCAGCTCAGCCGCTTATTGCAATCCTTGTTCGATTACACACGCCTGACTCTGCCCGGCGGCGTGCAGGTCAAACCGGAAGTATTTGCCCTGCGGCCTTTGCTGGACCGTCTCGCTGCGGAGTCGCGTGGCGAGGCCAGGGGGCAGGGGATCGAACTGGACATGCACTGCGCCGATCTCTGGGTGCGCAGCGATCCTTTGCTGCTCGAACGGGTGTTGCGCAACCTGCTGGCCAACGCGTTGCGCCATGCCCAGGCGCAGCGGGTGACGCTGAGCGCGCGTGAAGGCGCGGGTGGCGTCTTGCTGGATGTTGCCGATGATGGCTGTGGTTTGAGTGTCGAAGAGCAGGCGCAGGTATTCGAGGAATTCAATCAGCTCGATAATCCCGGGCGCAACGCCGAACACGGGCTGGGGCTGGGCCTGGCGATCGTCAAACAGCTGGCGGCGCTGATGGATCACCCGCTGCGCCTGCGTTCCAGTCGCGGCGAAGGGGCCTGTTTCACCCTGCGCCTGCCGCTGGCCGAGGCGGGCGTCGCTCAGTCTCGGGCGCCGCTCGGCGCCGCTCTGTCGGGGCGCGTGCTGTTGCTCGAGGACGACAACGCCAGCCGCGAAGCGCTCGCCGGGCTGCTGCGCCGCTGGGGCTGCGAAGTCTGGGACTGCGCCGACCTGGACAGTGCGCGGCAATGCCTGGCGCAGGCGACGCCGGATCTGCTGATCAGCGATTACCGCTTGGCCGCCGCGGAGGATGGCCTGCGTGCGATCGAACGTCTGCGCGAGGACGCCGGAAGGATGCTGCCGGCGCTATTGGTCACTGCCGATATCAGCCCGCAATTGCAGGAACGCTTTACCGCCGCCCATGTCCACCTGCTCGGCAAGCCCCTGTTACCGGCGCGTCTGCGTCAGGCGTTGGCGGTGCTGTTGCCGGCACCGGCACCGGCCGAGGCGAGCCAGGAGCGTAACTAGGGGCAGGAGGCCAGCGGCGGACAAGGCTGACACCATGTCCGCCCTACCGACGCGCGCTTCGTAGCCTGGATGAAATCCGGGAAAGGCTGACGGTAGGTACCGTTTTCGGATTGCCGCTGATGAGTTTTCTGCTGAGCCTCCAGCCGACATGAGCGATCCAGGCAGGCCGTGAAAAACTACCTGCTAGAGCCAACCTCGTTGCCGCGCGGCACTGACGCAGGCGGTTCGGGTGTGGGCGTCGAGCTCCTGGAATAGCGCCTTGAGATGGGTTTTCACCGTGTCTTCGGAGACGCCCAGTTGGCGGCTGATGGCTTTGTTCGGCAGGCCGTCGGCCAGCAGCATGAGGATCTCCTGCTGCCGAGGGGTGAGCTGCGAGCGTTCGTTGGTCGGCGGCGGCAGGGTTTCGCCGAGCAGCACCCGGGTGACCGCCTGGCGCAGTTCGTCGCTGTTGGCGCTTTTCGGGATAAAACCCAAGGCGCCGGCTGCGATGGCCGCCTGGGCGTCGAGCGTGGAGTCACTGGCGCTGAGAATCGCTACCGGAGCCATCCGCCCTTGCTGCTGCCAGCGCTGCAGCAGCTCCAGGCCGGGCACGTCCGGCAGACGCAGGTCGAGCAGCACCAGGTCGAACTCTTGTTTGTCGAGCCAGGTCTCGGCTTCGGCCGCGGTTTCTGCGGTGCGAATCAGCAGGTCCGGGCACAGGGGCGCCAGCGCCAGGCTGAGACCGTCGAGGAAGATGCGGTGGTCGTCCACCAGCAACAGGCAAAGCTGCGCTGGCAGGGCAGTACAAAGTGCAATCATGGTTGTCTCACGCTGCTTCTTATTGTGTTCTAGCGTCGCGGCGCGAGTGTAACGCAAATCGCCCAGGCAATTGGATGCCGTAAGTCACGTCCGCGGTGGGCGGCTGGGTTGGGGCGACAATCGAATCGACAACCGCATCGGCGTATTCCCGGTCTGCGTCGAATGCATGCTTCAAACCGGCGCTAGAGGATCAGAAGCGCTACGCCGCCATGGAGTTCCGCAGCACGACGGGTTCTCAGGCCACTTGGCTGACGTTGCCGACGCAGCGTTTCCAGGCTTCGATAAAGTCGCGCAGACGACCGCGAGGCTGAAACACCTGGCGCCACACACGGGCCAATCCGAGCAGGTCGTCGGCCGCCGGTAAAGGGCTGTTCTGCATTTCGACCATCAGCCAGGCAATCGCCGTGGCGTAGCGCAGATTGACGGTCAGCTCCAGATGCGGGGCGGCGAGGAACGCGTGCTGGCTGGCCAGGCCGCGGACCTGGCTGGCCAGCTCCGGATCGAGCGCCAGATGCAGATCCCAGAGCTGCTGATGGCGTAACGCGGCGATGCGGTAAAGGCCATAGCCATGGCTGTCGTCGAGCGCTGTCCCTAGCCCTGATTGGCTGGCCGCCGCGCCCAGCAGCAGGGCTTCGGCGGATGGTGAGTGGCGCCCCAGATAAATCAGCGTGGGGCGGATTACGTGCTGTGACAGGTCGCAAGCTGCAATACCCATAGGACCCTCGCGAAAGGTGGCCAATGGGGCCGGATGTTGGCAGCGTCTGACAGGTTTGAATAAAGCCCCACCGGAAGCGGAGGTTAGCCGCTTGAGTTGAAGTGTAGTGCGATATTCAGGCTGTAAAACGCTGTTTTTTAACTATTTTTAAACCCTTTTCAGCTTTCGGTTATTACCTATATTCCGCTTCGCAATTAACCCCGCTCAATCGCCTATGGCCACCGGGCGTGTCGGCTCGGTGATCCATTCGCTCCAGGAACCGGCATACAGCGGCGCCAACGGATAGCCGGCCAGGCACAGGGCAAACAGGTTGTGGCAGGCGGTCACCCCGGAGCCGCAATAGGCCACCAGCCCGCTGGCCGGACGCTGTTCCAGCTGCGCGGCGAAGCGCTGGCGCAGCTGTTCGGCCGGCAGAAAGCGGCCGTCGCTGCCCAGGTTGTCGGTGAAGACCGCGCAGCGGGCACCGGGGATATGCCCGGCGACCGTGTCGAGGGGTTCCACTTCGCCGCGAAAGCGCGGCAGCGCGCGGGCGTCGAGCAGGGTCAACTGTGGGTCGTGCAGGCGTTGCTGCAGCTGTTCGGCATCTATTAGCAGAGAGGCGTCCGGAGACCCGGTGAAGTCGCCGGCAGGCGCCGTTACCGGGTTTTGGCTCAACTCGGCGCCGGCTTCGCGCCAAGCCTTGAGGCCTCCATCGAGCAGATAGACACCCTCGCGCTTGCCCAGCCAGGCGAGCAACCACCAGGCGCGGGCGGCGAAGGCGCCGGGGCCGTCGTCATAGAGCACCACCTCGCTATCGTTACTCACCCCCCACTCGCGCAGGCGCTGCATCAGCTGCGTGGCATCCGGCAGCGGGTGACGCCCGGTAACGCCGCGTTGCACCGGCGCGCTCAGGTCGCGCTCGAGATCGGCGAAGCAGGCTCCGGGAATATGCCCCTCGGCATAGCTGCGCTGACCGTAATCCGCATCGTCGAGGGCAAAACGGCAGTCGAGGATGCGCAGGCCGGGTTGGCCAAGGCGCGTCTGTAGCGCTGCAGCAGTGATCAATTGGGCGATGGGCATGGCGGGGGTCCTTTGCAGTGAATGGGCCGGCAGGGCGGTTCAATTTGACGAATATGACCGCAAACGACAGTGAATATCCAGGCGGCGCCCGCAACACCCGCAGGTTTCAGGTCGGCGGTGCCCATCACCATCCGCCGCAGCCCACGCCCCAGGCTTGAGTTGTCGGCAGAATTCGGGATAGTGGTAGCCCCCGTAACTAAACAGACGAGGTGGCCGTGTACTCTCTTTTGATGGTGGTGGCTTATACCCTGCTGGCCGGCATGGCAATGCCGCTCGGCGCAGGTATTGCCAGTGCTGAACGTATCCGCCCACGCTGGCTGGAGAGCGAACTGCGCCACGGGGTGATCGCCTTCGGTGGCGGGGCACTGCTGGCCGCCGTGGCGCTGGTGCTGGTGCCGCAGGCGATCGTGCGCTTCGAACCGACGGCTGCCGCTCTATGGTTCTGCGCCGGTGGGGCGGCCTTTATGGGCCTGGATATCCTGCTCTATCGGATGAAAACCACCGCCAGCCAGATGGCCGCAATGCTGACCGATTTCGTTCCTGAATCCCTGGCTCTGGGCGCGGCCTTTGCCCATGGCGGGCAGAGCGCGGCCTTGCTGGCCATCCTCATGGCGATGCAGAACCTGCCGGAAGGCTTCAACGCCTTCCGCGAGATGAACCGGTCCAGCAACTACAGCCGCAAGCGCCTCATCACGCTGTTCGCGGCGGCAGCTTTGCTTGGGCCAATCGCCGGTGTGTCCGGTTACCTGTGGCTGGAACATTCCCCGCAAGTGGTTGCGGCAGTGATGCTGTTCGCCGCAGGCGGCATTCTCTATTCGGTGTTTCAGGATATCGCCCCGCAGGCCAAGCTGAATAAGCACTGGGCACCGTCGCTCGGTGCTCTGCTGGGATTCGTGCTGGGTATCGTCGGCCATATGCTGACTGGGGGCTGAAGCGCGACTGCTGTATGGTGCGCACCCGATCATCATCACTGCCCGACGAGACCGCCATGAAGCGCTTTGTATTGCTCGATACCGCTCCGATTCCCGACAGCACCGGCGCCTTGTGCCTGTTCGAATACGGCGAGGACTTCGTGATCAAGATCGCCGGCGGCGATGGCGGCCAATTGATGAACACGCGGATGCACGGCTCGGAAGACGCGTTGGCGGCGATTCCCTGCAAGAAGGTCGCGGGGCGGCCGGACTCGCGGGTGCTGATCGGCGGTCTGGGTATGGGTTTTACCCTGGCTGCGGCGCTGCAGAACCTGGGCAAGAGCACCGAGGTGGAAGTCGCCGAGCTGGTGCCCGGGGTGGTCGAGTGGAACCGCGGTCCGCTGGGCGCCAAGGCCGGCTATCCGCTGCTCGATCCGCGCACCCGGGTGATTCAGGACGATGTGGCCAACTGCTTGAAAAACGCCGAGCAGCGTTACGACGCGATCATGCTCGATGTAGACAATGGCCCCGAGGGACTGACGCAGAAGCGTAATAGCTGGCTGTATTCGGCGCAGGGGCTGCAGCGTTGCCATCAGGCGCTACGCGCCAAGGGCGTGCTCGCGGTGTGGTCGGCCAGCGCCGACCGGCAGTTTTCCGACAAGGTGCGCAAGGCCGGTTTCAAGGTCGAGGAAGTGCAGGTCTACGCCCACGGTAACAAGGGCACCCGGCATACCATCTGGATCGCCGAGAAGCTCAAGTAACTGTCCATGAGCGATCCGCTGCAAAGATTTGTCGATTGTTGCGAAGCCGTGCTGCGGGGCGACGCGCAGCTGCTAGCACAACTGCGCGCCCACGGCTTTGCCTGCGACCCGGGCCACTGGGCATTCGGCCTGCCTGAGCTGCACCGCTATCTGGATGCGGGGCGGGGCACCGATTACCGGCTCTGGCTGAAGCAGCTGTACGCCAGCGATATCAATACGCGCTTGGGTGAGCTGGGCGCCGAGATCGCCATACTCGAAAACCGCGGCAAGGTCGACGCCAGCCTCTACGGCCTGCGGCGCTTGCCAGCGTAGGAATGCCGCCGAGTAGGTTGGGTTAGCGGCGATTATTGCGACTTAGGCAGCGACATCGCCATCGGCCGCCGCGTAACCCAACAAGGTCGCGGTGTTGTTGGCGATAGCCTCGTAGCCCGGATGCAATCCGGGGGGGGCGATTTGTGCGGCTATACACTTCCCCCGGATTGCATCCGGGCTACAAAAGCTCCTCAGTTCCCCCGCTGTCCGCGGCTGAACAGCCAGGCACTGATCAGGCCGAGGGCGGCCCAGAACACTGCATTGACCAGCAGCGAGGCCAAGATAAAGTGCTGGCTGAGGGCTGCCGGGGCCAGACTTTCATGCACCTCGGGCTGCGGTGCACCGACCAGGTACGGCAGGGGTAGTAACAGCAGGCCGAGAATCCGCAGCCACCACTGCCCGCCGAACGCCAGCAATGCCAGGCCGGCGGCGGTGGTCGCGGCGGTGCCGAGCCACCAGTATTGACGCAGCGCCAGATCGGCCGCGGCGCTGCCCGGCAGCTCTGGCGGCAGGCCGATGGCCGGTGCCAGACTGAAGGTGGCAAAGCCGGCCAGGCCCCACAACAAGCCCTGCCAGGTCCGACCCGGTGCGCGCAGGCTATAGAGCCCCGCGAGCATCAGGGCAAAACCGACCGCCACCACCAGATTGCTCAAGCCGGTGAACAGGGTGCGCTGTACGCCGTCCTGCGGCGCCCAACTGTCTTCAGCGTGTTCATGAACCGCCGCTGTAGCGGCATGGCTGTGTTCGGCTACCGGCGCGGCGCTTTCGTAGGTTTCCGCCTCGAGGATCAACGGGGTGACCCACAGACTTTGCAGCAAGGTCAGCAACAGGGCCGCGAGCAGCGCGGAAAATCCCGCCGTCTGGGCGATTCGCTTGAACATGTCGAAGCCTCAGTGACAGGGGAAGGCGGCGCTATGACGGGTGTCGTGAGCAGCGTTATGCAGAACTTCGATAGGCGCGAAACCTGCGCAAAAAATCAGCGCCGCGCCGAGCAGGCAGCTGCCAATGGCGAGAAGCAGACGTTGGGATAGCGGTAGGGCGAGCGATGGGCTGGCGGACAGCGTGCTGGTTGACATGGGGGAACCTTCCTGGGAGTCGAAAAACGGCGACGCGAGGAAGGGAAGCAGCACAAAAACGGGACGAGCGCGGACAGCGGAACCAACCCGATTTCGGCGCGCCCCGCCCACCGCGGGTTGCCAAACAGGTTTCAGGCCGGTCTCCGGGCTTGCGACGACTGTCGACTGGACAGTGAGAGTCGGCCTTCCCATGTCCGAGGACACAGTGGCGATGACGACCCTTGCGTACGCTTACCGTTGCGGGGGCAGCGCCGGACTCGTTCGACCCTGTCGAACCCACCGGCTTCCCGTTTCACCTCGCGCCATGACGCGAGACACCTGAAACAGGCCGCTAGCTGAGCATGATGCGCGGGCGGCCGTCAACCGCGGCGAATTGCCGGAAGGTGCCGACTGGGGTACCCTGCCGGCCAACGAACAGGTGGCCCATGCGCAATCGCGCCATGGGCTGAAACGGGAAGTCCGGTGACCTCTGGGGAGACCCCAGAACATTCCGGCGCAGCCCCCGCTGCTGTATACCTGACGAAGCCGCTTCAGGCTGTTGAAAAACTACCTGCGTGGCCGATGCGTCGTTAAAAACAGTCTCAAAAATGCTCATGTACTGCTCGTACACTCCGCTTTTTTCGCCTGTTTTTGCCTAGCCTCGGCTGCCTCGCCTACGTTTTTCAACGGCCTGATACACGCCACTGGGCCAACCGCCCGGGAAGGCGCGGACTTCGGATGAAGGTGAGCCAGAAGACCGGCCTGATCGGAACAAGGTGCGTACCCCGGGGTGTGGGTGGTTGCCGGTGCTGTTGCTTGCCCGCGGTTTGGGCAGTCTTCCCTCAGTAGTCGTCATCAGGGTTCGAGGCTTGTCGCCGCGCGCCTGCTCCCCGTGGTTGCACTAAAGCGTCGCGCTTGCGCGAGGAATTCGCCATGGCCGTATTCGGTCCGGGCTGGAGTGTGACTGATGATCGACGATGAGAAAAAACAGCGCCACGCCGAGCGCATGCAACGCAAGAAAGCCGTGGTCGACGCGGGTATCGAAAGAGCCCAGGAAGAGCGCGGCATAGTTGTGCTGATCACCGGCAACGGCAAAGGCAAGACCACCTCGGCCTTCGGCACCCTGTACCGCGCCCTGGGCTATGGCCACCAGGTTGGCGTGGTGCAATTTATCAAGGGCACCCAGGCCTCCGGCGAAGTCACCTACCTGCGCCAGAACGCCGTGCAGGTCGCTTACCACGCCATGGCCACCGGCTTCACCTGGGACACGCAGAACTGGGACGCCGACAAGGCCGCCGCGGACGAGGCCTGGGTGCATGCCGCGCGTATGCTCGCGGACCCCAGCCTGAACCTGGTGCTGCTCGACGAGCTGACCTACATGCTCAAGTACAACTACCTGGACGCGACCATGGTGATCGAGGCGATTCGCAATCGCCCGGCCAGCCAGAGCGTGATAGTCACCGGTCGCGCGGCCAAGCCCGAACTGATCGAACTGGCCGACACGGTCAGCGAAATCCGTGACGTCAAACACGCCTACAACGCCGGTGTAAAAGCCCAGGCCGGTATCGACTTCTGATGCTGCGCGCCTGCGCTCTGGCGCTGTTGACGCTGTGCGCTCCGCTTGCCGGGGCCGCGGCGTTGCCGACCGTGGTTTCGACCAATCTCTGCGCCGATATGCTGGCGTTGAGCCTGGCCGCGCCTGTGCAACTGCTCTCGGTGTCGCGCAAGAGCCAGGACCCGCGGGTCTCCTCGATGGCCGAACGGGCCCTGGGTTTCCCGGCGAACGATGCCACGGCGGAAGAGATCATCGCCCTGCACCCGGATATCGTCCTCGCCTCGCGGCGTTGGCAGGCGCATAACCAGGCCGAGCTGCTCAACCGCCACGGCATCAAGACGGTCGTGGTGCCTTACCCGACCACCTGGCAGCAGATATTCGACAGCACCACCTGGGTCGCCGGGCAGATCGGTCGTGAGGCGGCGGGGCAGCAACTGGTCGCCGATGTGCAGATGCGCCTGGCGCATTTACAGCAGCGTCCGCGGCCGCTCAGTGCGCTTTATCTGCGCGCCAACGGCGGCAGTGCCGGGGCCAATACCTATGTCGATACGGTGTTTCAGGCAATTGGCTTGCGCAATCATCTGGCCAGCCTCGGCCGCTCCGGCTGGAGCCGCTACGCCCTCGAAGACCTGGTCGCCAGCCCACCGGATCTGTTCGTCGTCGCCGATATGCCGATCGACAACGGCTACGCCAAGTCCGCCTATTCGCGCCATCAGCGCCTGCAACAACTGATGGCCACGCGCCCGGTGCTGAGCATCAGCGGTAATCGCTGGGGTTGTAGCGATTGGCAATTGATTCACGCCGCCGAAGAGCTGGCTGCGCAGCTGGATGCGCTGAGCCTGGCCAGCGGGGGGCAGCCATGAGGCGGATCGCCCCGAGCCCGCTCAATCTGCTGCTGGGGTTGGCACTACTGGTGTTGTTGCTGTTGTCCCTGAGCATAGGTTCGGTGCCGTTGGCCCTTGGCGATATCGGCCGCGCGCTGCTGACTTCTGCCGCGGCCGGCGCCGACCTCACCGATGTGCGGGTGCAGCAACAGGTGATCGTCAACGAAATCCGCCTGCCACGGGTGCTGCTGGCGATGCTCGTCGGCATGTCGCTCGGCGCGGCCGGCGCGGCGCTGCAAGGCCTGTTGCGCAACCCGCTGGCCGAACCGGGGTTGCTCGGGGTCAGCTCCAGCGCCAGCCTGGGCGCGGTGCTCTGCCTGTATTACGGCCTCAGCAGCCTGAGCGCCTGGCTGGTGCCGCTGTCGGCGATGGGCTGCGCCGCTTTGACCACCCTGGTGCTCTACGCCATCGCCAGGCGCAGCGCGAGCAACCTGACCCTGATCCTCTCCGGCGTGGCGCTGTCCGCACTGACCGCGGCGCTGACCTCGCTGGCGATCAACCTGGCGCCGAATCCCACCGATGTGCAGGACATCGTCCTCTGGCTGATGGGCTCGCTGAGCGACCGCAGCTTCGCCGATATCCGCCTGTGCCTGCCGTTTATCACCGCCGGCCTGTTGCTGCTGTTCGCCTGCGGCCCGCAGCTCGATGCCCTGACCCTCGGCGAGGACGAAGCCAGCAGCCTGGGCGTCAACCTGCCGAGGCTGCGCGTGCAGATCATCGTCGGCACCGCCTTGTGCGTCGGCGCCAGCGTGGCGGTGACCGGCGCCATCGGTTTTATCGGCCTGGTGGTACCGCACCTGCTACGCAAATGGGTGGCTTATCACCCCTCGCGCCTGCTGCTGAGCAGCGCCCTTGGAGGTGCGGTGTTGCTGCTGGCGGCGGACATCCTGCTGCGCCTGGTCAGCGGCGAGCAGGAACTGATGCTCGGCGTGGTCACCGCGATGATCGGTGCGCCCTTCTTCCTGCTGCTGGTGCTGCGCCAGCGGATGGGGGCGCCATGTTGAGCCTGGACGGTATCTGCGTCGAGATCGACGGCCGACGCCTAGTCGATGAGGTGTCGCTGAGCCTGGAGCGCGGCGAATTGCTCGGCCTGATCGGGCCCAACGGCGCCGGCAAGAGCAGCCTGCTCAAGGCCCTGGCCCATCTGCTGCCGTACCGGGGCGAGGTCCGTCTGGATGGCGAGCGGCTGAGCGACCTGTCGCCGCGCCAGCGCGCCTTGCGCTGCGCCTACCTGGGGCAGGGCGATCAGAGCAGCTGGCCGCTGCACCTGCGCGATTACGTCGCCCTCGGCCGCCTGCCGCACCGGGGTCGCTGGGGCTTGTCGCAGCGCTTGCGCTTGGAGGATCAAGAGGCCATCGATCAGGCGCTGGCGCAGATGCATCTGGGCGAACTGGCACAGCGGCGCTTCGATCAATTGTCCGGTGGCGAACGCGCCCGCGCGCGCCTGGCCCGCACCCTGGCGGTCGGCAGCCCGCTGCTGCTGGCGGATGAGCCGGTGGCGGCGCTCGACCCCTTCCATCAACTGAACGTAATGCAGCTGCTGCGCCAGCAATGCGCCCAGGGCAAGGCCGCGCTGGTGGTGCTGCACGACCTGACCCTGGCCAGCCGCTTCTGCGACCGCATCCTGCTGCTCGACCAGGGACGGGTGGTCGACTGCGGCAGCACCCGTCAGGTGCTGACGCCGAAGAACCTGCAGCAGGTCTATCAGGTCCAGGCGATGCTCGGCGAGCACCAGGAGCAGCGCTTCGTGCTGCCCTGGGCCTGCCGCCCGCCCGCTGCGCCAGCGCAGGGCGCGCAACTACAGCCTCCACAATTGCAGGAACAACCATGACCACCACGCTACTGCTCTGCGAAACCTGCGGCCAGGATGCCGACGCGCCCAGCGCCGCGCGCAAGGGCGAACGCTTCGCCGCCGAGGTCGAGGGGCTGTTGCAGGCCCAGCTCGAAGCCGGCGCGCTGCCGCTGACGATCAAACGCACGCGCTGCCTGATGGCCTGCCAACGGCATTGCACCGCCGTACTGCAAGCGCCCGGCAAGATCGCTTATGTGTTCGGTGACTTCCAGCCGGAGCGCGAGGCGGCCGAGGCGCTGCTCGATTACAGCCGCAAATACCAGCAGTCGGACACCGGTCAGGTGCCGTTTCGCACCTGGCCGGCCGGTATCAAAGGCAAGTTTGTCGCCCGTATTCCGCCGCTCTCCTGAGTTCGGCGCAGCATCCCCCTTTATCGATTGGAGCACTCCCATGTCGGCCAAAATTCCCGTCACCATAGTCACCGGCTTTCTCGGCAGCGGTAAAACCACGCTGTTACGGCATATTCTCGAAAACGCCAACGGCCGGCGTATCGCGGTGATCGTCAACGAGTTCGGCGAGCTGGGCATCGATGGCGACATCCTCCGTGGCTGCGGCATCGGTTGCGACGAGGAGGGCCAGGAAACGGCCGGCCAGCTCTATGAACTGTCCAACGGCTGCCTGTGCTGCACCGTGCAGGAGGAGTTCTACCCGGTGATGCGCGAGCTGATCGAGCGCCGCGGCGAGCTCGACCATATCCTCATCGAAACCTCCGGCCTGGCGCTGCCCAAGCCCCTGGTGCAGGCCTTCAACTGGCCGGAAATCAAGAACGCCTGCACCGTCGATGCGGTGGTGACCCTGGTCGACGTGCCGGCCACCGCCGCCGGTCTGTTCGCCGCCAACCCGCAGGCGGTCGACGCCCAGCGCCGTGCCGACCCCAATCTGGATCATGAATCGCCGCTGCACGAGCTGTTCGAAGATCAGTTGCTGGCCGCCGATCTGGTGGTGCTGAGCAAGACCGATCTGGTCGATGGCGCCGCGGTCGAGCAGGTCATCGCCCTGGTGCGCGAGGAGCTGCCGGCCCAGGTCAAGGTGCTGGCCAGTGACCGTGGCTGCCTCGACCTGGAGCTGCTTCTCGGCCTGTCCCATGCCTCGGAAGAGAGCATCCACCTGCGCGAAAGCCATCACGACCATGGCGACGATGAGGAGCACGAGCACGACCATGAGCAGTTCGATTCGGTGGTGGTCAAGCTGCCGCTGGTCGATCGCGAACGCCTGCTGACCTGCCTGCAAGGTCTGGTCGAGCAGCAGCGGATTTTCCGCATCAAGGGCTTCGTCGCCCTCGCGGACAAGCCCATGCGCCTGGTGGTGCACGGCGTCGGCCAGCGTTTCGACAGTTACTTCGACCGCCGCTGGAACGCCGACGAAACGCCGAGCACGCATCTGGTGTTGATCGGCCAGCAACTGGATGCCGAGCTGCTGAGCCGCGCCCTGCAAACCGCCGTGATCGAGGCCTGATCGATGCATATGTTGTCGGCGCTGCCCGGTGGCTATATCGATGAAAGCGGGGCGACCATCACCGTGGTCGAGCAGGACCCAGCGGATATCGTCATCCTCAGCGCCGCCGACACCACCCTGGCATTGCTGGCCGCCGCCCATCCGCAGTTGCAGCCCGGCGGCGAAGCGCTCGTCTATCCCTCGGTGCGTCTGACCAATCTGCTGCACCTGCGGCAGAACGCCTCCATCGACCTGTATCTGGATCAGGTACTGCAACACGCCAAAGCCGTGGTCATCGACCACCTGGGCGGCGAAAGCTACTGGCCCTACGGCACCGAACAGGTGGTCGCGCTGTGCCGGCGCAAGGGCATCGCCCTGGCGATGTTCTCCGGCGATATGCAGGAAGATCCCAACCTGACCGGCCAGAGCACGGTGGACGCGGACTGCTGCCATACGCTGTGGCGTTACCTGCGCGAGGGCGGCGCGGCCAATGCCGGCGAGCTGTACCGCTTTATCGGCGCGCGCTTTTTCGACCTGCCTACGCCGCCACGGCCGCCACGGCCTTTGCCGCCGGTGGCGGTGTTCCATCCGCAGCAGGCCGATGCCTCGGTCGACAGCTGGCGCGAGCAGTGGATCGCGGGCGCGCCCTGTGTGTTGGTGCTGTTCTACCGGGCGCATTTGCAGGCGGGCAACACCCAGGTATTTGCCGAGTTGTGCAGCGGTTTGCTCGCCGAGGGCCTGAATCCGCTGCCGATCGCGCTGCTGTCGCTAAAGGACGCCCTGTGCCTGCAAACCCTGCGCGAGCTGTGCGCCGAGCATCGAGTCGCCTTGATCCTCAATACCACGGCGTTTTCCCAGTCGGCGATCGACGACCCCGGCGATCACGCCCTGGCCGGCGATATCCCTGTGCTGCAGCTGATCCTCTCCGGCGGCAATCAGCAGGCTTGGCGCGCCGATCCCCAGGGCCTGCAACCGCGCGACATGGCCATGCATGTGGCGCTGCCGGAAGTCGACGGGCGGATTATCAGTCGCGCCATCAGCTTCAAGGGCCTCGGCCAACGCTGCGAACTGACCCAGAGCGACGTGGTGCAGTACCAGGCGCTCGGCGACCGCATCGCCTTCGTCAGCCAGTTGGCGCGGCGCTGGTGCCGGCTGCGCGCGCTGGCCAACCCGGACAAGCGTTTGGCCCTGGTGCTGGCCAATTACCCGACCCGCGAAGGCCGCCTGGGTAACGGCGTCGGCCTGGACACCCCGGCCTCGGTGATCGAAATCCTCCGTCGCCTGCAACAGCAGGGCTATGGCGTCGAAGAAATACCCGCCGACGGCGATGCGCTGATGGTGCTGCTCAAGCAGGGTGTGACCAACGACCCCGAGCAATGGGCGCTGCGCCCGGCGCGGCAGAGCCTGGCGCTGGCCGATTACCTGGCGTTTTTCGCCACCCTGCCGCAGGCCAATCGTGAGGCCATCACCCAGCGCTGGGGCGCGCCGGAGCAGGACCCGATGTTGCGCCAGGGCCGCTTTATGATTGCCGGCCTGCGCCTGGGCCAGGTGTTCGTCGGCATCCAGCCGGCGCGCGGTTACCAGCTCGACCAGAAGGCCAACTACCACGACCCGGATCTGGTGCCGCCGCATTTCTACCTGGCCTTCTATTTATGGCTGCGGCAGAGCTGGGCCAGCGACGCCATCGTCCATGTCGGCAAGCACGGCAATCTGGAATGGCTGCCGGGCAAGAGCGTGGCGCTGAGCGAAGAATGCTGGCCGGAGCTGGTGTTCGGCCCCATGCCGCATCTGTATCCCTTTATCGTCAACGATCCGGGCGAGGGTACCCAGGCCAAGCGCCGCGCCCAGGCGGTGATCATCGACCACCTGATGCCGCCGCTGACCCGCGCCGAAAGCTACGGGCCGACCCGCGATCTGGAGCGCCTGGTCGACGAATTCTACGAGGCCCTGAGCCTCGACCCGCGCCGCGCCGCGCTGCTGCGCAAGCAGATACTCGCGCTGATCGTGCAGCACAATTTGCACGCCGATCTGGGCCTGCAAGCCCCCGCTAGTGAAGAAGAGGAGCAGTTGCTGCTCAACCGTACCGACAGCTACCTGTGCGAACTCAAGGAAAGCCAGATTCGCGATGGCTTGCACGTGTTCGGTTGCTCGCCCCAGGGCCGGCTGCAACGCGACACCTTGCTGGCCCTGGCCCGTCACGGGGTTGGCGATGGTCTGGGCGGCAACGCCAGCCTGGTGCGCGCGCTGGCCGAGGATCTGCTGGCGGAACCCGGCTTCGATCCGCTGGACGCCGACTGGGCGCTGCCCTGGCAGGGTGCACGGCCCCAAGCACTGGCGGCGGTGAGCGAGCGGCCGTGGCGCACCCTCGGCGATTGCCGTGAACGTCTCGAGCTGCTGGCCCTGCAATTGCTGGAGCAGGGCCTGGCGGATGCCGACTGGCCGCACACGCGCCAGGTGCTGCAGCGGGTCGAGAACGATCTGCGCCCGCGCCTGATCGCCTGCGGCGAGCAGGAGCTGTATCAGCTGTGTCGCGGCCTGGCCGCACGCTTCGTGCCGCCGGGGCCGAGCGGCGCGCCCTCGCGCGGGCGGCCGGACGTGCTGCCGACCGGGCGCAACTTCTTTTCGGTGGACACGCGGATGATCCCCACGCCGACCGCCTGGGCCCTGGGGCAGAAATCCGCGGCGCTGCTGGTCGAACGCTTCGTCCAGGACAACGGCGACTACCCGCGCAGCATCGGCCTGTCGGTGTGGGGCACGGCGACCATGCGCACCGGCGGTGACGATATCGCCCAGGCCTTCGCCCTGCTCGGCGTGCGGCCGAAGTGGGCCGAGGGCAGCCACCGGGTCAGCGATTTCGAGGTGTTGCCGGCCAAGCGTCTGGATCGCCCACGGGTGGATGTGACCCTGCGCGTCTCCGGCTTCTTCCGCGACGCCTTCGCCAATGTCATGCAGCTGTTTGATGCCGCGGTGCAGCGGGTCGCCGAGCTGGACGAGCCGGAAGAGGTCAACCCGATCCGCGCGCGCATCCTGCGCGAAAGCACCGAGCTGCAAGCCCAGGGCCTGGATGCGCAACAAGCCCGCCAGCAGGCCGGCTTCCGCATTTTCGGCGCCAAGCCCGGTGCCTATGGTGCCGGCCTGCAGGGCCTGATCGATTCCCGCGACTGGCAGGACGACAGCGACCTGGCCCGCGCCTACCTCAACTGGGGCGGCTACGCCTACGGGCGGAAGGTCTATGGCGAGGACCGCCGTGACCGCTTCGCCCAGCGCCTGGGGCAGATCCAGGCGGTGGTGCAGAACCAGGACAACCGCGAGCACGACCTGCTCGACTCCGACGACTACTACCAGTTTCAGGGCGGCATGGCTGCCGCGGTGCGGCATTACGGTGGCCAGCAGCCGAGCCTGCTGTTCGGCGATCACAGCAACCCGCAGGCGCCGCGCATCCGCTCCCTGGCCGAAGAGGTCAGCCGGGTGATGCGCGCGCGGGTGGCCAATCCCAAGTGGCTCGACGGGGTCAAGCGCCACGGTTACAAGGGCGCGTTCGAAATGGCCGCGACCGTGGATTACCTGTTCGCCTTCGATGCCACCACCGGGGTGGTGCGCGACGATCAGTACGCCAGCGTCACCGACGCCTACCTGGGCGACCCGGCGACCCGCGAGTTCCTCCAGCAGCACAACCCCGACGCCTTGCTGGAGATCAGCGAGCGGCTGCTCGAAGCGATCCAGCGCGGCCTGTGGCAGGCACCGGGCGACTACCGCGAGCAGATCGAACAGCACCTTCTGGCCGCCGAACAGCACTTGGAATAAACCGATGAATACCGCCACTCGCCCGCATTTTCCGTTCTCCGCCGTGCATGGCCAGCCGCAATTGCAGCTGGCGCTGCTGCTCGCCGCCATCGACCCGCAGATCGGCGGGGTGTTGATCGAAGGCCCGCGCGGCACCGCCAAATCCACCAGCGCCCGGGCCCTGGCCGATCTGTTGCCGAGCGGACGTTTTATCAACCTGCCGCTGGGCAGCAGTGAGGAACAACTGGTCGGCTCGCTGGATATCCAGGCCGCGTTGCAGGACGGTCGCGTCGCCTTCAAGCCCGGCCTGCTGGCCCGCGCCGATGGCGGCGTGCTCTACGTCGACGAGGTCAATCTGCTCGCCGATGCCCTGGTCGACCTGCTGCTGGACGTCTGCGCCAGCGGGGTCAACCGCATCGAGCGCGACGGTATTTCCCATCAGCATCCGGCGCGCATCGCCCTGGTCGGCACCATGAATCCGGAGGAGGGCGAGTTGCGTCCGCAACTACTGGATCGCTTCGGCCTGTTCGTGCGCCTTGGTCAGCAGATCGACGCCGCCACCCGCGAGCGCATCGTGCGTAGCCGCCTGCAATTCGACCGCGACCCTGAGGGCTTCGTCGAGGCCCAGCGCGGCGAGCAACAACAGTTGGCGGCGCGCCTCGAACAGGCACAGGCGCGAGCCAGGCAGTTGGAGTTCAGCGATGCACTGCACCGTCAGGTCAGCAACCTGTGTTACGCCGCCGGGGTGGAAGGGGTGCGCGCCGACCTGGTGCTGCTGCGCTCCGCCTGCGCCCACGCCGCCTGGCAGCAGAAGGATGAGATAGGCGCGGCGGATGTCGAAGCGGTGGCCGAACTGGTGCTGGCGCATAGACGCAAAAATTCGCCGCAGGCACCGCAATCGTCCGCTCAGGAAAATTCGCCTAGCGGCGCTACCAATGACCCACCGCCCTCCGATGGCGGCAGCGATTGGGGCGAATTGCCGCCGCAAGCCGTCGCGACCCAGAACCTCGCCGGGGCGAGGCCGTTGCCGCTAAAAAAGCCCTGAGCCAACGACCTGCAACCGGGCCGCTGGCGGGGAAGGGTGAGCAGGCAGGGCGATTGCGGGCGACCGGTACGGCGTCGAGCCCTCGTATTCATTGGCCACGCACCCTGTTGAGCAAGGGGGCTGTGCCGCTGCTGGCGGACCATCTGCAGTTCCACCGTCAGGCTGCCGAGGACGGTTTGCTGCATTGCCTGCTGCTCGATTGCTCGGGTTCGATGCTCAAACGCAGCAACCTGGCCCTGGCCAAGGGATTGTTGCTGCGCTGGACTGAGCAGATCTACCGGCAGCGCGGCGAGCTGGCGGTGATCGGCTTTGCTGGCAATCAGGCGCGGTTACTGCAGTGCCCGCAAAAGGCCGTGGCCTATAACGACAGCTGGATAGCCGCCATCGGCGGTGGCGGAGGCTCGCCAGCGGTCAGTGCGGTGCAACTGGCCGAGCAAACCCTGGCCAAAGTACGCAAGGCCGCGCCGGGCAAGAAAATCGGTCTGTGGCTACTTAGCGACGGACGCTTCAGCCAGCTGCCGGAGCGTCCGAGGCATGCCGACTTCTGCGTGGTGGTGGATTTCGAGAACCAGCCCGTGCCGCTCGGTCGTGCCGCGCAGATTGCGCGGCTATGGGACGCCGAGCACGTGCGCGCGGGGGATTTGCTGGACCAGCAATAGCGGCGCGAGATCGTCCCCACGCTCCTGCGTGGTGATGCAGCTTTCGACGCTCCAGCGTCGACCGCCGGTTGGTGACGCAGAGCGTCACGGGCTTGCTCCCACGCTGGAGCGTGGGAGCCATCATCTTTTTATGCGAATCTGCGCCTAGCGAATCTTCAATTTGCCGATACGGTCGTTGTCCAGGCTGCCGAGGTACAGGTAATCGCCCACCGGCTTGGCCGAGGTGACCATGCGCAGGTGTTCGCCGCTGCTGTCTTGCAGGCTCTGGGTGATCTGGCCCTGCTCGTTGAGGGCGATGACGAAGCCATAGGCGACGGCCTTGGGCCAGAAAGCGCGGGGCAGTTTGGCCATTTGCGCTTTCAGCCAGGGCGAGCGGTGCAGCTTGTCGATATCGGCTTTGCGCGGCGTCGGCAGGGCGACCCAGAAGGTGCCGTTGCGGTCGCCTTGCAGGTTGTCCGGCAGGCCCGGCAGGTTGTCGATAAAGATGTCGTGAGTGCCGGCCTTTTCACCTTTCAGCCAGTAGCGCGCGATGCGGTAGCGGTAGGTCTCATTGACCAGCACGAAGTCCTCGGCCGCCGACAGCGCCACGCCATTGGCGAAGTACAGATCCTTGAGCAGCACCTTGGTTTCCTTGGTCGCCGGGTTGTAGCTGAGCAGGCGGCCGTGGGGGCGGGCCTCAAGCAGATCGAGCAAATAGTCCGGCTGCTCGAAGCGCGAGGAGGCGTCGCTGAAATAGATGGTGCCGTCGCTGGCGATATCCAGGTCGTCGGTGAACTTGAACGGCAGGCCCTCGGCCTCGGTCGTCAGCACCTCGATCTGCCCCTGCGCGTCGATCCTCAGCAACCCTCTGTAGGCGTCGGCGACGATCAGCGCGCCGTTGGCGTCGAAATCCATACCCAGCGGCCGACCTTGGGTGTCGGCGAAAGGCTCGACCTTGCCATCGGCGTCGATACGCACGATGCGCCCGTCATGCAGGCCGGCATAGACCCGGCCCTGACCGTCCATCGCGGTATCTTCCGGGCCATGCAGCTGGCCACGGGCGAGCAGCTCGGCATCCTTCAGGCGCTCGTTGACTTGCAGGGGACCAACCAGCGGCGGGCCTTCGGGTGCGTCCCATGCCAGCGGGTCGATTGGGCTGGGGGTGATTAGCAAATAGGCCGCCAGCGCCACGACCAGTACCAGCACGAGGCCGAGTAGTTTCTTCATATCCTTGATTCCCTGAAAGTGCGGCTCCGGTCCGAAGCCTTGAACGAGCCGGCCTTTTTAGCAGGCGCGGACGGTCAGCACCAGAATTGCGGGTCTGCCGAATGCTATTAAATTCGCGCGATGCGGCAAGCCTGGTAGCAACGCATCGCCGCCATTGACAGCAACGCATCCGATTCAGCAGTATCCAGCCTCAATCGCTTGCACCGAGCTCGACGATGCCCGTTATCGCCATCGCCTCTGTTTACGTTCTGGACCTCCGTGTCCGGGCGCGGGCGTTCGCCGCGGGTAAATCGAAGAAACAGTCGCTCATTTGACCGGGGCGCGCTGTCCCGTCAGATGGGTTGACGGGATACAGCGGGCGCGAAGGTCGAAACCTTTCCAGCAGCACCACTCCCAGCAGCCTTTTTGACGGCGACTTTTACGGTCACCTCAAGGAGATTTGCCATGTCTGTGTTTTCTGGAATCTGGGTTCCGCTGGTTACGCCGTTCAATGCCGGCGCTATCGACTTCGCCGCACTACGGCGCCTCGCCACCCACCTGCTCGACGCCGGTGTGGTCGGGCTGGTGGTGTGCGGTTCGACCGGCGAGGCGGCGGCGCTGAGCAAGGCTGAACAGCTCGCCCTGCTCGATGCGCTGCTCGAGGTGGTGCCCGGCGAGCGGCTGGTGATGGGCCTGGCCGGCTGCAATCTGACCGAGGTGCTGGCCATGCAGCGCGAGGTGCAGCGCCGGCCCATCGCCGGTTTGCTGGTGCCGGCGCCGTACTATATCCGGCCGTCCCAGGCGGGCTTGCTGGCCTGGTTCGCCGCCATCGCCGATGCCGCCGAAGTACCGCTGATCCTTTATGACATTCCCTACCGCACCGGTTCGCGTATCGAACTGGCGACCTTGCGCGAGATCGCCCGGCACCCGCGGGTGGTGGCGATCAAGGATTGCGGCGGCAATCCTGAAACCACCCAGGCGCTGATCGCCGACGGCGTGCTCGATGTACTCGCCGGCGAGGACGCGCAAGTGTTCAGCACCCTGTGCCTGGGCGGCAGTGGCGCGATCGCCGCTTCGGCGCACTGTCAGCCGCAGCAGTTCGTGCGCCTGGCCGAGTGCGTCGCAGCCGGCGATATCGCCACCGCGCGGTCGATCTTCCAGCGTCTGTTGCCGCTGATCCAGCTGTCGTTTGCCGAAGCCAATCCGGCGCCGGTGAAGAGCCTGCTGGCGCTGCAGGGGCTGATCGGCGACGAGTTGCGTGCGCCGATGCAGGGTAGTTCCGCCGAACTGATCCTGCGCTTGCGCGAGGCCCTGGCCGTCGACCACGGGGCTTGGGCGTGACGCCAAGCGGGTAGCGGAGCCGCTCGCGTTATATACTGCGCGGCATTCTTGATGGGAGAGCCGCGTGGCTATAGATATTCACTGGATCGTCGACGACGCCAGCCTGGCGCAACATTGCGCGAGCTGGCGCAATTTGCCCTTTGTCGCGCTCGATACCGAGTTCATGCGGGTCGACACCTTCTACCCGATTGCCGGCCTGTTGCAGGTCAGCGAGGGCGAGCGGGCCTATTTGATCGATCCGCTGTCGATCGGCGACTGGTCGCCTTTCGCCGGGCTGCTGCAAGACCCGGCCGTGGTCAAGGTGCTGCATGCCTGCAGCGAGGATCTGGAAGTCTTCCTGCGCCTCACCGGCAGCCTGCCGGCCCCGCTGTTCGACACCCAGCTGGCTGCCGGCTATCTCAATCTCGGCTTCTCCATGGGCTATTCGCGCTTGGTGCAGGCGGTGCTGGATATCGAGCTGCCGAAGGGCGAAACCCGGTCCGATTGGCTGCAGCGACCGTTGTCCGCAACCCAGGTCAGCTATGCGGCGGAAGATGTGCTGCACCTGGCGGAGGTCTACGGTCGGCTACAAAGCCAGTTGTCCGCCGACAAATACGCCTGGGTATTGGAAGACGGCGCCGAGCTGGTCGCCAATCTGGGCCGCGAAGTCGCCCCGGAGCTGGCCTACCGCGAGGCCAAGCTGGCCTGGAAGCTCTCGCCCCAGCAACTGGCGGTACTGCGCGAACTCTGTGCCTGGCGCGAACGCGAAGCCCGGGCGCGCAACCAGCCGCGCAACCGGGTGGTCCGCGAGCATTCGCTGTGGCCCTTGGCGCGCACCCAGCCGGACAACCTGGTGGCGTTGGCGCGGGTCGAGGATATGCACCCGAAGACCGTGCGTCAGGATGGCGAAACCTTGTTACGCCTGATCAAACAGGCCGCGGCGACGCCGCAGGAAGAGTGGCCGCAAGCGCTGCCCGAGCCCCTGCCGATCGAAGCGTCGGCGCTGTTGAAGAAGCTGCGGGCGATCGGCCAGCGCGAAGGCGAGCGGTTGAACATCGCCCCTGAGCTGATGCTGCGTAAGAAAACCCTCGAAGCCTTGCTGAAAACCGGCTATCCCAACGGCCCTTACCAGTTGCCGGATTCCCTGCGCGGCTGGCGACGCGAGTTGATGGGCCAGGCCCTGCTCGATTGCCTGGCCGCCGAAGGAGAACCCCTGTGAAACGCATTTGCTCGATCTATAAAAGCCGGCGCAAGAACGAAATGTACCTCTATGTGCTGAAAAGCGACGACTTGAGCCGGGTGCCGGAACCGTTGCTGGCCGCGTTCGGCCCGCCGGAGCTGGCCTTCAGCATGGTCCTGACGCCGGAACGCGCGCTGGCTCGCGAGGATATCCAGGTGGTACTGGAGAATCTCGACAAGCAGGGTTACCACCTGCAGATGCCGCCGCCGGAAGACGATTACATCGAGCACCTGCCGGAAGAGTTGCTACGGCGCAACGACCCGGTATAGCCGCCATGCGTCTATTGATCGCCGAAACCGCGCAGCGCACTTATTCCGACTTGCTGCGTGAGGCGGCGCCGCAGCTGGAGGTTGTGGCCAGCGCCGATGCCCTTGACCTGGCCCGGCATGCCGGCAGTTGCCCGCTGTGGCTGGGCCAGCCGGATCTGCTCGCTGCGTTGCTGCGTCAGGGACACAAGCCGCAGTGGCTGCAATCGACCTGGGCCGGGGTGACGCCCCTGCTGGCCGCGGACCTGCCTAAAGATTATGTCCTGACCCGCGCCGTCGGCATTTTTGGCCAGGTGATGGCCGAATATGTGCTCTGCCATTTGCTGGCTCACCAACGGCAGTTGTTCGCCGCGCTCGCCGACCAGGTGGCGCAGCATTGGCATAACCGCATGCCGCAAAGTCTGGCGGGGCGCCGGGTGTTGATCGTCGGCACGGGCGATATCGGCCTGAGCGTGGCGCAGTTTCTCGCGCCCTTCGGCGTCGAGTTGCTCGGCGTGGCCAGCACCGCACGGGCGCTGGCGCCGTTCGAGGAAGTGGCCGGGCTTGCGCAGCTACCGCGGTTGGCCGCCGAGGCCGATTACCTGATCAATCTGCTGCCGGACACCCCGGCCACCCGCGACCTGTATGACGCGGCCTTGTTCGCCGTACTCAAGCCCAGTGCGCTGTTTATCAATGCCGGGCGCGGCGTGGCGGTGGTCGATGCCGATCTGGTGCGGGCGCTCGAGCAGCGGCAGCTGGCCGGCGCGGTGATCGATGTTTGCCGCGAGGAGCCGTTGCCGGCCGAGCATCCATTCTGGAACACGCCACGCCTGCTGCTGACCGGGCACAGCTCGGCACCGACCGACCCGCGCTTGCTGGTGAAGTTGTTTATCGACAATCTGGCCAGTTGGCGCCGCGGTTCGGCGCTTAACGGATGTGTGGATTTCGATCGCGGTTATTGAGGCCCGTAGCCCGGATGAAATCCGGGAATTGTTGCAGCCGAACAATTGCTCCTCTGGCTGCATCCGGACTGCGGAGGTTGTGTGGATGACGCCTTTTCATCCGTCATCGCAGTTGGTGGATGGGTGAAGCGTCATCCACCCTACGAAATCTGGCCTTGCACATGAACATTGGGGCTGCGGACGGTATCCCAGTAAGGGGCGCCACTCGGCTCGTCGTCCTTGGCCGCGGTTGGTGCTCGCGCTAGACTGCCGGCCTTTTCGCCAATCAGCGTAGTGCGCATCATGGCCGCCAAAGTCGAACCCTTCTGGAAACGCAAAACCCTCGCCCAGCTCGATCAGGCGGAATGGGAGTCGCTGTGTGATGGCTGCGGTCTGTGCTGCCTGCAAAAGCTCGAAGACGAGGACGACGGCAGCGTTTACTACACCCGTATCGCCTGCAAATTGCTCGATCTGAAAAGCTGTCGCTGCACCGATTATGCGAACCGTACCCGGTTCGTCCCCGACTGTATCCAGCTCACCCCGGCCCAGGCCGATCAGTTCCAGTGGCTGCCGCCGACCTGTGGCTATCGTCTGGTCAGCGAGGGCAAGGATCTACCCTTGTGGCACCACCTGGTATGCGGCGATCCCGAGGCGGTGCATGTCGAGCGGATATCCCAGTCCGGGCGCATGCTCAGCGAGAACAGCGTGGCCGAGGACGACTGGGAAGATTATCTGATCTTCCGCGCCGGCTGATCGATCCCTGGTTTGAGACCGCGCCGGGTCTTGGCCGATTGCTTGGCACTGATATTGAATTGCTCGCCCGGTCCAGAGTCTATGCTGGGTCTTTCCTGTTCTGGAGTTGTCTGCATGTCGATTTCTCGCGTGTTGTTATCCACCGTGCTGTTGGGTCTGAGCAGTCCGCTATGGGCGGCGGAGAAAGTCGACCTGGACTATCACGTGAAGTTTTTGCCGAGCAGCGGTCAGGCCGAAGTCAGCCTGACGCTGGAGGATGGCGAGCGGGTCCGCGGCCTGAGTTTCAATTTGGGCGACGAGCAGGCCTACAGCGACTTCAAGGCAGATGGTCAGTGGACTGAGGACGGGGTATGGACGCCGAGCAAAGGGAAGGCCACGCTCAGCTACCGGGTGCGTGTCGATCACCAGCGCAAGAAGGGCGACTACGACGCCCATATGACCGAGAACTGGGTGCTGATGCGCGGTGACGATCTGGTGCCCAGCGCGGCGCTGCGCCAGCAGAAGAAAACCGAGTTGGTATCGCGGGTGACCTTCGAATTACCCAAAGGCTGGACAAGCGTGCAAACCGGCTGGCCGCGGATCGGCAAGAATCAATTCCGTATTGATGCGCCCGAGCGCAAGTTCGATCGCCCGACCGGCTGGATAATCGCCGGCAAGCTCGGCACTCGCCATGCCAAACTCGGCGACACCGACGTCATCATCGCCGCTCCGATCGGCGAAGGCATGCGCCGTATGGATATTCTGACCCTGCTGACATTCGTCTGGCCCGAGACCCAGGCCGTATTCCCGCGCGACCCGAAAAAACTGTTGATCGTCGGCGCCGGCAATCCGATGTGGCGCGGTGGCCTGTCCGCGGGCAATTCCTATTACATGCACGCCGACCGCCCGCTGGTTAGCGAGAACGGCACCAGCTCGTTGGTGCATGAATTGGTTCACCTGTTCAGCGGTATCCAGGCGCGCGATCGCAGTGACTGGATCACCGAAGGCCTGGCCGAGTACTACGCCATCGAACTGGTGCGCCGCGCCGGTGGCATGAGTGAGGACCGTTATCAGAAGGTGCGCGAGCATCTGATCGCCTGGAGCAAGCCGGTGAAAAGCCTGCGCACCGATCACTCCACTGGGCCGGTCACCGCGCGTGCGGTCTTGCTGCTGCAGGAGCTGGACCGGGAAATCCGCCAGGCGACCAAGGATACCCAGGAGCGCTCGCTGGACGACGTCACCCGCGGGCTGATGCGCCTGGACAAAGCCACCACCAAGGACCTGATCGAGATCTGCGAGAACATCATGGGCAAGCCATCCAAGACGCTCAACAGCGCGCTACTGGACTGATCGCGAGTTGTTCGGATACCGGCCCGGTTATTTGAATTTCGGTCCTGACTTGGTGTTGTTGCCCTTGGCCAGGCGGTCGTAGAGCACCACATTGACCGTGGCCGCGAGGTTCATGCAGCCCTGGGTCGGTATGTAGATCACATCCTCGCACCAGGCGCGAATGCTGGCGTCCAGCGAGCCGTCTTCCGGGCCGAAGATATACAGGGCGCGGTCCGGGTGAGTGTATTCCGGCAGCGCGCGGGCACCTTCCACCAACTCTACGGCGACCGGCGTGCAGCCCAGCGGCAGGATCGCTTGCAAGTCCTCGACGCCGATCAGCGGAATATCCATATAGACGCGCTTGGTGTCGGTGACGAAGTCGCGGGCGCGCTCGTAGCGCTTGCCGGTGTAAAACACCGAATTGACCCCATAACAACCCGCGGCACGCATCACCGCGCCGACGTTTTCCGGGGACTTGGGGTTGAATAAGCCGATGCAGCTGTATCTTTTATTCGCCACGGAACGACGCGCCTATTGGAAAAGTACGCGATTGTACAGGGCGGTGCTTTGGCTGGGGGCATGAGCGCGATGTGCTGGGGAGGCGTCAGCGTAAGAAGTCTATCGCCTCGCTGGCGGCGCGACGTATCGAGGGGCTGGTATGCTGCAATAGTGGTTCCAGGGCGAAAATCTGCTCGACACCACCGGCGAACTCGATCGAATCGATAGCGGCCAGCACCATCTTCGGGTCAGGATCACCGAGTACCTCGACAATGGCATCGAGCGCCTCTGGTGAATTGGCGTTTTCCAGAGCTGCCATGGCCGATATACGCACTTCGGCATCGCTGTCGTTTTTCATGAAATCGAGCAGCAGCGGCAGATTATTGGCCGATGGTGGCAGGTGCGCGAGTACTTCGATTTTTTCTTGATCGTTCAGCGCCAAGAGCTGATCCATGGATACATCCAGGTTTAGCGAGGGTGTGGCGTTGAAGTGTTTGCTATTCGCGATCGCAAGGGCTTTTGCTCGATATTCCTCATCATTCGGAGCCTTTCCGATCCGGACTCGATCGATCATGGGGGATTGGCTACCGCTGCCGGGGCGATAGAACACTTCATATGACGTGCCGGCGAGGATGTAACTGAGGGCCTTTTCCAGCGAAACCTCGTTGAGCGACAGGGTTACCGAGGACCAGTCGCGATGGAATAGGTCGAGCCCAAAGCCGGCTTGCTTGGCCAATTGTGCCAATAGCGCCAATTGCGGCGCATCTGTGGCGGTTATGCTTACCCGGCCATTGCGAACCATCACTTGCACATCTGTGACGGGTTTTACCAATGTTTGTATGGATGCTTCATCTCGCGCCTGAGGGCGCGAGCTCTGTACGGGAGGTTGTTCGGGTTCTCCCGTATCGCATGCCGATAAGACGACGCAAAGCAAGAGTGCTATGCCATTGCGAAACAGGAGCATAGGGACGTCCAGACTTATTTGCTTATGCTCGGTATCGAGTAACTGCCTTTGCCGCTGACGGTGTAAGTGCCGCTAGTGCGCTGACCATAGTCGCTTATGCCTTTGAGCTTGGACTTCAAGGCAATGCTTGCGCTAGTGCGGTTCTTATTCAATTTGACCTTGTAGATAAACGGGCTGTAGCCAGTGAGATGGCCACCTACGCCGCAAAGTTGCGCGGCATTTGCCTCAAGCGTGGCTTTCATCAGTTGAGTGACCGCTGGGCTGGAGGCGAGGCTGAACTTTCGCGATTTCAGGCTGCCACTGTATCTACCGAATCCTGAGGCATACACATCCGATTCGCTATCGTAAAAATCCCAGCTCTTATCATCGTTGAGAGTGAATACATAGGATGAAAAATTGTAGTAACCGGAGGTCCTACATTTCTTGATCTTGAGCGTTTCCTTGCCGTGGGTCGTAATCACGCCCACTGGCGCTGCGTTGACCGTAATGCTGGTGAGCGAAGCGAGAAGGGCGAAGCAAATGCTGGAGAGGGTGAAGTGATTGCCGTATTTTTTCATGCGCTATCCCTGCCTGACGAGGTTGAATCCGCGGATTCTATAGCGACGCTAATGGGCTCAGCAATGATCGAAGTGGCAATTGGCCATTTTATTTTCGGCCTCCTGGATTTGCGTCTATTCCCAAAGGCCGGAGTTGTATACGCGCGGCCTGGATCAATCGCCTTTGGCGTTTTTGCCCTGCAGTAATGCCGCCAAATCGGCAAAGGCCTTGTGGGTCGATTTCGGGCCTTGTTGGCTGGCGGTCGAACCTTCGCTGAAATACTGCTGGTCGGTGTAGCGCGCGTGTTCGTTGTCGTGGCAATACAGGCACAGCAGCTCCCAGTTGGAACCGTCCTGGGGGTTGTTGTCGTGGTTGTGGTCACGGTGGTGCACGGTCAGCTCGCTGAGGCGCTTGCCGGAGAATTCGCGGGCGCAGCGGCCGCAGACATGCGGGTACATTTTTAGCGCCTTGTCGCGGTAGCCTTCTTCGCGGCTACGCTGGGCCTCGGCGAGGATGCGGTCGAGTTTGGCGGTGGCGGCTTTGTCCGTGCTCATGAGCGGTCTCGTGATTGTGCGTGGCTACCGGCAGTTTAGCCCCGCTGGTGGTTGCTGGGAACAACGCTGCAGGCACTTATGCGAATGGCTGGAGCCTAAAGGGCATGGACCTTTGAAGTCGAGGTGTCGGATGCGTCTGCTGCTTGTCGTGCTCATGACCGCAATGGCCTATGGCGCTGCGGCGTATGGACAAAATGTGACAGGGACGGAGCGACCAGCCGGTTCACCGGGTACCGCCACGCCACATCCTTTCGTCCTACCGGTGCCGCGTGATCGCGCCGAACCCCGGCCGGGTAATCCACCTTTACTCAAGCACGGCCCACAAGGCCCGCGCGACGGCAATCTGGCGCCGCGCGATGGCGACCTGCCGTTGCTCGAGCAACAGCGCCAACGCAATCAGCAGAAGCCGAAAGCCCGCAGCTACGACTGAGCGGCTGGCAGGTAGTTTTTCAACCGCCAGCTAGAGCTGTTGCTCGACCAGTTGCCCATCGGCCATGCGCAGGCGTTTGGACATGGCCACGGCGATCGCGCGGATCACCTTGGCGGCCGCCTTGGGCGCTTCCTGAAGCATCTTCTCCAACGAGTCCTTGGCCAGGATCAGCAAGGTGCATTCGCTGATGGCCACGCAACTGGCCGAGCGCCGCTCGCCGTCGAGCACTGCCATCTCGCCGAAGGCCCGACCCTTGCGCAGTTTGGCGATCTCCACGGCATCGCCGCTGGAGTTGGTCTTCAGCACCGATACCGCGCCGAAATGGATGATGCACATAAAGGTGCCGGCATCGCCCTCATTGCAAATTACTTCGTTCTGCTCGCAGCGGCTGATGCTGAAATAGCCCGCCGCACACAGCAGATCGCTTGCCTGCAAGCTATTGAACAGGCCGCAATCGAGCAGCATGTCGTGGATTTCATGGATTAGAGAGGAACTGCCGTCGGACATGGTTTTCAATCATTGGGTAAGAGGAGGGTGACGCATAAGTAGCGACGTTAACTGGCCAGCACTGGCTTGCCAACTGCCGCTTGCCGGAAGCCGCTATGCCGCTGCCGGTTCCACAGTGCGTTCGGGCGCCAGAAAGAACAGCGGCAGAGCGATCGCCAGAGCGGTGCTGACATTCAAATAGACATGGATCAGCATGCCGTGGCTGGCGGAAATCAGGCTGTCGAGCACACACCAGATCAGCAAAGCGGCGTACAAAGCGTATTTGATCGAAGCATGCCCATGCTGGCGATAGAGCACGATCAGCAGGGTGAAGAGCAGGCCCCAGCTGGCTACGGTGGGGCCGAACAACTGCACCATGCTTTTCAGCAGGGTCTGGAATTCCGCCGTCGGCCGCTCCGTCGACACGCTGGCGAGCAGGTAGTCGAAGTAGGGTTGCAGAAACCCTGCATGGGCGGTGAAGGCCAGCAGCAAGCCGAGCGCGACATGACCGACGCCGACCAGCACCAGCCAGCGGTAGAGAAGCCTTTGCATGGGCAAGTCCCTTGGATGTTTCAGTCCAGTTTCAGCGCCTTGAGG
Source organism: uncultured Pseudomonas sp. (assembly GCF_946885955.1). The sequence goes on from NZ_CAMPHI010000021.1 coordinate 41,656, forward strand.
ATAAAGGCGTATTCCAATGCCACGTCCTTGAGCGCCTGGTAGCGTCCGCTCATGCCGCCATGGCCGGCGCCCAGATCGGTCTTCAGCAGCAGCAGTCTGTTGTCGGTCTTGCTGGCGCGCAGCTTGGCCACCCACTTGGCGGCTTCCCAGTACTGCACGCGGCTGTCGTTGTAGCCGGCCACGGCGAGGATCGCCGGATAGGCTTGGGCTTCGACGTTTTCGTAAGGCGCATATGCTTTGATCCGTTCGAAGACTTCAGGCTCATTGGGATCGCCCCATTCATCGTATTCGGTGACGGTCAGCGGCAGGTCGGGCTTTTGCATGGTGTTGAGCACATCGACGAAGGGCACTTCGGCGATGGCGGCGGCGAATAGCTCGGGGCGTTGGTTGAGCACCGCGCCGATCAGCAGGCCGCCGGCGCTGCCGCCGCTGATGGTCAGGCGCTCGGCATCGGTATAGCCGAGGCTGATCAGGTGCTCGGCGCAGGCGATAAAGTCGCTGAAGCTGTTGTGTTTGTGTTCCAGCTTGCCGGCGCGGTACCAGGCTTCGCCCAATTCGCCGCCGCCGCGGACATGGGCGATGGCGAAGACGAAACCTCTGTCGAGCAGGCTCAGGCGTGCATGGGAGAACCAGGGGTCGAGGCTTTCGCCATAGGCGCCGTAGCCGTAGAGGTAGAGCGGGGCGGGTTTAACCCTCACCCCCGGCCCCGCTCCCGTAGAGATAGGGGAGGAATTAAGTACCTCGCGCCTGGCCACCAGGCTGATCGGTACCTGGGTGCCGTCGCTTGCGGTGGCCCAGAGGCGTTGGCTGATATAGGCGTCGGCGTCGAACGGGCCTTCCACCGGGGTTTGTTTGAGCACCATCTGGCTGCCGTCGTGCAGCGCCAATTGGCGGATCTGTGCCGGGCGGTTGAGCGCTTCATAGCGCAGGCGGATCACCGGACTGGTGAATTCCAGGTTGTCCTGCACATGTAGGCTGTAGGCCGCATCGGGCAGTTGCACGCGGTAGCTCGGCTGGCCCTGGGGTTGCACTTCGATTATCGGCAGGCCGCCTTCGCGCAGGCTGAGGATCAGGGCGCCGGCATTCAGGCTGATGTCTTCGAGCATCACCTGCGGGTCGTGGGCGCGTAACGTTCGCCACTGGTCGCGGCTCGGCGTCGCGCAGTCGTCGGCGCTGAACAGGGCGAAATTGATTCCGCTCTGGTTGCTGCGGATCAACCAGGCCCAGGCGCCGTCGAGCTTGCCGTGATCGGCGTAATATTCGTGACCTTCTTCGCGTGGCACCAGGCAGGTGAAGGACGCTTGCGGTGTGTCGGCGTCCAGCACCCAGGTTTCGCTGGTGGTCTTGCTGCCCAGCAAGACGATCAACTGGCGTTCGGAACTGCTGCGGTAGCAGTTGAGAAAGAAGCGTCCATCCGCCTCATGAAAGGCCAATTCGGCGCTTTCGCTGCCCAGGCGGTGGCGATAGAGCTTGTGCGGCCGATGGCAATCGTCCAGCTCGCCGAAGAACAGGGTCTGGCTGTCGTTGGCCCAGGTCATGCTGCCGTCGCAATCGGCGAATGGCAGTTCGCGGATCGCGCCGTTATCCAGCTCCTTGACGAACAGCTGGTAGATTTCGTCGCCGCTGCAATCCAGGCTGTAGGCCAGGCGCTGCTGGTCCGGGCTGATGCTGAAGCAGCCGAGCGAGAGGAAACCGCCGTCGGCCAGGGCATTGGGATCGAGGAGCAATTGCTCGCTGCCTGGGTCGACCGTGAGCGAGCCGGCGGCCGGCTTTCGGCAACGATAGTGCCGCGGGTACTCGTCGCCGGCGGTGGTGCGTTGGTAGTAGAGGTAGTCGCCCCAGGGCGTGGGTAGCGACAGATCGGTTTCGCGGATGCGGCCCTTGATCTCCTGGAACAGGGTTTCGCGCAGTTCGCTTTGCTCGGCGAGTTCTGTTTCGAGGTAGGCGTTTTCCGCCGCCAGGTAATCAAGCACCTCGGCGACGTCGCGGTTTTCCAGCCAACGATAAGGGTCGCAGCCGTTCTCTCTGCGGGCGATAGGGGCAAGGGACATGGGGAACTCCAAAACACGGCCAACAGCGGTGACACCGAGCCGGGCAAAAGCCGTTATCATAAGCCCCACTTCGCAAGCCGGCCGGTAAAATATTCGGCGGCGCTGGGTTTTTTCCCCCGAGCTGTAGCTCCGTTTCGATATGGACACGCTGTTGAATGACTGAAAACGACTATTTGTACGCCTGGAGCGCCTATGCCGTTGCCGCGGTTGGCTGCATGCTGGTGTGGTTTCGCCTGACCCGATGGATGTGGCGTTATTTGCGCGAACCGCTAAGGGTACTGGTGGCGGTATTGCTGTTCAGCCCGACCATCGTCGATCCGGCCAAGGAGCTGTTCGCCCCGGCGATCGCCGTGACCGCCCTGGACGTGCTGTTCAAGGTCGGCGACAACGCCTGGCGCGCGGTGGCCGACCTGTCCACTTATGGCCTGGCCGCCTTTGTCGTGTATTTGCTGTTCGTGGCGCTGCGCTGGCCGCTGGAACGCTGGTGGAACGGGCGTCGCGGCTCTGTACCCGAGGAGCGCGAACCGACCCTGCGCGAACGCATGGCGGAACATGACGATCGCGGCGACAGCCGATATGATCGCGAAGGCAATCGGCGCCTGCGCATGGAGCCGCGGCTCTAGCGGGCAGCGCTTGCGCCAGTCGCGCGGGGCCGTCAGCATAAGCCCGTTGCATTCAAGGAGGGCTTATGGACTGTGTGTTCTGTGCAATCGTCGAGCATCGACTTCCCGCCCATCGGGTTTATGAAGACGAGCATTTCATTGTCCTGCTGGATATTTTTCCGCTACGTCCCGCCCACCTGCTGATCGTCAGCCGCGAGCATGCGCCGCTGCTCAAGGACCTCTCGACCGTCGCCCGCGACCGTTTGCTGCTGTTGGCGGGGCGCATCGCCGCAGCGTTGCGCGCCAGCGGTTACGCCGCCCCTGGCCTGAATATGGTGATCAATGACGGTCCTTCGGCGAACCAGCATGTGCCGCACCTGCATCTACATCTGATTCCCCGGCGCTCCGGCGATTTGCCGGCGTTGCTCTGGCGCGCGCTCACACGTTTTCTGCCCCTGGGGCGCAAACGTCTGGAACAAGGACTGCTGCGACAGGCGCAGCAATTGCGCAGTGCCCTCGACGCCTTGCCGGAGGGGGGCGAGTATGTGTGAGCTGCTGGGTATGAGCGCCAATGTACCCACCGATATCGTCTTCAGCTTTACCGGCTTGATGCAGCGTGGCGGACGTACCGGGCCGCATCGCGATGGTTGGGGCATCGGCTTCTACGAAGGACGCGGTCTGCGCCTGTTCCAGGACCCGCGAGCGAGCAGCGAGTCCGAGGTGGCGCGGCTGGTGCAACGCTATCCGATCAAGAGCGAAGTGGTGATCGGGCATATTCGCCAGGCCAACGTCGGCCGCGTATGTCTGGCCAATACCCACCCCTTCGTGCGCGAAATGTGGGGACGTAACTGGTGTTTCGCGCATAACGGTCAGTTGACTGCGGCAGCGCCGGTCCCGGGCGTCTATCGACCGGTCGGCGACACCGACAGCGAAGCGGCTTTTTGCGACCTGCTCAATCGTCTGCGCGGTGCCTTTGCCGAGCCGGTGGCGATCGAGGCGTTGTTGCCGACCCTGGTCGAGGTCTGCGCCGGTTATCGGCAGCGCGGAGTGTTCAATTGCCTGCTCAGCGATGGCGACTGGTTGTTCAGCTTCTGCTCGAGCAAGCTGGCGCATATCACCCGGCGTGCGCCATTCGGCCCGGCGCACCTGAAGGATGCCGACATGCAGGTGGATTTCCAGGCGGAAACCACGCCCGACGATGTGGTCACGGTGGTGGCCACCGAGCCGCTGACCGACAACGAGAACTGGCAATTGTATCGGCCGGGGGAATGGCGCCTGTGGCGCGCCGGTGAATGTATCGCTCAGGGCCTGATGGCCGATTGAAACCGCTGCGTATCGAAAGATTTGCCATTGATTGGGGGCGTGATGTTTAGAAGTTATCTGCGTTTGGCGCTGTTTGCCCTGGGGCTGTTGGTCGGGGTGCAGGTGCCGGGTTTTATCGACGACTACAGCAAGCGGGTCGATGCCCATCGTATCGAGGCGGAGCAGGGGCTGAAGGGCTTCCGGCAGACCGCCAGTCGTTTCTTCAAGGGCGATCTCGACGCCCTGGTCGACCATTATCAAGCCAGCAAGGACCCGGTGATGCGCAGCGACGCGCAAAGCGTCAGCCAGCTGGTCGAGCGCTCACGCTGGCTCGAGCGGGAGTGGCAGGCCATGCAGGGCGGCTGGCTCGCTCAGGTCTGGCACCTGGCCACGGCCGCGGACCCCGAGCTGATGCAGGAAACCGTCGCCGCCTATCGCTATCAGGTGCTCCTGGCGCCCGAGGCGATTGCCTGGGGTATCGCCTGCGGCATGTTGTTGGCTTTGCTGCTGGAGAGCCTGGCACTGGCGGTCGGCCTGCTACTGGGCATTGGGCGTAGCCAGCAGGTGCAGCAGCGCCACTGGCGCTAGCAGGTAATTTTAAACAGCCTGCCAGTCCTTGCACTGGCTGCCTCGTCGACGTTTCAGGGCCTCTCAGGCCCTCCGGGTGCGAAGTGTTGATCGCCCTGGTGCAGGCTGCTGGCCAGGGTGAGAAAGCCGTCGTAGAGGCGCTGGTCATCGTCCGCCGTATTGCTGACGCTGGCGCGGATGAATTGCGGCACTGCTGTGCGGCCGACCGCGAATGCTTCGGCGGAGCTGACCAGGTAGTGCTTGTGCTGGAGCTCCGCCTCGATCGCCGAGGCGCGCCAGGGCTCGGGTACCTCGATCCAGAAATGCGGGCTCTGTGGCTGACTGCGATAGTTCAAGCCCCCGAGCAGGCCGCCGACCAGTCGCTTGCGTCGCTCTATTTCGGCGATCTGCTGGCGCAGCAGGGTCACTGCGGTGCCGTCTTCGATCCATTGGCTGGCCAGCTCCTGGGTCAGCGGTGTGGCCATCCAGCAACTCGTGCGTAGCGCCGCAGACAGGCGCCCGAGCAACTCCTTGGGTGCATGCAGATAGCCGACCCGCAGACCCGCCGCGACCGCCTTGCTCAGGCTGCCGATCAGAATGCTGCGTTCGGGCGCGAACCGGCTCAGCGGTGGCGGCCGTCGTTCGAGCAGCACGGCATGGGCCTCGTCCTCGAGAATCAGCAGATTATGGCGGCGGCACAGTTGCGCGATGACCTGCCGGCGTTCGCTGGAGAGCACCGCGGTGGTCGGGTTCTGCAGCGTCGGCGTGCAGTACAGCGCCGCCACCCGATTGATGCGGCACAGCTCGTCGAGCGAGTCGGGGAGCAGCCCTTCCTCGTCCATTTCGATACCGAGCAGCTTCAGGCCGAGCAGGCGCGCCGCGGCGATCAGGCCGGGGTAGGTCAGGTGCTCGGTGACCAGCGTATCGCCGGGACGAAACAGCGCGCTGAGTGTAGTGAGCAGGCCGTGCTGCGCGCCATTGACGCACAGCACCTGCTCGGCGTCGGCGATGAAATCCTCATGGCTCAGCCACTGCGCGCCAGCTTGCCGATGACGCGGATGACCAGGTTCCGGACCATATAGCGCCAGCGTCCGCAGACGCTGTGGATCATCGGCCAGTGCGCGCAGGCTCTGCGCCAGCAGCGCCGTTTCCTGCCCCGGGATATGCATGTTGCGGCTCATGTCGTAGTGCGCTTGCGGCGCCTCGCTGACATTGCGAAAACCATTGTCGCGCTGGCGCTCAAGGCCCCGCTGGCGCACGAAGGTGCCATCGCCCACCCGTGCGACCACGAGGCCCAGGCGTTCCAGTTCGGCGTAGGCGCGGCTGATGGTGCCGACGGTTACCCCCAATTCATCCGCCAGGTTGCGCTGCGGCGGCAGCTTGCCGCCGGCCACCAGGGTGCCGGCGGCGATGGCACTTTCCAGTGCTTGGGCCAGGCGTTTGTATTTAACGCCCTGGCCGTTATCGAGGGCGTTTCGGAGAATTGATACGGTGTCAATAATTGTTTTGACAGTCATTTTTCATCCGAATAGCTTGTTTAAAGGGTTTCAATTTCGCTCGGATTGTCACCTTTTTTCAGGATCAAGCAAAGACAAAGGATGAGTTGCCCATGCCAACCTCTGCCGCCCTCGCAGGTGCCACCCCTGTACACAAATCATGGCGGGCCGGTTTGATCACCAGCCTGCTGTTTCTGATCGTCTGTCTGAGTTGGGGCACGACCTGGCTGGGGATCAGGATCGCTGTCGAAAGCGTGCCGCCGTTGACCGCCGCCGGGCTGCGCTTTCTCATCGCCTTCCCGTTGTTCCTGGGGTTCGCCGTCTGGCGCCGCGAGCCGATCGCCTTTCCCCGCGGCAGCTTCGGCTTCGGCGTGTTCGTCACCCTGGCCTACTTCAGCGTGCCATATTACCTGCTCAACTATGGCGAGATGCACGTCTCGTCGGGGCTGACTGCGTTGCTGTTCAGCAGCATGCCGGTGTTTATCCTGATCTTCTCCGCCGTATTGCTGCGTGAGCGGATTCGCCTGGCCCAGGTGGCCGGCATCCTGATCGGCTTCGCCAGCCTGTTCATGATCATCACCGGCCAGGGACTGCATGTGGAGCGCGCGGAGCTGTTCGGCGTGCTGGCGATTCTCGCCGCCGCGATCATGCATGCGCTCTGTTATGTGGTGACCAAGCAGAAGGGCGCGGCCATCGGCGTGATCACCTATAACTGCCTGCCGATCGGCTGTGCCGGCCTGATGCTGGCGCTTGCGGGGCTGTGGCTCGAACGACCGGATTTTGGCGCCATCACCCCGCGCTCCTGGGCGGCGCTGAGCTACCTGGGGCTGGTCGCTTCGGTCGGTGGCTTCATCGTCTATTTCTTTCTGCTCAAGCGGCTCAGTCCGATTATTCTGTCGTTCGTGTTCATAATTTTCCCGGTTTTCGCCGTGGTGATCGGCGCCTGGTACGAGGGCACGCCCTTGTCGCAAGACCTGCTGATGTATTCGGCGATCCTGCTCGTGGGGTTCGCTTTAACCAAGCTGCCGATCGAAAAGTCCTAGGTTCTGTGAAAATGTTTCAAAAAGCGTCAAGAGGCAGCCGACAGTTTTGAGCGGGCGTGATAGCTTTGCGCCCCCACAATTATTCCGTCGTATGGAGTGTTTTATGTCGATCAAGGATCTGATCCTTGCAGCCCTGCTGGCTGCTTCCCTGCCATCTGCCCACGCCGAAACAACTGAGCCGCAAACGGATTCCGCGGCTCCGGCTGAACTGATGACAGAGCAACAGGATGGGCAACAAGAGTCAGGCGAACTGGCAGAAGAGCCGGACGAGCAGGGCATGAGCGACGAAGAGTTCGTCGCCAGCCTGAATTTCCGGACTGGCAAGGTGGTACTGGGCGATAACCTGGCGACCCTGAACCTGCCGGAAAACCTGGTGTTTCTCGACAGCGAAGACGCCAACCGGGTATTGGTCGATGCCTGGGGCAACCCACCGACTGATGAGGCGCCGCTGGGGATGATTCTGCCGGCCGGTATTTCGCCGTTGGCCGAGGAGTCCTGGGCGGTGACCGTCGAGTATGAGGAAAGCGGTTTCGTCTCCGACGAGGACGCCGCCGATATCGATTACGACGAGATGCTCGAGCAATTGCAGGAAGAGACCGTCGAAGGCAATGCCTGGCGCGAGGAGAACGGCTACGAGCCGATCCAGCTGCTGGGCTGGGCTGCCAAGCCGCACTACGACGCGCAGGGCAAGAAACTGCACTGGGCCAAGGAACTGCGCTTCGGCGACAGTGAAGACAACACGCTGAACTACAACATTCGCGTGTTGGGTCGCAAGGGCGTCCTGGTGCTGAACTTTATCGCCAACATGGATCAGTTGCCGGAGATTCAGGCCAACGTGCCGGCGGTACTGGCGATGACCGAGTTCAACGACGGCAGCCGTTACGCCGACTTCGATCCCGATCTCGATGAAGTCGCCGCTTATGGCATCGGCGCGCTGATCGCCGGCAAGCTGGCCGCCAAGGCCGGGCTGTTCGTTACCGCTCTGGTTTTGCTGAAGAAGCTCTGGCTGGTGCCGGCGCTGCTGTTCGGCTGGGTGGCCAAGCGCCTGACCGGCAAGAAGTAAGATTGCGCTAATAGACCCGCCCCGGTTCCGGGGCGGGTTCGCTTATTTGGCGGCCATTTATCTGGCGGCCGTTTATTTGGACAGAAACTTCATCCCGTCTTCCAGCCCCTGCAATGTCAGCGGATACATCTGCTCTTCGAGCAGCTCGCGCATGATGTTGGTCGAAGCGGTATAGCCCCAGGTTTCCTTGGGGTAGGGGTTGATCCAGATAAGTTTCTTGTACTTCTCCATAAAGCGTTTGATCCAGACGTAGCCCGGCTCCTCGTTCCAGTGCTCGACGCTGCCGCCGGCCTGGGTGATCTCGTAGGGCGCCATCGCCGCATCGCCGACGAACACCACTTTGTAATCGGCGCCGTATTTGTTCAGCAGGTCCTGGGTGGAGAAACGCTCGGAGGTGCGCCGCAGGTTGTTCTTCCACACCGATTCGTACACGCAGTTATGGAAGTAGAAGTACTCCATGTGCTTGAACTCGGTTTTGCAGGCCGAGAACAACTCCTCGCAGACCTTCACATGGGCGTCCATCGAGCCACCGATATCGAACAGCAGCAATAGCTTGACCGTATTGCGTCGCTCCGGGCGCATCTGGATATTCAGCAGGCCGCCATCCTTGGCGGTATGGTCGATGGTGCCGTCCAGATCGAGTTCATCCTGGGCGCCCTGGCGGGCGAATTTGCGCAGGCGGCGCAGGGCGATCTTGATATTGCGCGTACCCAGCTCGACCTGATCGTCGAGGTTTTTATACTCGCGTTGGTCCCAGACCTTGACCGCCTTACCCTGGCGCTTGCCGGCATCGCCGACGCGGACGCCTTCCGGGTTGAAACCGCCGGAGCCGAACGGGCTGGTGCCGCCGGTGCCGATCCATTTGTTGCCGCCTGCGTGGCGTTCCTTCTGTTCCTCCAGGCGCTTCTTGAACTCTTCGATCAGCTTGTCGAGGCCGCCGAGGGATTCGATCTTGGCGCGTTCCTCGTCGCTCAGCGAGCGCTCGAATTCCTTGCGCAGCCACTCATCGGGGATCAGTGCCTCGATGTGCTGGTTAAGGTTTTCCAGGCCCTTGAAGTAAGCGCCGAACGCGCGGTCGAACTTGTCGAAATGCCGCTCGTCCTTGACCAGGATGGTGCGCGAGAGGAAGTAGAACTCGTCCATGTCGGCGAATATCACGTTGTGCTTCAACGCGTTGATCAGATCGAGCAGCTCGCGCACCGACACCGGCACCTTGGCGGCGCGCATTTCGTTGAATAGGTTGAGCAGCATGGCTGCGTCCTCAGGTTTGTTGCGGACATCCCCTCTCCCCTTGGGAGAGGGCTAGGGTGAGGGGCTTGAAGGCAACTCGGCGTCGCCTGGTATATCCCTCACCCCCGGCCCCTCTCCCGGAGGGAGAGGGGAGACAAGCCTCAGCGGCTGGCGCGGCGGCTCATAAAAGCCAGGCGCTCGAGCAACTGCACGTCTTGCTCGTTCTTCACCAGCGCCCCGGCCAGCGGCGGGATGGCCTTGGTCGGATCGCGCTCGCGCAGCACCGCTTCGCCGATATTGTCGGCCATCAGCAGCTTCAGCCAGTCGACCAGTTCGCTGGTCGAGGGCTTCTTCTTCAGGCCCGGCACCTTGCGCACGTCGAAGAACACGTCGAGCGCCTCGGCGACCAGGTCCTTCTTGATGTCCGGGTAGTGGACGTCGACGATCTGTTGCAGGGTCGCGCGGTCCGGGAAGGCGATGTAGTGGAAGAAGCAGCGGCGCAGGAAGGCGTCCGGCAGTTCCTTCTCGTTGTTCGAGGTGATGATGATGATCGGGCGCTGCTTGGCCTTGATCGTCTCGTTGGTCTCGTAAACGTAGAACTCCATCTTGTCGAGTTCTTGCAACAGGTCGTTGGGGAATTCGATGTCGGCCTTGTCGATTTCGTCGATCAGCAGGATTACCCGCTCATCCGACTCGAAGGCTTCCCACAGCTTGCCCTTCTTGATGTAGTTGCGTACGTCGTGGACCTTGTCCGAGTCCAGCTGCGAGTCGCGCAGGCGGCTGACCGCATCGTACTCGTACAGGCCCTGGTGGGCCTTTGTGGTGGACTTGATATGCCAGGTGATCAGCTTGGCGCCAAAGGATTCGGCCAACTGTTCGGCAAGCATGGTCTTGCCGGTGCCCGGCTCGCCCTTGACCAGCAACGGACGCTCCAGGGTGATGGCGGCATTGACCGCAAGCTTGAGGTCGTCGGTGGCGACGTAGGACTGGGTGCCTTCGAACTTCATCGGTAAATCCTCGAACGGTAGCGCGCAGGGCCATACCCGCGGGTTCAGTATTTGAAAACCCGACTATAACGTGCCGGTCAGGTAGCTGTGAACGCAGACGCCTTATTCAGTCACTGAATGGTCCGTCACTCCTCGACCTGTTCGCCATCTTTCGCCGTATTTTCGAAATGAGCGGAGAACGCCTCGATAAAACCGTTGCGCAGGATTGCAAGAAACGCCTGAAAGGCACTGATGTCTTGCCGATGCACGCTGCCGTTGAGCTCGACGCGAGTGGCGAATTGGTCCTTGGACTGATTTTTCAGTGCGGTTTCACCTGCGCCGACCAGCGCCTCCCAGATCGAGCGGAAAAAGCCCTTGTCGTCATTGGCGACATCCTGCTGCCAGTCGAACACTTCGACATCGTGCAGCAGCGGTTTGATATAGCCGCTGAGCTGGCCGTCATCGGCGTTCGCCTCTATGACCAGATCGCCGCTGCCAGCCTTGAAGTCGAAGCCGCCATAGGCCGAGGAAAAATCGTTGAGGCGGGTGAGGTCGATGTCGGTGACGCGCAGTTTGAATTGGAAATTTTCGAAGTCTTGTAGCGGGTTGAAGGTCGCACTGCTTTCCAGCGGCGCATGATTCAACAATAGCGCCGAGCCCTCGAAGCGGGCCGCATGCTCGCTTTGCTTTTTCTCGACATTGGTCAGGTTATACAAGCTGGCGTTGACATCGGTGGCACGCAGATCCACCGGTGGGTCGGCAGTCAGATTATGAAAACCTACGCTGCCGTCGATCACTCGAACTTCGTTGAGGGTGATGGGCAGCAGTTTTTCCAGCTGTCGGCGCCAATTGGTGCCTTGGCCGGACTGCGAGCGTTGCTTATCGGCGCCACCATCGACGAAGTTGACCTCCGGCTGCTCGAACACCGCCTCGGCCACTACGGCGTGGTTTTTCCAAAGCTCCGGCCAACTGACCGCCAGCTCAATGCTGGGTGCATCGACGAGGGGGAGGGGTACCTGGCCGCTGGTTTTGACGATGGTCAGGTCGTTGATCCAGTAAGCGCCGCGCCACCAGGCCAGATCGACGTCGCCGATGTGCCCGCGGTAGTCGCCCATATCGGCGAGCTTGTCATTCAGGTAGTTGCGAACCAACAGGGGCAAAGCGAGGTGCAGTGCGACCAGAGCGACGACTATGCCCAAGAGTATCCACTGTGGAATGCTGTAGCGCTTCTTCATATATGCAAAGACTCGCTGCAGAGGCTGAGGGTTCCGATGATGCACTCACCGGACTGGACGGCCAGGCACATGAGTCATAGGCTGATAGCCTTTTCGGCAACCTACGCACAAGGACACCGCCATGAGCCGCATCTACGCAGACAACGCGCAATCCATCGGCAATACGCCGCTGGTGATGATCAACCGTCTGGCCCCCAAGGGCGTCACCATTCTGGCCAAGATCGAAGGGCGCAATCCGGCCTATTCGGTGAAGTGCCGCATCGGTGCGAGCATGGTCTGGGACGCGGAAGAGCGCGGCGTGCTCAAGCCCGGTATGACCATCGTCGAGCCCACCTCGGGCAATACCGGTATCGGCCTGGCCTTCGTCGCCGCGGCGCGCGGCTACAAGTTATTGCTGACCATGCCGGCCTCCATGAGCCTGGAGCGACGCAAGGTATTGAAGGCCCTGGGCGCCGAGCTGGTGCTGACCGAGCCGGCCAAGGGCATGAAGGGCGCCATCGAGAAAGCCGCGGAAATCGCCGCATCCGATAGCAGCCAATACTTTATGCCGCAGCAGTTCAATAACCCGGCCAACCCGGGTATTCACGAACAGACCACCGGCCCGGAAATCTGGAAGGACACCGACGGCGCCATCGACGTGCTGGTGGCGGGGGTCGGCACCGGCGGCACCATTACCGGCGTGTCGCGCTATATCAAACAAATCCAGGGCAAACCGATTCTCTCGGTGGCGGTGGAGCCGGTCGGCTCGCCGGTGATCAGCCAGACCCTGGCCGGCGAAGAGGTCAAGCCCAGCCCGCACAAGATCCAGGGCATCGGTGCCGGTTTCGTGCCGAATAACCTCGACCTGGCGATGGTCGACCGCGTCGAACTGGTCAGCGACGACGAGGCCAAGGCCGTCGCCCTGCGCCTGATGCGCGAAGAAGGCATTCTTTGCGGCATCTCCTGCGGCGCCGCCATGGCCGCAGCGATGCGCATCGCCGAGGAGCCTGAGATGCAAGGCAAAACCCTGGTGGTGATACTGCCGGACTCCGGTGAGCGCTACCTGTCCTCCATGCTCTTCGCCGATATGTTCACCGAACAGGAATTGCAGCAGTAAGCCGTATTCGTAGCAGCCAAGCCGCCTGACCAGGCGGCTTTTTTATTATGTTTGCGGGCGGTTGGAGCAAGGGAGGCGTAGGGTGGATGACGCCTTTTTCATCCACCAATCGCAGTTGGTGGATGGGTGAAGCGTCATCCACCCTACGAGGCTTTGGTAGCCCGGATGCAATCCGGGGAAAGCTTGTGCGGCCCACAGCGCTTGCCTTTTTATGCCTGCGACTACCGTAGGATGGGTTGAGCATAGCGATACCCATCGCCTCTGATGGGTTACGGCGCCCGGCCCGCGTGTCTTCCCAATGACTTCCGTAACAGCGCCTAACCCATCCTACGTCTTGATCGGCACCGGGCGTGGGGCGCTTGGCCGCACCACCAGCCACAGCGCGATAGCAATCAGTACGCCGCCGTACAGGTAAGCCCAGGACAGCGGTTCGTCGAGCAGCAGCCAACCCCAGAGCACGCCGAACGGCGGAATCAGGAAGGTGGTGGTCGAGGCCTTGATCGGGCCGATGTCGTTGAGCAGGCGGAAATACAGGACATAGGCGAATGCCGTGCAGCCCAAACCCAAACCGGCAAGCGACAGCCAGACGTCGACACCGCCCCAGTGGGTTGGCGCGTGCAGCAGCATGCTCGCTGTGAAGAAGGGCAGCAGGAACAGACTGGCGCCGCACAGGCTGGCAAAGGCCGTCAGGCGGTTGTCCAGGCCGCCCTGTTCGGCGATCCAGCGGCGAGTGAGGAAGCCGGCGAAGCCGTAGCAGGTCGTGGCGACCAGACAGGCCGCCGCGCCGAACAGCAATTCCCGGTCGACCTCGACCGGCCCGGTGCGAGTCAGAACCGCCACGCCGAACAGACCCAGTGCCACGCCCGCCGCCTTGCTCAGGGTCAGCGCTTCGGCGAAGAACAGCATGCCGATCAGTACGCCGACCATGGGCGTGGTGGCGTTGAAGATCGCCGAATAACCCGCGGGCAACACCAGTGCTGCCAGGCTGTACATCGCCGCCGGCAGCCCGGCGCTGAAGATGCCGAGCACCAGGCACTGCTTGAGCTTGCCGCGAAAATCCCAGCGCACGCGCATTAACAGCAGGATTGCGAGCAAGCCGAGCGCGCCCAGGCTGGCGCGAAAGAAGGCGGTTGGCATGCTGCCCAGAACCGGCGCGATGATGCGCATGAACAGGAAGCTGGCGCCCCAGATGGCGGCAAGAAACAACAGACGCAACAGGTCGGCGAGGCGCACGGTGAACTCCAACTCCTCGTAAAGGGCAAGCAGTGTTGCCGGGCGAATGCATCAAGGCAATCCGAAATGCGCTTTTATATTCGACGCGGCCAGGTAGGAGACAGCTTGCTGGCGATGTGCTGCTTGCGGTATTGCGGGCTGATCTCGATCAATGGAAGTCGCTAAATCAGCTAGTTGCCGATATTTCGCTGCAACTAAAGCGATTTACCGACAATGTCCGCTTTTCCTCGGCGATGGCACTGGCTAAGCTCGCCGGACTCGCAATCTTTTCCTCAGTGTTTTTTCAGTAGAGGTTCGTTCATGCCACAGCAATGGCCCGCCGCCGCGATCGCCCAGCTTATCCTCGATGGTTTCGACGATTACCGCGAACGCTTCCGCCAGATCACCAACGGCGCACGGGTGCGTTTCGAGCAGGCGCAGTGGCAGGAGATCCAGCAGGCTGCCGCGGCGCGCATCGCACTTTATGAGGAATGTGTCGGTGAAGTCGGCGAACGCCTGCACCAAGCCTACGTTGACGGCGTACTACTGGATGTTGGCCAGTGGCCGCTGGTCAAATCGGCCTATATCGCGCTGATCGACCTGCGTTGCGACGACGAACTGGCGGAGACCTGGTTCAACTCGATCTTCTGCGGGCTGTTCAGTCATGACCAGATCAACGACGGTTGCATGTTCATTCACACCACCCGCCCGGCATTGCGCCCCAATGCGCCGGCGCCGCTGACCCGCGTGTATCGGCCCAAGGGCGATATCGAACAGGCGCTGCGGCAGATTTTCGAGGACTACCGCTTCGAAGTGGCTTACGAGAACTTCGAGCGGGATCTGACCCGACTGATCAGACAAATGCGCGAGAACCTGCCGGACTGGGTGTGCAAAGACCCGGAGCTGACCATCGAGCTGTTCTCCTCGCGCCTCTACCGTAACAAGGGCGCTTACCTGGTCGGGCGGATCAATACCCGCGACGAGCAATGGCCGTTGGTGATCCCGCTGTTGCACCGCGAGGGGCAGGGCATCCAGATCGACACCCTGATCACCGACGAGGCGGAGGTGTCGATCATCTTCTCCTTCACCCGTTCCTATTTCATGGTGCGGGTCGGCTACCCGGCGGAGTTCGTCGGCTTTCTCAAGGGCATCCTGCCGGGCAAGCATGTCGCCGAACTCTATACCTCCATCGGCTTCTACAAGCACGGCAAGTCGGAGTTCTACCGCGCGCTGATCAACCACCTGGCCAGCACCGACGACAAGTTCATCATGGCGCCGGGTGTGCGCGGCATGGTCATGAGCGTGTTCACCCTGCCGGGCTTCAACACCGTGTTCAAGATCATCAAGGACCGCTTCTCGCCGTCGAAGAACGTCGACCGCGCCACCGTGATCGAGAAGTACCGTCTGGTGAAAACCGTCGACCGGGTAGGGCGCATGGCCGATACCCAGGAGTTTTCCGATTTCCGTTTCCCTCTGAGCAAATTCGAGCCCGAGTGCCTGGCCGAGCTGTTGGAGGTAGCGCCGTCCACGGTCGAAGTGCACGGCGATACGGTGCTGGTGCGCCACTGCTGGACCGAACGTCGGATGACCCCGCTGAACCTCTATGTGGAAAGCGCCAGCGAAGCCCAGGTGCGCGAAGCGCTGGACGATTACGGTTTGGCGATCAAGCAACTGGCGGCGGCGAACATCTTCCCCGGCGACATGCTGCTGAAGAACTTCGGCGTGACCCGCCACGGCCGAGTAGTGTTCTACGATTACGACGAAATCTGTTTCCTTACCGAAGCGAACTTCCGCCGCATCCCGCCGCCACGTTACCCAGAGGACGAGATGGCCTCCGAACCCTGGTACTCGGTGGCGCCGCTGGATGTGTTCCCCGAGGAGTTCCCGCCGTTCCTGTTCGCCGATATCAAGCAGCGCAAGCTGTTCAGCGAATTGCACGGCGATCTCTACGATGCCGACTACTGGAAGGGGCTGCAGGAGGCGATTCGCGCGGGCAAGGTGATCGACGTGTTTCCCTACCGGCGCAAGAGCGAGCAGGTGGAATAGAAGGGGCGCCCCGTGGCCGCGGATAACCCATTGATTGCAGCGCCGCGCGGCGCTGCCGATAAGATGTTAACCCGGCGCGATGGGCAACCGTTCGTCTCGACAGCGTGTGAGCCGCGCCGCGATTAATCTACGCTGACAGAAGGTGCATCGGGCACCTTGTCGAAGCCCTTGGCAGGAGGAATTCCCATGTTCGCCAAGTTGCATAACCTCTTAGAAGACATGTTGGTTGCCCTGGGCCTGCTCGACCGGCCGAAGCTGCAACCCATCCCGGTACGCCATGACGATCCGCGCGCGCCGAAAGCGCCGCGCCAGCGTCCGCGTCGTTAGTTTCAATGCCATTTCCGCTGCCGTGCGCAACGGCCTATTAGTCGTCCAGGCTCTCGGTAGCCTGGCCTGCCGTACGCCAACCGGCAAAACCATCGATCAGGTAACGTGCATCCAGGCCCATGGCGGCTAGGGTGGCGGCGCAGCCCTGGCTGATCTCATGACCATGGGCACAATACAGAATTGCCGGTTTATCCCGAGGGATCTGATCTTTCCAGGTAA
Source organism: uncultured Pseudomonas sp. (assembly GCF_946885955.1). Next base: position 58,131 of record NZ_CAMPHI010000021.1, read on the forward strand.
ATAGCGCGTCGGGATCTCGCCACTGCGCCCCTGAAATCTGCGCCGCATCGGCCAGGCGTGCGCTGGCCCGACGCACATCAATCAGGTTGAACTGCTGGCCTGTCGCTTGCCACTGCGCCAGTTCGCTTATGCAGATTCTGTTCACTGTGCAGCTCCTATTCAGTTCAGCCCCAGGTGCACCAGCAGGCCGATCAAGGCGCATGCCGCGATCGTCTCGATTACCCCGCGTTTGAACTTCAGCAGCGCCACGGCCGCCGCCAGGGCGATCAGCGCCGAAGGCCAGTCGAAGCTACCGGCGAAGCCTTGCGGCCAGAGCACGTGATAGCCGAAGAATAACGCCAGGTTGAGGATCACCCCGACCACGGCGGCGGTGATGGCGGTCAGCGGTGCGGTGAATTTCAGTTCGTTGTGGGTCGATTCCACCAGCGGCCCGCCGGCGAGAATGAACAGAAACGACGGCAGGAAGGTGAACCAGGTGACCAGGGTCGCTGCCACGGCACCGGCGAGAAAAACCTGTTCCGGGCCGAACACCGGCTGCACATAGGCGCCGACGAAGGCGACGAAGGCCACCACCATGATCAACGGCCCCGGCGTGGTTTCGCCCAGGGCCAGACCATCGATCATTTGCGTCGGCGTCAGCCAGCCGTAATGGCCGATGGCGCCCTGGTATACATACGGCAGTACCGCGTAGGCACCGCCGAAGGTCAGCAGCGCGGCCTTGGTGAAGAACCAGGCCATCTGCGTCAGGGTGCCGTCCCAGCCGTACAGGCCAATCAGCAGGCCCATCGGCAATAGCCAGAGTGCAGCGCCGCTGGCGGCGATTTTCGCCAGGTGCAGGGCGCGAAAGCGCGCATGAGCGGGGGGCGGGGTGTCGTCGTCGATCAGCGCCGGGCCGAAGGATTTGTCGCTGGCCGCATGGCCGCCGCCGACGCTGAACTGCTCCGGCAGCAGGCGCCCGCCGATATAACCGAGCAGCGCCGCGCCGAGCACGATCAGCGGGAAGGGCAGCTCAAGGGCGAAAATCGCCACGAAGGACGCGGCGGCAATCGCCCACAGCCAATTGTTTTTCAGCGCCCGCGAACCGATGCGATAAGCCGCATGAACCACGATGGCGGTCACCGCCGGCTTGATCCCGTAGAAGATTCCCGCCACCAGCGGCACGTCGCCGAAGGCGATATACAGCCACGACAAGGCGATCAGGATAAACAGCGACGGCAGCACGAACAGCCCGCCGGCGACCACTCCGCCCCAGGTGCGGTGCATCAGCCAGCCGATATAGGTGGCCAGCTGCTGCGCTTCTGGCCCGGGCAGCAACATGCAGTAATTCAGCGCGTGCAGAAATCGCCGCTCGGATAGCCAGCGGCGTTTCTCCACCAACTCCTGGTGCATGATGGAAATCTGCCCGGCCGGGCCACCAAAACTGATCAAACCTAGTTTGAGCCAGAACCAGAAGGCCTGCAGCAGGCTGACCGGTTCTGGACTGGCTGCTGTCTGCGCTGTCGGCGTCCGGGGTTCATTCGTCACGGGCTTCTTCCTTTACGAAGGCTGCCAGCAAGCCATCGAACAGGCTGCTGGCGGCGTTGAGCAATTGGTCGTCGTCGCTCAGGGTTTCCCGCAACCCGGCGAGCACCCGCTCGATACCGGCGGCTTCCGCTGGTTGCGCGCCACCGATGTCCAGGTAATGCACCAGGGCGGCGACGCGTTGCAGGCCGGGTTCGGCGAGGGCGAAGCTGGCGATCAGGGTTTCGCAGGTCACGCGTTGGCCGACGTGGCTGAAGGGTGCGCCGTCATAGTCGAAACCCAGGGCCTCGGCGGGGCACTCCTCGGGCGAACCCAGCCAGAGGAAGCGCGCCTCCGAGTCGATGAAACGCCGGATCAACCAGGCGCTGGCCAAGCGGTCGACCCAGGGCCGCCGGCGCGTGGCCCAGAGGCGGCCGCGGTAGTCGCCTCGGTCCAATAGTTCGATGGGATGATCCTGGCTGCTCGGCTCGTCCGTGCAGAGGGCGCGGCTGAGCGCACCTTCCAGGCGTTGCAGGGCCTCGTCGAATTGCTGTTTGGCCGGGCCGGGGAAGAAGTCGATGCTCGCTATTTGCGCGAAGGTTTTGCGCAGTTTGCGAATCTGTTTGGTGCAGGCCAGGGCATTCTCCGGGCTCAACCCGGCATGGCAGGCCTCGACGTCGCCCAGTAGCCTGGCGTAGTCGGCGCTGCGTTCGAACAACGGGATGAAGCGCTCGCCTTCGGCATCGTCGATCGGCAGCAGATAGGCGGTGCCGTTGATCGCCAGAATGTCACGTTCGATGGTGATCATGGCTTCGCGGCAGGCCGGGTTGTCCGGCAGCAAGTAGACGCCATCGCGCAGCACTGCGGCGCCGCTGGCCTTCAACGCACGCCAGGCGCGCATGCGCGCGGTGGCATCGGCGGTGGGCAGCGCGAGAATCAGAGTGAGCCATTTTTTCATTGCGTGTACTACATAATTGGTAGCTTTCGCTACAGTACAGTTAATGGCGTCGTAGGCAAAGCCCTTCACCAATCAAGCGCCGATCGAGGCGCCTGGAGTGGCAACGGGTGGATTATCAGGTGGGCCGGCAGCCTAGCGCGGGTACAGCGGCGGCAGCGCGCCTTGCTCCTGCTGTGCCGGGCCGTTGCCGGCTTCATTGCTGGTGAGCGTGCGAATCGCCTGCCACAACTCCTCGCCTTGCCATTGCTGACCGGTCTCGCTGTATAGCGCTCCGTTGAGGCCGTCCAATGCCTCGGACAGCGGTGCGAAGCCGGCGGCCATATCGGCGAGGGTTTCCGGCTGTTGGCGGGCCCAGGCGTCGAGCGCCTGGCGAGTGCCCTGGGGATCGTTGGCCAGGCTGGCGCGTTTGAGGTCGTCGAGCAGGGTGCGCGGGCTGGGCCCGGTTTGCACGGCGCGCACTATCGCCGGCTGGCGTCGGGCACGCCACCACAGGGCGAAGCCGAGCAGAGTGCTGATGCTCAATATGAGGGTGCTCAATTGCCATGGCCACAGTGCCGGTCCTTCGCGCACGACGCTGGCGGGTGCCTGTTCTTCGGCAATGGGGTCCTGCGCGAGCTCCGGGTTGGCCGCGACCTTCAAGGTTCGCGCCGGCAGGCTGCTGCGCTCCAGGCGGTCCTCATGGGTGTTCCACCAGACGACCTCGACCGCGTCGAGGGCGATTTCCCCGGTGCGATTGGGTACCAGTGCTTCACGCTCCTCGCGGCTGCCGATGATTCCCTGTTCGCTGACTTGGTTGGCCAGCTGGGGCTGGTCCGGGTAGCGGCGCAGACCCGCGGCGCGGGTGGCTGGCAGTGGCGGCAGCTGCGCACTGGAGAGGCCGTCGGCCTTGAGCATCAGGCTGCGGGTCAGCGAGCCGCCGACCTGCACATTGTCCGGTTCCGGGCTCCAGGCTTCGGCCAGGCTCAGCGCCCGTGCCGGCAGCCAGGGCGCGTCGGCCGGGTAATCGGCGGGCTTGGCTTTCACCGCCAGGGGGATTTCCGGCGATTTGACCCGGGTCACCTTGCCGCGCGCCGGACCGAACGGCATGAAGTTGTTGCTCTGCGAGCGGTCGGCCAGGGTGGCGCTGAACACCTGACCGGGGATGGTCAACTCGCCGCTGTGTTGCGGGAAAATCGCATAGCGCAACTCGATCACGCCATGGCGTACCCCGCCAATGACCTTTTCATAGGTGCGTGGTTCGCCCAGGGCTTCGACCCGGGCGTCGGGTATGTCCAGCTGCGTCAGGCTGCTGTCGTCGTACAGCGAAACCGAATGGTAGATGCGCAGCGTCAGCACCGCCTGGGCCTGAACGTAGACACTGTCCTGATCCAGGCTGGCATCGATGAATACCGGTGCCAGCTTGCCGCCTGCGGCATTGTCGTTGCTTTCCTGCACCTGCAGGGTGATCGGTTGGCTTTGCGCGTCGCCCAGCTGCAGCGGTGGCACCACCACGTAGCCGCTGTGTTTCGGCTGCAGGGTGATGATCCAGCGAGTGATCGTCCGGGCTTCGCCGTCGACCGTGGTCAGGCGGTTGAGCTGGCGCCTGGCGATCACCTCGAACAGGGGCTCGAGCGGGCTGAGGTCGGGGCTGTTGAACAGCGTCGCGTCGTCGGACTCGAGGGTCAGTTCGACGCTCTCGCCAATCGTCAGACGGCTACGGTCGACACTCGCGCTGAGTCCGCTGGCGCTGGCTTGCAGCGTCAGCATGAGGAGGAAGAAGGTGCAGAGCAGGCGGGTCATCGGGTCTGTTCCTGACGCTGTTGCTGTTCATACCAGAATTTACGTCGCAGCAACTCGCCCGGGTCGTCGGGTATCTGTCGCAGCCACTGTTCCAGGGCCTGGCGGCTCTCACCGTCGAGCGCCTCCTCGGCGTTGGCGATCTGTTGCTCGCTTTCGGACTTGTCGCCGGGCTCCCCGGGACTCGGTTGCGGAGTCTGTTCGCCGTCGCCCTTTTTGTTCTCGGGCTGCGGTTTGCCGGGTTGCTGCTGGTTGTCTTCGGAGCCCGCCGGCTTGGACGGTTGTCGGCTCTCGCCTTGGTCGGCGGGCTGCCCGCTTTGCCCTTGCTGCTGGTCCTTCGGCTGCTGGTCCGCTGGCTTGGCCTGGTCGCCGTTGGCTGACTGCTGGTTCTGTTGCTGGTTCTGTTGCTGTTGTTGCTGCTGACGTTGACGGAGCATTTGTTCGACCAGGGCCTTGTTGGTCCGCGCTTGCTGCAGTTGCGGTTGCTGCTCCAATGCTTGCTCGTAGGCCTCGATGGCCGCTTCCAGTTCGTTGCTGCGGGCCAGGGCATTGCCGCGGTTGTAGTGCGCGGTAGCACCGTCCTCCTGAGCGAAACGCTCTGCCGCGGCGGCATAGTCGCCGGCCTGGTACAGGGCCTGGCCCTGCCAGCGTGGGTCGGTAAAGTGCTTGGCGGCCTCGGCGGGGCGCTGCGCCTCGAGCAGGCGCTGCCCTTGCTGGTCACCGCGCAGCCAGAGGTCGTTGAAGTCGAATGCATAGCTCGCTTGCGGCAGCCCGAGCAGGAACAGCGGCAGGCACAGCAACCAGCCACGGCGGCCGGCGCAGGCGGCCAGCAAAAGTAGCGGCAGGAGCAACCAGTGGCCCTGATCGGCCCAGGCCTGCAGGCTGATCTGCTCGCCTTCGCGCTTGAGTTGCCGCGGCCCCTCAAGCAGGCCCAGGTCGCGTAGGTCACGGTCATCCAGGCTGGCGCGGCGATAGCGGCCGCCAACCGACTGGGCGAAGCGTTTGAGCCCGACGCTGTCGAGCCGCGGGATCAGAATGGCCCCTTGGGCATCCTTGAGAAAACCGCCGTTCGCCTGGGGAATGGGCGCGCCTTCGGCGCTGCCGACCCCGAGGATGTACAGCGTCTCGCTGCGCTCCTCCAGCGTCTGGCGGATACCTTCGCGCTCCTGCGCATCGAGTTCGCCGCCGATCAGCAACAGCCGGCCCTTGCCTTGGCCGCCCTGTTCGAGCAGCGCCAGGGCTTTGGCCACGGCCAGGTCGGCGCGCCGTCCGGGCTCGGGCATGATCGAGGGCTTGAGCGATTCGAGCAGGTTGCGACTGGTCGCCAGGTCGTCGGACAGTGGTACCAGGGTATGTGCGCTGCCGGCGTACACGACGATCGCGGTCTGTGCGTCGCGGCGTTCTTCGAGCAGATCCAGGACCTTGCGTTTGGCCTGTTCCAGGCGGTTGGGCGAGGCATCGCCAGCGAGCATCTGTGGGGTCAGTTCGAGCAGCACCACCAGCGGGTCGACGGGTTTCAGGTTCTGCTGCTCGATGCGTTGCCAGCTCGGGCCGAGCAATGCCAGCAGGGCGAGTAGCCAGGCCAGGCCGAGCAGCAGCCATGGCAGACGGCTGCTGCGGCCCTGGCCGCCGCTGAGCAGGGCGCTGTGGAAGGCCGCAGGCAACAGCGATTGCCAGCGTCCGCTGCGTTTCTCCCGGTGCCAGAGTTGCCAGAGCAGGGCGCCCAGCAGCGGCAACAGCAACAACCAGAAAGGGCGCAGCCAGTGTGGCCAGAGCAGCTGCAGGATGTCTCCGATCATTGTGGCCTCCGTCTGAAACGTAAGACCAGGCGACTGTACCGCGGTTGCAGTTGCGGCCAGAGCTCGCGAACCACCAGCAGCACGCTGAACAGCAGGGCGGCGCCCAGCGGCCAGCAATACAGGGCCAGGGCCGGGCGTGCCAGGGTGGACTGCTGCGCCACCGGCTCGAGTCGATCGAGGCTGGCTTCAATGGCGCGCAATTCATCGCTGTCGCGCGCGCGGAAGTACTCGCCGCCGGTCAGTTCGGCGATGCCGCGCAGGGTCGGTTCATCGAGATCCAGACCGGGATTGAGCCCGAACATGCCAAGCACGCCTTGCTCCGGGTCGGCGCCGATGCCGATGGGATAGATCTTCACCCCTTCCTCGGCGGCCAGACGCGCCGCGGTCATCGGTTCGATCTCGCCGCCGGTATTGGCGCCGTCGGTGACCAGGACCAGCACGCGGCTGTCCGCCGGGCGCTCGCGCAGGCGTTTCACCGCCAGGCCGATGGCGTCGCCGATCGCGGTGTTCTTGCCGGCGATGCCGATCAGCGCTTCGTCGAGCCAGGTGCGCACGGTGCGCCGGTCGAAGGTCAGCGGGGCTTGCAGGTAGGCCTGGCTGCCGAACAGGATCAGGCCGACGCGGTCGCCGCGGCGGCCTTCGATAAAGTCGCCGAGCAGGTGTTTGACCAGGGTCAGGCGGTCCACATCTTCATCTTCCCAGCGCATGTCGGCATAGCTCATTGAACCGGACACGTCGACGGCGACCAACAGGTCGCGGCCACTGGCGGGCAGCGGCAAAGGCTCGCCGACCCATTCCGGGCGGGCGGCGGCGCTCAGTAGCAGCAGCCACAACAGGATGAACGGCAATTGCTGGCGCCAGGACGGCAAGCCCGCGCGGGCGCGGCGACCGGCCAGGTTCTCCAGCTCGCCGAGAAAACTGACTTTCAGGGCGGCCTCGCCACTGTCCGCCACCGGCAGCAGCCGACGCATCAGCCAGGGCAGCGGCAGCAGCAGGAAGATCCACGGCCAGGTGAACTCAAACATGCTTGCGTATCCAGATCGCGACCGCCTGGTTGAGCCCATCGATGGCCTTGTCGTCCAGGGTGCAATGCGGGCGGTAGGCGCCCTCGACGAGGATCATCCAACGGGTCAATCCGGCGGCCGGGCAGCGGCTGTCGAGAAACGCCAGCCAGGCGCGACTGCTCAGGACGTGGCTGTGGCTTTGCGGATACCGCTCGCGGCACAGGCGCTTGAGCACGCCATTGAGCTGCTGCAACCAGGGCCCGGCGGGAGCACCGTCATAGGGTTTGCGAAAGTGTTCGAGCTCGGCCAGGGCCGCCTCGCGGAGCGGATCGAGGCCAGGTTCGGCGCTACTCTCGCGGCGTTTCGCCGTCAGTCGGCGGACCAGCCGGAACAGGCCCCAGAGCAGAAATGGCAACAGTGCGGCGAGCAGCCACCAGCCCGGCGCGGGCGGCCACCAGCTTATCGGTGGCGGGGCGATCAGTGGTTCGAGTTGGTCCAGGGGATTCATGCTTTCTTCCCTGGGCGCTGGGCATTCAGGTGTTCGCGCAGCTGTTCGATCATGTCGTAGCGGGTGCTCAGGGGCAGCAGCGGTACGCCGAGTTTTTGCGCCAAGCGCTGCCAGCGCGCCTGCCGGGCTTCGCCCTGGCGCTGGTAGGCCTCGCGCAGATCGGCGTTATGCGTATCGAGTTCCAGCCGCGCGCCGCGTTCGGCGAAGCGCAACAGGCCGGCGGCGGGCAGGGCATGGTCGAGCGGATCGCTCAGCGGCAACAGCAGCAGGTCGGTGTGCCGGGCCAGAAGGATCAGTTGTTGCTCGCTGCTGTCGCTCAGCGTGCGCTCGTCGCAGAGCACCATCACCAGGCTGCCGGGGCGCAACACCTCGCGCGCACGGCGCAGGGCCAAACCGAAACTGTCGCGGGCCGGCTGCAGTTCCGTGGACAGCGCCTGGTTGGCCCGGGTCAGGCGATTGAGCAGCTGCAGCAGGCTTTGCTTGCTGCGCCGCGGCTTGATTTCGTGCTGCTCCAGATCGCCGAACACCAACCCGCCAATGCGGTCGTTGTGGCCTAGGGCGGCCCAGCCGAGCAGGGCGGCGGCGTGGGCGGCAAGCACCGATTTGAACATCAATCCGGAGCCGAAGAACAGGCGCTGGCTCTGCTCGGCGAGGATATAGATCGGCCGTTCGCGTTCCTCATGGAACAGCTTGGTGTGCGGCTCCTGGGTGCGCGCGGTGACCCGCCAATCGATGGTGCGCACATCGTCGCCAGGCTGATAGACGCGCACCTGGTCGAAGTCCACGCCGCGTCCGCGCAGCTTGGAATGGTGCAGGCCGATCAATGGGCTACGGCGCGCCGGGGTGGAGAACAGCTGCACCTCGCGCACGCGGTGGCGCATCTCGATAAGCTCGGCGAGATTGACCCGGACGCCCGGTTGCGTGGGAAGCACGTGCATAGGCGTCAGGCGACTGCCACCACATCGAGGATGCGCTGCACCACACGGTCCTGATCGATACCTGAGGCCTCGGCCTCGAACGACAGGATGATGCGATGCCGCAGCACGTCGAACAGCACCGCCTGGATATCTTCCGGGCTGACGAAATCGCGCCCGGCCAGCCAGGCATGCGCGCGTGCGCAGCGGTCCAGGGCGATGGAGCCGCGCGGGCTGGCGCCATAGGCGATCCACTCGGCCAGTTCCGGGTCGAACTTGGCCGGGGTGCGCGAGGCCATCACCAGCTGTACCAGGTATTCCTCCACCGCATCGGCCATGTACAGGCCGAGGATTTCCTTGCGCGCGGCGAAGATCGCCTGCTGGCTGACCCGGTGTTCCGGCTTGGCTTCGCCATTGAGTGCGTCGCCGCGGGCCTGGGCGAGGATCTTGCGTTCGACGTTGGCGTCCGGGAAGCCGATTTTCACATGCATCAGGAAGCGGTCGAGCTGGGCTTCCGGCAGTGGATAAGTACCTTCCTGCTCGATCGGGTTCTGCGTGGCCATCACCAGAAATAATGGCGACAGCTCATAGGTGCAGCGTCCGACGCTGACCTGGCGCTCGGCCATGGCTTCGAGCAGCGCCGACTGCACCTTGGCCGGGGCGCGGTTGATCTCGTCGGCCAGCACCAGATTGTGGAAGATCGGCCCCTGCTGGAACACGAAACTGCCGGTCTCGGGGCGGTAGATTTCGGTGCCGGTGATGTCGGCGGGCAACAGGTCCGGGGTGAACTGGATGCGGTGGAATTCGCCTTCGATGCCTTCGGCCAGCTCCTTGATCGCTTTGGTCTTGGCCAGGCCGGGCGCCCCTTCGACCAGCATATGGCCGTCGGCGAGCAGGGCGATCAGCAGCCGTTCGATGAGTTTTTCCTGGCCAAGGATTTGCGTAGAAAGAAAATGTCGCAGGGCGACCAGCGCTTCGCGGTGTTCCATTGTTGGGCTCTTTCCGAAAGGGACAAATCGTGCCGGACGCACGACGGCCTAGACTTTAAAGCATTTGCCGAGGCGCCGGCTATGCGCTCCTCGGCATCTTGCAAAGCAATCGGTAGAGAAACAGCCTCCGGTCAGCCCGGGTAACTTCGCCATTGATCGAGCAAGCGCAGATGGCTTTCCTGCGCGGTCTCCTGCAGTACGGGCGCCAGCTGCAGTTCCTCGCCGGGCAGACATTGCGCCAGGCGTGCGACGGCCTGTGGGGTGAGAGCGCCGAGGCGTGGGTAGCCGCCGATGGTTTGCCGGTCGTTGAGCAGGATGATCGGTTGGCCGTCGGGCGGTACCTGTACGGCGCCCAGCGGAATCCCTTCGGAGATGGTCGTCGAACGCAGTGTCTGCAGGCGCGGGCCGAGCAGGCGTATGCCCATGCGGTCGGCGCGCGAGTCGATCTTCCAGGCGCTGTTGAACACGTCGAACAGGCTTTGGCCGTTGAAGTCGCCGATCTGCGCACCCATCACCAATTCCAGGCGCGGCGAAGGCGCGAACCGGGGAATCAGCCGTGCGTCCATGCGCCGTGGTGCCGCTACTGCCTGCGCCCACTGCAAGTGGTCGCCCACCGCCAGCGGTTTGCCGTCGCCATGCAGGCCGCCCAGGTGTTCGCGGGCCATGCTCGAACAGCTGCCGAGCACCGCATTGGCGCGGAAGCCTCCTGGCGCGGCGAGATAGGCGCGGGCGCCCTGACGCGGCTGGGCGAAGCGCAACTGCTGCCCCTTGCGCACGATGAAGGTGGACCAGGGCTGCAGGGGTTCGCCGTCCAGGGTGGCACCGAGATCGGCACCCGCCAGGGCCAGGCAACCTTGTTGCTCGCAGCGCAGATCAAAATTACCCAGGGTGATTTCCACCACCACGGCATCCAAAGCATTGCCCAGTAGCCAGTTGGCCCAGTACATGGAAATCCAATCCAGGGCGCCGCTTTGGCTGACGCCGAGGTGGCGCACGCCGAAGCGGCCGGCATCCTGCAGTTGGATAAAGGGGCTGCTGCGTTCGACGCGCAGCCCGCCAGTGTCGCGGTTCATAGTGGCGTCTCCAGGGGGCTGTCGTCGCCGCCGAGGCGGATGAATTCGGCATGATCGATAGGCGTGAAGCGCACCCGGTCGCCCGGTTGCAACAGGCTGTAACCATCGATGCAATGGTCGAAAAGCTTCACCGGGCTGCGCCCGAGCAGGTTCCAACCGCCAGGCGAAACCGCCGGGTAGATCGCGGTCTGGCGCTCGGCGATGCCCACACTGCCGGCTGCGACCCGTTTGCGCGGGGTACTCAGGCGCGGCGTGGCCAGGGCTTCCTCGACCAACCCCATAAAGGCGAAGCCAGGGGCGAAACCGATGGCGAACACCTGATATTCGTGGCGGCTGTGGCGTTCGATCACCTGGCTTTCGCTGAGCCCGTAGCGTTGCGCCAGCAAGGGTAGTTCGGGGCCGACGCTGGGGTGGTACCAGGTCGGCAACTCATGACAGCGACCGCCCTGGGCACTGGCCGGTTGCAGATCGGCGAAGGCCTCGGCGATCAGTTCGCGTACACGTAGCCCGGCCATGCGCCTGAGATCGTAGTGCAGCAACAGGGTGGTGTAGGAGGGCACCAGGTCGATCAGCGCATCGCCGAAAGTGGCGCGCAGGCGTTGGCTGGCGGCCAGTATCCAGGGCATGTTGCTTTCGTCGATGCTGTCGAACAGGCGCAGTGTCAGGCTGTCGATGCCGGCGACTTCGAGTTTCGGGATCGGTGCTTTCATGCCCACCTCGGGTTGTCGAAGGCTTCACGGATGCGCCGCACCGCTGCGACGGATTCGGCATTGTCGCCATGCACGCAGAGCGTGTGGGCCTGCAAGGGTAACGAACTGCCATCGCTGGCAAACAGGGCATCGCCCTTGGCCAGGCAGACCGCTTGGGCGACGATCAGCTCGCTGTCGTGGTGCACCGCGCCAGGCTGGCTACGCGCAACCAGAAAACCCGCTGGGTCGTAGGCGCGGTCGGCGAAGGCTTCGAACCACAGGGTCAGGCCGAACTCGGCGCCGATGGCCTGGGTCTGGCGATTGTCGCGGGTGGTCATCAGCATCAGCGGCAGGCTGCGGTCATAGCTGGCTATGGCGCGCATCACCGCTCGCAGAATTTCCGGTTTGCGCATCATGTCCTGATACAGCGCGCCATGGGGTTTGACGTAGCTGACGCGGGTGCCCTGGCTGCGGCAGATGGCCTCCAGGGCGCCGACCTGATAAAGCAGCAGGTCTTCGACTTCCTGGGGCGAGCAGTCCATCGAGCGACGGCCGAAACCGACCAGATCCGGATAGCCGGGATGGGCGCCGATGCGCACGCCGTGTTCGAGCGCCAGGGCGACGGTCTTGCGCATGATGCCGGGGTCGGAGGCGTGGAAGCCGCAGGCGATATTGGCGCAGTCGATATAGGGCATGACCTCGGCATCCAGCCCCATTTGCCAGGCGCCGAAGCTTTCACCTATATCGCAGTTCAGAAGCAGGCTGTTCAAAGGGATGTTCCTCTGTGCGGGGCGTCTCGTCGGTATGCACGAGCATGGCGATAGCGAACGGACGGCCGCGTTTTATGGAATGACCTGCGCAGCATTCTTGGGCGGTGCGCGGCGGGCGTCCAACTAATAAAAATGAGCGGCCGAGATAAGAAAAGTCGATGGTGCTCAACCAGGCGCCGCGTTGAGCGCCTGCTCGGCCGGAAGCGCGAGGCATAAGCTTTTTCGATCGTAAGCCTCTGTTTTTTCTCGTTGGACACTGCCGTCGGTAAATTCGACAGTCGTGTTGTGGTTTGCTCCTTCGCGCAGCGATCACTTTGCGCGCACCCCTGGCCGGCCCACCATCTCGGCCAGGGGTGTCCTTTCCAACGGCGGGGCGCCGTGGTTGTTGCGGATAGATTGTTGACCTGGCTCCCTGATTCCACGACTCATGGACACGCCAATGAAACCCTCTCTCTATTTACAGTTCCCCGCGGTGCTCGCCTCCCTGGTCAGCGCCGTGACGGCACAGGCAGCCGAGCACTGGAGCATGTCGGCCGAGCAGCCGACGAGCAACTTCATCACGCGGATCGCCCGCGACTTCGCCCGCCAGGTCAAACGCGAGAGCAAGGGCGAACTGGACATTCGCGTTTCGCCCAATTCGACATTATTCAAACGTGCCCAGGTGAAAGCCGCGGTGGCGCGCGGGGACATTCAACTGGGCGATCTGTTCATGTCGGTATTGAGTGATGAGGACCCGCTGTATGCGCTCGACAGCCTGCCGTTTCTGGTCACCGATTACGATCAGGCGAAACGGCTCTGGCAGGCCAGTCGGCCGGCCATCGAGCAGCGCCTGCTAAAGGATGGCGTGCGCCTGCTGTATGCCGTGCCCTGGCCGCCGCAGAGCTTGTACAGCAACAAGCCGGTGAACCGCATGGCGGATTTCAAAGGGTTGAAATTCCGTTCCTACAACCCGACCATCGAGCGCCTGGCCGAGCTGCTGGAGGCAACGCCTACCACCATCGCCACCGAAGACGTGCCCCAGGCATTCGACAGTGGTCAGGTCAATGCCATGCTGACTTCCTCGGCCACCGGCGTGGATTTGCAGGCGTGGAAATTCGCCAGCCATTTCTACGACATCAAGGCGTTCATTCCGAAGAACATCACGGTGGTCAACGAGGCGGCGTTCCAGCGCCTGTCGATCACCGCGCAGCACGCCTTGCTGGACGCCGCCAAGCGCGCAGAGCTGCAGGGCTGGGAGCTGTCCTGGGCATTGAACGACTATCAGATCAGAACGCTGCAGCGTCAGGGCATGAGCATCGCCACCGAGGCGCCGCAGGACGTCCGCGCCGGGTTGGATGCGATCGGCCGAACGCTCGCCTGGGAATGGCTCGGCAAGGCGGGGGAGCAGGGCCGGGAGATCGTCGACGAATATCGCGAAGGTTCGACCAAGGCCCAGGCTGAATAAGTCCAGCCCAGCCTGGGCATCTGGCTGAGATGCTCGAAGTCTGACGGCGACAGCTCGCTTGTCGTTCACTTACGCCAAGTGAACGACATTTTTTGGTTCTTCGCATTTCTTTGGGGGCAGGCGGATTTGACACTGGACTGGCAATGTTGTGTGTTCTGCGCGCGGCGCTATTTAACTCTGGGTCGAGATCATTAGCGTGTTGATCTGTCGTCCTGGTTTCGCCCCTTACGGGCGAGTCACTTTCTCTTGCTTGCCCAAGAGAAAGTAACCAAAGAGAAGGGCACCCCGACATCCGGCCCCGGCTGCGCCGGGGTTATTCGCTTCGCTCACCCTTCGGGCCAGCCTTCGGCTGTTACTTCGCTTCGCTACGTTTCCCTCGCTTCATCACCGCTCCAGGGGCACGCCCCGAAGGGCCATCCCTGGCCTAGGCGGCCCCACCCATCGGGGCTCTCGCGACATCCATGTCGCTCAACCCCTTCCGCGGTGATTCCACTCGGCCTCCTGAAGGGGATTTTGGCGTCGTCTGTGCGATCGCAGCTTAATAAGAGCAAAAGCAAAAACAGACGCCGCCGCGCCTGACCTGATGAAGAACTTGCAAGCTCGCGACCCGGTCCCGTCAGAAACCCGAATGCCGGGTGCCCTTCTTTGGCACACCTTTCTTGGGCAAGCAGAGAAACGGAGAGTAGCGGAGTAACAGCCGCAGGCTGGCCCGAAGGGGGAGCGCAGCGAATCAAGGTGTGGCGCCCGTGAGGGGCGCAACCAAAACGTTCAGCACACGCGTTAATGGGCCATGCCAAGCCATCGGTCGAAACACATAAACTTGCCAGTCCGGTGTCAATCGACACATTACCAATGTGTCACGAAGAATTATCCAGGCTAAAAAACGCGTGTTTTTCTAGGGAGGCATGGCGAAGCCTTGTTCAGCGCTGGCTCGGCTGTTGATCCGCTTCGTCAGGTGGCAATGTGGAATGGCCTGGCGCCTTAGCTTTCAGTGGCTCCGTAGCCGGGGCCGGTTGCATGCAGCTATGCTCTGTAGGAGGCTTGCGGTGGTCCAGCGCACCATCGATGCTGTTAGCGGCAGGGGCGGATCGCCAGCAAGCTGGCTCCTACAGGTGGCGTGCGCACTTGTAGTGAGCGATTAGCCGATCTGAAACTGCTGCGCGCTCTGGCTCAGCGCCTGAATCTGCTCGGCCAGGCCGTGGGTCTGTTGTTCCAGGGTCAGGCGCAGGCCCTTGGTCTGGCCGGTGTGCAGGTTGATTTCTTCCATCTTCTCGGCGATGTCCCCGGTGGTGCTGGAGATTTCTTCGATGGCCACCACCACCTGGTTCATTTCCCCGGTGAGCTGTTCCATCGATTGGGTGATCGCCTCGATGGCCGTGGCCACCTGCCCGGCGTGTTGCTCGCTTTGCGCCGCCAGCGCCAGGCCGCTGCTCATCAAGCTGTCGATGCTCTGGGTCTGCTGGTTGAAGTCGCCGATGATGCGCGCGATATCGGTGGTGGCGGACACGGTTTTCTGCGCCAGCGAACGCACCTCGTCGGCCACCACCGAGAAGCCGCGCCCGGCATCGCCGGCGCGCGCCGCTTCGATGGCGGCGTTCAAGGCCAGCAGGTTGGTCTGGTCCGCCAGGCTGTTGATCACATCGATGATGCCGCGCACCTTGCCGCTCGATTGGCTGAGCAGGGCGACCTGGGCGTGGGTCTGCTGGATCATTTGCGACAGCTGGTGCATGTTGTCGACGCTGGCATCGATCACTGTGCTGCCCAGGCGCGCTGACTCGTAGGCGTTGTGCGTGGAGTTGCCGACGTCCGAGGTGCGTTGGGCCATTTCATTGATGGTCGCGCAGATCTGCTGCGAGGCCGAGGCGGCCTGTTCGGTCTGGATTTCCACCTGGCTGCTGTTGTCGCCGAGGTCGCGCATCGACTCGCCGAGGTAGGCGTGCAGTTCGGTCAGGGCGCGATTGGCCTCGACCACCTGACGGAGAATCCGGCCGATGCCCTGGATCATGCGGTTGCTGGCCTCGGCCAATTGGTTGAATTCATCCCGGGGGTTGCGACCGCTGGCCAGATTGCCGGTGAGGTCGCCGGATGCGACCCGGGTGAGCAGGCGAGTGACGTCCTGCAGGCGGGCGAGCAGGGTGCGCGAGGCCTGGCTCAGGGTGACCAGCAGGAATGTCGCGACCCCCAGCGAAGTCAGGCCCATCAACCAGTTCGCCGATTGCCTGGCTTGTTGCGCCTGGCGCGCGGTGCTGGCGAGGATGCCATCGCGCAGCATGCGGTTCTGCTCGAGGATGCGTTGCTCGGTTTCCTCGCGTTGTTCGATGAGTTGCGCTTCGAGTTCGCGCAGTTGCTGGATGGACGCATCCGCCTGGACGAAAGCCGCACCGAAGGCGGCGACCGTCTGGCCAATCTGGTTGTCGTTCCAGTCCAGCTCCCGCAGCTTGGCCTGCAGCTCGTCGATGGCGCTGTGGGCCTGGGCGGCATAGTCGCTGTCGAAGGTCGACAGGTAGTTGCGCTGGTTGCTCAGGGCTGTGGCGATCATCGGCTGGATCAGGCTGATGGTGATGGCTTCCAGCTGCGTGGCGCTGGCGGCAAGCGCCTGGCGTTGACCTTCGAATGGCGTCAGGCCCAGCTGCTGGGACAGCGCAAGCCAATTTCGTTGCAGGTTGGTTTCGCTCAAAATCCGGGTTTCGATCTGCTCCGCGCTCTGGCTGATGGCGTTATCGCCCAGCTCTTGCGCCTGCCTGACGAATTGCCCGGTGCGTTGTTCCAGGGCGCCGATACGCGTGAGAAATTCTTTGCTGCTGGCGGGCGTGAGTTCCTTGCGCAGGATGCCGAGCTTGAGCCAGTCGTTCATCAAAGAGGAGGAGGCGCCGGCGAATGCCATGGCGTTTTCCCGGGCTTGCAGCGCTGCGTTGACTTGGCGGCTGGCCCAGAACGAGGTTGCCGTGATCAGTCCCAGGCCGAGCAGGGTGATGACGGTCAGCAAACGGAATTTTTGTTGCCAGGACAGGAAGATCTGCATGGTGGACTCCTCGCCACCTTTCAGGTGATAGCCACCAGGGTGGGCTGGTCATGGGACTGCATGGGTATCGCCAGGAGGAATTCCATTCTTGCGAGGCGTCTCTGCTTGTTCGCGGCGGCTGGGCTGCCGCGAGCTCAAAAGCTCCATGGCCGACGGTCTAAACCACCGGCCACGGAATTACCGCTTACCAGATCGGCAGGCTGTAGCTGAGGATCAGGCGGTTCTCGTCGAGGTCGTTGCCGAAGTTCGAGCGCACGGTCGCGTTACGCCATTTCAGGCCGAGGTTCTTCAGCGGACCGCTTTGCACCACGTAGGCCAGGTCCATGTCGCGTTCCCATTCCTTGCCGCCGTTGCTGCCGCCGACCTGCACGTGGTCACCGGAGATATAGCGGGTCATGAAGCTCAGGCCGGGAATGCCCATGGCGGCGAAGTTGTAGTCATAGCGGGCCTGCCAGGAGCGTTCTTCGATGTTGGCGAAGTCGTTGATCTGCACGAAGTTGACCAGGTACGGATCGCTGTTGGCGATGTACGGGAACGGATCGTCGCCGCTCATGCGCTGGTAGCCGGCGCCGAACGAGTGGCCACCCAGGGTGTAGGTGAACATGGCGCCGAGCGCGGTGTTGTCGATATCGCGGAAGTTGCCGTCTTCCTGGCTCTTGGCGTAACGCAGGTCGGTCTTGAACGACTGGCCTTCGCCCAGCGGCTTGAGGTAGGTCAGGGTGCCGTACTGCTGCCGATAGACGTCCTCGAGTTTGCCGTAGTGCAGGCCCAGGCTCAGCTCCGGGGTCAGTTTGTAGTCGCCGCCGGCGAAGACGAACTCGTCACTGTTGCCGCCGATACGGTTGGCGCTCATCTCGGTGTAGTCGGTGGAGGCGTTGGCCTTGACCCGATCGATCCTGCCGCCTTGCAGGGTCAGCTTGTCGATCTCCTGCACATTCAGCAGGGCACCGCGAAACGAGGCTGGCAGCAGGCGCGAATCGTTGGACGAGACGATCGGGCTGCGGAACGCCAGGGAGCCGACGCGCAGGGTGCTCTTGGAGGCCTTGAACTTGGCGGTGACATCGAGCTTGGCGTATTCGTTCTGCGAACCGCCGGAGCGATCTGCTGGCAGCAAGCCGGTACCCGCGGTGCCTTCGCCGGAGTCGAGCTGGAAACCGACCATGCCCAACGCATCGATGCCGACCCCGACCGTACCTTCGGTGTAGCCGGATTCCATGCGCAGCAAAAAGCCCTGCGCCCATTCTTCGGCCTTGTCGCGGGCGTTGTCCTGGCGGAAATCGCGGTTGAAGTAATAATTACGTAGGTCGAGGCTGCCCTTGCTGTCGCCGATGAAGTCGGCGCTGGCCACGCCGGGCACGCTGGTGATGGCGAGCAAGGCTGCCATGCGGTGGATCTGGTTCATGAGAAATCTCTCCTGTGAGGTAAGCGCGCACAGCGGTTGATACCGTCTGCTTGGCAGGGCGCGATTCGCGGTCTGTTGTTATCGAGCTCAAGTTGCCGCAGGGAGATTCTTGGTAGCAGTGGGAGACAGCGTCCAACGAAAAAAAACAGAGGCCACCGATAAGAAAATCCGATGTGCCAGGTACAAGACTTTGCCGAGCGCTGGCATGTAACCTGCTTTTTCGCTGCTGGCAGAATGCCGTTATCCGTTTACCGTACGAGGGCCGAACAGCCATGAATCTGAGATTTCTCGAGACCTTCGTCTGGGTCGCACGGCTGAAGAGTTTTCGCCTCACGGCAGAAAAGCTGTTCAGCACCCAGGCTTCGATTTCCAGCCGTATCGCTGCGCTGGAAGACGAGTTGGGGGTCCGTCTGTTTCTGCGCGATTCGAAGGGGGTTTCGCTGACCCCGGAGGGGCGCAAGGTGCTCGAATACGCCGAACGCATGCTCGACACCATGCAGGCGTTGAAGCAATCGATCAGCGAGACCGGCAATATCCAGGGGCGCGTCCGTTTAGGCGTGATGGACACGGTGATCCATACGCTGCTGAGTCCGTTCGTCACGAAAATCATGGAGGTCTATCCGGCGGTCGAGATCGAACTCACCGCCGACACCGCGCGCAACCTCTGCGAGCAATTGCAGAAGGGCTATCTGGATATCGTGTTCCAGACCGACGTGGTGCGCGGCGACGAGGTGCGCAACCTGGAAATGGCGCGTTTTCCGGTGCAGTGGATCGTGCTGACCGGCTCGATCTACGACCGTTGCTACGCCTCGATGGATGAATTGGCCAAGGAACGGATCATCACCTTCTCCAAGCACTCGCGCCCGCATCAGGACATCCTCAATCTGTTGCATGCCGGCAATGTGGCCGCACCAAGGATTAGCTGCGTGAACTCGGTGGCGGCGATGAAGCGCCTGATTCGCGATGGTTTCGGTATAGGCGCGTTGCCCGCGGCCCTGGTTCACGAGGAACTCAAGCAGGGCCTGGTGACCATCCTCGAGGATGTGCCGCAACCGCCGCCCCTGGATATGGTGGTGACCTGGCGCACCGGCGTCGGCCTGGAACTGAGCGAAGACATAGTCGCCCTGGCCGGCGAAGTGTTGCAGGAGTACGCCCGGCAGATGGGCGAAAGCATGATCACCCTGTTGCCCTTTGCCGGTGACCACGAGCTGCCTTGATTGCAGTCGTGACGCTGCTCCGCTAGGGCGTTGTGTCGCCATGTGCAGGCAGCTGTAGCCCGTGCAAGGGCTAATAACAGCCAACGCCCGGTGCAAAGCTGGCTATCTTTAGTGCCACAGTGCCCCGTTAGTGCTCATAACGATTTCCGATCATGCGCACTTGGTTTTTCTAGTTGGACAGGTCAGGTGCGTCGCCCGAGACTCGAAACCAGGCCTTCCGCCAACCTTGGGTTCAGGCCAATCGCCTCACATTAAAAACTCTGGAGAAAATAATAATGAATAATTTATCTCGCCTAGGCCTCTCCGCGATGGCCTGCGTCATCAGCCTTCAGGCAATCTGCGCCCAGGGCGCCGAGCGCTGGAACATGACCACGGAGAACCCAGACGGCAACTACATCACCGCAGTGGCCAAGGAATTCTCGGCGGATGTCGAAAAAGCCACCGCCGGCGAACTGAGCATCCATGTACACGCCAACTCGGTGCTGTTCAAACGCCCTGAGGTCAAGCGCGCGGTGCAGACCGGCCAGGTCCAGCTCGGTGACGTGTTGATGTCGGTACTGGGCAACGAAGACCCGATCTATGAGGTCGACAGCGTGCCTTTCCTGGCGCGCAACTACAGCGATGCGCAAAAACTCTGGAAAGCCAGCCGCCCGGCGGTGGAAGCACGCTTGGCCAAGCAGGGCATCAAGCTGCTGTACGCCACCCCATGGCCGCCGCAAAGCATCTACAGCAAGACTCCGGTCAATACCATGGAGGATTTCAAGGGCATGAAATTCCGTGCCTACAACCCGGCCACCTCGCGTATGGCCGAGCTGATGGGTGCGGTACCGACGCTGATCAATGCTGGCGAAGTACCTCAGGCGTTCAGCACCGGGATCATCAGCGGCATGATCACCTCGCCGATGACCGGTGTGGATACCCAGGCCTGGGATTTCGCCAAGTACTACTACGACGTCAAGGCGTTTATTCCGAAGAACTTCGTGATCGTCAACGAGCGCGCGTTCAAACGCTTGCCCGAAGCCTCGCAGAAAGCGGTACTGGAAGCAGCCGAACGGGCTGAGCAGCGCGGCTGGGAAATTGCCGAGGAGCAAACCAGCAAACTGGTCGCGACCCTCGCCGAGAACGGCATGCAGGTCGACCCGGCGGCGCCTGCGCCGGTCGAGGCGGGCTTCCGTGCGATTGGCCAGACCATGTCCGAGGAGTGGCTGAGCAAGGCCGGTGCGGATGGCCAGGCGATCATCGACGCGTACAAGAACTGATTGGCTGAACTCGCCGGGGCCGGGCGACCGGCCTCGGTATCTCTGATATCTGGAGCCTCAGACAATGAAACTCTTGCATAAGCTCTATACCTTCTGTGGGCTGCTTTCGGGCCTGTTCCTGATTCTTATCTGCCTGCTGGTGGTCGCCCAGATCGTGGTGCGGCAACTGGGCGGCATGGTGCCATCGGCCGATGAGTTCGCCGCCTATGCCATGGCCGCCTCGGGCTTTCTCGCCTTGCCATACGCCTTGCACCGCGGCGCGCATATCCGTGTCGAGTTGCTGTATCGCTTGCTGTCGACGCGTGGGCGTTTTGTCGCCGAGGTGTTGAGCAACCTGGTGGGCCTGGGCATCAGCGTTTACCTGGCCTGGTATTGCGCGTTGTTCGTAATCGAATCCTATGAATTCAAGGAAGTGTCGTCTGGGTTGTTACCCATTCCGATGTGGATTCCGCAGCTGCCGATGCTACTGGGCACTTCGGTGCTGGCGGTGGCGATGGCTGAGCGGCTGGTCGTGGTGTGCCTGGGACAGCGCTTCGAGAGCGCCGACGCCTGCACTGCGATGAGCGAATAGGCAGCTCGCGAGCTTTATCAGGCCGTTGAAAGACCAGCTATGTTGCCTTGCCTAGGTTTATCGACGGGCCTGTTATCCATTTTTGCGGCCTCGGCCGCACCGGATCAGTGAGTTAACCGTGGACTACACAATAATTACTATCACGCTGCTGGTGGCCTTGTTTGCCTTGCTCGGT
Source organism: uncultured Pseudomonas sp. (assembly GCF_946885955.1). The sequence continues at coordinate 79,201 of NZ_CAMPHI010000021.1, forward strand.
GGCGGTGTCTGGGTCGCCCTGTCACTACTGGGTGTCGGCATTCTCGGCATGGAAGTGTTCGGCGGTGCGCCGGCCGGTTCTATCCTGGCCACCACCAGTTGGGCGTCGAGCGCCAGCTGGACGCTGACAGCGCTGCCACTATTTATCTGGATGGGCGAGATCCTCTATCGCACGCGCCTGTCCGAGGACATGTTCAACGGCCTGTCGCCCTGGATGCGGGGTTTGCCGGGCCGCCTGCTGCATGTCAACGTGGTGGGCTGCGGGATCTTTGCCGCGGTCAGCGGCTCCTCGGCGGCGACGGCGGCGACCATCGGCCGCATCTCCCTGCCCGAGTTGAAGGCGCGCGGCTACCCGGAGAGTATCGCCATCGGCTCCCTGGCCGGCGCCGGCACCCTGGGCCTGCTGATCCCGCCCTCGATCATGATGATCGTCTACGGCGTCGCCGCGCAGGTGTCGATCTCGCGGCTGTTCATCGCCGGGATTCTGCCGGGCCTGATGCTGCTGCTGATCTTCAGCGGTTTTCTGATCATCTGGTCGTTGATCAACCGTGAGCAGATGCCGGACGATCACGAAACCCTGACGTTCATGGAAAAACTGCGCCGCGGCAAGCTGCTGATCCCGGTGCTGACACTGATCGTCTCGGTGATCGGCTCGATCTACGCGGGGTTCGCCACCGCGACCGAGGCCGCCGCGGTCGGGGTGGTCGGCGCGCTGCTGATCGCCTGGTATTCCGGCTCGCTGAACCGTGAGACTTTCATGGCCAGCCTGATGGGCGCGGTCTGCACCTCGTGCATGATCTTCTTCATCCTGCTCGGCGCTGCGTACCTGACCTCGGCCATGAGCTTTACCGGGCTGCCGTCGGCGCTGGCCGACTGGATCATCGCCAAGCATCTTTCGCCTTATGTGCTGCTGCTGGCGTTGACGGTGTTCTTTATCGTCCTGGGCTGCTTCCTCGACGGTATTTCGATCATCCTGCTGACCACCGCGGTGGTGCTGCCGGCGGTGCAGGCGGCGGGTATCGACCTGCTGTGGTTCGGCATCTTCGTGATCCTGGTGGTGGAGATGGCGCAAATCACCCCGCCGGTAGGCTTCAACCTGTTCGTGGTGCAGAACCTGACGGGCTACGACATGTGGAAAGTGGCCAAGGCCAGCTTTCCGTTCTTCCTGTTGCTGGTGCTGGCGGCAATTCTGATCACGGTATTTCCGCAGATCGTCCTGGGGCTGCCGCAGGCGATGCGCGGGGCTTGATCCATCGCGCCTTGCCCCGCCCTTGGTTGGCGGGGCAAGGCGGGTATATCGATTTACGCTGAACGAAGGCTGGTGCCAGGCGGGCAATCCGCGAGTTTTCTCCGGCGAAGTATCTGTAGTGAAAGAAAATGTCGCAGCACTGCAAGCGCTTGCCTGTGTTCCCTCGTTAAGCTCGCTCGATAAATGTGACCAGTGAGTCGCTGGCGTCGCCACACTCAAGAGGCGGGTTCTGAACATGCAAATCCCGCCTCCTGAACTAACGTTGAACCCTAATGGCGTTGCCAGTTACCACTCGCGATAGCCTCAGCCGAATCTCAAGCCAACCGGAGCATAAAAAACATGGCGTTCTTTACGGCGGCCAGCAAAGCCGACTTTCAGCATCATCTGCAAGCGGCTCTGGCGCAGCACGTCAGTGAACAGGTACTGCCACAAATCACCCTTTTCGCCGAGCAGTTCTTCGGCATCATCGCGGTCGACGAACTGACCCAGCGCAGGCTTTCCGACCTGGTCGGTTGCACCCTGTCGTCCTGGCGTTTGCTCGAGCGCTTCGAGCAGAGCAAAGCTCAAGTCCGGGTATTCAACCCCGATTACGAAAAGCACGGTTGGCAGTCCACCCATACCGCCGTGGAAATCCTCCACAGCGATACTCCGTTTTTGGTTGACTCGGTGCGCATGGAGCTGAACCGCCGCGGTTACAGCATCCACACCTTGCAGAACAGCGTGTTCAGCGTGCGTCGCGACAAGAAGGGCACGCTGCTGGAAGTACTGCCCAAGGGCACCCAAGGCAAGGACGTGCAGCAAGAAGCGCTGATGTTCCTGGAGATCGACCGCTGCGCCAACGCTGGCGAGATGAAGACGCTGGAAAAAGCCCTGCATGAAGTGTTCGCCGAAGTGCGGCAGAGCGTTGCCGACTTCCTGCCGATGAAGGCCAAGGCCGAGGAATTGCTCGGTTGGCTGGCCAAGGCCAAGCCGGGCAAGGCCGGTGGCACCGTCGACAGCAGCGAGCTGGAAGAGATCAAGGTGTTTATGAAATGGCTGCTGGACGACCATTTCACCTTCCTCGGTTATGAAGAGTTCAGCGTCAACGATACCGCCGACGGCGGCGTCATCGTGTATGACGAGAAATCCCTGCTGGGCCTGTCCAAGCGCCTGCGCACCGGCTTGAGCAGCGAGGAGCTGCACATCGAGCCGGAAGCCCTGAGCTACCTGCGCGAACCGCTGTTGCTGTCGTTCGCCAAGGCCGCGGTGCCGAGCCGCGTGCACCGTCCGGCCTATCCGGACTTCGTTTCCATCCGCGAACTGGACAGCAAGGGGCGGGTGGTCAAGGAATGCCGCTTCATGGGCCTGTACACCTCCGCGGTGTATGCCGAGAGCGTGTGGAACATCCCTTATATCCGCCGCAAGATCGCGGTGATCGAGCAGCGCGCCGGCTTCGACAGCAAGGCGCACCTGGGCAAGGAACTGGCTCAGGTCCTCGAAGTGCTGCCGCGTGACGACCTGTTCCAGACCCCGGTCGACGATCTTTACGACACCGCCATGTCCATCGTGCAGATCCAGGAACGCAACAAGATCCGCGTGTTCCTGCGCCGCGATCCCTATGGGCGTTTCTGCTACTGCCTGGTCTACGTGCCGCGCGACGTTTACTCCACCGAGACCCGGCTGAAGATTCAGCAAGTATTGATGGAGCGCTTGCAGGCCATCGATTGCGAGTTCTGGACCTTCTTCTCCGAGTCGGTCTTGGCCCGCGTGCAGTTCATTCTGCGCGTCGATCCGAAGAACAAGACCCCGATCGATCCGGTCCTGCTGGAGAAGGAAGTAATCCAGGCCTGCCGTTCGTGGAAGGACGACTACGCCGGCTTGATCGTCGAAACCTTCGGCGAGGCCCAGGGCACCAATGTGCTGGCGGACTTCCCAAGCGGTTTCCCGGCGGGTTATCGCGAGCGCTTCGCGCCGCATTCGGCCGTGGTGGACATGCAGCACCTGCTCAGCCTGAGCGCCACGCGCCCGCTGGTCATGAGCTTTTACCAGCCGCTGACCCAGGACGGCCAGCAGCTGCATTGCAAGCTCTACCACGCCGATACGCCGCTGCCGCTGTCCGACGTGCTGCCGATTCTGGAAAACCTCGGCCTGCGCGTGCTCGGTGAATTCCCCTACCGTTTGCACCAGCTCAACGGTCGCGAGTTCTGGATTCACGATTTCGCCTTCACCTATGCCGAAGGCCTGAATGTCGATATCCAGCAGCTCAACGACACCCTGCAGGACGCCTTTATCAACATCGTCGGTGGCGAAGCCGAGAACGATGCGTTCAACCGCCTGGTGCTGACCGCCGCCATGCCGTGGCGCGATGTCGCGCTGCTGCGTGCCTATGCGCGTTATCTCAAGCAGATTCGCCTGGGCTTCGGTCTCAACTATGTCGCCAGCACCCTGGTCAACCACGCGGATATCGCCAAGGAGCTGGTGCGCCTGTTCAAGACGCGCTTCTACCTGGCGCGCAAACTCGGCGCCGGCGACCTCAGCGACAAGCAGCAGAAGCTCGAACAGGCGATTCTCAGCGCCTTGGACAACGTCGCGGTACTCAACGAAGACCGTATCCTGCGGCGCTATCTGGACCTGATCAAGGCCACCTTGCGCACCAACTTCTACCAGACCGACGCGGCTGGGCAGAGCAAGTCTTACTTCAGCTTCAAACTCAATCCGCGGGCGATTCCGGACATTCCCAAGCCGGTACCGAAGTTCGAAATTTTCGTCTATTCGCCGCGCGTCGAAGGCGTGCACCTGCGCTTCGGCGATGTTGCTCGCGGCGGCCTGCGCTGGTCGGATCGCGAAGAGGACTTCCGTACCGAAGTGCTCGGCCTGGTCAAGGCTCAGCAGGTGAAGAACGCGGTAATCGTGCCCATGGGCGCCAAGGGCGGTTTCCTGCCGCGTCGTTTGCCGGTCGGTGGCTCGCGCGACGAGATCCTGGCCGAGGGCATCGCCTGCTACCGCATCTTCATCAGCGGTCTGCTCGATATCACCGACAACCTCAAGGAAGGCGCCGTGGTACCGCCGGCCAACGTGGTACGCCACGATGCCGATGACCCCTATCTGGTGGTCGCCGCGGACAAGGGCACCGCGACCTTCTCCGATATCGCCAACGGTATCGCCGCCGATTACGACTTCTGGCTCGGCGACGCCTTTGCTTCCGGCGGCTCGGCCGGTTACGACCACAAGGGCATGGGCATCACCGCCAAGGGCGCCTGGGTCTCGGTACAACGGCATTTCCGCGAGCGCGGTATCGACGTGCAGAAGGACAGCATCACGGTGATCGGCATCGGCGACATGGCCGGTGACGTATTCGGCAACGGCTTGCTGCTGTCGGACAAGCTGCAGATGGTCGCCGCCTTCAACCACATGCACATTTTCATCGACCCCAACCCGGATGCGGCCAAGAGCTTCGTCGAGCGCAAGCGCCTGTTCGATCTGCCGCGTTCCAGCTGGGCCGATTACGACACCTCGCTGATTTCCGCCGGCGGCGGGATCTTCCTGCGCAGCGCCAAGAGCATCGCCATCAGTCCGGAAATGCAAGAGCGTTTCGACATCAGCGCCGACAAGCTGGCGCCGACCGAACTGCTTAATGCCCTGCTCAAGGCGCCGGTCGATCTGATCTGGAACGGCGGTATCGGTACCTACGTCAAGTCGAGCAAGGAAAACCATGCCGATGTCGGCGACAAGGCCAACGATGCGCTGCGCGTCGACGGTCGCGAGCTGCGTGCGAAAGTCGTGGGCGAGGGCGGTAACCTCGGCATGACCCAGCTGGGTCGTGTCGAATACGGCCTCAACGGCGGCGCCAGCTTCACCGACTTCATCGACAACGCGGCCGGGGTGGACTGCTCCGACCACGAGGTGAACATCAAGATCCTGCTCAACGAAATAGTCGCGGCCGGCGATATGACCGGCAAGCAGCGCAACAAGCTGCTGGCCGAGATGACCGATGCGGTCGGTGGCCTGGTGTTGGGCAACAACTACAAGCAGACCCAGGCATTGTCGCTGGCCGAACGCCGCGCGCGCGAGCGTCAGGGCGAGTACAAGCGCGTGATGGCTGGCCTGGAGGCGGCCGGCAAGCTGGATCGCGGCCTGGAATTCCTGCCCTCGGACGACGAACTCAACGAGCGCGCCGCCAAAGGCCAGGGCCTGACCCGTCCCGAGCTGTCGGTGCTGATCTCCTACAGCAAGATCGACCTGAAGGAGTCGCTGCTCAAGTCCCAGGTGCCGGACGACGAGTACCTGGCCCGCGAGATGGAGACCGCCTTCCCGCCGCTGCTGGCGCAGAAATTCGGCGAGGCCATGCGTCGTCATCGCCTCAAGCGCGAAATCGTCAGCACGCAGATCGCCAACGACCTGATCAACCACATGGGCATCACCTTCGTGCAGCGCCTGAAGGAGTCGACCGGCATGAGTTCGGCCAATGTCGCCGGTGCTTATGTGATCGTTCGCGATGTATTCCGCCTGCCGCACTGGTGGAAGCAGATCGAGGCGCTGGACTACAAGGTGCCGGCCGAACTGCAGCTGCAGATGATGGACGAGCTGATGCGTCTCGGTCGCCGTGCCACCCGCTGGTTCTTGCGCAATCGCCGCGGCGAGCTGGATGCGGCGCGTGACGTGGCGCATTTCGCACCGCGCATCGAAGCCCTGGCGATGAGTCTCGACGAGTTGCTCGAAGGCCAGGCCCGCGAACAATGGCTGGCGCGCTTCCAGTCCTACGTCGAAGCCGGTGTGCCGGAAGTCCTGGCACGCATGGTGGCGGGTACCAGCCATCTGTACACCTTGCTGCCGATCATCGAGGCCTCGGATGTCACCGCGCAGGAGCCGGCCCGCGTTGCCGCTTCCTACTTCGCCGTAGGCGGTGCCCTGGAATTGTCCTGGTACCTGCAGCAGATCACCGGCCTACCGGTGGAAAGCAACTGGCAGGCGCTGGCGCGCGAAGCCTTCCGCGACGACCTCGACTGGCAACAGCGGGCGATTACCGTATCGCTGCTGCAAATGCCTGATGGCCCGGCGGATATCGAAGCGCGTGTGGTCGATTGGCAGGAGCAGCATCGTCGCCTGGTCGACCGCTGGAAGGCCATGCTGGCTGAGCTGCGTGCCGCCACCGGCACCGACTACGCCATGTACGCCGTGGCCAACCGCGAACTGATGGACCTGGCGCAGAGCGCCCAGCGCGGCGTGACCGCTTGATCCCACGCTGAGCAGTACCGAGCCCCGCCTAGTGCGGGGCTTTTTTATGGCTCTGTTCCAATAGCGTGTTGCAGGCCGCTTTTGTAGGGTGGGTTAGCGGCGCTAGGGGCTG
>NZ_CAMPHI010000022.1 GCF_946885955.1 uncultured Pseudomonas sp.
CGCTGTTTTCCAGCAGGGCTGGGGCGGCGGTGACGGTGATAACGGGGGCGTCGTTAGTTGCCGTTACTGTGCCGTTGATGGTTGCAGTACTGGTCGATACACCATCGCTGATGGTGTATGCAAAGCTCACCGCCCCGTTGTAGTTGGCTGAGGGGGTGAATACCAGTTGGCCGTTGGTCAGGGTCACCGAGCCATTGCTGACATTGACTGAAATCCCTTCGGCAATCGGTTGTCCATCGACTGCGCTGATAGTCAGGCTATCGCCGTTCGGGTCGGTATCGTTGCTCAGCACGTCAATGCTGATACTGCCGTCTTCATTCACCGTAAAGATGTCGGGGAGCGCAGTCGGTGGGGTATTGATCTGGGTGTTGGCGTTCGCATCTTCTTCAGTAGCGCCCACCTCCTGGTTGAGTCCTTCGCTGGCAAAGCCAAGACCCTGAGTCTCAAACCCAACCGTTGCTTCCAGTTGCTGCCCCGTCTCATCGAGCAATACGAAGCTGTGCCCCCCGCCAGTCGTTCCACCTGCGCCCCCGGTTGCGCCAGGGCCCGCGGCAGGCGCCTCGAGATCGACCGTGGGGTCGAAGCCTGCCGCGAGGGCTTGCTCAAGCGCGGCATCCGGCGCGCTTTGTGCGCTTTCGCTATCTGCCGAAGCCGCTTGCCAGGTGTTGTTTTCACCCAACTCGACCAGCTCGCCATTGCTCAGCTGCAGGGCGACTTCGCCACCCTGTGCGGTCATGATCTGTTCCCCTGCGAGCAAATGGTCGCCTTCGAAAATCTGTCGCTTAAAACCGTCGAGAGAGACGGCGAATACCTGACCAACAAGCGATTTAACGATGGCGACGAAGTTGCTCATACCTAAGCTCCAGGCGCAGGGCGCTCAATAGGAAACTTTAAAATAGCACCACGCTAAATATAAATTGCGTGATGGTTTATTGGCGTCAATAAATCGGCTTATTGCCGTTTGGAATTACTCTTATGCCAGGCTATTGACCATATAGTCGCAATCATAAACAATCTTCAAGAGTGATGTCACTTTGATATTTGTCGCGTTATTTTTGTGATGCGTTTCTCAATTATTGGGTGGTTTGCGCTAGTCTGCCGACGCGCGTTGCCGCAGGCAATTGGCGCCTTTTAAAGCGGCAGCAATTTCCCTTCTATATCTGTAAGGAATCCTTTCGATTATGCGTTTCCCAGCCTTACTTTCCCTGGCTGCTTTTGCCGTTTCTCTATCTGCCCAAGGGCAGACTCTTAGCGACGCCATGCAAAGTGCTCTCGAGGTTCATCCCGAGGTTCGGGCAGGGATCAATGCACGGCTGTCGGTAGAAGAGCAGATGAACGCGGCCAAAGGCGGTTATCTGCCACAGGTCGACATACTTGCCGGATACGGTCGCGAAGGCACCGACAGTCCGGGCACCCGGGCAGTTGACGGACATGACTACCGGACCCTGACTCGCGGTGAATCGACTCTGCGGGTGCAGCAGATGCTGTTCGACGGCTTTGCCACCAGCAGTGAGGTGGGCCGCCAGCGCGCTACCGTCAATGCTCGTGCGTACGAGCTGATGGGCACCTCCGAGAGCACCGCCCTGACCGTCGCCCAGGTTTATCTGGAGGTGCTCAAACGCCAGGAAATGGTCCGACTGGCTCAGGACAATCTGCTCAATCACGAGCGCATCTACGACCAGATCAAATTGCGTAGCGAGCGTGGCGTGGGGCGTACGGCGGATCTCGACCAGGCGGAAGCGCGCCTGGCCCAGGCCCGCAACAACCTGATCACCGAGCGCACCAATCTGGCCGATGCCCAGGTCAACTATTTCAGTGCGGTGGGTCGTGACGCCGAAGACCTGAGCATGCCCAGCGGCCTGCCGGGCAAGCTGCCCGAGAGCATCGGGGCGGCGCGCGAAGAATTGCTGCTGAACAATCCCTACCTGAGCTCGGCCGAGGCCGATGTGCAGGCTACCGAGCAGCAGTACCAGGCGGCCAAGTCGACCTTCTACCCGCGTTTCGATGCGGAGCTGTCGCGCGGCATGGACAACAACATCGACGGCTCCGCCGGGCATAGCAACGAATGGCGAGCCATGGTGAACATGCGCTACAACCTGTTCGCTGGCGGTAGCAACAAGGCCGACCTGGAATCCAAGTCCTATCAGGTCAATCAGGCCATGGACGTTCGCAACAATGCCTTGCGGGTGCTTATCGAAGAGCTTGGCCTGGCCTGGAACGCATTGGAAAACGCGCGCCAGCAATTGCCGATCGCTCAGCAATACGTCGACCACAGCACTCGGGTACGCGAGTCCTACCAGAAACAGTTCAGTCTCGGTGACCGCACCCTGCTGGATTTGCTCGATAGCGAAAACGAGCTGTTCAGTGCCGCCCGCCGTCTTGAAGAGGTGCGCTTTACCGAACTGTTTACTCAGTACCGGATCAAGGCCACCATGGGCTCCCTGCTCAAGAGCCAGGGCGTAATCGCACCCATTGCGGCGGCGCCGCTGGACGAGGTAAGGGCCAAGGTAAGCTTGCCTGGCCTCAACTGAGCCAAGTCGAAGATGAGTAACCCCAGTGGCAGTAGATACTAGTCAGGCGCAGACCCGTAGCGACCCGCGCGATCGCTATGACGACCCATTGCTGGATAGCCTGCTGTCGCTGTGCAGCCTGCATCAGAAGTCCGTCAGTCGGGCGATGCTGACTGCTGGCTTGCCGCTGCCCGACCAGCGCCTGAGCGCCGAGCTGCTGCCCCGTGCGGCAGCCCGGGCCGGGTTGCAGGGGCGTTGGCTGCGGCGCGGTCTGAACAAGATTCCGGAACTGGCGATGCCCGCCCTGTTGTTGTTGCGCGACGGACGTAGCGCTTTGCTGCTGGGCTGGGACGAGCAGGGCCTGGCGCGGGTCATGCCCAGCGAAAGCGAAGGCGGTGAGGTGCGCGTCAGCGCTGAAGTGCTGGCCAAGGACTACAACGGTCAGGTGTTTTTCGCCCAGCCTCTGCACAAGTTCGATTTCAATCGCGAGGAGCTGATACCGCGCGCCAGCTCCTGGTTTCGCGACACGCTCAAGCGCTCGCGCTGGCTGTATATCGACGCCATCGCCGCCAGCTTGCTGATCAACCTGATTGGCCTGGCCACGCCGCTGTTCGTGATGAATGTCTACGACCGTGTTGTGCCCAACCAGGCCGAAGCCACGCTCTGGGTGCTGGCGGTCGGGATCGCCGGGGTGTTCTGCTTCGACCTGCTGCTGAAAACCCTGCGCGGACTCTGTCTGGATCTGGCAGGCAAGAAGACCGACCTGATCATTTCCGCGACGCTGTTCGAGCGCATCGTCGGCATGGCCATGAAGTTCCGTCCGGCGCGGGTCGGCAGCTTTGCGCAGAACATCCATGAATTTCAGAACCTGCGCGATTTCCTCGCTTCGTTGACCCTGGCCAGCGTTATCGATCTGCCGTTCACCTTGCTGATTCTGGCGGTGGTGGCGTTGATCGGCGGGCATCTGGTGTGGATTCCGGTTCTCGCGTTTCCGCTGGTGGCGTTGATCGGCTGGGTGCTGCAGCGTCCGCTGGCCGAGACGATGCAGCGCACCATGGCCTTGGCGGCGGAGCGCCAATCCAGTCTGATCGAGAGCCTGGCCGGATTGGATGCGGTGAAGGTGAATAACGCCGAGAGCGAGCGCCAATATATCTGGGAACAGACCATCGGCACCCTCAGCCGCCTGGAGTTGCGCGCGCGCATGCTGTCGAGCCTGGCGATGAACTCGACCATGCTCGTGCAGCAATTGGCCGGTGTGGTGGTGGTCGTGCTCGGCGTCTATCAGATCATCGCCGGCAACCTGAGCATGGGCGGGCTGATCGCCTGCTACATGCTCAGCGGTCGCGCGCTTGGGCCGTTGACGCAGATTTCCGGCCTATTGACCCGCTATCAACAGGCCAAGGTGACCCTCGACTCGGTCAATCACATGATGGAGCTGCCGCAGGAACGCCATGCAGACGAGCGTCCGCTCAAGCGCCAAACCCTGCAAGGCGCGGTGGAGTTTCGTCAGGTGGATTTCCACTACCCCGACCAGCAGCAGGCGGCTTTGCAGAAAATCAATCTGGTGATCCGGCCCGGCGAGAAGATCGGCATCATCGGCCGCAGCGGCTCCGGCAAAAGTTCCCTGGCCAAGCTGATCGTCGGCCTTTACCAGGCGGATGCCGGTAGCCTGCTGGTCGACGGCATCGACGTGCGCCAGCTCGACGTAAGCGACCTGCGCTACAGCATCGGCTATGTGCCCCAGGACATTCAGCTGTTCTCCGGTACCCTGCGCGACAACCTGGTTTCCGGGGCGCGCTGCGTGGAGGATGAACTGGTGCTGCAGGCCGCGGAATTGGCCGGCGTGCATGAATTCGCCCGTTTACATCCCAAAGGTTACGAGTTGCAGGTCGGCGAGCGCGGGCAGAACCTGTCCGGCGGCCAGCGGCAGAACGTGGCCCTGGCTCGCGCGTTGTTGCTCGATCCGCCGATTCTGCTGCTCGACGAGCCGACCAGTTCCATGGACAACACCGGCGAGGAACGGCTCAAGCAGCGCTTGTCCGCCGTGATCGGCAGCAAGACGCTGTTGCTGGTGACCCACCGTGCCTCGATGCTCAGCCTGGTCGACCGTCTGATCATCATCGACCGCGGCCAGATCATCGCCGACGGACCAAAGGGCAGCGTGATGGAAGCGCTGAAGAAGGGGCAGATCAGTGTCGGTTAAACGATCGGAGAAAGGCTTGCGCCGAGCTGTCGCGGGTTATTTCGGGCGCCGCGAGGAGATGGGCGATGAACCCTTGCCGGAGGTCAGCAAGGCCTTGATCGAAGACGCGCCTAGGGTGGTGCGTCTGACTATCTGGGGGCTGATCGCTTTCGTCGCGTTTTGCCTGCTGTGGGCCAACTTCGCGGTGGTCGATGAAGTGACCCGCGGCGACGGCAAGGCCATCCCGTCTTCGCGCCTGCAGAAGATTCAGAACCTGGAGGGCGGTATCGTCGCCGAATTGTTCGTGCGCGAAGGCCAGGTGGTGGACGTCGGCGATGCCTTGTTGCGTCTCGACGATACGCGCTTCGCTTCCAATGTCGGTGAAACCGAGGCCGACCGCCTGGCCTTGCTGCTGCGGGTCGAACGGCTCAGCGCCGAAGTGCAGGGGCGCGATCTGGTGATCGCCGACGAGGTGCGCGAGAAGGTGCCGCGTCAGGCGGATAACGAAATCGAACTGTTCAATAGTCGCAAGCAACAACTGCTCAGTGAAGTCGCAGGGCTGGAGGAACAGTTGATCCAGCGGCAACAGGAGCTGCGCGAGTTCGTCTCCAAGCAGACGCAGTTTCGCAACAGTCTCAACCTGCTGCGCCAGGAAATTCAGATGTCCGAGCCGCTGGTGGCCGAAGGTGCGATTTCCGCCGTCGAGGTGCTGCGCCTCAAACGTGGCGAGGTGGAGGCGCGCGGTCAGCTGGAGGCGACCACTCTGGCGATTCCCCGCGCCGAATCGGCGATCAAGGAAGTCGAGCGCAAAATCGACGAAACCCGCGAGCGCTTTCGCAGCGAAGCGCTGGGCCAGTTGAACGAGGCGCGCACCGATCTGAGCAAGATCCAATCGACCGGCAAGGCGCTCGAAGACCGGGTCAACCGCACCCTGGTCACCTCGCCGGTACGCGGCATCGTCAAGCAGTTGCTGGTCAATACCATCGGCGGTGTGATCCAGCCCGGTAGCGACCTGGTGGAGATCGTGCCGTTGGGCGAGAATCTGCTGGTCGAGGCGCGCATCCGGCCGCAGGACATCGCCTTCCTGCACCCCGGCCAGGAAGCAGTGGTCAAGTTCACCGCCTATGACTACACCATCTACGGCGGCCTCAAGGCCGAATTGGAGCAGATCGGTGCCGACACCGTAACCGACGATGAAGGCAACAGCTTCTACGAGATCAAGCTGCGCACCAACAAGAACCACCTGGGTTCCGAGGAACACCCGCTGCTGATCATCCCCGGCATGGTCGCCTCGGTGGATATCATCACCGGCAAGAAAAGCATCCTCAGCTACCTGCTCAAACCAATCATCCGCGCCCGGGCCGAGGCCCTGCGCGAGCGTTGAATGGTTAGGAAGTGCGTTTTTGTAGGGTGGACATAGCGACGCTTCGTCCACCGCCGGCGCGCAGATGGCGGACAAGCCTTCGGCATGTCCGCCCTACGAGACGGTACTGTAGCCCGGATGCAATCCGGGAGCGATGGCGGGTGCTGCACCTTCCCCCGGATTTCATCCGGGCTACAACTCAAACCAATCATCCGCGCCCCGCGCCGAGGCCCTACGAGACGGTTTCGTGGCCCGGTAGTTCCGTAGCCCGGATGCAATCCGGGAGCGGTATCAGGCGCGGTATCTATCCCCGGATTTCATCCGGGCTACAAGAGCCGCGCGGTTACTCGACGAACAGTTGCTGCACCACCGAGAAGTCCTGCTTGCCCTTGCCCTGTTTAAGCAACAGGCGATATAGCTGCAGGGCGAGGGCGCCCATTGGTGTGCTGCTGCCGCTGTGTTGCGCGGCCTCCTGGGCCAGGCCAAGGTCCTTGGTCATCAGCTCGGCCATAAAGCCGCCGCTGTAGCCCTTGGATGCGGGGGCGTTCTCCATTACGCCGGGCCAGGGGTTGTACTTCTCCAGCGTCCAGTTGCCGCCTGAGCTCTGGCGCATGATCTCGGCCAGTACCGCTGGCTCCAGCCCATTGGCCACGCCCATGGCCATGGCTTCGGCGGTGGCGATCATCTGTACCGCGAGCACCTGGTTGTTGCACACCTTGGCCACCTGGCCGGCGCCGTCGGGACCGGCGTGGAAGATATTTTTGCCCATGGCCTCGAAGATCAGGCGGGCTTTTTCCAATGTTGCCGCCGCGCCGCCGATCATAAAGGTCAGGGTGCCGGCCGCCGCGCCGGCGGTGCCGCCGGAAACCGGCGCATCGAGCAGTTCGATACCGCGCGCGGCCGCCGCCTGGTGCACCTTGCGTGCGGATTCCGGGGCGATGGTCGAGCATTCCAATACCAGGGTGCCGGGCTTGAGCGCCGCCAGCAGGCCGTTCTCGCCGAGATACAGGCCTTCGACATGACGACTGGCGGGGAGCATGCTCACCACCACGTCGGCACCCTGTACGGCATCCAGCGCGCTGCTGGCGGCCTGGGCGCCTTCCCGGGTCAGCTCATCGATAGCGCTCTGCACCAGGTCGAAAACACGCAGGCTGAATTGCGCTTTGAGCAGGTTGCGGGCCATGGGCAAGCCCATATGGCCGAGGCCGATAAAGGCGATTTGAGTCATGGTTGTTGCCCTCCTCGTAGGGTGCGCCTTGCGCACCAGAATTCCATTGTTTGGTGCGCACGGCCTGGGCGGCCCCGCGACAGCCTACAGATCCGCCAGCGGATGTTCGCTTTCCCATATGGCGGTGAAGTGCGCTTCGATGACCTCCGGCGGAATCGCCGCCACATCCGGCCAGTGCCAGTGCGGCTGCTGATCCTTGTCGATCAGCCGCGCGCGCACGCCTTCGGGCAGTTCCGGGTAACGGCAGCAGTTCAGGCTGATGGCGTATTCCATCTGGAACACCTGGGCCAGGGATAGCTGCTTGGCACGTTCGATCTGTTCCCAGACCAGGTGCGCACTCAACGGGCAGCCGCCGCCGAGGGTCTTGGCCGCGCGGGCCATCAGCAGGTCGCTGTCGTTATGCAGCGCCGTAAGCGCACGCCAGGCGTGAGGCAGGTCGGCCTGGTCGAGCAGTTCATCGATGCGCGCGCGGCGGGGCAGCCATTGCGCTTCTGGCATGTCGGCGCGGGCTTCGTGCTCCAGGGCCTTGAGCAGACTGTGCAGTTGCAACTGCGGCTGCACCGACCAGTTCAGCTGGATCAGGCCTTCGAGCAGGTCGTCTTGTTGTTCGTCGCGTAGAAAGCGGTCGGCCAGGTCGAGATCCAGTGCATCACGGGCATTGATGCTGCTGGCGGTCAGGCCGAGAAACAACCCGAGCTTGCCCGGCAGGCGTGCGAGGAACCAACTGCCGCCGACATCCGGATACAGGCCGATATTGATCTCCGGCATGCCCAGACGGCTGCTCGGGGTGACGATACGCACGCTTGCGCCCTGCATCAGGCCCATGCCGCCGCCGAGCACGTGGCCATGGGCCCAGCAGATCAGCGGTTTCGGGTAGGTATGGATGCGGTGGTCTAGGCGGTATTCGTCGGCGAAGAAGCGCCGCGCCAGAGGCGGTACTTCGCCCGGGTGTTCGCGGCATTGCTGGGCCAGTTGCACCACATCGCCGCCAGCGCAGAAGGCTTTGGGGCCGTTGCCACGCAGCAGCACGCAGGCGATCGAGGGATCCTCTGCCCAGGCTTTGAGTTTGGCGTCCAGCGCCTCGATCATCGGCAGCGACAGGGCGTTCAGGCTTTTCTCGGCATCCAGGCTGGCGACGCCGATGCGCAGGCCGTGCAGGCTATGGTGTTCTTCGAACAGTACGTTCATGGTGCGGGTTCCTGGTGCGCACGGCGCACCCTAGGGGAGTCGGGTTATTTATTGCGCCACTGCGGTTCGCGCTTTTCCAGAAAGGCGTTGACGCCCTCGCGGGTATCGTCGGCGTCGAACAGGTCGACGAAGCGCTCGCGTTCCTCGCTCAGCCAGGTGTTCGGACTACGCTCGCGAGCGCCCTGAATCAGCGGTTTGATCGTGCGTACCGCCACCGGGCTCTGTCGTGCCACCTTGGCCGCCAGCAGCAGCGCATGGCCGCGTGCTTCGCCGCTATCCACCACTTGTTCGACCAGGCCGATACGCAGCGCGGTTTCCGCATCCAGGCGTTCGCCGCAAAGGATCATGCGTTTGGCCCAACCTTCACCGACCAGCCAGGCCAGGTTCTGTGTGCCCCCCGCGCAGGGCAGCAGGCCCACGGTGGCTTCCGGCAGGGCCATCTGCGCGTGGCGCTCGGCGATGCGGATGTCACAGGCCAGCGCGCATTCCAGGCCACCGCCCATGGCATAACCGTTGATCGCTGCCATCGATACACCGCGGAAATCCCGCAGCGCTTCGAAGGCTTCGCCGAAACGCCTGGCCATATCGCGTGCGCGGGCCTTGTCGCCATCGGCGAACAGCTTGAGGTCGGCGCCGGCGCTGAAGAACTTGCCGCCCTGGCCGGTAATCACCAGGGCGTAGATGTCGTCGTCGCGGTTGAGGTGTTCGAGCAGTTGCTTGAGACCGATCAGCGAGTCGTGGTCCCAGGTATTGGCCGGCGGCTGGTTGATGGTGATCAGCGCGGTGTGGCCGTGCTTCTCAACGGTGAGCTTGTGGGTCAGGTCGAAGATACCGGGATGGTAGGGTTCGATGGCGTGGCTCATAAGTGTCCTCGTGTCATTGGCTGGGTCGCGTAGGGTGCGCTGTGCGCACCGAGGCGAATGGTGCGCATGGCGCACCCTACAGTAGGCGATCGAGCATGCCTCCTTGGTCGAGCAGGCGGCGGGCGATGATCACCCGCATGATCTCGTTGGTGCCTTCGAGAATCTGATGCACGCGGCTGTCGCGTACCCAGCGTTCCAACGGGTAATCATTTAGATAACCGTAGCCGCCATGCAGTTGCAGCGCCTCATTGCACAGGTTGAAACAATGGTCGGTGGCGAAACGCTTGGCCATGGCGCAGTACAGGCTGGCTTCGCTGTGTTGGTGATCGAGCTTGTGCGCGGCCAGGCGCACCATCTGCCGGCTGGCGGTGAGGTCGGTGAGCATGTCGGCCAGCTTGAATTGCAGGGACTGGAAATCGCTGAGCGGTTTGCCGAACTGCTTGCGCTCCTCGACGTAGCGCAACGATTGCTCCAGCGCCGCCTGGGCCGCACCCAGCGAGCAACTGGCGATATTGATACGGCCGCCGTCCAGGCCCTTCATCGCATAAACGAAGCCCTGGCCCTCCGGGCCGATGCGGTTGCCGGCGGGAATGCGTACGCCTTCGAAGGTGATGGTGCGGGTCGGTTGCGCGCGCCAGCCCATCTTCAGTTCGTTGCGCCCGTATTTGACGCCCTCGGCGTCGGCCGGTACCAGGAAGCAGGACACGCCCTTGGCGCCGCTGTCCTCGCCGGTGCGCGCCATGACGATCAGCACATCGGTGCTGCCGGCGCCGGAGATAAAGCATTTGCTGCCATCGAGCACATAGTCGTCGCCCTCTCGTTTGGCGCGGGTGCGCAGGTGGGCGGCGTCGGAGCCGGCGTCCGGCTCGGTCAGGCAGTAGGAGGCGAGCAGTTCGCCGCTGACCAGGCGCGGCAACCAGGCGTCTTTCAAGGCCTGGTCGGCGAAGGAGGCGAGCATCCACGACGCCATGTTGTGGATGGTGAGGAAGGCCGTGGTGGCGATGCAGCCGGCCGCCAGCTGTTCGAAGATCAGCGAAGCGGACAGCCGGGAAAGCCCCAGGCCACCGTCGTCTTCATTGATATACAGGGCCAGGTAGCCCTGCTCGGCGGCGCGCTTGATCACCTCCACCGGGAAATGGTGGTCTCGGTCCCAGTCGGCGGCATGCGGCGCCAGTTCTCGGCTGGCGAATTGGCGGGCGCTGTCTACCAGCAGGCGTTGTTCATCGCTGAGTTCGAAGTCCATAAGTCCTCATTGCAGGGTCGGGGGTTGCCCAGCGGCGCGTCGCTCGGCCTGCCACTGGGCGAGGTCGGGCGAAGTCTGGCTGGCGTCGAGACGGTCGACGATCGCAAAGTAGTCCTGCTTGAGCGGGTCCTTGAGCACCTCGGCGCGGGTCTTCACTTTGACGACGTAGATCGTCTGCGCGTTTTGATGATCGAAGGCACGCCACTCTTGCGGGTCTTTGAGTAACTGATAGCGGTGGTTTTCCAGTGCTTTGATCAGGGCTTCACTGTCCAGGCTGTGTGCCCGTTCGGCGGCGTCGGCCCACTGGTAAACGATACTGTAGGCCGATGCGGCGGAACTCGACGGGTACATCTCATAGCGTTCGCTGAAGGCCTTGACGAAGGCTTCGCCGCGTGCGGACTTTTCCAGGGCCGGTACGCGCCAGGTCCAGGGTTCGGTGCCGATCACGCCTTCCATCAAGCCAGGGCCGGCCTGCTCGACCATGCTCTGGGTCAGATTCGGCGCGACCACCTGCATGCGCGCGGTCAGTCCGAGGTCCTTGGCGATGCGCATGGCACGCACCAGGTCCTCGCCAAACAACACCAGCACCAGCACATCGGCCTTGCTCGACGCGGCCTGGGTCAGGGCCTTGGTGTAGTCGGCCAGGCGCGCGCCGGGGAAGGGTACCTTGGCTCCCGGGTGTTTGCCGGTGTCGCCGCTGTTGGTGGTCTGGCGCAATGAGCTTTCGGTGGTGTGGCCCCAGGTGTAGTCGGAGGTGACGTAGAAGTAGTTCTTGTTCGGCAGGTTTTTGCTCAGGTACTGGCCGAGGGCGTGGGCGCTCATCCAGGCATTGTTGCACTCGCGGAACATGTAGCGATGGCCGTCCTTGCC
Source organism: uncultured Pseudomonas sp. (assembly GCF_946885955.1). The sequence goes on from NZ_CAMPHI010000022.1 coordinate 11,448, forward strand.
GGTGGTGTCGTTGGAGTAGGTAAGGGTACCGAAGTAGAGCACGCCCAACTCGCCGGCCCGCTTGCTCGAGGCGATCGCCACCGCGCTGGAGGAACCACCGAACAGCATCGCGGCATTGTCGGCTACCAGCTTGTCGACATTGCGCACTGCTTTTGCCGGTCGCGAGGCGGTGTCCTTGCTGGCCAGGCGCAGCTTGCGGCCGAGCACGCCGCCCTGGGCGTTCAGTTCGTCGATGGCCAGGATGGCTGCGCGCATCTGGGCGAGTCCCTCTTCCTTGTACGGGCCGGTGCGCGGGTAGTTGAGCCCGAGGGTGATCGGGTCAGCGGCCTGCGCACAGGCAATAATCCCGGCCCACAGGGCCAGGGTGGCAGTTAGTCGTTGCATGGCAGCTCTCCTCGTTTTTGTTATGGCTGAGAAGAGTTTTACGCCATTAGACCTATTGTTGAGATCGTCTTTTGGTCTAACAGGCCCCTCAAAAGCCCTGCATCGTCAGATCCTCCCGGCCGCTACGCCGAGCGTTCAGTACGTTATAAATCCTTATTGCAAAGTAATTGGCTGGCCGGCCGCGCGGCGTTCGGCTTGCCATTCGGCAAGTGGCGGGGCGGCCTGATCGCCGCTCATGCTGTCGACGATTTCGAAATAACCCTGCTTGAATTGGTCCTTCATCACCTCGTCGCGCGACTTGACCTTTACGGCGTAGATGGTCTGCACGTTCTGGTGATCGAAGGCGCGCCATTCCTGCTCGCCCTTCAATAGACTATAGCGGTGGCCTTCCAGGGCTTTGATCAGGGCTTCGCTGGCGAAGCTGTTGGCCCGCCTCGCCGCGTCGGCCCACTGGTAGATAATGCTGTAGGCCGAGGCGGCGGCGCTGGACGGGTACATTTCATAGCGCTCGATGAAGTTTTTGACGAAGGCCATGCCGGTTGCGGAGTTCTCCAGCTCGGGCACCCGCCAGGTCCAGGATTCGGTACCGATCACGCCTTGCATCACGCCGGGGCCGGCATCCTCGATCATGCTCTGGGTCAGATTGGGCACCACGATCTGCATGCGTTTGTTCAGGCCCAGGTGATGGACGATCCGCATGGCATGCACCATTTCTTCGCCGAACAGGATCAAGGCGAGCACCTCGGCGTCACTTGCCGCAGCCCGGGTCAGCGCGTCCTGATAGTCGGACATGTGCGCACCGGGGAAGGGGACTTTGGCGCTGGGGTGAAGGGCTCCGTTGCTGCTGGCAGTGGCCTGGCGCAAGTCGTTCTCGGTGGTCAGGCCCCAGGTGTTGTTGGAGGTGACATAGAAGTAGCGCTTGTCCGGCAGGTTCTTGCTCAGGTACTGGCCGAGTACGCGGGCGCTCATCGAGGCGCTGTTGCACTCGCGGAATAGGTAGCGGTGGCCGTCCTTGCCGGTGGTTTCATCGGAGTAGCTCAGGGCGCCGAAGTAGAGCAGGCCGCGTTCCTTGGCCCGCTTGCCGGCGGCGCTGGAACTGGAGGAACCGCCAGAGCCGCCGAAGAGCATCACCGCGCCTTCGTTGGCCAACTCGTCGACGTTGTGCACGGTTTTTTCCGGGCGCGATGCGTCGTCCCGACTGGAAAGTCGGAGCGGTCGGCCGAGCACGCCGCCTTGGGCATTCAGCTCGTCGATGGCAAGTAGAGCGCCACGCATCTGTGCCAATCCCTCTTCCTTATAAGTGCCGGTGTGCGGATAGTTGAGCCCGAGGGTTACGGGATCGGAGGCTTGCGCACACGTGTTAAGCCCTGCCCAGCAGACCAAAGTGGCAAGGGTTTTCGATTTCATAAAAGTGCTCCCCGTTGTGGTTGTCGAGGGGAGCGCTTGTACGCTGTAACCTATATTCGTCGCATCTCATTTGTCCCAAAGCTGCGAACCATCGCACTTGCCACGCGCAAGCTTGTACGTTCGTGCCTGACTTGTGTGCGAAAAACGGTTGATTCGATCGTTCTGCCAACCCCCGGTGGGCGCTGCCGCTAAGCTGAAACGCCGTGCCAGAATTGCTCGCGTGTCTGCTTTCATTTCAACTGGATGGTCATGTTCGGCCCTGCCGGCACTGCGGCGTTGAGCGCATCCTCGTCGAACCAGCGGCTGGTGACCGTCTTGGTTTCGGTGAAGAAGCGCACGCCCTGTTTGCCATAGGCATGCAGATCACCATAGAACGAGCCTTTCCAGCCGGTGAAGGAGAAGAACGGCAGGGGCACCGGTACCGGCACGTTGATGCCGACCTGGCCGACTTCAACCGCGTGCTGGTAGTGGCGCGCCGCGCCGCCCGCTCGGGTAAAGATCGAGGTGCCGTTGCCGTAGGGGCTGGCGTTGACCAGTTCGATCGCCTGCTCCAGGGTCTCGACCTCCATGCACACTAGTACCGGGCCGAAGATTTCCTCGCGGTACAGGCCCATCTTGCTGGTCACCCCGCGGAACAGGGTCGGCCCCAGCCAGTTGCCGTTCGGGTAGCCCTCGACCGTGCACTGCGAACCATCGAGCAGGCATTCGGCGCCTTCAGCCTTGCCCTCGGCGATCAGGCGCAGCACCCGTTGTTTCGCTTGCTGGCTGATCAGCGGACCGAAGGCGGCATGGCCATCGGTCCAGTAGCCGGGTTGCAGGTCGGCCATCTGCCCGCGCAATTCCTCGATCCACTGCTTGGACTCGCCGACGAACACCGCCACGCTGATCGCCATGCAGCGCTGCCCGGCGGCACCGCAGCTGGCGCCGACCAGATTGCTCAACACCTGCTGCTTGTTGGCGTCGGGCATGATCACCATATGGTTCTTGGCCCCGGCGAAGGCCTGTACGCGCTTCAGGTGGGCGGTGCCGGTGCGGTAGATGTGCTGGCCGACCGGCACCGAACCGACGAAGGAAATCGCGCGGATATCCGGGTGGGTCAGCAGGCTGTCGACCACCTCGCGGGCGCCGTGCAACACCTGCAGCACGCCCTTGGGCGCGCCGGCTTCGATAAACAGCTCGGCCAGGCGGTTCGGCGTCAACGGATCCTGTTCGGACGGCTTGAGGATAAAGGTGTTGCCGGCGGCGATGGCCAGGGGAAACATCCACAGCGGAATCATCGCCGGGAAGTTGAACGGGGTGATGCCGACGCATACACCGAGCGGCTGGATCCAGCTGCTGGTGTCGATATCGCGGGCCACGTTTTCCACGGTCTCGCCCATCATCAGGCTGGCGATATTGCAGGCCTGCTCCACCACCTCTATCCCGCGCCAGACGTCACCCTTGGCGTCGGCCAGGGTCTTGCCGGTTTCCCCAGCGAGAATTTCCGCCAGCTCGTCATGGTGTTCCTTGAGTAGATGCTGATAACGCAGCATCACCCGTGCCCGCTCGGAAACCGGCACTTCGCGCCAAGTCAGAAACGCCGTCTTGGCGCTGGCGATCGCCGCCTCGATTTCCTCGGCGGTGGCTTTAGGGGCCAGCGCCAGAACCTCCTGGGTCGCCGGATCGGTGACTTCGATGAATTCGCGGGCGCGGCTTTCGCGCCACTCGCCATCGATCAACTGGGGGATTGCCTTGGCCATTGTGTTCTCCAGGGTGAGCCGCGGGCGGCTTCGGTGGCTGTTGGTTCAGTGTTATAGCTTCCTCCGAACGCTTTGTGGATTGACGATCTTGGCTGCTGGATGGACTATCTTGGGATTCAATCAATGCTAGGAACGCGCCTGCGGCTGATCCTGCCCAGCATGCATCCACGCTTATCGGGTGATTCATGGCGGTTGCTGTCGATACTTCAAACTGGCCATTGCCGGTCAACGGCGTGCGCTTCATCACGCCGCCGAGGCTGCGCCGGCTGTTGATCAAACACCCATTGGCCATGGGCTGTTATCCGCTGGCCCTGGGTTTCTATCCGGACGCGCGCGGGCATCGCATGGCGCGCCCGCTGCCGGACGATCATCTGCTGATCTACTGCCGCTCGGGCAGAGGCTGGCTGGACACCGCGGATGGACGATTAGCTGTTGGCGGTGGCGATCTGCTGTTATTGCCCAAGGGGCTCGCCCATGCCTACGGCGCGGATGCGCACAAGCCCTGGACGCTGTACTGGATACATTTCGATGGCGACCTGGTGGCTGATTTTCTCCGCCCGCTGGGCAAGGGGCCTTTGTGGCGCATCGGCGTGCAGCCGCGCCTGCTGGCCGAATTCGATGCCTTGCTCAACGTGCGCAAGCAGGGGCTGAGCCTGCCCCATTTCATCCACGCGGCTCATCAGTTGCAGGCGCTGCTGACCTCGCTGGCGGTGCTGCCGGCGCGGGCCACGCTGAAATCCGGACGGGTACTGGATGTCGATGCCGTACAGGCGGTGATGCGCGCCCACCTGCATGACAAATTGAATCTCGATGAGCTGGCCGCGCAGTTCAAACTGTCGCGTTTTCACTTCGCCAAGACCTATCGGGCGCTAACCGGGCATGCGCCGATCCAGGACTTTATCCAACTGAAGATGGCCCATGCCTGCCGCCTGCTCGACGAAGGCGAACAGGGCATTCGTCAAGTCGCCGAACAGCTTGGTTACGAGGATGTGTATTACTTCTCGCGACTGTTTAGCAAAGTGGTGGGCATGGCGCCGAGTCATTATCGGGCGTTGCACCAGGGTTAATGGGGCTGCGAGCGCCTTGAATGTGGGGGCAATTCGAGAGCGCCCGACGCCTACAGAATCGCTCCCCGGATTGCATCCGGGCTACTCTGCGGCGTTAGACCCTGGCAATGGTCGCCAGGCCGGTTGCGATGATTTTCTCTTCGTTGTCACGCAGGGCGAATACATCGGCGCGGGCGACGACCTGGCGTTGCCCGGCCTTGATTACCGAGCTGCGGCAGATCAGCTTGTCGCCGATGGCCGGTGCCAGCAGATTGACCTTGTATTCGCTGGTTACCACGTCGCCGACCAGGCTGGCAGCCGCCCAGGCGCAGGCGCTATCGATCATGAAACCGACCACGGCGCCATGGACGAAGCCATGGTGTTGGGTCAGTTCCTGACGTGGCAGGACCTCGAGGGCGATGTGTCCGGGGCCGAAGTCGGTGAGCGCAAAGCCGATCATCTGAGCGAATGGCGAGTGTTCCAGCGCTTGTTCCAGGCGTTCGCGGGTCAAGGCAGTGGGCATGTCCATGGCGTCTCTCCGGCTAGGTGAACGCTCAGTCTTGGTCGCGCCTGGCGTTTCGGCAAATCCCATCCAGCGGCGTGATGGCCCGCTATCACCTGGCGCCTTGACTTGACCAGGCGCCTTCTCTAGCGTGCCCCGTTCATTCGCTGACCCCGGGAATTCAGGCATGAGCGCCGCAGACAACGTCAAACTCGAAGCGGGCTGGAAACAGGCCCTGTGCGAAGAATTCGAAAAACCCTATATGAAGGAGTTGGGCGACTTTCTGCGAAGCGAGAAGGCCGCCGGCAAGGAAATCTATCCGCCGGGCCCATTGATCTTCAATGCGCTGAATTCGACACCGCTGGATCGGGTCAAGGTGGTGGTGATCGGCCAGGACCCCTATCACGGCCCCGGCCAGGCCCATGGCCTGTGCTTTTCGGTGCAGCCGGGCGTAGCCACGCCGCCATCGCTCGGCAATATCTACAAGGAGCTCAAGCGCGACCTGAATATCGATATCGCCGCGCATGGCTGCCTGCAGCACTGGGCCGAGCAGGGTGTGTTGCTGCTCAACACCTCGCTGACCGTGGAGCGCGGCAATGCCGGCTCCCACGCGGGCAAGGGCTGGCAACTCTTTACCGACAAGGTGATCGAGGTGGTCAGCGAGCACTGCGAGCACCTGGTGTTTCTGCTCTGGGGCGCCCATGCGCAGGGTAAGGAGCGCCTGATCGACACCAGCAAGCATCTAGCGTTGCGCTCGCCGCATCCCTCGCCGTTGTCGGCGCATCGCGGCTTTATCGGCAATGGCCACTTCAGCCGCACCAATAAATTCCTCGAGCAGCACGGCATGACGCCGATCGACTGGCGCCTGCCGCCGCTGGATTGAGTGCTGCTAGCTCATCTTGAAGAACGCCAGCTTATTGCCGTCCGGGTCGCGCACATAAGCGCCGTAGAAGGTCGGCAGGCGCAAGCCCGGCGCGCCTTCATCGCTGGCACCGAGTTCAAGGGCCTTGGCGTACAGCTGGTCGACCAGTTCGCTGCTATCGGCGGTCAGGGCCACCATATTGCCGTTGCCTTGCTGCGCCACCTGGCCATCGTAGGGCAGGCAGACGCCGAACATGGGCTGGCCACGGCCGATGCCGAACAGTGCCAGGCGGCCCATGTCGATCACCAGCTTGGCGCCTAACAGGCCCAGCAGCTCGCCATAGAAGGCCTTGGCCTTGGTCATATCCTGGGTACCGACAGTTGTATAACCGATCATTGTGCATGCTCCAGTTGGGATGGTCCGGCAGGCGCCAGTGCACTGGCGCCGGGGCGACAGCGAGCTTGCTCTATAAGGCTGGTCATTGTCGATGGCGGCGCACGTCGGCAATTGCGCCTGATCAGCGGCGTTTATGCGGCGGCTCGTTCGCCCTCAGTCGGCGGTAGGCGACGCGCAACGCTGTTCGCCGAGATCGTGGCGCAGATCGTTCAGGCGCTCGCTCAGGTGTTGGCGTTGTTCGCGGTCGGCTGCGACCAGCAGTTGGCTGAGCAGTCTGGCCGTTGCCTGGCGCGCGTTCGTGTAGGCCTGGCGAAAGGTCGCGTCATAGAAGTTGTCGCGATCCTGCAGCAGGCGGTGCAAGCGTGCGGCGAAGTCCGGGCTGCCGCGCGCCTGCAGCGCGGCGCGCAGCTCGTGTTGCAGGCGCAGGCGGTTATCCAGCCACAGGCTGTTGTACTCGCCGAGGGTCTCAGCCCAGGCCTTGATGTGGGCTTTCTGGCGATCGTTGAGCCGACCCAGCCAGGGGCGTAGGCGCTTTTCCAGGCGCTCCTGGCGTTCCTCTATCTGGATCGCCAGGGGCGGATCGAGCAACTTCTCGCGGGCTTCACGGTTGGTTTTTTCGAAGGTGGCGAACAGCTCGGCGACCTGCTTGTCGTCGAGGGATTGCAGCAGAGCGATGGCGGTCGGCGCGATTTCTCTGCCGATACGGGCAAAGGCGGCATCGATCTCGATCAATTGCGCATCCAGTGCCTCTGCGGACGGCTCGGGCTGTTCGATGATGCGCTGGGTGCTTCTCAACCAGTCTAGGTAGTGTGGTAGCTCGCTGCTGCAGTGCCAGTGCAGGTGAGCATGCAGGCGCGGCTCAAGCCAGGCTTGCTGGTCGCGGTCGAGATCCAGGTAGCTGTCCAGGCGCCAGGGGATCAGCCAGTCGAGATTGCTATAGACCAGGGCAATGCGGCTGCAGGCTGCCAATGACAGGCCCAGGTACAACGCCAACAGCAGGCAGCGCAGCGGCGTCATGGCGTTTCGTCCCGGCTGCGCTGGCGATGGTCGCGGGCCGTCGCCTGGGTTCACAGCGCCGAGACGGATAGAGAGGGTGTGGGCCAGCACCGCATAGGTGCTGGCCAAATTACTTTCAGCTACTGGTCTGCGGGGTGCCGCTGGCGCTCTTTTGTTTACCGCTGCTCTTGTTTTCACTGCTCTGGCGCTGGGGTTCATTCATCTCCTCATCGTTGCGTTGCTGCTTTTGACCGTGGGCGGCGACCAGCGCCCGGGCCTTCTGCAGATGCTCTTCGAGCGTCGGCAGGGTTTCCTTGGCGAAGGATTTGATCTCCTGGTCCTGGCCCTGCTGCGCGTAGTTGCGGAACAGCTCGATGGTGTCCTCGTGCGCCTGCACTTGATTGTTGGCGTAGGCCTCATCGAAGGACTCGCCTTCACGCAGCTTCAGGATCATCGTCTTGGCTTTGGCCATCAGGCTGGCATCGTCGGACATTTCCAAGCCTTTCTGCCTGGCCAGCTGCTTGAGCTTCTGATTCGCCGCGCCGTGGTCGTCGATCATCAGCTGGGCGAAATCCTTGACGTCCTGGGACGTACTTTTCTTCAGCGCCATCTTGGCTGCTTCGATCTCCGCCAGGCCTTTGGCCGAGGCGTCTTCGACGAACTCCTCGGACGATTGCGCCGCCTGGGTCAATGCGGACGTCACGCTGAGGATCAGCGCAAGCACACCGGTAAAGAAGGCAGATATAAGTCGTTTCATGTTCCATTTCTCCTGGTCTGGGTTACGGCCCTCGGCTGGCGTCGAAAGCGAAACGGTGTGCCAACCAGGCATGAGCGGCACATAAGGCGCCGGGTGCCGTAATTGCTGTGACTGGCCGCCAAAAGTTTGGGTTCAACCAAATTGGTCGAGCCCGCCGGCACTATCTGCTGGGCGGGCTGCCGGGCGGGCTGCCGCGCGGGAAGTGCTAGCGCTGGGGGCTGGTGCGCTGCCAAAGGCGGAACAGCGGCTCGGCGAGGAACATCACCAGAAACAGGCGCAATACCTGTAGCGCGGTGACCAGGGCGACCGACAGGTGCAGGGCCTCGGCGGTCAGGCACAACTCGGTGATGCCGCCGGGCATCATGCCGAGCATCAGGGCGCTGGGGTTTTCCGTCGTCAGCCAGGCGAGACCCTGACCGAGCGCCGCGGCGGCGAGCATGGCCAGCAGGCTGAACAGCAGAATGCGTGCGAGAAAGCTCGGCGCATTGCGAAAGAAGGCACGGTCGAAGTGGCAACCCAGTGCACTGCCGATCAGCCATTGCCCCACCTGGCCGGCGCCGCTGGGCAAACCGATGTGCAGATCGAATATGACGCTGGCGACGGCGCAGACCGTCAGTGGGCCGAGCATCCAGGGGTTGGGCTGGCCGAGTCTTTTCCACAGCAGGGCGAGCAGGGCGCCAGCCGGTAGCAGCACCGCCAGCCATGGCCAGTCGACCGCTGCTGGCGCCGGTGCGGCGACCGCCGGCAGGCTCCAGGCGAACAGTGCGGGAATCAGCAACACCACCAGCAGCAGGCGCAAACTATGGGCGGCCGCCACCTTGGCGGCTTCGGCATTGTGGCGCAGGGCCAGATTGACCATCTCGCTGGCGCCGCCGGGCATACTCGCGAAGAATGCGGTGGCGCGGTCGAGCCCGGCCCGACGCAGCAGCACGATGCCGATCAGGCTGAGCAGTAGGGTGCCGAATGCGCCTGCGACCACCATGCCGAGGTGGCCGAGCAGCTCGCCCATTACGTCCGTGGTGAAGTGCAGACCAATGGCGCTGGCGACCAGCCATTGTCCGGCTTGGCGCCCACCCGGGACTTCGCTGACCAGCCAGCCGCTGCAGCGCGCGGCGATCACCGCCAGCAGCGAGCCGATGATCCAGGGCAAGGGCCAGCCAATCAGGCTGGCCAGGTAGCCGCCGGCCAGGCCGATCAGCGGCGTGGCCAGCCAGCGCGGCACGTTATTCGCTCGCGGCAATTCAGGCGCTGGCCAGCTGTGCGGCGCGGCGCGAACGCCACCAGCGCACGCCCGGCAGTGCCAGCATCAGTGCGGTCAGGGCCCACAGGCTCAGGCTGATCGGACTGTGCCAGAGAATCGCCAGGTCGCCGGCGGAGATCGACAGGGCGCGGCGCAGGTTGTCTTCCATCAGCTCGCCGAGGACGAAGCCGAGGATCAACGCCGACAGCGGGAAATCCAGCTTGCGCAGCAGATAGCCGAACACCCCGAGGCCCACCATCAGCACCAGGTCGAAGGTGGTGCTGTGCACCGCATAGACGCCGACCATGCTGATCGCGGTGATCGCCGGCACCAGTACCCAGTTGGGCACGCTGAGCATGCGGGCGAACAGGCCGACCAGGGGGATGTTCATCACCAGCAGGATCACATTGCCGATAAACAGCGAGGCGATCAGGCCCCAGACCACATCCGGCTGCTGTTCGAACAACAGTGGTCCGGGGGTGATGTTGTACAGCGTCAATGCGCCGATCATCACCGCAGTGGTGCCGGAACCCGGTACGCCGAGGGTCAGCATGGGGATCAGCGAGCCGCAGGCCGAGGCGTTGTTCGCCGCTTCCGGTGCCGCCAGACCGCGCAGGTCGCCTTCGCCGAATGTGCCGTTGGCGCCGGCCATGCGCTTCTCGCTCATGTAGGTCATGGCGCTGGCGATGGTCGCACCGGCGCCGGGCAGGGTGCCGATGACGAACCCGGCGATGGCGCTGCGCACCATGGTCCAGAAGGTGAAGCAGAATTCCTTGAAGTTGAACAGCAGACGGCCGCTGGCTTTCACCGCCTTCTGTCCGCTGTGGGTTTTTTCCAGCATCAGCAGCACTTCGCTGACGCTGAAGAAGCCGATCACCACAATCACGAACTGGATGCCGTCGGACAGGCTGACGCTGCCGAAGGTGAAACGGTACACGCCGGTAGTGGAGTCCACGCCGACGGTCGCCAGGGCCAGGCCGATCAGGGCGGCCATCAGGGTTTTCATCGGTTTGTCGCCGACCATGCCGCCGAGGCAGGCGATGGCGAAGATCATCAGCACGAAATATTCGGCAGGGCCGAAGGCCACCGCCCATTTCGCCAGCAGCGGCGCAAATAGCACCACGCCGCAGGTGGCGATGATGCTGCCGATAAACGAACTGACCGCCGACAGCGACAGGGCGATACCGGCCTTGCCCTGGCGCGCCAGTGGGTAGCCGTCGAGGGTGGTCATCACCGCGGCGGCGTCGCCCGGTACGTTGAGCAGGATCGCCGAGATGCGTCCGCCGTACTCGCAGCCGAGGTACACGGCGGCCAGCAGGATCAGGGCGGTTTCCGGCGGCAGGCCGAGGGCGAAGGCCAGCGGCAGCAGCAGGGCTACGCCGTTGATCGGGCCGAGGCCCGGCAGCAGGCCGACGATGGTGCCGACGAAAGCGCCAAACAGCGCCACCAGCAGGTTGGCGGGCCGGGTGGCGACATCGAAGCCATGCAGCAAGAAATTAAGGGTTTCCATTTCAGCTCTCCACAAAGGCTTCGAACAGGCCGAGCGGTAGCGGCACATCCAGCAAATAGTCGAACAACAGATAGAGCAATACGCCCATCAACAGCGCACTGATCGCGCAATGCAGCGGCCGACCGGCAAACAGCAGGCCCAGAACGAAGGTGGCGAGACTGGTGGCGAGGACGAAACCGAGGGTTTCGAACAGCAGCGCATAGGCCAGCAACGCCAGTACGCAGAGCCCGGCGCGCATTGCCGCGGCTGTGTTCAGGCGTTGCGCGGAGTGACCGGGTTTGACCACCAGCCAGGCGCTACCCGCGGCCATCAAGCCCAGCAACAGCAACGGGTAGGCCCGCGGACCCACCGGGTCGTAGGCGAAGGGAGCCTGGAAGCCCCAGGCGAGAACGGCGAGACCGGCGCATAAAAGCAGCCAGCTCGCGGCAAACAGGCGGACGTACATGACGGATTACCTTGTCGAGGGTCAGGCGGGACCGGGGAGCCGGGCCCGCAGGTAGGGTCGCACCGCAATGCAGCCAGCCTGCACGGTGCGACCCATCCCGGGCGGGGTGTTACTCCCGCATCAAGCCGAATGCATCAGCCAGCACCTTGTACTCTTCGACCTGCTTGAAGACGAAGTCCTTGAGCTCGTCGCCGGTCATCGACAACGGCAGCAGGTCACGCTGTTCACGCAGCTTGGCGAAGTCCTCGCTGGCCAGCAGGGTATCGAACTGCTGTTTCCACCAGTTGTATTGTTCGTCGCTGACCTCCGGGCCGACATAGAAGCCGCGGATCACCGGCCAGCTGATGTCGTAACCCTGCTCCTTGGCGGTGGGGATATCGCCGAGTTTGCCTGGCAGGCGCTCGTCGGACAGTACCGCGAGGATGCGCACCTTCTTCGCTTCCAGTTGCGGGGTAACTTCACCAAGGCCGCTGCTGGTCACCTGCACGTGGCCGCCGAGCATGGCGGTGAGGGTTTCGCCGCCGCCTTCGAAGGCTACGTAGCGCAGGTTTTTCGGATCGATGCCGGCGAGGCGGGCGATCAGCGCGGTCTGCATCCAGTCCTGGCCACCGATGGTGGCGCCGGCGCCGAAGACGATGCTCGACGGGTCCTTCTTCAGCGCTTGCACCAGATCATCGAGGTTCTGGTAGGGCGAATCGGCGCGCACGGTGATGGCGCCGTAGTCGGTGCCGATACCGGCCAGCCAGCGCACCGCGGTTTCGTCGTAACGACCGAATTTGCCTTGCGCGAGGTTGAGCAGCGAACCGCTGGAGAACGCGATGATGGTGCCCGGATCGTCGGCACGCTGGGCCACGACCGCGTTATAGGCGACCGCGCCAACGCCGCCGGGCATATAGGTGACGCGCATCGGCGATTTCAGCAGGCCGCTGTCTTTCAGGCCGCTTTGCGCCAGTTTGCAGGTCAGGTCGAAGCCACCGCCCGGCTTGGCCGGGGCAATGCATTCGGGGCGTTTCGGTTCGGCAGCGAGCAATTGGCCGGCGAAGGCCAGGCAGGCGGTGGCCAGGGCGATGCGGGTAAAGGCAAGTTTCATGATGGATTCCTCTCGATTGTTATTGTGGGTTACCAAACCGGCAGTGTGTAGCCGACGATCACGCGGTTCTCGTCCGCATCGCGGGCGAAGTCGGAATGAAAGCTGGCGTTGCGCAGGCGTACATAGAGGTTCTTCGCCGGTCCGTTCTGCACTACGTATTTGAACTCGATGTCGCGTTCCCATTCGCCGCCGTGTTGGTCGCTGCCGGCGATCTCGGCGTCGTCACCGCTGACATAGCGGGTGAGGAAACTCAGGCCGGGTAAACCGAGGCTGGCGAAGTTGTAGTCGTAACGGGCCTGCCAGGAGCGTTCGTCGGGGTTGGCGAAGTCGTTGATCTGCACGAAGTTGACCAGGTAGGGATCGCTACCGTCGATATAGGCGTAGCCGGTGTCGCCGCTCATTTTCTGGTAGGCGAGGGTCAGCTTGTGGCCGCTATGGGCATAGCTGAGCATGCCGTTCAGTGCGCGGTTGTCGACTTTGCCGGCATTCGCCGCGCCGCTGTCGTCGTTGATCATCAGGCGCAGGTCGGCGGCCAGGGTGCCGCCGGCGAGCGCTTGGGTGGCCAGCAGGTTGAAGAAATTCTGCCGGTAGATATCGTCCAGCTCGGCATAGAAGTAGCGGCCTTTCAGGTTCTTGCTGAACTGGTAGTCGAAGCCGGCCAGGTCCAGGTGATCAGCCGTCACGCCGCCGGTGTAACGCCTGTTCTTGCTATTGAGTACCAGGTCTTCGGAGTTGGTCGAGGCGCGGTCGATGACCTTGTCCAGGCGTCCGCCGGTGAAGGTCAGGCCGTCGAGCTCAGCGGAGGTCAGTAGCCCGCCCTCGAATACCTGTGGCAGCAGACGGCTGTCGCTGGCCTTGACCACTGGCAGTTCGGGGATGTGCGAGCCGTAGCGGAATTCGGTCTGCGAGGCTTTGATCTTGGCGGTCAGGCCGAGGCGGCCGAAGGTGTCCGGAGTGCCGCCATCATCTTGGACCGGAAACAGGTCGGTGCCGGTGCGGCCGCCGCCCGAGTCGAACTTGACGCCGAGCAGGCCGAGGGCGTCGAGACCGAATCCGACGGTGCCTTCGGTGTAACCGGACTGGATGTCGAGCCAGAAACCCTGCCCCCATTCCTCGCGCTTGTTCTGGCTACTGCCTTCACGGAAGTCGCGGTTCAGGTAGATGTTGGTGGTGGTCAGGCTGGCGCTGCTGTCTTCGACGAAAGCAGCCTGGGCTGCAGGCGCGAGCAATGCCGCGGCGACGGCTAGACTAAGCAGGTGTACAGGCGACAATGCCTGGCGTGAGGCGTCGAGCATCTGGTGGTCTCCGTTGTTGTTTTTGTCGCGGCTACGCACCACTGCGCCAGCCGCTCGGTCGATGGGTCGAGCCATCTGAAATCGATCCTAGGAGGTCAAGCTTTCACCAAGCTTTCAGTGCTGAAAAAAAACGCCTGGAGCGTTTTTTGACGTTGCCTGCGCCGGCCCGCAGGGTGTGAGCCTGGGATGGCAGGCCAGAAAGTTTTTCCCAGGTGCCGGCTTGCCCATTCACAGGGCGCGGCGCGCCTGTACACTGCTCGACGCATTCGAGAGCAAGGTGGGAGATAGCCATGCGCATTCTGCTGGTCGAGGACCATCCGCAACTGGCCGCGAGCGTGGCCCAGGCGCTAAAAGACACCGGTCTGACGGTGGATGTGCTGCATGACGGGGTGGCCGCCGATCTGGCGCTGGCCAGCGAGGAGTATGCGTTGGCCATCCTCGATATCGGCTTGCCGCGCCTCGACGGTTTTCAGGTGCTGGCGCGTCTGCGCGAGCGCGGCAAGACCCTGCCGGTGCTGATGCTCACCGCGCGCGGCGAGGTCAAGGATCGGGTCCATGGCTTGAACCTCGGCGCTGACGACTATCTGGCCAAACCCTTCGAACTGACCGAATTGGAAGCGCGGGTCAAGGCACTGTTGCGGCGCAGCGTACTTGGTGGCGAGCAGCAGCAGCGTTGCGGCGAGCTGGTCTACGACCTGGGCACCCGGCGTTTCAGCGTACAGGGTGCAAGCCTCAGCCTGACTTCGCGCGAACAGGCGGTGCTGGAAGCGATGATCGCCCGACCGGGGCGGGTGATGAGCAAGGAGCAGTTGGCGGCGCAGGTGTTCGGCCTCGACGAGGAGGCCAGCGCCGACTCCATCGAGATTTATATCCATCGCCTGCGCAAGAAGCTCGAAGGCCACGCGGTGCGCATCGTCACCTTTCGCGGCCTGGGTTATTTGCTCGAGGCAGTTGCCGGTGACTGAGCGCCGAGGGCCGCGGACGGCTGCGCCGGGCAGCTTGCGTGGGCGGTTACTGCGGCGTCTGGCGCTGTTGCTTGCCCTGCTTTTGCTGGTCGCCAGCCTGAGCGCCTACTGGAGCGCCAGGCGCGCCGCCGACACCGCCTATGACCGCACCTTGCTGGCCTCCGCGCGGGCAATCGCCGAGGGGCTGTACTCGGACGATGGCAAGCTCAAGGCCAATGTGCCCTATGTCGCCCTGGACACCTTCGCCTACGACAGTGCCGGGCGCATCTATTACCAGGTGCTCGACCTGCGCGGCGAGCTGGTGTCGGGCTACGAAGACCTGCCCGCGCCGCCGTCGGGCACGCCGCGCACCGACGATTACCCGGCGCTGGCGCGCTTCTACGATGCCGATTACCACACCCAAGGCGTGCGGGTGGTAAGCCTGCTGCAACCGGTTAGCGAACCGCAGCTCAATGGCATCGCCGAGATTCGAGTCGCCGAGACCCTGGGAGCCCGCGAGCGGATGGCGCGCGAGCTGCTCTATGGCACCTTGTGGCGCATGGGCTTGCTGGCGTTCAGCGCCTTGTTGCTGGTGTGGTTGGCGGTGAGCGCCGCCTTGCGCCCACTGGAGACCTTGAGGCGTACGGTTGCCAGCAGGGCGAGCGACGATCTGCGGCCACTGCCGGACAGCCAGCTGCCGCGCGAATTGCGCCCGCTGGTGAATGCGCTGAATCAGTTCAATGAGCGTCTGCATGGCCTGTTCGAGCGCCAGTCGCAATTCATCGCCGATGCCTCTCACGAATTGCGCACGCCCCTGGCCGCGCTCAAGGCGCGGGTCGAGTTGGGCCTGCGCGCCCAGCAGCCGGCGATCTGGCGCAGCACCCTGGAAGAGGCGGCGCAAAATACCGACAAGCTGACCCATCTGGCCAACCAGCTGTTGTCGCTGGCGCGTATCGAAAGCGGGGCGCGGGCGATCGCCGAAGGCGGGGCCGAGCGCCTGGACCTCAGTCACCTCACTCAGGAACTGGCGATGGCCCTGGCGCCCTTGGCGCATTCGCGCGGCGTCGCCCTGGCGCTCGAGGCGGATCAGCCGGTTTGGGTCCGCGGCGAGCCGACCTTGCTCAACGAGCTGCTGTGCAATCTGGTGGACAATGCCCTGGCGCATACCCCGGCTGGCGGCAATGTGATCCTGCGTGTATCGCCGGGCGGTGTGCTGGAGGTGCAGGACGACGGGCCGGGCATACCCGAGGATGAGCGCGACAAGGTCTTTCAGCGCTTCTACCGCCGCCATGCCGAGGGTACGGGGGCGGGGCTGGGCCTGGCTATCGTTGGCGAGATCTGCCGCGCCCATCAGGCGCGGATCCGGCTGGATCACGCGGCGCCGCAAGGCCTGTGGGTGCGGGTGGAGTTCCCCCTGGATGCCGGCTAAAGCCGGCGAGCCCCGCCAGGTTCAGTGTGGCAGGGCGCTATCGATGGCAGGCCCGGCTTATTGCAGCATGCTCATCGCCGCTTCCATGGCCGCGGAAAGGTCTTCGTCGTCATTGAGGTTCTGGCCCGGGTCGATACCGAGTTTGCCGAACGCCGGGATCGTGCTCCAGTCCAGCTGGGTGTAGGGGTGGGTGCTGCCCAGGTAGCTCTGCAGGGTGGCGACCTGAACGATATCCACGTAATCGGCCTTGGCCGAGTCGCGGCTGAAATCCAGGTAGTTGTTCGGCACCATGGCGATCGGTTCGGGGAAATCCCAGGCGCGCAGAATCTTCTCGCCGATGATCGGGTGAATACGTTCGATGATGTGGTTGAGGCTGATCGAGTCGCGCAGCAGTTCGCCGTGTTCTTCCGCGTAGGTGAGGATCGGCAGCACACCGATCATGTGTACCAGCCCGGCGAGTGTGGCCTGATCCGGTAGCAAACGGGTGTAGTGCTTGCAGAGAACGTGGCAAATGCCGGCAATTTCGGTACTTTTATTCCAGACTTCGCGCATTTTGCGATCAACTACGTCGGAGGTGGCCTGGAACATCTGTTCCATCGCCAGGCCGGTCGCGAGGTTGCAGGTGTAATTGATGCCGAGCCGGCTGATAGCCATCTGCAGGTCGGTAATTTCCCTGTTGGTGCGTAGCAGTGGACTGTTCACCACCTTGATGATGCGCGCGGAGAGCGCCACGTCGTTGCCGATCACCTTGCTCAGATTGGGAATGCTGATATTCGGATCTTCCGCTGCTTCGCGGACTCGAAGGGCAACTTCCGGCAGAGTGGGTAGGACCAGCTCATCGTTGTCGATGGCCTTGATGAGTTCCTGTTGGACTTTCTCGGCAAGTTGGCTCATGCGAATTCTCTTAGGCGTTCAGGCAATCTAGTAGGAAACGGTTAGCGTTGGATTTCCAGGTCACGATCCAATACGTAGGGCAGGTCGAGCAGTTTGAGCGCAAGGCCCTCGGGGCTGGCGAGGTGGATTCGCCCGTCGCTGGCTGCATCTTCCTGCAGTACCGCCAATAATTCGATGCCGTTTTCGCTCCGGGCGGCGAGGACCACTTCGCCGACGCTGCTCTCATGTACCGGAGAGAATAGCGCGTCCGCGGGGGCAGGTAGGTGATTGGCTTCCAAACTCAGGCGATACAGTCGGCGTTTCAGTTTGCCGAGGTACTGCATGCGCGCGACTATCTCCTGCCCGGTATAGCAGCCCTTCTTGAAACTCACTGCGCCGAGGGCCTGCAGGTTGAGCATCTGTGGGATGAACAGTTCACGGGTCGCGCCGAAGACCTGGCCGACGCCGGCACGGACCTGGGCCAGCAACCAGCTGTCGAGCGGGACATGCGGCAGGTGGTTGGTCAGATGTAGATGCAGGCTTTGCGCTTGAGAGGCGGGCGCCCAGAGTTCGGCGCGGCCATCGCTCAGGCGGGTGGCCAGCAATTCGTTGTGGCGAACCAGGCTGTTGGCGCCTTTTGGCAACTCGAGACCGAGGCTGCGCAGGGCTTCGTCGCCACCGCTCAGGCCGAAGCGGTGCCAGGCGTTGCTGGCATCGCTGAGCTTGGACTTGCTGAACACCGCGTACTTTTGCAGCTCGGCGAGTTGTGGTTCGACCAGTTCGCGACTCATGGCCAGGAGGAATGAGTCGTCCATGCCGAGGATACGAAAGCTTGAAAACATGCGGCCTTTCTGCGTGCAGCGCGCGCCCAGGCTGGAGGTGCTCTCGTTCAGATAGTTGAGGTTGCAGGTCAGCTGGCCTTGAAGGAATTTACCGGCATCGGGGCCTTGGATGGCAAGAACGCCTTCGTGATCGAGGGAGCAGAAAAACGCGGTATCGGCCATGGGGTGAGCTATCGCAAACGTAGAGTGAGGACCGCCATGATAGAGCGCGGCCCTGGGCTTGTCAGCGCTTGCAGTCGGTCAGTTTGCTGGTGGCGATCAACAGCGGCGCTTTTCGCCGTTATACTGCGCGCCTCATTCAAGGAGCAGCCCCATGGTCGACTCGGTTGAACTCAATCGTCTTTTTTGGCACAGCCGACGCGGCATGCTGGAGCTGGACGTGCTGTTGGTGCCTTTCGTCAAGGAGGTTTATGCCACCCTGGATGCCGAGGATCGCGAGCGTTACCGCAAACTGCTCGAATGTGAGGATCAGGATATGTTCGGCTGGTTTATGCAACGATCGGAGCCTGAGGATGCCGATATCAAGCGCATGGTTCAGATGATTCTGGATCGTGTCCAGCCCAAGTGAAGCCTTCGAATGCCGGTGGCGACCCTCGCCCGGGTTGCTCACGCTGTATGCGCTGATCCAGCTTCTGGCGCTCTGCAGTCTGTACTGGGTGGAGATTGTCCCCTGGGCTCGTTTTTTCGCTGTGGCGCTGTGCGTGGCCCATGCCTGCTGGGTCGTGCCGCGGCACCTGCTGTTCAGCGTGCCGGAGGCATACACCGCCTTGCGGCATGGCGCGCAGGGTTGGCAAGTTGGCAGCGCGGCCTGCGGCTGGCAGTCGATCGAACTGCGTCCGGACAGTCTGGCGTTGCCATTGATAGTCGTGTTGCGTTTTCGCCTGAGCGGGCAGCGGCGCGTTCGTGCGTTGTGCATCGCCTGTGACGGCTTGCCGCGCGACGTGCATCGCCGCTTGCGGGTACGGCTGAAATTCAGTCGCCGTAGGTGGGGGGCGTCAAAATAGTATCCCGCGCCTGCGGCAGCAGCTGCGGATAGTCCAGGGTGTAGTGCAGGCCTCGGCTTTCGTGGCGCTGCATTGCCGAGCGGATCATCAATTCGGCGACCTGGGCCAGGTTGCGCAACTCGATCAGGTCGCGGCTGACCTTGTAGTTACTGTAGAACTCGTGGATCTCGTCGAGTAGCAGGCGTACCCGGTGTTCGGCGCGCTGCAAGCGCTTGTTGGTGCGCACGATGCCGACGTAGTCCCACATGAAGCGCCGTAGTTCATCCCAATTGTGCGCAATGATCACGTCCTCGTCCGAGTCGGTAACCTGGCTGGTATCCCAGGTCGGTAAGCTGGCGGGCATCGCGACCCGATCCAGTTGCTCGGTGATATCGGCGGCCGCGGCGCGGGCATAAACGAAACACTCCAGCAGCGAATTGCTGGCCATGCGGTTGGCGCCATGCAGGCCGGTGAAGCTGGTCTCGCCAATGGCGTACAGGCCCGGTACATCGGTGCGACCGTGTTGGTCGACCACCACGCCGCCGCAGGTGTAGTGCGCCGCGGGCACCACCGGGATGGGCTGTTTGGTGATGTCGATGCCAAAATCCAGGCAGCGCTCATAAACTGTGGGGAAGTGCGACTTGATGAACTCGGCCGGTTTGTGGCTGATGTCGAGGAATACGCAGTCTATACCCAGGCGCTTCATCTCATGATCGATAGCGCGCGCGACTATATCGCGTGGGGCCAGTTCGGCGCGCTCGTCGAAGCGCGGCATGAAGCGTTCGCCATTAGGCAGCTTGAGCAGCGCGCCTTCGCCACGCAGCGCCTCGGTGACCAGGAAACTCTTGGCCTGCGGATGGTAAAGGCAGGTCGGGTGGAACTGGTTGAACTCCAGGTTGCCGACCCGGCAGCCGGCACGCCAGGCCATGGCGATGCCATCGCCGCAAGCGCCGTCGGGGTTGCTGGTATAGAGATAGACCTTGGCCGCGCCGCCGGTGGCGAGAATTACAAAGCGTGCGCGCAGCGTATCGACCTCGCCGCTGGCGCGATTGAGTACGTACGCGCCCAAGCAGCGCCGGCCTTCCTGGCCCAGTTTGCGCTCGGTGATCAGGTCGACGGCGACGCGCTGCTCCAGCAGTTCAATGTTGCCGCGCAGTCTTGCCTGTTCGAGCAGTGTGTTGAAAATCGCGGCGCCGGTCGCATCGGCCGCATGGATGATGCGTCTATGGCTGTGGCCGCCTTCGCGAGTCAGGTGAAATTCGAAGCCGCCATCTTCACGAGCGGTCTGGTCGTCGCGGGTAAAGGGCACCCCCTGGTCGATCAGCCATTGAATTGCCTCGCGACTATGCTCTACCGTAAAGCGTACTGCCGCTTCACGACACAGGCCACCGCCTGCATTGAGGGTGTCTTCCACATGGGATTCAATGGTATCGGTATCGTCCAATACCGCCGCCACGCCGCCCTGGGCCCAATAGGTTGAGCCGTGGGAAAGATCGCCCTTGCTCAGTACGGCGATACGCAGGTCGCCGGGCAGGGTTAAGGCCAGGGTCAAGCCGGCAGCGCCGCTGCCTATGACCAGAACGTCGTGTTGGTAATGTCGACTCATGTCCGTATCCGCTGAAAACGCGGCTTTAGTATATAGAGAGGGCGGTCTGCACAATAGCGGGTTAATAAACCGTTATGGTGCTGGGGAACTTTGTTAGCATTTTGAGTTCTATAAACTTCTGTCTGGAGCGTTCTGTGTTGCCGGGGCGATGTGCGGTGGGCTCGAGTCGTATGGGTTGGGGGTCGAGGTCAGAGGTCAGGCGTGTGAAATTATTTGCGCGGCAAGGGTTCAGGTTCAGTTCGTTGTTGCGTTATCCGAGCAGGGTCGTACGTTATCTGCAGGAAACTTGTTTAGAGGGGAGAACTTTTGCGCAAGGTCCTAGTCTACTTCAGCAGGCGGTCTGACTGGCTTGCGCGGCACCCCTCCGAACCCTATGAGGAGTGTTCATGTTAACCCAGGAAGAGGATCAGCAACTGGTCGAGCGCGTGCAGCGTGGCGATAAGCGTGCTTTCGATCTGCTAGTGCTGAAATACCAGCACAAAATTCTCGGGTTGATCGTGCGTTTTGTGCATGACACCCATGAAGCACAGGATGTGGCGCAGGAAGCCTTCGTCAAGGCGTACCGGGCGTTAGGTAATTTTCGCGGCGACAGCGCTTTTTATACATGGCTATATCGCATTGCGATCAATACGGCAAAAAACTATCTGGTTTCGCGTGGTCGGCGTCCACCGGATAGCGATGTAAGCACCGACGATGCGGAGTTCTATGACGGCAATCATGCTCTGAAGGATATCGAATCGCCGGAGCGCACGTTATTGCGAGATGAAATCGAAGCCACCGTGCATCGGACCATCGAGCAGTTGCCAGAAGATTTGCGTATGGCGCTAACCTTGCGTGAGTTTGATGGTCTTAGTTACGAAGACATCGCGAGTGTCATGCAATGTCCGGTTGGTACCGTGCGATCACGAATTTTTCGAGCGCGCGAAGCCATTGATAAGTCCCTGCAGCCTTTATTGCAGGAAGCCTAAGGCAGCGGTGTAAAGCGAGAGAGGAATCGTCATGAGTCGTGAAAACCTACAGGAATCGCTGTCCGCGGTTATGGATAACGAGGCGGATGAGTTGGAGTTGCGGCGTGTGCTCAACGCCAGCGATGCATCCGAAGTGCGCGCCACCTGGTCACGCTATCAGCTCGCTCGTGCGGCCATCCATAAAGAACTGCTGGAGCCGCGCCTGGATCTCGCCGCCGCCGTTTCCGCAGCGCTTGCCGATGAGGCGGTGCCCGTCGTGAAGAAGCGTTTTCAGGCGCCTTGGCGCACGCTGGGACGCTTGGCGGTTGCGGCTTCGGTTACGGTCGCCGTATTGGCGGGCGTGCGCTTGTACAATCAGGACGAGGTTGCCGGTGCGCAGCAAATGGCTCAGCAGGCTGCGATGCCGAGTCTGGCTATCCCTCAGATGCAGGGGCCGGCGATGTTGGCGGGCTTCAATGCGGAGCGTGAAAACCTGCCTGCCGGCGCTGCGTCGACACAAGCGCAAGCCGGCTGGCATGAGCTGCGTTTGCCGGCGTACCTGCGTCAGCACGCTCAGCAAGCGGCCATGAGTGCGAACGAAAGCGCGTTGCCTTATGCCCGTGCGGCAAGTATGGAAGGCCAGTAAGGAGGCGCATGCGCTGCTCTATATTGTTGACCGCTGTTCTGGCTGTCAGTTGGCTGGCTACGCCGGTTCAGGCCGCCAGTGCCCAGGATTGGCTGCAGCGCTTGGCTGATGCCGAGCGCCAGCAGAGTTTCCAGGGAACTTTCGTCTATGAGCGCAATGGCAGCTTCTCCACACATAGCGTGCGTCATCGGGTCGAAGAAGATGGTTCCACACGCGAACGATTCTTGCAGCTCGATGGCTCCGCCCAGGAAATCGTACGAGCCGACGGGCAGGTAAAGTGCGTCAGTGGCGCCTTGGTCGATCAATTGGCCAGTGGCCAGGTCTGGCCTGCGCGCCAGTTGGATGTCCAGCGACTGATGCAGTGGTACGACTTGCGCTTGGTCGGCGAGTCCCGGGTGGCTGGGCGCAAGACGGTCGTGTTGGCGCTGCTGCCGCGTGATCAGCATCGCTACGGGATCGAGTTGCACCTTGATCAGCAGACTGGCTTGCCGCTGAAGTCGTTGTTGCTTAACGATAAAGGCCAGTTGCTCGAGCGTTTTCAGTTCACTCAGTTGGATACCGAGACGATTCCGACTGTCGAGGCCTTGCAGCCCGCCGCTGGCTGCAAGGCGATGCAGACTGCGCCGAAGCAGGAATTGACCAAATCCGCCTGGCGCTCTGATTGGCTCCCCCCTGGCTTTACATTGAATGCTGTCATCGAACGGCGTAGCCCTGCTTCCGCTGACATGGTCGATGGCCTGGTCTACGGCGACGGCATGGCGCGTTTTTCGGTTTTCCTCGAGCCCCTGCATGGGGCGTTGGTGGAAGACGCCCGTAGCCAGCTGGGGCCTACTGTCGCGGTGTCGCGGCGTCTTTCTACTTCCGACGGCGATGTGATGGTGACTGTCGTTGGTGAGATTCCGTTGGGAACCGCTGAGCGGGTTGCCCTCTCCATGCGCGCGGCGGGGGCTCCAGTTTCTCCATGATCGAAGAGCAAGGTCGGGTCATTGCGCTCGAACCAGGTGCGGTCTGGGTTGAAACGTTGCGCAAGAGCACGTGCTCCAGTTGTTCCGCCAAGGCAGGTTGTGGCCAGGGGGTGCTCGATAAATTGGGGGTCGAGGGGCGCCGAGGTCATGTGCGGGCCTTATGCGATCTACAGCTCGAGATTGGCGACGCGGTGGTGATCGGTGTGCGTGAGGATCTGCTAGTGCGGGGGGCTCTACTGGTTTATCTGATACCTCTGCTAGGGCTGTTTGCCGGTGCGTTATTGGCGCAATGGTTGACCCTGGGCGAGCCGTTGGTCATTGTTGGTGCGGCTTTGGGGTTTCTTCTTTCCTGGATTCTGGTGCGTTGGCGCAGTGCCCGTAGCGCTGACGACCCAGCGTTGCAGCCCGTGGTTGTGCGGGCTTTGCTGGTGGGGGTTGGTGCAGCAGTTTAAGTTTCTGGTTGTTCCACAATGGGGAGTAGTAGTGTCGATGCCTAGTCTGAAACGATCTTTTTCCACGTTGCTAACCGTTCTGGTGTTGGGGGTGGCAGCGACCGCCCAAGCACAATTGCCGGATTTTACCGAGCTGGTCGAGCAGGCCTCGCCTGCGGTGGTGAATATCAGCACGCGGCAGAAGCTGCCGGAGCGTGCGGTATCCAGCAGTCAGTTAAATATTCCTGATCTGGAAGGTTTGCCACCCATATTCCGTGAGTTCTTCGAGCGCGGAATCCCCCAGGCCCCCCGTAGTCCGGGTGGTGGCGGTGGTCACCAGCGTGAAGCGCAATCCTTGGGGTCGGGCTTCATTATTTCCGAAGACGGCTATGTGCTGACCAATAACCATGTGATTGCGGATGCCGATGAAATCATCGTACGTCTGCCCGATCGCAGTGAGCTTGAGGCCAAGCTTGTTGGCACCGATCCACGTAGTGATGTTGCGCTGCTGAAGATCGAGGGCAAGGGGCTGCCCACGGTCAAGTTGGGCAAGTCCGAAGATTTGAAGGTCGGTGAGTGGGTTCTCGCGATCGGTTCGCCGTTCGGCTTCGATCATTCGGTAACCGCCGGGATTGTCAGTGCCACGGGGCGCAGTCTGCCGAACGAAAGCTATGTGCCGTTCATCCAGACCGATGTGGCGATCAACCCGGGTAATTCCGGTGGGCCGCTGTTCAATCTGGAGGGTGAGGTGGTCGGTATCAACTCGCAGATATTCACTCGTTCCGGCGGATTCATGGGGCTTTCTTTCGCCATTCCGATGAGCGTGGCGCTGGATGTGGCCGATCAACTCAAGGCCAGCGGCAAAGTCAGCCGTGGCTGGCTGGGGGTGGTGATTCAGGAAGTGAACAAGGACCTTGCCGAGTCGTTTGGTCTCGAGCGGCCGGCTGGTGCGCTGGTGGCGCAGGTGCTGGATGGCGGTCCCGCTGCCAAGGGCGGCTTGATGGTTGGCGATGTGATTCTTAGCCTTGATGGCAAGCCGATCATCATGTCGGCCGATCTGCCGCATCTGGTCGGTGTGCTCAAGCCGGGCAGCAAGGCTGAGCTGGATGTTGTCCGCGAAGGCTCGCGTAAGAAGCTCAAGGTAACTATCGGTGCCTTGCCCGAGGAGGGCCAGGAGCTTGCCGAAATGGCATCGCCCGGGGTCGAGCGCAGCAGCAACCGGTTGGGCGTTAAGGTCGTCGAGCTGACCGAAGAGCAGAAAAAGGGCTTGGACCTCAAGGGGGGGGTGGTTATCACCGAAGTGCAGGAAGGGCCGGCAATGCTGATCGGCCTGCGCGCCGGCGATGTGATTACCCATCTGAACAATCAGGCTATCGATTCAGCTAAGACCTTTACCGAGGTTGCTCAGAACCTGCCGAAGAATCGTTCCGTGTCCATGCGCGTGCTACGCCAGGGCCGTGCGAGCTTTATCACCTTCAAGCTTGCTGAATAAGCCTTTAGGGCAGTATGAAAAAGGGCGATTCAGGTCGCCCTTTTTCATGTCCGTCAATAAGTGCTTGGGTGACGGGCTGGCTGTCGATCGGGTACAATTTGCGGCTATTTTTGGCGGGCAGCCTGCCTGCGCCTTTTTCGAGTGCCGATCCGTGAGTGACCTGAGTCATATCCGCAACTTTTCTATCATCGCCCACATTGACCACGGCAAGTCCACCTTGGCTGACCGCTTCATCCAGATGTGCGGTGGTTTGAGCGAGCGCGAAATGGAAGCTCAGGTGCTCGACTCGATGGACCTGGAGCGTGAGCGCGGTATTACCATCAAGGCCCATAGCGTCACGCTTTATTACAAGGCGCGTGATGGTAAAACCTATCAGTTGAACTTCATCGATACTCCCGGCCATGTCGACTTCACCTATGAGGTGAGCCGCTCGTTGGCCGCCTGTGAAGGCGCTTTGCTGGTGGTGGATGCAGGGCAGGGGGTCGAGGCTCAGTCGGTCGCGAACTGTTACACCGCGATCGAGCAAGGGCTCGAAGTCATGCCGGTCCTGAACAAGATGGATTTGCCACAGGCCGACCCGGACAAGGTCAAGGACGAAATCGAACATATCATCGGCATCGATGCCAGCGATGCAGTGGCCTGTAGCGCCAAGAGCGGTATGGGCGTGGACGAAGTTCTCGAGCGTCTGGTCGCTGTAATTCCGCCTCCGACCGGCGATATCGAGGCGCCATTACAGGCGTTGATCATCGACTCCTGGTTCGATAACTACCTTGGCGTGGTGTCGTTGGTGCGCGTGCGTCACGGGCGCATCAAGAAGGGCGACAAGGTTCTGGTCAAGTCCACCGGCAAGATCCATCAAGTGGACAATGTCGGCGTGTTCAACCCGAAGCTGACCAGCACCCCGGACCTCAAGGCGGGCGAGGTGGGCTTTATCGTTGCTGGTATCAAGGACATTCATGGTGCGCCCGTGGGCGATACCCTGACTCTGTCGAGCACGCCCGATGTCGACATGCTGCCTGGTTTCAAACGGGTCAAGCCCCAGGTCTATGCGGGGTTATTCCCTGTCAGTTCCGATGACTTCGAAGATTTTCGCGAGGCGTTGCAAAAACTCACCCTGAACGATGCGGCTTTGCAATATGAGCCGGAAAGTTCCGATGCGCTGGGTTTCGGTTTCCGTATCGGCTTCCTCGGTATGCTCCACATGGAGATCATCCAGGAGCGCCTCGAGCGCGAATACGATCTGGACCTGATTACCACGGCGCCAACCGTGGTTTTCGAAGTCGTGATGAAGAATGGCGAGATCCTGTATGTCGACAACCCGTCGAAGCTCCCGGATCTGTCGTCGGTCGAGGATATGCGTGAGCCGATTGTTCGCGCCAATATTCTGGTCCCGCAGGAACACCTGGGCAACGTCATCACCTTGTGCATCGAAAAACGCGGTGTACAGCGCGATATGCAGTTCCTCAGCAGCCAAGTGCAGGTGTCCTACGACTTGCCGATGAATGAGGTGGTCCTGGACTTTTTCGACCGGCTAAAGTCTGTCAGCCGTGGCTACGCGTCGCTGGATTACAGCTTTGACCGCTTTCAATCGGCCAATCTGGTCAAGCTCGATGTTCTGATTAATGGTGAAAAAGTCGATGCCCTGGCCCTGATCGTGCATCGTGACAAGGCCCACTACAAGGGCCGCGCCCTGACTGAAAAAATGAAGGAACTGATCCCGCGTCAGATGTTTGATGTGGCGATTCAGGCGGCGATCGGTGGGCAGATTGTCGCCCGCACCACGGTCAAGGCTCTCAGAAAGAACGTGCTGGCCAAGTGTTACGGTGGTGACGTGAGCCGTAAGCGTAAATTGCTGGAAAAGCAAAAGGCCGGTAAGAAACGGATGAAGCAGGTTGGTAACGTGGAGATTCCACAAGAAGCCTTCCTCGCGGTTCTCAAGGTGGATGGCTAAGGTTTTATGTCGATTAATTTCCCGTTGTTGCTGGTCGTCGCCGTTGCGCTATGCGGCGCGCTGGCGCTATTCGATTTGATATTTCTCGCCCCGCGTCGCCGTGCCGCGATTGCCACTTATCAGGGGCAGGTCGAGCAGCCGGACGAGACGGTTGTCGAGCGTCTGAACAAGGAACCGCTGCTGGTTGAGTATGGCAAGTCGTTCTTCCCGGTACTGGCGATCGTCCTGGTTCTGCGCTCCTTTCTGGTCGAACCCTTCCAGATTCCATCGGGCTCGATGAAGCCGACGCTGGCGGTAGGTGATTTTATTCTTGTCAACAAGTTCGCCTACGGCATCCGTTTGCCGGTGCTGGATACCAAGATCATCGACGTAAGTGACCCGCAACGCGGCGATGTCATGGTCTTCCGCTACCCGAACGACCCGAATATCAACTACATCAAGCGTGTCGTCGGCATTCCTGGCGACCGTGTCGCGGTGGAAGGCAAGCAGGTTTACATCAATGGTGAAGCGTTGCCCCGGCGCTTCCTCTACGAAGGACTGGACGAGGAAGCCAGGGGCGATCGCAGCTCCGGCGTCTATCCGACTGCGCGTTATTACACTGAGACGCTGGGCAATGTAGAGCACAGTATTCGCGAGCGCGATCGAGTGCGCGGTTCCGTCCGACGCGAGTGGCTGGTGCCCAAGGGGCACTACTTCATGATGGGCGACAACCGCGATAACTCGAAAGACAGCCGTTATTGGGAAGATCCAGAGGGGACTCCGCCGGAGTTCTCGGGCATGGTTCCGGACAAGAATATCGTCGGCAAAGCCTTTGCCGTGTGGATGAGCTGGCCCGATCCGAAATTCAGCCATCTGCCGAATTTCTCCCGTGTCGGTTTGATTCACTAGGTTTTGCATCAGCCTGGCGCTGTTCAATACAGCGCTACAGGCTATAAATAATCTTGGGTTTTGCCTGATCGGCATTTATCTCATTGAGAATTGGGGCTCCATATGAAATTTGCACGCTCGCAAAAGGGTATGTCGGTTCTGGGCTGGCTGATGGTCTTGGCCTTGGTTGCATTTTTCGCCAGTGCGGCATTCAAGTTGATTCCACATTACCTCGACTATATGTCGTTGGAGAAAATCATCACGTCGGTGGAAACCGACGAGTCTCTGGAAATAAATACCGTAGGCGCATTCTATGGTCACGTTATCAGGGGGATGGAGGTCAATAGCATCCGTGATTTGAACCCGAAAGATATTCTTGAAGTGAAAATTGAAAACAATGAATTTCGTGCCCACTTGCAATATGAGCGGCGTGAGCCTCTGATTAAAAATATCGATCTGGTAGTTAATTTCGATAAAGAATTCCGCGTGCGTATGCCGTGAGTGCTTCGTTAGCCCGTCTCGAACGACGACTCGGTTACACCTTCAAGGACCAGGAACTGATGATCCTGGCCTTGACCCATCGCAGCTTCGCTGGGCGCAATAACGAACGCCTGGAGTTTCTCGGCGACGCCATTCTCAACTTCGTCGCCGGTGAGGCGCTGTTCGAGCGTTTTCCTCTGGCCCGTGAAGGTCAGCTGTCGCGTCTGCGTGCCCGCCTGGTCAAGGGGGAGACGCTGGCTATCCTGGCCCGTGGTTTCGACCTGGGCGAATATCTGCGCCTGGGCTCGGGCGAGTTGAAAAGTGGCGGTTTTCGCCGCGAGTCGATTCTCGCCGATGCCCTGGAGGCGCTGATCGGTGCCATTTACCTGGATGCCGGCATGGAGGCGGCGCGCGAGCGGGTATTGGCCTGGCTAACCAATGAGTTGGAGAGCCTGACGCTGGTCGACACCAACAAGGATCCGAAAACCCGTCTGCAGGAGTTTCTGCAATCCCGGGCTTGCGATCTGCCGCGCTACGAGGTGGTGGATATCCAGGGTGATCCGCATTGCCGGACGTTCGTCGTCGAATGCCAGATCACCTTACTGAACGATAAAACCCTGGGTCAGGGGGCCAGCCGCCGTATTGCCGAACAGGTCGCGGCGGCGGCTGCCTTGATCGCCCTGGGTGTGGAGAATGGGCATGACTGATTCACCTGCAACACGCTGTGGCTATGTCGCCATCGTCGGCCGGCCCAACGTGGGCAAGTCGACGCTGCTCAACCATATTCTCGGGCAGAAACTGGCCATTACCTCGCGTAAGCCGCAGACCACCCGGCACAACATGCTCGGAATCAAGACCGAGGGAGAGGTCCAGGCGATATATGTCGATACGCCCGGTCTGCACAAGAACAACGAGAAAGCCCTCAACCGCTATATGAACAAGAATGCCTCGTCGGCGCTGAAGGATGTCGACGTGGTGATCTTCGTGGTCGACCGCACCCGCTGGACCGATGAGGACCAGATGGTCCTGGAGCGCGTGCAGTACGTGCAGGGCCCGGTGATTCTGGCGATCAACAAGACCGACCGTATCGAGGATAAAGCGGAGCTGATGCCGCACCTCGAATGGTTGGCGACTCAGCTGCCGAATGCCGAAATAGTGCCGGTTTCCGCACAACACGGTCATAACCTCGACACCCTGGAAAAACTGGTCGGCGAGCGTTTGCCGGAAGGCGTGCATTTCTTTCCGGAAGATCAGGTCACCGATCGTTCGAGCCGTTTCTTCGCCGCCGAATTGGTACGCGAGAAGATCATGCGCCAGCTCGGCGCCGAGTTGCCGTACCAGATCACTGTGGAAATTGAGGAGTTCAAGCGCGATGGGCGCATCCTGCATATCCACGCGCTGATACTGGTTGAGCGTGATGGTCAGAAGAAGATCATTATTGGCGAGAAGGGCGAGCGGATCAAACGCATCGGTCAGGAAGCGCGCAAGGACATGGAGGTGATGTTCGACTCCAAGGTCATGCTCAATCTCTGGGTCAAGGTCAAAGGCGGTTGGTCGGACGACGAGCGCGCCCTGCGCTCGCTGGGCTACGACAATATCTAAAGCAACAGCCGCAGGCGACAAGCCTCCAAGTGGATCGTGCCGAGTGTCGACGGGGCGGCTGGAACTGGTGCTTTGCTTACCGCTCGAAGCTTGAGGCTTGCCGCTGATGTTCGCCTATGTACTGCATAGCCGCGCTTACCGCGAAAGTAGTGCGCTGGTCGATTTGCTCACTCCTCAGGGTCGGCTGCGCGCGGTGCTGCGTGGTGCGCGAGGCAAGGCGGGAACCCTGGCGCGGCCGTTCATCCCCATCGAAGTCGAGCTGCGCGGACGTGGCGAACTGAAGAATATCGGCCGCCTGGAAGCTGCTGGCATTCCCAATCTGCTCAACGCGGAGGCGCTGTTCAGTGGCCTCTATCTGAACGAACTGCTGATTCGTTTGCTGCCCGCGGAAGACCCGCATCCAGAAATCTTCGAGCACTACGCCATGACCGTCCTGGCGCTGGCCCAGGGGCGTGCGCTGGAGCCCTTGTTACGTGCTTTCGAATGGCGTTTGCTTGGCGAGTTGGGCTATGGTTTCGCACTCGATCATGATTGCAACGGCCAGCCCATCGCCACTCAAGGGCTCTATCGGCTGCAGGTCGATTCAGGTTTACAGCCCGCTGGGCAGTTTCAACCCGGGGTTTTTCAAGGTGCTGAGTTACTCGCCATGGCCGAGGCCGACTGGGCCTCGCCGGGTGCTCTGGCTGCGGCCAAGCGCTTGATGCGCCAGGCTCTCGCCCCTCATCTAGGCGGCCGACCGCTGGTCAGTCGCGAATTGTTCATGACGCTCAAGGAGCCAAACCGTGACTGATGCCAATCGTGTGTTGCTGGGTGTGAATATCGACCATGTGGCGACCCTGCGTCAGGCCCGTGGTACGCGCTATCCCGACCCGGTGAAAGCCGCCCTGGATGCCGAAGAGGCCGGGGCCGATGGCATTACCGTGCACTTGCGTGAGGACCGCCGGCATATCCAGGAGCGCGACGTGCGTCTGCTCAAGGAGGTGCTGCAAACGCGGATGAATTTCGAAATGGGCGTTACCGAGGAAATGCTGGCGTTCGCCGAAAGCATCCGTCCCGAGCACGTTTGCCTGGTACCGGAAACCCGCCAGGAACTGACCACCGAAGGCGGTCTGGATGTCGCCGGGCAGGAAGCGCGGATCGCTGCTGCGGTACAGCGGCTGAGTAAGATTGGTTGCGAGGTTTCGCTGTTTATCGATCCGGATGCGCGCCAGATCGAAGCGTCGAAGCGCGTTGGCGCGCCAGCTATCGAACTGCACACCGGGCGCTACGCCGACGCCCATACGCCGGAAGAAGCGGCGCGGGAGCTGGCGCGAATTAGCGATGGTGTGGCCTGCGGCCTGGCCCATGGCCTGATCGTCAATGCCGGTCATGGCCTGCACTACCATAACGTCGAGCCGGTGGCGGCGATCGCCGGAATCAATGAGCTGAACATCGGCCACGCGCTGGTCGCCCATGCGCTATTCGTCGGCTTCAAACAGGCGGTGGTGGAGATGAAGCAGCTGATAGTCGCGGCGGCCAATCGCGGGTAGAGGCCCCATGGGGTGGATGACGCTGTATTCATCCACCATAGCGCTGGATGAGGAAAGCGTCAGCTACGCGCCCCTATCCACCCTACGGCTTGCGCGCCACCAACACGGCGCGGCTCGGCGCGGGCAGCCCTTCCAGCGTGCGGCTATGGTCGGCCGGGTCGAGAAAGTCCGGCAGCGACTGAAAGCGCATCCACTCGGTGGCGCGTTGCTCCTCGACCGAGGTGGTATTGACGTCGACGCAGCGCACATCGACGAAGCCGGCGCGACGCAGCCATAGCTCCAGCGCCGGCACCGAGGGCAGGAACCAGACGTTGCGCATTTGCGCGTAGCGGTCCTCGGGGATCAGCACCTGTTGGGCGTCGCCTTCGACCACCAGGGTTTCCAGGACGAGTTCACCGTCCTTGACCAGGCAATCCTTCAGGTCCAGCAGGTGATCGATGGGCGAGCGACGGTGATAGAGCACACCCATGGAAAACACCGTGTCGAAGCCTTGCAGCTTGCCCGGTAATTCCTCGAAGGCCAGTGGCAGGTGCCAGGCCGGCAGGTCGGGCAGGTAGTTCTTCATCGCCAGGAATTGGCAGAGGAACAGCCAGTTCGGGTCGATGCCGACCACGCTATCGGCACCAGCGCCGAGCATCCGCCACATGTAGTAGCCATTGCCGCAGCCCACATCCAGCACGCGTTTGCCGGTCAGGTCGAGATGGGGCGCGACGCGCTGCCACTTCCAGTCCGAACGCCACTCGGTATCCACGTGCACGCCAAACAGGCGGAACGGCCCCTTGCGCCAGGGGATCAGGCCGCGCAGGGCGGTGTCCAGGGCGACGCGGGTCGATGCGTCGCAGGGGCCGGTGAAAGTGAAGGCTTCGAGCAATTCCAGCTGCTCCACTTCCAGCGGCGGCAGCGCCTGGACTGCACCATACCAGCGCTGCAGGTCGCCGTGGCCGATCGCCAGTTTGGCGTCGATTTGCCCCGGCAGACCGGCGCACCAGTCCTGCAGCGGGGTGCCGGCCAACTGCGCTTGTAGGGCGTCCAGATCGAGGCGGCCGATCATGGCAAGGCAATCAGCGAGGCGAAGTTAAGGCATTGAAACCAGGGCACCACCTTGCTGAAGCCGGCGGCCAGCAGACGTTCGCGGTGCTGCTCCAGACTATCCGGCAGCATGACTTTCTCGATTGCACTGCGCTTCTGGGCGATTTCCAGTTCGCTGTAGCCATTGGCGCGTTTGAAGGCGATGTGTAAATCCCCGAGCAGTTGGTGCTGTTCGTCGTCCTCGAAGCGCAGTTTCTCCGAGAGGATCAGCGCGCCGCCCGGCAGCAGTGCCTGTCGAATGCGTGCGAGCAATGCCAAACGCTGTTCCGGCTGGATAAATTGCAGGGTGAAGTTCAAGGCCACCAGGGAAGTTGGCTGCAGCTCCAGGCCAAGGATATCGGCCTCGATCACCTCCACTGGCAACAGCTCCTGGAACATCGAGTCCTGGGCGTGCAGGTACTCGTGGCAGCGCTCGACCATGGCCGCCGAGTTGTCGACCGCTATCACCCGACAATCCTCGAGTTGTACATGGCGGCGTAGCGCCTGGGTCACGGCGCCGAGGGAACTGCCCAGGTCGTAGAGCACGCTATGCGGCTGGGCGAACTGACCGGCCAGCACGCCGATATTTTCGACAATCGTCGGGTAGCCGGGCACCGAGCGTTTGATCATGTCCGGAAAAACCCGCACGACGTCCTCGTTGAAGACGAAGTCCGGCACCTGGGGCAGGGGCTGGGCGAACAGGCGGTCGGATTGTTTGGTCACGTTGGCGGCGCACGAGTCGAAGAAGGCCGACGATTTTAACGGGAAAGTCGTTGGGCGACGACTCCTAGTCGCGCTTGGCGTTGCAGGGCGGGCCGAGTGCGCCAGGATCATGCCTGGCGCCACGCGCTCACACCTACTTCAACTGATCGGAAAGAAACTCCCCCGCGCCCTGTAGCGGACCGAGTGGATTGCGCTTGACCTCGTAGCGGCGAATGTTCGGCTCGCCGTTGCTGACCTTATGCACCAGTACGTCGTCGACCAGGACGAATACCGCGCGAAAGACCCATCCTTGCAGTTCTCTTTTCTTGCGGAAGTTGAATATGTCGGCCCAGAAGTTGCCGACCCGTTTGGAGTCGGTCTTGTTGAACTCGAAGGCGTAGCCCACACAACGATCCTTGGCTTCCAGGCAGCGCAACAGGCCTTCCGGCAGATAATCGATGGGAACGTTCGGTTGCACGAACATCAGGCGTAGATCGATAAACGAGAGCATTTTGCCGTTGCCTTCGGACAGCGGGTCGAAGCCCAGCGCGAATAGTTCGGAGCGGGTGGTGATGCCCGCTGCTACCTGGGAGTAGCGTATTTCCGCATCGAGATAATCGTCAAAAGGCGATAATGCTTCTTCACGTTCGCTGGGTAGCAAGCTGCTGCAACCCGATAGCCAAGCCAGCATGAGGAGCAGGCCGACTGCATGCCTAGTGTCCGTCATGTCATGATCTCTGAGTCGTGGATGTCTATTCCCTATAGCCCATTTATCGGTCGCCTGCCTGTATGCGTTCGCCAGCGGTCCGCCCGGGCGAACCAATGGACGCCCCTTGATGGCATGTGCGCCAGGATGCCTGGAAGATTAGCGGCGCGCTCGGGTGTCAGTGCGCCTTGAGTGCACAGTCGAAGGTTTGCGCCGGCGCCACGTCGGTTTCCCAAGGGCGTTGATAAGTCAGGCGCAGATGGCCCGAGCCCGCGTGCTTGACACTGAAGCGCCAGGTCGAAAGACCGGCGCTGCCGACCAGACCGGCATCTTCCGGGTTGCTGTAGACCTCGGGGCCGAGACTTTCGAGTACCGTATCGGCGCCATCGCGCAGTACCCAGCGGAAGCCCGTAGTGGGATTGCTGGGCAGCGTCAGCAGGAGGCTGTCGCCAACGCCAAGGCTTAGCGGGCATTGACTTTGCTTTTGCACAAGTTGGCTACCGGCGTTGTGGGCACAACCGGCCAGTAGCGCCAGACCGAGCAACGGCAGTACGCGAAGAGTGGTCATCGGTGGGCTCCTTGATCGATGAAGGCTTGCATGGGCGACTTTACCGCGAGCGCCTAGCATAGCCGCTGTGTGTCCCCGGGCGTAGCGCCTAGGTTCAACAGCGCTGCACCCGCTCAATCTGTGCGTCGAGCAGCGGGCCGAACAAGGCGACGCAGTCCTGGGCCGTGATGCGTGCCTGGGGGGCGTCGATCAAGTCCTCCTGCAGACGTAGCAGCAGGTCGCCTATCGGCAATGATGTCACGAGCCGCTGCAGGCGCTGACAGAGCAATTGCATCTGCATTTTCAAGCCGGCCGGGCAGCGTCTGTAGTTGGTGGCGCGCAATGCCAGGCCGCGCAGGCGCGCCAGGTCTTCGAGGCTGTGACAGGCGATGGCCAGCCCTTGCAATTGCGGCCAGGTCGTCAGGCAAAGGTGGTCTTCCAATTGTTCGATGACGATCAGCAGCGCCTCGATCATTTGGCAATGGGCCTCGAAGTCGGCCGGTTTGCGCCGCAGCTGTGGCCAGTCCTTGTGCAGCGGCGCCAATTGCAGGCTCTCGCCCGGCCAGTTGAGCCAGAGTTTGTCGAGTTTGCGCGCGAGTGCATTGCGCTGACTGACGCTACCAATGTCCTGCTGGGCTCCGAGGTCACGGTGCATCTGCACCGCTGGCAGCAGTTCGAGGCTGCGCTGCAGGGTTGTGTATTGCAGGTGGTCGAGGGTGTTTTGGTGCTGGCGTGCCGCGCGCCGGGTCAGCCATTGGCCGAGAATAAACAGCCCCAGGGCCAAGGCCAGGGCAATGCCGAGTTCCATCGAGTGGTTCCTTACACGGATGGGCGTGTACGCTTTGAACGCTCAGTCTTAGCAACTCTCCTGCCAGTTGGCGGATGCGCATAAATAGGGCGTGTATGACCGGTTGGGGGCAGTGCGTTGCACCGATACAGTGCGCGCACTTTTGGTGATGGCTGCTTTGGTGCATTACTGGCTAAATGCCGGCCATTTGTCGTGCGGGCTGCTGTTTTTTGCGGCAAAGAGTTAAAGTTCCCTTACACGAACTTCCGGTTGTCGCCATGCTCAAAGCCCGCCTGCTGCACCTCGATCACCAGGCCCACGAACACACCCACGATCACCACCAATTGGTGCTGTCGTTGTCCGGGCGCGCGGAATTCGAGGTCAATGGCCGTGGTGGCGAAGTCTGTCGCATGCGCGCCTGCCTGGTGCCCGGCGATGCCGATCACCAGTTCGCTGGTATCGGCGATAACCGTATGCTGATCGTCGATCTCAACGGGCAGGGCACCTCCAGCGAAGACCTGGAGCTGCTCACCCATCTGTTCGAAACCCCGCGTTATCCGCAGCTGGATGTGGACTTCCAGCATCTGCTCAGTTATGCCGGTGCCGAGCTCGAACGCTATGGCAGCGACCCGATGTTGGCGCGTTCTCTGGGCGGGGTGCTGTTGCGGGCCTTACACTTGCGCCTGTTCGGCGAGCAGGCGCAACGGGCCACCGGGCCGCTCGATCTGGAGCGGCTCGATGCCTTTATCCTGGATAACCTGGCGCGGCGCATCAGCGTCGCCGAGTTGGCGCAGGTCGCTTGCCTCAGCCCCAGCCACTTTCACGCCCAATTCAAGGACAGCGTCGGCCTGACGCCCCACCAATACCTGCTCAAATCGCGTCTCGATCTGGCCGCGCGGCTGCTGCGCGAAAGTGCTCTGCCGTTGATTCGTATCGCCGAAGAGTGCGGCTTCTCCAGTCAAAGCGCCCTGACCAATGCGATGCGGCGCTACCTCGGTCTGACCCCCAAGCGGTTGCGCAGCGCCGATTGATCGCCTGGCCGGCGTCCCTTCGCGGCGCGGCCGGGTTCCAGTCTGTCTTAGCCGTTTCGCCGCCGGTTTCTCGTGCCTGGCGGTGGCTGCTTGCCGGTAAAAAAGGTGACCCCAGGCGCACTGCGGACTACTCTGCATGAGATTGAGCGATGAAGTTGCCAGGCTGGCGAGTCCTTTAATTTGCGGCGCGACTTGCGTCGAATCCGAGCACCAAGCATGACGCAACCATTCAAACCACTGCGCTGGGGCGTTGCTGGCCTCTGTTGGCTGGTCAGTTCGATGCTTTCGGCGGCCGGTATGCAGGCCGTCCTGGTCGATGCTCAGGGGCAGCCGTTAGCCGATGCGCTGATCACCCTGCGTGGCCCCCTCGGCGCTGGGGCCGCCGAGCCACCGGCGGTGATGGATCAAGTGGCCCGCCAGTTCCAACCCCGCGTCCTGGCGGTGCACACCGGCAGCGCGGTGAGCTTTCCCAACAGCGACAATATTCGTCATCACGTCTATACCTTTTCGCCGGCCAAGCGTTTCGAGCTGCGCCTGTATCAAGGCACGCCGAGCGAGCCGGTGATATTCGACAAGCCGGGAGTGGTGGTACTGGGCTGCAATATCCATGACTGGATGGTGGGCTACGTTTACGTGACGGACGATCCCTGGTTCGCCGTGGCCGATGAACAGGGCAGGGTGACCTTCGATGGATTGCCGGCCGGGCGTTACGCGGTCAGCCTGTGGCATCCGCAAGTGCCCGACATGTTGCCGCAGGCGGCCGGCGAGGTGCAGATCGGCGCGGCCGATCTGCAGCAGCGTTTTACCCTGGGCTTGCGCAGTGCCCCGGCCCCGGTGAGTGGCGAACCTGTCAGCGCGTTTGGCGCTGCCTTTAAAAAAGCGGCCGACGATGCTGCGCAATAGCTTTCAGGCGCGTATCGCCATTGTGCTGATCCTGCTGCTGTCGGTGGTGGTCGGTGCGCTGTACCTCGCGGTGCAGACGGCGACCAGCGTGGCGGTCCGGAGCCAGGCACGCGAGCAGCTGGAGGTCGGTAGCCTGGTATTTCAGCAACTGCTCGAAGTGCGCGGTCGGCAACTGCACGATGCGGTGCAGGTGCTCGCCGCCGATTTCGGCTTCAAGGAGGCGGTAGCCAGCGGCGACCACGAGACGATCCGTTCGGCGCTGGCCAATCACGGCGCCCGCATCAATGCCGACCTGGTACTGATGCTCGGTCTGGACGGCAGCCTGGCGGTCACCACCGATCGGCAGATTCAGGGGCAGACCGCCCAACGCCTGAGCGCGGAAGTCATGCGGCGACAACGCGAGGGCATGCAGGTTTTCCTGATGCCGATCGACGACAGAATCTATCTGCTGGTGCAAACCACGGTCAGCGCTCCCCTGCCGATCGCCCGGGTGATGTTGGGGTTCCGCGTGGATGAGGTGTTTGCCGCCGAGCTGCGCGGCTTGACCCACCTCGATCTGACCCTGGTAGCCAGCCAGGACGGTGTGGCGGATATCTGGATCAGCACCCTCGCCGACGAATCGCGCGCGCAGTTGCAGCGGGACATGGCGGCCGCGGGCGCCCCGGTCGATACCGCGCAGTTTGCCGACGGTCGTTACCTGGGACAGCGTCTGGTGTTGGCCAGCGGCGACGGCTTCAGCGTGCAGGCGCTGCTGCATAAATCGCTACGGCAGGCCCAGGAGGCGTTCGCCCCGCTCGATCGAAATATTCTGCTGATTGCTCTGGCCGCCTTGCTGGCCTCCCTCGTCGGCGCCTTGCTGCTGGCGCGCGGTGTGTCGCAACCGGTGCGGCTCCTGGCCGCGGCTACCGAACGGATCGGTCAGGGCGACTATCAGGCGCCGCTGGAGCTCGATCGCGACGATGAGTTGGGCAGCTTGGCCAAAGCCTTCCAGGCCATGCAGCAGGGGATTGCCGAACGTGAGCGACAGTTGGCGCATAACGCCCTGCATGATCGTTTGACCGGGTTACCCAATCGCGCTCTGGCACTCGAACGTCTCGGCACGGCGATCACCGCCCGGCGGCCGTTTGCCTTGCTGTGTCTCGGTGTGGGTAACCTGCGCGCGATCAAGGACAGCTACGGCGCCGCTTCTGGCGACCTGGCCGTGCAGCAGCTCGGGCGGCAATTGCAGGGTACCCTGCGGCCTGGCGATAGCCTTGCGCACCTGCTGCTTGATGAATTCCTCCTGCAGCTCGACGGCTGTGACAGCGATGCCGCGGTGGCCGTGGCCGACCGCATCCTGCGTGCGCTGAGCAAACCGCTGCCGATCGGCAATGGCGAGGCGCAACTCGAGTGCCGGGCCGGTATCAGCGCCTACCCGGTCGACGGTGAGACCCCGGACGATCTGCTGCGCCGCGCCGGCATCGCCATGCAGGATGCCGAGCACCTGCCCGGCCGTCTGCAGGTCTACCAGGAGGGACGTGACGCCGCCCACCAACGGCAGATTCGCCTGATCCGCGACCTCTACCGCGCGCCGGAGCGAAGCGAGCTGGTCCTGCATTATCAGCCCAAGCTGGACCTAAAAAACGCCAGGGTGCTGCAGGCTGAGGCGCTGCTGCGCTGGCAACACCCCGAACTGGGGTTGATTTCGCCAGGCGAGTTCATTCCCCTGGCCGAGCGCACGGGAAGCATTCAGCTACTGACGGCGTGGGTCATCGAAGAGGTCTTGCGGCAGCTGCGCGAATGGGGCTTGCGTGGTCTGCGGGTGCAGGTCTCGCTGAATATTTCCACTGAAGACCTGGTCGACCCGCAACTGCCGGTCCGGGTCCGGCAGTTGCTGGCGCGTTATCAGGTAGCGCCCGCGCAACTGGTGTTCGAGATCACCGAGAGCGGCGTGATGCTCAACCCAACGGTCGCCCTGCAGGTGCTGCACGGCTTGCGCGACTGTGGCATCAGCCTTTCGGTGGACGATTTCGGCACTGGCTACTCGTCGCTGACTCAGCTCAAACGCATGCCGGTGCAGGAGTTGAAGATCGACCAGTCGTTTATTCGCGATCTGGACGACGCCAGCGAGGATTCGGTAATCGTCCGTTCGACCATCGAAATGAGTCACAGCCTGGGCCTCAAGGTCGTCGCCGAGGGCGTCGAATACCAGCGCAGCCTGTCGCTATTGCAGCATTGGCACTGCGACACCGTCCAGGGCTACCTGATCAGCCGCCCGTTGGCGGCCAACGCATTCGAGAGCTGGATGGCACAGCCCCTGCGAGAGGTGAACGGATGATCTATTTGCGCGGCCTCGGCTTGTGTCTGCTTGGCCTCTGGCCGAGCCTGCTGCTGGCCGATGGGCGTCTGCTCGCCAGCGCTGGTGCGAGCAGCCTTGAGGGCGCCGCAGGTGGCGGAATCACCCCCTGGGCGGTGCTGTCCGGTTATGGCGAGCGCGGCGAATGGGGCGCGACGGCGTTCGCCACCCGGGTGGAAACAGGCGATTACCGCCTGGACGCGGCAGGGGTTGCAGCGGCTTTCGATAACCGGGTGGAGCTGTCCTATGCACGACAACGCTTCGATCTGGGCAACCTGGCGCGCGGGCTCGACCTTCCGGAAAACAGCCTGAGCCAGGATATATTCGGGATCAAGCTACGCTTGTTCGGCGACTTGATCTATGACCGCCTGCTTCAGGTGTCCCTGGGCGTGCAGCACAAGCGGCAGAAGGACTTTCTCATCCCCCGCCTGGTGGGCGCCCAGCGCAGCGAAGATACCGAGGGCTATCTCAACGCCAGCCGGCTGATCCTCGGCGGCGCCTTCGGTTACAACCTGCTGCTCAACGCCGGTATGCGCTACAGCCGGGCCAATGAGCTGGGGTTGTTGGGCTTTGGCGGCGATCGTCGCGACCGCCGCTCATTGCTGAAGGAGGGCTCTGCTGCGGTGTTGTTCAATCCGCGCTGGGCTTTGGGCATGGAATACCGCGAGAAACCCGACAACCTGAACTTTGCCGGCGAAAGCGACTGGGCCGATCTGTTCGTCGGCTATTTCCCCAATAAGCACCTGGCCGTGGTGCTGGCCTACGCGCGGCTTGGCAGTATCGCCGGGCTGGACAACCAGAACGGCGCCTACCTGTCCGTGCAGGGGAGTTTCTGATCATGCGTATCGCGCTTCTGGCTGCATTGTTGAGCCTGATGGCCTGCGCGCGGGCGCTTCCGCCGCAGGACGACAGCCTGTACCGGGCGCTTGGCGAGCAGGCCGGGATCACCCGGATCGTCGAAGGCATGCTGCTGAATATCGCCAGGGATAAACGCATCGTCGGTCATTTCGAGAACGTCGATATCGTGCGTCTGCGCGACAAGCTGGTCGAGCAGTTCTGCGTCGAGGCCGGCGGCCCTTGCACCTACAGCGGTGACAGCATGGAAGAGAGCCACAAGGGCCAGCAGCTCACGCCCAGCGACTTCAATGCACTGGTGGAGAATCTGCAGGCGGCAATGAGCGCCGAAGGCATCGCCATGCCCGCGCAAAACCGCTTGCTGGCGCGCCTGGCGCCGATGCGCGGACAAATCATCGATCGCTAATCGAGCCCGCCGGGTGCTATGCCGGCGCCAGCTTGGCGCGTGTGCGCTCAGCAGCGCAGTGGCGGGAAATCAGGCGCGCTGCATGCCTTGCAGGGCGATCGCTTCGCGCGCCAGGCGCAATTGATCGGCATCCTGGTTCATCCGGTGGATCACATTGAACAGTTGCTGTTTGAGCAGTTCGTCGCCGATGCGTTCCGCCGCGCGCATTACCGCGATGGCGGCTGCTTCGTTATTGTCGGCGACCAGGTCCAGCGTTTTGCACAGGTTTCTTGTGGCACGGCTCACCGGCACACCCTCCTAAAATTCAGTACGCACTTTAGAGCAGCCCTGTTGCGTTTTTGTTGCGCCTTCAGTGGAGCTTGCCGACGACTCGCACGTCCCGGTCTAGAGGGTTTTCAGCGAAGCGTGTCGGCAATCGCGTGGATGTCTTCGCGATGGTCGACGATCATTCTCAATTCGCCGTTTTCGCCGATGGAATCCTGCGGTGGAAGCAACTTGCGGTAAGCGGCCAACGCTTGCAGCGGAGGCAAGCCGACATCGATATGGCGTTCTTTCAGGGCGTGGTATAGCGCCAGATTGACCAGGTCGAGCAGGTCGATACGCGGCCCGCCACTGCATTGCCAGTTGCCGGCCTCGCGGGTCACCTCGATGTATTCGCCGTCCACCGCCCACTTCTTCAACACGATAATGCCGAGGGACTTGCTGTATTCGCGGCATAGCTTGCCGTACAACTCTGGGTTGGGCGGGGTGCTGGCGTCCCTGAACGCCGAGAGCACGGCGAGGGTGCCGACTTCGCTGAGCAGGCTGGCGAGCAAGGCGTGCTGCGGCGCCACATGGCCGAGCAGGCGCGCGAGCAGGGCGCTGGTACTGGCCTTGAGCACCAGACGGCTCCAGGCTTCGACGAACAGGCGCTTGTGCGCCGGGCTGTGCAGGGTGAACAGGCTCTTGATGCTGTGCACCATGGTAATGCGATCGACCTCGCCCATGCCGAGCAGCACGATCACTTCGTTCAGGGTCTTGGGTGCGTGGCTGTGCCGATACAGGGCGCAGGAGGCGTGTTTCATCAGCAGCGCGCTGAGCGCCGGGTCGCGGCTGATCAGCCGCACCAAGGCGGTCATCGGCACCTGCGCATCGCCCAGGGCGCGGCGAATATCCAGGGTGAGGGTTGGCAGGCTGGGTAGTTGTTCCTCACCCTGCATCAGCTGTGAAACCACGCGCCGATAGATCGAATATTCCGAAGCTTCGCCAGCCAGGGTGTCCGTGCTCAAGATTCGTGCTCCTGCCGTTTTTCGACAGTGTAGGCAGCGGTCCGTTACTTGGCCTCGCAGGCGATCAGTGGCAAGCGGTGTCAGCGGGTTTCACAGCCCTTTTTTAACAGCCTGCTAGTGCCTTTTCGCCTTGCGGATACGCAAGGCGATGCCGCCGATGATCGCCAGCGCCGCCGGCCCTAGCACGCTGGCGGCCATTTCCGGCGAGAACGCGATGCCCAGGCTGTGCAAGCCCTCGACGCCGAGTTTGAACAGGCTG
The DNA here is from genome assembly GCF_946885955.1 of uncultured Pseudomonas sp. Next base: position 53,571 of record NZ_CAMPHI010000022.1, read on the forward strand.
AGCAGGTAGTAGCTGATGGCGATGATCGACAGGCCTTCGACCGCCTTCTGGATTTTGATCTGGGTGTTGGCGCGGGTATTGAGGCTGCGCAGGATCTCCGAATTCTGCTCTTCCACCTCGACCTGTACCCGGGTTTGCAGCAGCTCACCGAGGTTGGCCACGCTCTGCCCCAGGCGTAGCAGGCGTTGTTCGGTTACCGCGCAGTAACGCACCGTGGGTTTGAAGCGCCGCTCGATGAATACACCGAGGCGCTGGCAGTCGCCGACATGGCTCTCGCGTAGCTCGGTGATGCGTTCGAATACCAGCTGCGCATAGGCCTCGGTGGCGCTGAAGCGCTGCCGGTGAATCGCCGTATTGCGCACCAGAGTGGCCGAGAGCAGGGCGATATCGCTGAGCAGCTGTTTGGCATTGCTGTTGCCGGGGTCGGCGTTGCGGTCGGACAGTTTCGCCAGTTGCTGGTCATAGGCCTTGAGTTGACGATCCACGGTCTGCGCCACCGGCAGCGTCAGCGAGGCCATCATGCGGTAGGTTTCGATTTCCAGCAGGCGGCGGATCATCCGCCCGAGGCGGTAGGCGTTGAGCCTTCGGTTGACCAGCAGAAGGCGGTTGCGCCCGTCCTCGCTGAGCTGGAAGTCACTCCACACCGTGGCATCGCCGCCACCGATATCCGAACCGGCCGGGTCCTTGAAACCATAGCGGGCGTTGTGTCCTTCCCAGTGTTGTTCCGACTCCACGAGGATCTGCACGGCGTTGATGATCAGTTGCCGGTAGGGCTCGATCAGCGCCGCCAGAGCCTGCGGCAGGGCTGGCCAGAATTCGCCGTTGGCCTGCTTGGGCAGCATCAGCGTCAGGGTGAAGAATTCGGCATGTCGCTCCCACTTCAACGGGCCACCATCCATCTGCACCAGGCCCTGGGCGGTACCGGCGGGCCAGGGCGCTGGCGCAAGCTCGGCGAGCGCGGCGATCACCGTTTCGCTGACGCTGCTCTGGTCGAGCAAGGCGATATGGAAGACGTGAGCCGGTTCGTTGAAATACAGCGAGGGGCGGGCATGCAGCTCGTTATGCAGGACGGTTCTGAGTGGGTGCATACAAGGGTCTGCGCAGTCGAAGGAATGCTGCAGTGACGTAGCCCGGCGCGCTGGTGTCACGCCTGATCTACCGTTCGGCAGGTTTCCAATGAATCGTCGCAAGAAGTTCCCGTTACTGGAGGTTTCCGCAAAAACTCCAGAGTTTTCAGCAAGAAGCTGTCATCGCTCTGCCACTAAATTGAGTCGTTCATGGACGCAGTGCGCAGGTTTTGGCCAGTTTGCAATTGGTCATGCCAGCCAAGCTGCGCTAGACCGATAACAATACACTCCACAAGAGGATGGGCGTGATGTTCAAAGCCAGTCACGTCTTGCAGAGCGAGTTCCTTCAGGGGATCTCCGACGCCAAGGCCGCCGATTTTTTCCCTGTCATCAGTGCTAATTACAGCGTTGACGAGGCAGCCTATCTCACTGAGCTCCTTGAGCTCGCCGATCCCGGTGAAGCCGGCATCGAGGCTATCCGCCGCGGTGCCCGTACCCTGATTCAGGATGTACGTAGCCGGGACAATGCCGTCGATACCCTCGACGCACTGCTTCGTCAGTACAGCCTCGACACCCAGGAAGGGCTGATGCTCATGTGCCTGGCCGAGGCTTTGCTGCGCGTGCCGGACGCCGCCACCGCCGACGCGCTGATCCGCGACAAGCTGAACGCCGCCGAGTGGGAACGCCACCTCGGCAAGAGCGACAGCGTGCTGGTCAATTTCGCCGCCTGGGGCCTGGTGATGACCGGCAAGGTGGTCGACCCGGAAACCGCCGACGGTCGCCCGAAGAACGTCCTCGGCCGTCTGATCCAGCGTTCCGGCGAGCCGGTGATCCGCGCCGCGATGAACCAGGCGATGAAGCTGATGGGCAAGCAGTTCGTGCTCGGCCGCAACATCGCCGAAGCGCTGAAGAATGGCCGCCCGGAACGCGAAAAGGGCTACACCTATTCCTTCGATATGCTTGGCGAAGCGGCTCTTACACAAGCTGATGCTGAGAAGTACATGGCCGACTACCGCAAGGCCATCGACACCGTCGGTGCCGAAGGGCAGGTCGGACCGGGGCCTAAGCCGTCGATCTCGATCAAGCTGTCCGCACTGCACCCGCGTTACGAAGTGGCCCAGCGCGAGCGCGTATTGACCGAGCTGTTCGCCAACGTGCTGGAACTGGCCGTGCGGGCGCGCAAGCTGGGCGTGGGCATCTCGGTGGATGCCGAAGAAGCCGATCGCCTCGAGCTGTCGCTGGAGCTCTATGAAAAGCTGATGCGCGATCCGGCCCTCAAGGGCTGGGGCGAGTTCGGCCTGGTGGTACAGGCGTATTCCAAGCGCTGCCTGCCGGTGCTGGTTTGGCTGACCCTGCTGGGCAAGGAACTCGGCGAGAAGATGCCGCTGCGCCTGGTCAAGGGCGCCTACTGGGACACCGAGATCAAGCAGTGCCAGGTCCAGGGCCTGGACGGCTACCCGGTATTCACCCGCAAGGAAGGTACCGATACCTCTTATTTGGCCTGTGCACGCTTCCTGCTGTCGGAGTTCACCCGCGGGGTGATCTACCCGCAGTTCGCCAGCCACAACGCCCACACCGTCAGCTGCATCCTGGCGATCGCCGCCGAGCAGAAGCAGCCGCGCGATTTCGAATTCCAGCGCCTGCACGGCATGGGCGACGCGCTGTACGACACCGTTCTGGAAAAGCACCGCAAGACAGTACGCATCTATGCCCCGGTCGGCGCGCACAAGGACTTGCTGCCGTATCTGGTGCGCCGCCTGCTGGAAAACGGCGCGAACTCCTCGTTCGTGCACCAGTTGGTCGACCCGAACACGCCAATCGAGTCGCTGCTCGACCATCCGGTGACCCAGCTGCGTGCTTGCAGAACCCTCGGCAACGACAAAATTCCTCTCCCACCTGCGCTGTTCGGCAGTGCGCGGAAAAATTCTCAGGGCCTAAACATGAATATTCAGCAGACCTGGGCCGAGCTCGAGCTCGCCTATAAGCCGCAACTTTCCCGTCAGTGGCAAGCCGCCCCGGTGATCAACGGCGAGAAACTCGCCGGCACCGCGCAGGAAGTACGTTGCCCCTACGAGCTGAGCAAGGTAGTCGGCAGCGCCCAGTTCGCCACTGCCGCCCAGGCGGCCGAAGCCCTGAACGTACTGCACGCGGCCTGGCCACGCTGGAACGCCACCGCCATCGACAGCCGCGCGAGCATCTTCGAGCGCCTGGCCGACCTGCTCGAAGCCAACCGCGCCGAGCTGATGGCGCTGTGCACGGTGGAAGCCGGCAAGTCCATGCAGGACGGTATCGACGAAGTGCGCGAGGCGGTGGATTTCTGCCGTTACTACGCCCAGCAGGCGCGCCTGCGTCTGGGCCGCGAAGAACTGCAAGGGCCGACCGGCGAGCGCAACGAGCTGTTCCATGAAGGCCGTGGCATTTTCGTCTGCATCAGTCCCTGGAACTTCCCGCTGGCGATCTACCTGGGGCAGATCACCGCCGCCCTGGTCGCCGGCAACTGCGTACTGGCCAAGCCAGCCGAGCAGACCAGCCTGATCGCCGCGCGCGCTCTTGAACTGATGTTCGAAGCCGGCCTGCCGAAGGATGTCATCGCCTTCCTGCCGGGCGACGGCGCCACCCTGGGCGGGGTGTTCTGCCGCGATGCCCGCGTCGCCGGGGTGTGCTTCACCGGCTCCACCGACACCGCGCGGATCATCAACCGCCAACTGGCCGAGAAGGCCGGCCCGATCGCCGCGCTGATCGCCGAAACCGGCGGGCAGAACGCGATGATCGTCGACTCCACCGCGCTGCCTGAGCAAGTGGTCAAGGATGCCGTGCAATCGGCCTTCACCAGCGCCGGCCAGCGTTGCTCGGCCCTGCGCGTGCTCTACGTGCAGAGCGATATCGCAGAACGCGTGCTGGACCTTCTCAAGGGCGCCATGGCCGAGCTGAAGGTCGGCCCGACCCACCTGCGTGAAAGCGATGTCGGCCCGGTAATCGACGCCGAAGCCAAGGCCGGCCTCGAAGCACACATCGCCCAGCTCAAGGGCGAGGGCAAGCTGATCGCCGAAACCGCTCTGCCGGCCGGCCTGGATGGCCACTTCGTCGCCCCGGTGGCATTCGAGATCGCTGGCATCGCCGAGCTGCAGAAAGAGAACTTCGGCCCCATTCTGCACATCGTGCGCTTCGAAGCCCGCGATCTTGAGCAGGTGGTTGCCGCGATCAACGGTACCGGGTACGGTCTGACCCTCGGCGTACACAGCCGCAACGAAGAAACCGCCGCGCGCATCGAAGCACTGGCGCGGGTCGGCAACCTCTATGTCAACCGCAACCAGATCGGCGCCGTGGTCGGCGTGCAACCGTTCGGCGGCTGCGGCCTGTCCGGCACCGGGCCGAAAGCCGGTGGTCCGAGCTACCTGCTGCGTTTCGTCAACGAACGCACTACCTCGGTCAACACCACTGCGGTGGGCGGCAACGCCTCGCTGCTGTCGCTGGGCGACGAGTAACAGTTACAAGCGGGCAGCGGTCTTCGGACTGCTGCCCGTTGTTGTTTTGGGGTGCTTGTCACTCCGAATAGGTAGGGCGGCTTTTCCAGGATGCGGGTATTGGGCGGGGTCTCAAACGCCGGGTTTCTGGGATGCGGCACTACCGAGATGGAGCGTTCGCCACGCGGACCTGCATCGCCAACATTGGTTTCGGGTGCGTGCCCGTTGCTTAAATAACAACAAACGAAAGGGGCATCCTCAGTGAATGCTAGTACTCCCATGCTTGTCACCTTCGTGGTGTACATTGCAGCGATGGTGCTGATAGGCCTATTCGCCTACATGCGTACCAAAAATCTTTCCGACTACATCCTCGGCGGCCGCAGTCTCGGCAGCTTCGTTACCGCGCTGTCCGCTGGCGCCTCTGATATGAGCGGTTGGTTGCTGATGGGCTTGCCCGGCGCCGTGTACATGTCCGGTCTGTCGGAAGCCTGGATTGCCATCGGCCTGATCGTCGGTGCCTATCTGAATTGGCTGCTGGTTGCCGGCCGTCTGCGTGTGCAGACCGAGCACAACGGCAACGCCCTGACCCTGCCGGACTACTTCACCCACCGTTTCGAAGATAACAGCCGGGTGCTGCGTATCTTCTCGGCCCTGGTGATTCTGGTGTTCTTCACCATTTACTGTGCTTCGGGCATAGTCGCTGGCGCACGTCTGTTCGAAAGCACCTTCGGCCTGTCCTACGGCACAGCGCTCTGGGCTGGTGCTGCGGCGACCATCATCTACACCTTTATTGGTGGTTTCCTGGCGGTGAGCTGGACCGACACCGTACAGGCCACGCTGATGATCTTCGCCCTGATCTTCACCCCCATCGCGGTGCTGATCGCCACTGGTGGCGCGGACACCACATTCGCCGCCATCGAGCTGCAGGACCCAACCAATTTCGACATGCTCAAGGGCGCTACCTTCATCGGGGTGATCTCGCTGATGGCCTGGGGGCTGGGCTATTTTGGTCAGCCGCACATCCTGGCGCGTTTCATGGCCGCTGACTCGGCAAAATCGATACCGGCGGCTCGCCGTATTTCCATGACCTGGATGATCCTGACCTTGGTTGGTGCGGTGACCGTCGGCTTCTTCGGCATCGCCTATTTTTCCGCCAACCCGACGCTTGCCGGCGCCGTAACGGAAAATCCGGAGCGGGTCTTCATCGAACTAGCCAAGCTGCTGTTCAACCCGTGGATCGCCGGCATTCTGCTGTCCGCCATTCTCGCTGCGGTAATGAGCACGCTGAGCTGCCAACTGCTGGTGTGTTCCAGCGCCTTGACCGAAGACTTCTATAAAGCCTTCCTGCGCAAGGATGCCTCGCAAAACGAGCTGGTCTGGGTCGGTCGCGGCATGGTGCTGCTGATCGCTCTGGTTGCCATCTTCCTGGCTGCTAACCCGGAAAACCGCGTGCTGGGCCTGGTGTCCTATGCCTGGGCTGGGTTCGGTGCTGCCTTCGGTCCCGTGGTAATCCTTTCGCTGATCTGGAAGGGCATGACCCGCAACGGCGCGCTGGCCGGCATGCTGATCGGCGCGGTCACCGTAATTCTGTGGAAGAACTTCTTCGGCTGGACCGGTCTGTACGAAATCATTCCCGGCTTCATCCTGGCCACGATCGGCATTCTGATCTTCAGCCGCGTCGGCAACGCACCGAGCGCCTCGATGATCAAGCGCTTCGAAGAAGCCGAAAAGGAATACCAAACGGTCTGATTACCTGGCGTGAACTGCGGTAGCTGGCCAGGTCGGTCGGTTACCGCACATGACTCATTCACCCTGCCCGCAGCTGGTCGTCTGAGGGTAGGCATCGCCAGCCGGAATTTATTGCTGATGCCCGGCTGAGCGACTCTCCCACGACCCGATAGGGCTTCGCCGATCCATACCTACGGGTATCGGATCGGCTTTTTTTTGCGGCGTATCCATTGCGCGTTGCCTCGGCCAACTGGGCAAGGCTGACATTGCTTGCAGGTAGCAATGGGTAGGATGCGCCGTGCGCACCGGGAATCGTCGCTGGTTCAAGTTCTCGCGCATGTGCTGGTGCGCGCGGCGCACCCTATGGGGTTGGTTCCCGACATGTAAGCGCCGATACCAGAACGCACTACCAAGTATCGCCATTCTGCCTGGATGAAACCCACTGAGCCGCTTCAGAACCGCTCGACCCGGTACGGCTGCGGGTCGATGGTCGGCGTGGTCCCGGTCATCAGGTCGACCACCAGTTCCGCGCTGATCGCCGCCTGGGTCAGACCCAGATGTTGATTGCCGAAGGCGAACAGCAGCCGGGCGTGTTGCGGGTGACGGTCGATCACCGGCAGCGAGTCGGGCAGGGTGGGGCGGTGGCCCATCCACTCGCGGCAGCTCAGCGCTGGATCTGCGAGCGCCGGGACAAGGGCCTGGCTGTGGTGGCGCAAAGTCTTGAAGCGGCGCGCAATTGGCTTCAGGTGCAGGCCGCCGAGTTCGGTAAAGCCCACCGCGCGCAGGCCGGAATCCAGCGGGCTGAGGACGAAGCGGCGCTCGGCCGAGCCGATCGGCCGATTCAGGCTGATGGCCGGGCTGTCGATGCTGATGTGATAGCCGCGCTCGGCTTCCAGCGGCACCTCGATCCCCGTGCCTTGCAGCAGCACCTTGCTCCAGGCGCCGGTACAGATCACCGCCTGATCGAAGCGCAAGGTGGCGCCCGCGGTCTTCAGCTCTACCTGCTGGGGATCCGCCGAGATGCTTTCGACGGCCTGTTGCACGAACTGGCCGCCACGGGCTTCGAACGCGGCGAATAGCAGGCGGCAGAGCTGATAGGGTTCGCGTACCTGGCAGGCATCGGGGAAGTACAGCGCATGGCTGAGCGTACCGGCCAGCGCCGGCTCCAGTTGGACCAGGCGTGTGGCGTCGATCAGCTCGCAACGTACGCCCCATTGCTGCAGATAGCGGGCATGGGCCTTGGCGTCCTCCAGGCGAGCGGCCGATTCCCACACCAGCAGGTAACCGGAATTGCACAGTTGCTCGCTCGCGCCTATATCGGCCAGGCAGCGCTGCCATGCCGGCAGCGCCGCCCGATTGAGCTGACGCAGCCCTGCACTTGAGCGCTCGACCTGGCTGGGGCGGGCGGCGGCGATAAAGCGCAGCAGCCAGGGCAAACTGCGGTGCAAGTAGCCCAGCGGCAGCGCCAGGGGGCCATGTGGGTCGAGCAGCATGGCCAGCGCGCCGCGCAGGGTCTTGCCGCTGGACAGCGGGTCGATCAGCTCGGTGGCCAGGTAGCCGGCATTGCCGAACGAGGCGCCTCGGCCCGGCGCATCGCGGTCGAGCAGGGTCACCCGGTAACCCTTGCGCTGGGCCTGCAGGGCGGTACACAGGCCGACCACCCCGGCACCGACTACGGCAACGCTCTGGACGGCGCTCGTGCCATTGATCGCGGGCGGGGAGGTAGCGGTCATGCGCGGGACTCCGAAAGATGAGCGACGGCTGTGCTCATCGTCTTGTATGGGTGTTCGCTGGAATAAAAGAGGCACCCGGGCGGAGTGCCTAAGCGGTTGCTCTTTTCAGCCTTGATTGCGGAACGCGAGAATCGCCGCGGCGAGGTCTTCGCGCGAGTCGCCAACCGACTTGAACAGGGTCACCGCCTGCTCGGCGTCGGCCAGGGCGGCGCGGCCGGCGTGCTGGCCGCGGCACAGCTCGGTAAGTTCGGCGAGGATCTTGTCGGCGTCGATCGCCCCTTCGCTGATCGGAATGAGCAGGTCGCCAGTCTCGCTCAGCGCACCGGCGCGGGTATCGACGAACAGCGCACAACGCTGCATGGCGGTGTTATCGGTCTCGCGCATGCTCGGGGTGAAACTGCCGACCAGATCGAGGTGCGCGCCGGGCTTGAGCCAGTCGCCGTATATCAGCGGTTCGCTGGCCATGGTCGCGCAACTGATGATGTCGGCTGTGCCGGCGGCCTCGCGCAAGCCATCGACGCGGCAGACCCGGGCATCGATACCGCAGGCCGTAAGCTCGGCCACCAACGCCGCCGAAGTCGCCTCGTTGCGATCCCACACCTGAACGGTCTGGATCGGCCGCACGCTCATATGCGCGGGGATCAGCCGGCGGCTCATGCGTCCGGCACCGACCATCAGCAGGCTGCTGGCATCGGCGCGGGAGAGAAAACGCGAGGCCAGTGCCGAGGCGGCAGCGGTGCGCCGGGCGGTCAGCTCGTTGCCGTCCAGCAGGGCCAGGGGGCGACCGGTCTTGCCACAGCTGAGCATGTAATGGCTGCTCAACCCCGGCAGGTTGCGCGCATTGTTGCCGGGGAACACGTTGACCTGCTTGACCCCGAGGTACTCGCCTTCGATCCAGGCGGGCATCAGCAACAGGGTGGCTGCTGGCTCGCCGGGAACCTCGATCGTATGGTGGTGGCGGACCGGCGATCGCACATCCTCGCGGGCGAAGATATCTCTCAGCGCGTCGATCAAACTGTCCCACGGCAGGGCGTTTTGTACCTGATCGGCATTCAGTTGCATGGCGGCTTTTCCCGTAGCTAAGGTGCTTTAAATCCTATCCACTCCCTGATCGTTTGCCATTGACCCAGGCGCTGGAGTTATATACTCAGGCTATGAAATTTCATGCTCCTACCGGAGGCCTGGCGTGATCAACAATAGCCAGGCCCGACGCAACCTGATCGCACGGCAGCGCGGCGAACATTGTCACGACTACGCGCAGGTGCTGATTGGCTGGCGCGGGCGGATGGACTGCGCGTTCAGCGACAGCGAGGGGCGTTTGGCCAGCGGCATCGCCGCCTTGGTGCCGGCTTCGGCCAGCCACCTATATGCCGGCCTCAGTGAAGAAAGCGAGCTGTTGGTGATCGACGTGGCGCTGAACGATCCCTATATCGGCGCGCTGGAGCAGGCCTGCGACCTCAAGTTTAGCGAGACGCTGTTCCAGCGCCCGGAATTCATCACCCTGGATGCCGCCGCGATGCCTTTGCTGGATTTCGCCGCCGGGCAGCTGCAGCGTGGTGCGCAGCGGGACAGTGCCCTGATCAACTACCAGTTGGTGTCGCTGTTCATGACCCAGCTGGTCCAGCGCTATTCATCGGTTCCAGCGTTACCCGCGGATTCGCGATTGGCGCTCGCCGAACTCAATCGACTGATCGACCGGCGTCTCGCCGAGCCACCTTGCAACGGCGACCTGGCCGCGGCGCTGAACCTCAGCGAAAGCCATTTCAATTTCCTGTTCCAGCGCAGCTTCGCCATGACCCCGCAGCAATACGTGATGGGTCGGCGCATGCAGCGGGCGCAATACCTCTTGCTCAACAGCGCAATGTCGCTGGCGGCGGTGGCCGATGAGGTCGGCTTTGCCGATGCATCGAGCTTTTCCCGGGCCTACAAGAGTCGTTTCAAGCAGACTCCCGGCGCCACCCGTAACGCCCGGCAGCTGAACCTGGATTAGCCCGCCATGGGCTCCGAGCCAGCTACTCTGGTGCGTCGATCGTCTGAAAGCATGATCAGAAAAGCGCCGGAATCAGTTGGGCATCAGACGCGCTACATCGATGCGCCGCCAGCGTGCTTCGGCCAGGCTGTACAAGGCGAACGCCAATAAGCCAAGACCAATGGTCAGCAATAGCCAGGTGCCTGCGGGCATGCTCTGCAGTGCTTGCAGGACTTGCTTGAGCCCCGGGGGATCGGTCGGTTGGTAATTGTGCGCGCCGGAGAATAACAGCGCCGCGATGATCAAAAAGGCGCATCCGCGGGTCAACAGGCCAATGCGGGAAATGGGGCGAACCCAGCGCATGATCCGCTCATCGGCTTGAAAATAGCGCTGGAAATTGGCCCTCCAGGCTTTGATCAAGTGCGCCAGGCCGACGCCCAAGGGCACCAGCGCCATCGCCTGTACCAGCAAGTTGGCATATTCCCAGCCCAGCATTCGCTGCAGGCTGTCCTTGCCGCCCTCGCTTGCGCTATCGGACAGGGTGATCAGCAGGCTCAGGGCGAATAGCGCCAGAAGCCCATGCACCACTGCGCTGCCGATCAGCCCGGCGCGAATCAGCAAGCCCTTGGCATCGCCGCCATGACCATCGGTATCGCCGATGGCCTGGGTCAGGCGCCAGGCACTGAAGGAAAACAACCCGAGCGAGATGATCAACAGCAGCACCTCACCGAAGCTTTCGCCAAGAATCTTGCGCATCGCCCCTTCGCTATCGACCGCCTGGCCCGCACCCAGGGCGGCACTGATGGCGAAGAAGCCGACAATCACATACACGGCTCCACGCGCCGCATAACCACTGCGTGCCAGCCACGTAACAGCACGATTAACCGTCATTGCAAGGCCCTCGTTATGGTTGTTGTAGGTATAGGGATAGAGGCGCAAGCGCATACGGGAGTTCAGGTAGCCGGCCAATGGCGGGGGGCAGTGGCGGTGCAGCGCTTTCTCGCGCGCTCTGGCATCCTGCAGAAAAAACCAGGGATGTCCGTTATGAACACCAACCCAAGTCCGGTCCAGGTGCCGCTGCTACTCGGCATGATGCGCCTGCACGATTATCCCGAGCTGGCCACGCCGCAGACGCTGTTGGCTTTTATCGAGCGCTGTGTGGAGCGCGGGTTGCATGCCTTCGACCACGCCAATATCTACGGCCTGGGCAGCTGCGAAGCGCGTTTCGGCGACGCCTTGCGCCTCAGGCCGCAATTGCGCGGGCAGCTGCAGTTGATCAGCAAGGCCGATATTGTCCTGGCCCCGCAGGATGTTTCACGTTGGCAGGTCAAACACTACGACAGCAGCGCGGCGCACCTGCGCGATTCGCTCGATGCGTCGCTCAAGCGTCTTGGGGTCGAGCGCCTGGACGGCTTTCTGCTGCACCGCCCCGACCCGCTGATGCAGGCCGAGGAAACCATTCGCGTGCTGCAGGACATGCTCGACAGCGGCAAGGTCGGCTGGCTCGGCGTGTCCAACTTCCTGCCGTTGCAGTGGCAGCAGCTGGCGCGCGAGTTACCGCTGCGTTGTAACCAGATCGAGCTGTCGCTGCTGGCCCAGGACGCGGCCTGGGATGGCCAGTTGCAGGCACTGCAGGGCGCCGGTTTGCAGGCGCTGGCCTGGTCGCCGTTCGCCGGCGGAGCCTTTCCGGTGGCCTTGCAGCAAGCGTTGGAGACGGTTGCCGACACGCTCGGCGCCACTGCCGATCAGGTTGCGCTGGCCTGGTTGCGGCGCTTGCCCGGCGAGCCCGTGCCGATCATCGGCAGCTTGCGCTGGTCGCGTATCGAAAATGCCCTGGCGGGGGCGCAGCTGCATTTGGATGCGCCGACCTGGTTCCATCTGGCCCAGGTCGCGCGCGGCCACGAAGCGCCCTAAACGCCTGTTAATGGCGGCGTAAACCCAGCACGCCGAGACCGACCACCAGCGCCGCGACCACCCCGACTGCGAGCAAGGGACGGGTGGTTCTCGCCCTTTCCGCGCGCCAGCCGCCATCCACGCGTCGCTCGGCGTGCGCCGGCTCGAACAGGTTGCCGGATGACGGGTCGCAGGTTTGTGCCCGGCGTATCGCTTCGCCGGTCAGCTTGCCCGACAACCGTTCGAAATGCGGCACGAGAAAGTGCATCAGCCGCAGCAGCGAGGCGCTGGCGCCGACGGTGACCGTCGGTTTCGGGTGCAAGGCCAGACGCACCATGGCCTCGGCCACTTCGCGCGGGTCGATCACCGGTGGCGGTGGAGCCATCCTGTGACCACTGTAATTACCGCTGTCGCGAAAGCCCGGGGTATCGACCACCGCCGGGTAGATATCGCACACATGGATGCCCGGCCAGTCGGTCAGCTCGCCGCGTAGCGCCTCGGTGAAACCGCGCAGCCCATATTTCGCCGCGGAATAGGCACTGGCGAAGGGTTGCGCCACCCAACTGCCGACCGACAGGGTATTGATCAGCACGCCGCAGCCCTGGGCCTTGAAGTAGGGCATGACGCCGTGGGCGCCGCGCAGATAGCCGAGCAGGTCGGTCTGGATCACCTGTTCGTGGGCACGCAACGGCGTCTTGTCGAAACTGCCCAGGGCGCCGACGCCGGCGTTATTGATCCACACGTCGATTCGCCCTTCGCCGAAGTCGGCGGCGGCCTCGACCAGATCCAGCACCGCCTGGTTATCGGTCACATCGGTCGGTACCGCCGTGGCGTCGGCGCCCTGCTGCATGCATTCGGCGACCACCTGATCGAGGGCGTCGGCGTCGCGCGCCGCCAATACCAGCTTCGCACCCCGTTGGGCAAAAGCGTTGGCGGCCGCGCGACCGATGCCGCTGGATGCGCCGGTCACCACCACCAGCGCGCCTTGCAGTGATTCCATCGTCATTTCCGTTCCTCCTCAGGAAGTCTGATCAAAAAGGCTGAACATTCCATTCGGTGGACCATGGCGATGGCGGATTAATTCGGGCGAAGCGCTGGATGAACCGGCGCCGCGACAAGCCCTCTCAGTGCAACGGGCTGGCCGGGTAGTGGCGACGGCGGGTAGCCTGCATCTGCGCCTGCTTATCCAGGCGTGCGGTAATTTCCTCCAGCGTCGCCAGCAACGGCCGTTGACCGTGCAACATGGGCTTCAGGCGGGTCTGGAACAGCGCCCAGAAGCGTTTCATCTCCGGCAGGTCGGGCATGATTTCACCGCGGGCGGCGGAGTTGTAGGTGTGGGCGATCAACGGGTCCTGTTGCAGGGTTTGCAGCAGTTGCAGATTGGCCACCGCGCCGAGCGGCTTGTCGGCATCGATGCTGCGCAGCCCGTCGGCGCTGGTCAGGTAATCCTCGAGAAAGCGCTGGGCCTGCTGCTTGTTGGGACTATGCGCATTGATCGCCGCCGCGACTATGCCGACAAAGGGTTTGCCCGGCTGCTCGGCGCTGATGCCGGGCACGTAGTCGATGGCGAAGCGGATATTCGCGGCGCGCAGCTCGTTCCACACCCAGGGGCCATTGATGATCATGCCCACCTCGCCGGCCTTGAAGCCGTTCATCATGCTCTCGTAGCTCGCATCGCGCGCCAGTACGCCGCTGTCGAGCAGGCTGCGGATCTGCTCGAAACCGGCAATGGCGCCGGCATTGGCGATGCCCGAGTCGGCGAGATCATATAGACCGTCGCGTTTGTTCAGGCTGTAGCCGCCGCTGCCGGCGATCAGTGGCCAGGAGAAGTACAGGTTGCTGTAATCCCATTCGATGGCGCGCTTGCCCCGGGCGCGCAGACGGCGATCCAGTTCGATCACCTCGGCCCAAGTGTGCGGCGGCTCCGGCACCAGGTCCTGGTTGTAGATCAGGCTGACCACTTCGGTGGACAGCGGGTAGCCATAGATGCGTTTGGCCACGCTTACCGCTTCCCAGGCGAACGCGGGAGCACGTTGCAAGGCCTCCTGGCCGGGCGTGACGCTGGCGAGCAGGCCGGCATTGATCCAGGAACCGAAGCGGTCATGGGCGAAAATCACGATATCCGGACCTTTGGCGGTGCCGGCTTGGCGGTCGTAGCGAGCAGCCAAGTCTTCCGGGGTGGCGACCTTAACCAGGATGCCTGTGTCGGCCTGGAAGCGTTTACCGACCTCGGCAATGCCGTTGAAGCCCTTGTCCTGGCTGACCCAGACCAACAGCGTGTCGCGTTCGAAAGCCCAGGCGGAGCCGCTCAGGCAGAACAGCAGCGACAGGGCCCCGGCCTTTAGCAAAGCGTTCATATATAGGTTCTCGCAATGACAGGCCGGCATGAGCTGCCTCACCCCCGGAAGAGGGGGCCGGGGGTGAGGGCAGCGTTGCCGGCTTTGGTAGATGGCGAAAGAGCGTCGCCAGCCCAACCATCACTTGATCTGAATACGCTCAAGCAGATAAGCCTTGGCGCTCAGGTCGCCGACCCGCTCGGCTTCGTCGGCCAGGCGCAGGGCGCGCGACAGGTCCTGGCTCGCCAATGCCGCGTCTATGCCCTGGCGGTAATAAGCCTGGGTTTCCGGCAGCACGGCGGGCGCCGGCACCGAGGGCACGGTGTTGCCCATGGTCTGGCCGATGCTGTAGGGCGGCACATAGGTGTTGGCGGTTTGCCCGGCGATCTTGTCTTCGATCAGCACCATCTTCAGCACGCCCACCGGCGCGTGCTTGACCACCGGGTCGGGAATATTCGGTGGCTGGTTACCCAGGGCGCGGGCATAGGCCTTGGCCGGGTGTTCGATCACGGTCTGGCCGCTCATCTGCTCGGCCGAGCTGTACAGCACCAGGTAGTGCTCATTGCCGGGGTTGTCTTTATACAGACGGTCGACGCGCAGACGGGCGTCGAGGCTGTCGCTTTTCAGGCCGGCGGCCGGGGCGTAGACGAAGTCCTCCGCGCCGAGCAGGCGGGTGACCCGGTACTGGCTGTCGAGCAGCATGGCGTTGGGCGCCAGCACCGTATCGCCGGCCTGGCTGTACAGGCGGATCTCGAAGGATTTGCTGTCGGCAGGCAACTGAAAGGCGCGGAAGAAACTCTTGCCGCTATCGAATTCGAACGCTGGGGCATTCTCGTCAATTAGCACCTCGCCGCTGAAGTCGGCGCCGATGCGGGTAAAGGGCAGGTCGCGCAGGTTGGCGCAGCAGGAGGGCGCGATATCCAGGCGATGCTGCGCTTGGCTAACCGACGCCTGCAGCGGCGCCGGGCTGGCATTCAGTGCATCGAAGCGGCGTAACGGTTCGCTGGCGCAACCGGCGAGCATCAGGCCGAGCAGGCACAGGGAAAGTTTGTATGGCGTCATGGTGACCTCGTTGGGCTCGTATGGAAAAGGCCCCGGCCGGAGCAGGCCGGGGTGAAAGCCCACAGGAGCAGCGTGGAAGTTGCGTTGTATCGATGCGGCGTCAGGAACCTCAACTGGCTCCTAGACGCCGCAACCGATCACCACCAGGCCTCGGCCTGGACGCCGAAGGTCAGGCCATTGTCGTCGCCGGCATCGATGGCTTCGCTGGCAGCCTGATAACGGCCGCCGTCCCACATGGCGTAGGTGGCAAATACGCGGATTTGTGGACGCGCCCAGAAGCTGCGGCCGGCCGACCATTGCTGGGCCAGGGTGATCTTCGTCAGATCGCGGGATTTATCGCCATCGGCTTGCGGGTCGATGTAGTCGTAGCCGAACTCCAGGGCGGTGCTCATGGTGTCGTTCCACTTGTACACCGGGCGTACGCCGAACGAGGCCCAGGTCTGGCCCGAGTCATTGTCCAGATCGCGGTCTTCGTAGATCTGCACGTACATCATCTCGATGTTGTCGCTCAGGCCGACCACGCCGTGGTTGACCAGGCGCAGCATGCTGCCGTCGCTGTTGCCGGTGCTGTTGCGCCCGCTGCTGCCGATGATGCCGTCGGTGCCGTATTGCAGCGCCAGGCGGTTGTAGCCGCCGAACCAGTTGCCCTGGGTGTGTTCGAGGGTGATCAGGTGGCCCTTCTGGTTGGTGTAGCCGGGGTCGCGTTCCTGCTCATCGGTGAGGTTGGCCTTGCCGAAGTCGTAACCGACGATCAGCTTGCCGTCGGTATTGGTGTCGATATCGGTGAGGCGGAAATCGAAGGTGTTGTTGGCGACGTTGGTGCCAGTGCCGGTGCCGTCGTACACGTAGTCGCCATCGTTGTTGCGCATCCAGGCGACATGGGCCTTGGCGAAGCCCAGGTCGATGTCTTCGATGCCGGCGCCGGGGCCGGAGACGTCCCAGTAGTAGTAATCGTTGATATGTACGTCGTGACGCTTGTAGTAGCGCTTGCCGGCCCAGATGGTCGCGCCCGGCAGGCTTTCCAGCAGGTTCTTGCCCAGTACGTGGAATTGACGAATCGAGCTGGTGCCGTTGTTGAAGGCGCTGCCGCCCTCGCTGTCGGTGGCTTCCCAGTCGTTAGCCTGGTCGGACTTGTAGGCGATCATGCTGTCGACGTAGAAGCTCTGGTCGCCTTCCTTCCAGACTTCTTCGCCGAGACCGATTTCCGCGTAGGTTTCGCACTCGTTACCCAGGCGGTACTTGGCCGGGGCGCCAGCGGCCTGGAAGCAGGCCTGGTCGCCGCCGCTGCCGGTGGCGCCGATGCCGGAACGCAGGTAGCCGTGGAAATCCACTGCCTGGGACGGCATGGCCGCGAACATGGCAGCGCACAGCAGGGAAGGTTGCAGAAGACGTAGGTGTTTCGGCGTATTCATTTCAATGGTCCTTGTTCTTGTTGTTGGTCAGGGCGCTGCCAGCCGAACCCTTGGTGGCCGTACGGTGGGGAAGCCATTCCGAGGTCAGCGCTGCACGAAGAGTGGAGATCGGCGCTTTTCGCCACATCCTCCCAGCTATGTTTTTTCGAGGCGGAGCCTTGGGGCGTAGTCGGGGAGGAGGGCCGAGCTCTGGCCGGCAAGCGCGTTACGCCTGGCCACTACGCCTGTAAAAAAAGCTTTGGGGAGGTATTGCGCGGCGGCGTGGGGGGGCAGGCTGCAAGGGTCGGCGCATGCGCCGCAGTGGCCTCGTCATCCAGGGGGAAACACGCCGTAAGTCGAGCGCAGCAGCTTTTCAACGGTCTGATCACCCGCAGTCGGATGCTCTCAACAACAATTACAAGAGTGGAGCGACACGATGAAAAACCTGTTCAAACCTGCCCGCCTGGCATTGGCGGTTTCTTCCCTGCTGTTCACCCTGGGCGCCGCCCAGGCCGCCGACCTGGCCGGCAAAAGCCCGGCCGGCGTGCGTTATCACGGCGGCGACGAAATCATCCTGCAGGGCTTTCACTGGAACGTGGTGCGCGAAGCGCCGAACAATTGGTACAACACCTTGCGCGACATGGCGCCGACCATCGCCGCCGATGGCTTCAGCGCAATCTGGATGCCGGTACCCTGGCGCGATTTCTCCAGCTGGAGCGACGGCGCCAACTCCGGCGGTGGCGAAGGCTATTTCTGGCACGACTTCAACAAGAACGGCCGCTACGGCAGCGATGCCCAGCTCAAACAGGCCGCTGGCGCCTTGAACAATGCCCAGGTCAAGGTGCTCTACGACGTGGTGCCCAACCATATGAACCGCGGTTACCCGGACAAGGAAATCAACCTGCCGGCCGGCCAGGGCATGTGGCGCAACGACTGCGCCGACCCCGGCAACTACCCCAATGACTGCGACGACGGCGACCGCTTTATCGGTGGCGATGCCGACCTCAATACCGGCAACCCGCAGGTCTATGGGATGTTCCGCGACGAGTTCGCCAACCTGCGCAACAACTACGGCGCCGGCGGTTTGCGTTTCGACTTCGTCCGCGGCTACGCCGGCGAGCGGGTCGACAGCTGGATGAGTGCGGCCAACGACGATGCCTTCTGCGTTGGCGAGTTGTGGAAGGCGCCGGGCGAATACCCGAGCTGGGATTGGCGCAGCGGCGCCAGCTGGCAGCAGGTGCTCAAGGACTGGTCGGACCGCGCCAAGTGCCCGATCTTCGACTTCGCCCTCAAGGAACGCATGCAGAACGGTTCCATCGCCGACTGGAAAAACGGCCTCAACGGCAACCCCGATGCGCGCTGGCGCGAGGTGGCGGTGACCTTCGTCGACAACCACGACACCGGCTATTCGCCAGGGCAGAACGGCGGGCAGCATCATTGGCCGTTGGCCGATGGGCTGATCAAACAGGCCTATGCCTACATCCTCTCCAGCCCCGGTACGCCGGTGGTCTATTGGTCGCATATGTACGACTGGGGCTATGGCCCGCTGATCCGTCAACTGATCCAGATCCGCCGCGCCGCCGGGGTGCGCGCCGACTCGGCGATCCAGTTTCATAGCGGCTACTCGGGCTTGGTGGCGACCGTGACCGGCACCACGCAGACGCTGGTCATCGCCCTGGATTCCAACCTCGGCAACCCAGGGCAGGTCGCCAGCGGCAGCTTCAACGCGGCGCTGAATCAGGATGGCGGCAAGCTGCGCATCTGGACCAGCGGCACCACTGGCGGTGGCGACCTGGTCAGCGTGAATTTCCGCTGCGATAACGGCGTGACCCAACCGGGCGACAGCGTCTACGCGGTCGGCAACCTCAGCCAACTCGGCAACTGGAGCCCGGCCAGCGCCGTGCGCCTGACCGACGTCAGCGCCTACCCGACCTGGAAAGGCAACATCAGCCTGCCGGCGCAGCAGAGCGTCGAATGGAAATGCATCGTTCGCAGCGAGAGCGACCCGAGCCTGGTCAAGAGCTGGCAACCGGGTGGCAACAATCAGGTGCTCAGTGCGGCGGGGGTGACTACGAGCGGGAGTTTCTGAGCCGCGAATAGGCCGAGCCGCTCAATCGCGCGGTTCGGTTTGCTGTTAGGCAAATATCGCAACTTGCTATGGGTGGGGGTGAGCGTTGCTCTTGCCCCTCGCAAAATGCTGACGATGAGGATCACCCATTGGCCGGCCTGGCTGGCGCCATGGGTGATCTACTCGAAGCCTACGACGAGCGACAGCGACCTATGCCGCAAGCGGGAGCAGCTGATCGTTCCCACGTGGACGGTTCGACGCCTCGATGTGGGAACGATCAAAGTCACACAATGATAGCCCGGGTTGAGCGAAGCGATACCCGTGTATCGGCGCCCTGGGTATCGCTGCGCTCAACCCAGGCTATGTGCTGTAGCCCGGATGCAATCCGGGAGCTTGGTTTCAGGCGCCATATTCTCCCCGGATTTCATCCGGGCTACAGGATTACGGGGCATTCTGGATCTGCCACTTCTGCGCCAGCTTTCTTGCCTCGGCAAATTCACTCAGCAGCTTGGCGGCGCCTGGCGCCGTCTCGCCGAATACCGCTAATTGCCGCAGATCGGCGTAGCGTTCCCGGGCATTGCGTTCGAGCCAGTCAATACGTCGCAGGGTCAGCGGGGTGCAGGTCTGGCCACTGAGGTCGTCTTCCAGGTCGAGGCCATGGGAGCGCCAGGCTTCGCGCAGGTAGAGGCCTTCGAGGTCGCCGCTCAGGGCGCTGCGCCACTCATCGATGATGCCTTGCAACCAATCGAGCACCTCGGCGCTGGCGTGGCGGCCGCTTAGTTCGCGGTGCAAGCGCTGGTAAGCGAGCAGGGCGATCTGTTTTTCCACGCGGAAGGCGGCCAGGGCGTCGTTGTCGCTGCGTTGTTCCAGGCCCAGCAAGTAGGCGAAGTACTGGCGGGTTTCGAAGCGTTCGGCGGCGTGGAATTGCGGCACGCTGGTGCCGTTGCTGTTGAACTGGCGCAACGGGTCGAAGCGGTACATATAGCCGAAGTCGAACAGGCGAATCTGGCCGTCGTCGAGGGTATTGCCGGGGCACAGGTCCCACTCGAACAGGCCGCCCAGCAGCAGTGCGCCGAGGGCATCGAACAGTTCGAGCAATTGCCGTTCGTGCCATTCGGTTACCGCTGTGCCGGCGATCCAGGGCGACAGCAGCACGCCGTGTTTGAGGCTGGCGTATTGGGTGTCGACGATGGCGTCCAGGCGTTTGCCGAGTTGCGCGTCTTGTTTCAGCAAACGCAGATCGGCGCGGCGCTGGATCTCATTGAGAAAACTGGTCTGGCCGTTGGGATTCTGCACCAGGCAGCGTTCGCGAGCGCGCTTGAGCGTCCAGTCGCGGCCGCCCGCCTCGATGCGATAAACGTGGGCGGTCAGGCCGCCGGCAAAGCGCTCGCGCACATAGGGTTCGTCGCCCTGGGTGGCGGCCAGTCGCTCAAGCGGCAGCGGACAGTCCGCGGGGTTGCCAATTTCAAGCTCGGCGCCGCTGGCGATAAAAGCCAGTTGATCGTGTTGACGTTGTTGTTCGGCGGTCATCTGGATACCTCTTGTTGGGGGCGATTGGTGCGCATGGCGAACCCTACGGGCTGGTGTCTGGTATGGCGCTAGCGGCCCTGGACTATTACCACCTTGTCGTTGCCCGCTTCGCGAACGAAAGCGTAGGGCTTTTCGGAGAGTTGCCGATGGCTGCCGGCGCCGACCGCTGGATGGCGCGCGCGGAACTGGCCGAGACGGCGCCAATGTTTGATCAGCGCGGCGGTCTGCGGCTGATCATGCGCGCTCCAATTCATATCCGAACGGGTGCCCTGGAACGGGTCGGAACCACTCGGCCCGAGCGGCCGCGCGCTTTCGTCGCCGTAGTAGATCTGCACGGCGCCGGGGCTGAGCAGCAGGGCCTCGGCCAGGCCCCGCTGGCGCGCCAGGTCGTTGTGCTGCTCGGCGAAGAACAACGCGGTGTCGTGGGACGAGGCGTAGCTCATAAAGTTATGCCCGGGGTTTTCCTTCAGCAGTCCGGCATAGTGCGAGTAGCTGCCCTCGGCCTGGCGCAGGCAATCGCTGGCCTTGCTCGCGGTTTGCTGCTGGAAGGCGAAGTTGATCAGGGCGTCGAAGCCGTTGCGCTGGTACTCGCTGGTTTCCGGGCCATGGCCGAACACCTCGCCGACCATCCAGAATGGCTCGCCGGCGAAGGGATCATCCGGGTTGGCCTCGGCCCAGTCGGCCCGCGCTTTATCGGCCGCCGCGCGCAGTTCGGCCCAGGCCGCCGGTTCGACATGTTTGACGGTATCGGCGCGAAAGCCGTCGACGCCGAACTCGCGTACCCAGAAGCTCAGCCATTCGTTGAGGTAGTCGCGTACGCGGTAGCCCTCGCGCTCGACGGCGCGGGTCGGTTGTTTGTGTTTGAGAAAAACCGGCAGGGCGACCGCTTCTTCGCGCTCGGTGCGAAAGTCCGGCAAAAACGCCAGCGACCCCTTGAGCGGATCGACCAGCACACTGGGCGGGGTGGGGTAGTCGGCGATGCCGGCGCGCACCCAGTCCTTGCCCCACCAGTTGGCCCAGTCCGGGTGCTGGTAGTCGAGCAGGTTGTGATAGGCGTGGGCGTTTTCGAAGGATTCGGGCCGCCAGTCGCTCCAGCGTGCGGGCAGGTACCGGGCCATGCCGTCGCGCAGGCCACCGAAGCCGAACGCCTGCATATCGGCCAGGGTCGAGTAGCCGGGGTGGTTGAGCACCACATCGAAGAGCACGCGGATGCCGCGGGCATGGGCCTGGCGGATCAGCTCGCGCAGGTCCTGCTCGCTGCCCATATTGGCGTCGAGCTGGGTGTAATCCAGGGCGTAGTAGCCGTGGTAGGCGTAATGGCGGAAGTCGCCCTTGTCGCCGCCGCCGACCCAGCCGTGAATCTGCTCGTAGGGCGCGCTGATCCACAGCGCGCCTATGCCCAGTTCCGCGAGGTAATCGAGTTTGCCGGTCAGACCCTTGAGATCGCCGCCGTGGAAGGTGCCGATCTCCTGCTCGCCATCGGGCCCGCGGCCGTAGCTGCGGTCGTTGTCCGGGTCGCCATTGGCGAAGCGGTCGACGATGGCGAAATACACGCTGGCGTTGCGCCAATCCCAACGGGCGCTGGCCGGCGTATCGGCGGCTTCAAGCAGCAGCAAACCATCGCTTTCGGGTGCCGGGGTCAGATCGACATGGCCGTTCTTGACCCGCGCACGCTGGCCGCTGTAGGCGTCACGCAGGGGCTGGCCGTCGGCGAAAACGCTGGAGACATCCACGCTCAGGGCTTCGCCATCCCAGGTCGAGCAGGCGCTCTGCTGCTGCGCGACCTCGCTGGGCAGCGGCAGCAGGCGCAGGTGCGCATCCGCGCCGGTCTCTACCAGCAGGCGATAACGGCCGGCCTCGGTCACGGCGAAATCGAACCGGCTGGCGGGGTGCAGGTCGAAACGCTGGAACGGCTTCAGGGCTTCGCCGGCACCGTTGCCCTGGCCCAGTTGCAGCTGGCCGGGCGACAACTGCAGGTCGGCGGCGAAGCGTTGCCCCTGGGCTGCCGGGCTATCCAGCGCTTGCCAAGCCAGCGCCAGCGGCTGGCCGTCGAGCCGGACGTCGAGGTTCGGTTGGGCCAGGGCGAGGGAAAAATGCAGGCTGACGCAAAGCGCCAACAGGCGCCGACTAAGTAGACTGAACATGGGCATGCGCAACTCCGCACAGAAGGGCAATGCCGCTCATTTAGCCGCGATCCCCTGTGCTTGTGCAGGCTGAGACATGGTGAAAAATCTGGGTTCGCCAGGGCGTCGGCTGGCAGACTACGCCCTGCTTCTACGCCCCCTCATCCTCCTCGTGGGGAGGATGTGCCGGTTCGCCTGCTGATCGACCATGGGCCCACTGCGAAACCGCGCTGCGGCAGGCAGAAACACATGCTGTGGATTAAAAATAACAAGCCACGAGGGAACACCCATGAACAAAAAGCTGTTTGCAGCAGCCGTTATCGGCCTGTCCGCCACCTTGAGCCTGCCGCATTCGGCCCTGGCTGCCATCGAAGAAGGCAAGCTGGTCATCTGGATCAATGGCGATAAAGGCTATAAAGGCCTGGCCGAGGTCGGCGAAAAATTCACCGCCGACACCGGTATCCCGGTCGAAGTCGCGCACCCCGACAGCATCACCGACAAGTTCCAGCAGGCCGCCGCCACCGGCAACGGCCCGGACATCTTCATCTGGGCCCACGACCGTTTCGGCGAATGGGCCAAGAGCGGCCTGATCGCGCCGATCAACCCCAGCGCCAAGAGCAAGGCCGAGATCGTCGACCTGGCCTGGGATGCGGTCGGCTACCAGGGCAAGCTGTGGGGCTATCCCCTGGCGATCGAAGCGCCCACGCTGATCTATAACAAGGCGCTGGTGAAAACTCCGCCGGCCAACTTCGAAGAAGTCTTCGCCCTGCAAAAGGAGCTGGCCAAAGACGGCAAGCGCGCGATCCTCTGGGCCTACAACACGCCGTATTTCAGCTGGCCGCTGCTGGCGGCCAATGGCGGTTATGCCTTCGGTAACGACGGTTCCGGCTATGACGTGAAAAGCACCGGGGTGAACACCGCCGGCGCCAAGCAAGGCGCGGCGCTGCTAAAGCGCTTGATCGACGAAGGCGTGATGCCCAAGGGCGCGGATTACAGCGTTGCCGAGGCAGCCTTCAACAAGGGCGAGTCGGCAATGTTCATCAGCGGCCCCTGGGCCTGGGCGAATGCGCGCAAGAGCGGCATCGACTTCGGCGTGGCGCCTATCCCGGCGGTCGGCGAGGGCAGCAGCAAACCGTTTTCCGGGGTGATGGCGGCTACCCTCAACGCGGCCAGCCCGAACCAGGCCCTGGCGGTGGAGTTTCTCGAGAACTACCTGTTGCAGGTCGAAGGCCTGAAAACCGTCAACGCCGACGTGCCGCTCGGTGCGGTGGCGAACAAGGCCTATATGGCCGAGCTGGGCAAGGACCCGCTGATCCAGGCCACATTCGACAGCGCCCAGCAGGGCCGACCGATGCCGAACGTGCCGGAAATGGGCGTGTTCTGGTCCGCCATGGAGCCGGCCTTGACCAACATCACTTCGGGCCGCCAGCCCGTGGACGCGGCTCTCGATGACGCCGCCAAGCGCATCGTCCAGTAACCCCGCAGCGGTGACGTGAACGGGATGTCGCCTGCGGCATCCTTCAACCTGTATGCGTTCGCGATCCAGCCGCCCGCGCCGCGCCTCGGCGAGCGGGGCGGTTTCGCTGGGCGAATTGCAGGGGCTCTCGTCACCGGCTGCGCGCCATGAGGCTATGATTCAGATGTCCGCCGTCAACCTGCCCATCGAGCTGTCCAACTCCGCCATGTCGAAAAACCTGAGCGCCGCGTCCCTGTCCGTTGTCATGCGTTGGGCGGTCTGGCTACTGTGCAACGGGCTCGCGCTCTATCTGGTGATCGCCCTCTATGCCCAGGGGCAAACGGTGTTCGCCCTGCTCGGGCTGGTGGTCTGCGGGCTCGCCAGTTTCATCTTCATCAATAAGCGCGCCTATGCCCACCGCTACATCTTTCCGGCGGTGGCCGGCATGCTGGTGTTCGTGATTTTCCCGCTGCTGTACACCGTGGGCATCGGCTTCACCAATTACAGCGGCGACAACCTGCTGAGCTTCGAGCAGGTGCAGCGCTATCACCTGCGCCAGACCTATGTGGCCGGCGATCGCTATGCCTTCAGTCTGCACCGTGACGCGCAGGGCCAGCTGCGCTTGCGCATCGACCAGGGCGAGCGGGGCGTGTTCGTCTCCGCGCCGCTGTCCGGCGACCCGCAGACGGCCGAGCCGTTGAGCCTGACGCCGCAAGCCGATGCCGGCGAGATCGGCGCGGCGCTGGCGCTGCGCGAGGTGATTCGGCGCCGCGCCGAGCTGGAACAATGGGTGCTGCGCGGCGGTGCGGGCGAGCTGTTGCGCCTGTATGGCCTGCGCGAAGTGGCGGCGGTCAAGCCGCTGTACCGCCTGCAGGACGACGGTGCATTGCTCAATACACAAACCGGCGAACGCCTGGTCGCCGACCACGACAGCGGCTTCTACGTCGACGCCGCAGGCCAGCGGGTGGCCCCCGGCTTTACCGTGTACGCTGGCTGGAGCAACTTCGCCAAGGTGTTGAGCGACCCGAAAATCCGCGGGCCCTTCGTGCAGATCTTCATCTGGACCATCTGCTTCGCCGCCCTCACCGTGCTCTTCACCCTGGCTGTCGGCCTGACGCTGGCCAGCGTGCTGCAGTGGGAGCTGGTCGGCGGCAAGGCGTTCTACCGGATGATGCTGATCCTGCCCTACGCGGTGCCAGGGTTCATTTCCATCCTGGTGTTCAAGGGGCTGTTCAACCAGAACTTCGGCGAGCTGAATCTGCTGCTCGATTCGCTGTTCGGCGTGCGCCCGGACTGGTTCAGCGACCCGACCCTGGCGCGCACGATGATCCTGATCGTCAACACCTGGCTCGGTTACCCCTACATCCTGCTGCTGTGCATGGGCCTGTTGCAGGCGATTCCGCGCGACCTCTACGAGGCCTCGGCGATCGACGGCGCGACGCCGTTGGACAACCTGCTGAAGATCACCCTGCCGCTGTTGATCAAGCCGCTGGCGCCCTTGCTGATCGCCAGCTTCGCCTTCAACTTCAACAACTTCGTGCTGATCACCCTGCTTACCCGCGGCGGCCCGGACATTCTCGGCACCACCACGCCGGCCGGCACCACCGACCTGCTGGTCAGCTACACCTACCGCATCGCCTTCCAGGATTCAGGGCAGAACTTCGCCCTGGCCGCCGCCATCGCCACCATGATTTTTATCGTCGTCGGCGCCATGGCCTGGCTGAACCTGAAGCTCTCGAAAGTGAAGGTCTGAGGAACTGCATATGGCCATGGTCCACCGAAACTCCGTCAAATACCGCGTCTGGGCGACCCATCTCGGCTTGCTCGGTTTTATCGCGCTGATCCTCTTCCCGCTGCTGATGGTGGTGTCGATCTCCTTTCGCGAGGGCAACTTCGCCACCGGCAGCCTGTTCCCCGACAACCCGACCCTGGAGCACTGGTCGCTGGCCCTGGGCATTCCCTACACCCAGGCCGACGGCACGCTGGTACAACCGCCGTTCCCGGTGCTGACCTGGTTGTGGAACTCGATAAAGATCGCGG
This sequence comes from uncultured Pseudomonas sp., assembly GCF_946885955.1. The sequence continues at coordinate 79,431 of NZ_CAMPHI010000022.1, forward strand.
TGATCAGCTCGCTGCTGATCCTGCTGCTGTCGACCACCAGCGCCTACGCCTTCGCCCGCCTGCGTTTTTCCGGCAAGGGCGCGCTGCTCAAAGGCATGCTGATTTTCCAGATGTTCCCGCCGGTGCTGACCCTGGTGGCGATCTATGCGCTGTTCGACCAGCTCGGCGAGCACGTGAGCTGGCTCGGGGTGAACACCCATGGCGCGGTGATCATCGCCTCCCTGGGCGGCATGGCCCTGCATATCTGGACGATCAAGGGCTACTTCGAGAGCATCGACGCCTCGCTCGAAGAGGCCGCGATCGTCGACGGCGCCACCACCTGGCAGGCGTTCGTGCATATCCTCCTGCCGATGAGCGTGCCGATCCTCGCGGTGGTATTTATCCTCGCCTTTATCACCAGCATCACCGAATACCCGATCGCTTCGGTGCTGTTGATGGACGTCGACAAGCTGACCCTGTCGGTCGGCGCCCAGCAGTACCTGTACGACCAGAACTACCTGTGGGGCGACTTCGCCGCCGCCGCGGTGCTCTCAGGTTTGCCAATCACCGCGGTGTTCCTCTATTGCCAGAAGTGGATAGTCGGCGGTTTGACCGCGGGTGGGGTGAAGGGCTAGCAGTTGGGTAGGGTGCGCGCTGGACGAGGCCGCAATGAGTAGGGTGCGCCATGCGCACCAAAAGATTTGCGCCTATGCCGAGGTCGGTGCGAGGCCGGTGCGCATGGCGCACCCTACGTTTGGTCTATGTCATGTGATACGCAGCGCGGGCCTCGGCCCGCAATTTACGTAGAATTCAGCGCTTACCCGAATAACCGATAAGAAACGGGAAACGATCATGAATGCTGCCATGCCAGCCGCTTTGCCGCTGATTCCCGCGAAACTCACCATGCCGACCCTGCCGGCCGGGTTGCTGGCGCGTCCGCGCCTCGACGAGTGGCTGCCGCGTCTGCGCGAGGTGCGCCTGGTGGTGCTGCAGGCGCCCAGCGGCTTCGGCAAAACCACCCTGGCCTGCCAATGGGCCGGGGCTTTCAACGGCCCGGTCGCCTGGCTGCAACTGCACGCCAGCGATAACCAGCCGCGCCAGCTCAGCCGCTACCTGCTGCACGCCCTCGACCGTCAGCTGGAGCACGGCTGCCCGCTGAGCCTGTTGCTTGCCGAGCAGGGCGGCGAGAGTTTCGAAACCCTGCTGACCCACCTGCTCGCCGAGTTGCCCGCCGAACATGCGCCGCTGCTGCTGGTGCTCAATGAATTCGAACTGCTGGACAACCGCGAGGTGATCGCCGCGCTGCGCTTCTTCCTGCGCAACATGCCGACCTGGATGACCCTGCTGGTGTGCAGCCGCGGCCTGCCGGAGCTGGGCGTCGCCGAGCTGCGGGTCAAACACCAATTGCTCACCCTGGATGCCCAGCAACTCGCATTCGAAACCGAGGAAGTCCAGGCACTGCTGGAATTGAGCCTGCCGGTGGCGATCAACCGCGAACAGATCGAGCGCCTCAATCGGCGTATCGGCGGCTGGCCGAGCGCCTTGCAACTGGTGTTGCAGGAAGTGCAGACCAGCCGTGGCATGGATATTTTTCTGGAAGGCCTGCAGCTCGGCCACCCCTATATCCGCGATTATCTGCGCGAGCAGGTGGTCGACGAGTTGAGCCCGGCAACCCTGGAGTTTTTGCACTCGACCTGCCTATTGGAACGCTTCAGTGCGCCCCTGGCCGACCACCTGACCCAGGGCTGCAACGCCCGCGATATGCTCGAGCAACTCGAGCGCGGCGGCCTGTTCCTGCAACCCCTGGACAGCCTGCGCCAGTGGTACAGCTACCACCCGTTATTCGCCGTATTCCTCCAGGGCGAACTGCATACTCACCAGCCGCAGCGGGTCTCCGAACTGCATCTGCGCGCCTCGGAAGCGCTGTTCACCGAGAACATGCCGGAAGAAGCCGCGCGCCATGCGGTGTTGGCGCGCAACCCGGCGCGGGTCGGCGAAGTGCTGGAGCGCCACGGTCGGCAGTTCTATCGCCAGGGCCGCCTGAGCCTGCTGCAGCAGTGCCTGGAAACTCTGCCGGTCAGCAGCATCGCCAACTCGCCGCTGTTCACCCTGCTGCAGGCCTGGGTGTCGCAAAACTCCTATCAGTTCGATCAGGTCGAGAACTGGTTCAGCGCTGGCGAACAGGCGTTGCAGGAGCGTTGTTCCGAGCAGGAGTGGGCGCGTATCGTCGGCGAGTTCAATGCGGTGCGCGCCCAGGTGGCGATGAATCGCGGCGACGAGCAGAAGGCCATTGCCCTGGCCCACGAGGCGCTGGCCTGTGAGCCGCTGATCATGCGGACCTCCAAGGTCGCCGCGCTGTCCGGCCTGGCCGAGGCGCATTTCGTTCAGGGTTTGCTGGTGCAGGCGCAGCAACAATATGAGGAGGCCGAAAGCCGCGCCCGTGAGATTCGCGCCTCGCACCTGGTGGTCTGGAGCCTGGGGCAATTGTCGGAAATCGCCATCGCCCAGGGCCATCTGCAAAAGGCCTATTCGCTGCAGGAAAAGGCCATCCATTACATCGAGCAGGAACGCCTGCAGGCCACGCCGATCATGGAGTTCATCTACCGCGTGCGTGGCCAGGTGCTGTGGGAATGGCACCACCTCGATGCTGCCGAGCAATGCGCGTTGCAGGGCATCCAGATTCTCGACGAGGTCGGCGATCGCTGGCTGCTGCAATGCTATGCGCTGCTCGCCAGCATTGCCCACGCGCGTGGCCAGCAGAGCGTGTGTGCCGACTATATCGGCAAGATCCAGAGCATGCTGGCCGACGACAATTACCATATCGACTGGCTGACCAACGCCCATGCGGTAATGCTCGGCTACTGGGATTCGACCCAGGACAAGGAAGCCATCCAGCAATGGCTCGGCACCGCGCCGCCGCTCAAGCCCGGGGTCAACCACTTCGCCCAGTACAACGGGCGCAACCATGTACGCGCGCACCTGTCGCTGAACCAGCCGGAGAAGGCCCTGCCGATCATCCGCCAGTTACAGACCGATGCCGAACACCACGGCCTGGTGATGGATGCCAACCGTAACCACATCCTCCAGGCCCAATTGCACTGGCTGCGCGAAGAGCGCCAGTTGGCCCTCGATCACCTGCACCAGGCCCTGACCCTGGCCAGCAACACCGGCGCCATCGGCAGCTTCCTGCGCATCGGCAAGCTGATCATCGTCATGCTTAAATCCCTGCAGCACGAACGCCGCCTCGGCGAGCTGGAAGCCCAGCGCGCCGACCGGCTGATCCAGCTGGCCCAGCAGCAGCGCGACTTCAGTCGGGCGATCCGCATCACCCTCGACGAGGCGGTGATACAGGACATCATCAACCGCCCCGACGTGCCCGAGCTGCTGCGTCACTCGCCGCTGACCCGGCGCGAATGGCAGGTGCTCAGCCTGATCCACGCCGGCCAGTCCAACGAGCAGATCGCCGAACACCTCAACGTAGCCCCGACCACGATCAAGACCCATATCCGCAGTCTTTACCAGAAGCTCAATATCAGCCATCGCAGCGAGGCGGTGCAGCTGGCGCGTAGTTTGTTGAGCAAGATTCAGGGGGATTAAATCGAGCTCGATGATGTCTGGTTTTTTGCTTTTGCTTTTGAGCTGCGATCGCACAGGCGACGCCAAAACCCCCTTCAGGAGGCCGAGTGGAATCGCCGCGTAAGGGGTTGAGCGACATGGATGTCGCGAGAGCCACGATGGGCCAGGGATGGCCCTTCGTGGCGGGCCCCTGGAGCGGTGATGGAAGGAGGGAACCCCGGCGCAGCCGGGGCCGGATGTCGGGGTGCCCTTCTCTTTGGTTACTTTCTCTTGGGCAAGCAAGAGAAAGTGACTCGCCCGTGAGGGGCGAAACGAGAACGTTGGTTCAACACGTTAATGAACCTGTTCCAGAAGCAGCGAGCGCCGCGATCAGAAAACATTAACTTACCAGTACCGGTACTGGCGTTGATTTTGGTATTGGTGCGCACGGTGTTCAGCCGGGAGACATAGGTAACAGGTGTCGGGAGACATAGGTAACGCATT